>CAWCVF010000017.1:0-193254 GCA_963798835.1 uncultured Actinomycetota bacterium | reverse complement strand
CGATAGGCAGGGAACGTGTACAACAGTCCGGTCAGGACCGAATTCGGTATCCCCCAGGGCTGGTGAACGTGATAGAGGCCGAAGAGTACGCCGTTGGCCACCCAGCTCCAGCGTCCGAACACGCCTTCCATCTTGGGCAGCAACACGCCCCGAAAGAGGAACTCCTCCCCCAGGATCGTGTTGAATACGGCCTGAACCACGAACAAGGCCAGGAACCACCAGGCGCCCTCCAGCCGCGCCAGGATCTCCCGCGACTAAGATCGCGGCGGGGCTGTAGCCTGTGGGCTCGGCAAGAACGGAACGACGGATACCCAGCGTTTTCTATTGGAGCGTTCAGTACGAGTTCCACCACCGCGACCGCAACGAGGAACGGCACCACCCACCACCAGAGCCGCGCGGGGTTCGCCGGTCGCTGGGTCCCGCGGGGCGTTGAGCCTGAGCCTCCGCTTGACCGTCGCCCAGCGCAGATCGCCTTCCTCTCGACGAACGATGATCATCGACAGGACGAACAACCAGACCAAACCCAGCGCGAGGAGCACCAGCCTCGTGACGCCCGACCCGAGCGGATCCGAATTGAAATCGGGTGCCAGCCGCGGGAAAAAGATCCAGCCGAGGATGCCCATCGGCACGGCTGCCAGGGCCCAGATACCCAGGATTGTGCCAAGGGAATACTGTTTCTCCATCTCGGATGCTGCGTTTGCACGGGCGGGAGTTTCCATCGTTTCCTCCTGTATCCATCTAAATGACTCGGATGTCTATGGATCGGCCCTTTTTGCATGACCAGTGGTGCGCGGCCAGAATGGTTGTTCTCAAGTAGGAGCACAGCTGCAGGTAAGGTCAGAGAGGCTGTACGTCAACCCTGTCCTCAACCATCGGAAGCACAACTGGCGGAGCAGGACGGTCTGGTGGTTATCATCACGCCTACTTACCAAACTCGTCGTCATATCCCCGAGCATATGGTGCGTACTTTGCCGGCTGCTTCGGACTGGCGGAACAGGGTGATCACGTCGGTCATGCTGCCTTCTTTCTTCCCGGTCTGATGCTGCGGTCCTTCCCGCCCCAAACGCCCCAGCGTTCGTCACGTTGTTCGGCTGTGTCTCGGAACACCTGGAGGACTGGGCAGTGGTCGCACAACATGACAGCTACGGCCCGTTCGTTGTCGTGTTCGGACAGCCAAAGATAGTGGATGGCGGGGTCGCTGCAGTGCGTTCTCAACCCTTGCTCGGCCAGGCTGAGGAGTGGAGCGTGAGGGCGTCGGAGGCGGCGCGGGCGGCGGTCATGCTGTCGTCTCTTCGCCGAAGAGATTCGCCGCT
Organism: uncultured Actinomycetota bacterium; assembly: GCA_963798835.1. Lineage (GTDB taxonomy): Bacteria > Actinomycetota > Actinomycetes > Propionibacteriales > Propionibacteriaceae > Microlunatus. The sequence continues at coordinate 191,941 of CAWCVF010000017.1, read as the reverse complement.
GGGCGGCATCGGCTACATGATCCGTCTGGCCAGAGGCCCTTGCCGCACTGCCAGCAAGTCGGCTCTACAGCTCCGGGTCACCAGAAAAGTTACTAGGTGTCTCTAGAGGGGGTTCGTCTAGATCTTCTTCTTCTATATCTCCCGTATCTTTAAGTAGTAACTTTTCTGGTGACGTCGCAACGCTGGCGTCGATGTCTGAGGCGAGGCTGTAGTAGGGCCTGGCGATCTTCTCACCCTTACGGTTCGCTTCCTCAACCTCATCCAGGTCGAGCACAGACAACTGATACAGAGCTTCCAGCTGCCTCTTCACGGTCGTCCAAGGCTTATTGATCGCAGCCCGAACGTCACCCGGCGTCGAACTAGGGTGGGCCGCAACGTACTTGATGATCGCCAGCCTGATAGGTGGCATGGAATCCCGAGCGCACCGCAGCGCCAACTTCAACGCATCCTCGCGAGACACCCCCACCGCGTCGGCGCCCAGCATCACTTGAGTGAGTTGCTTGGCGAACCTGGTAGGCATCTCGGGCGCGTGCGAGTCGATCACGTTGCCCTGGTAGTCGTACTCCACACCTGTACGCGCCAACGTGACGAGGTTGGACGAGATCAGCAGCGCATTCAGTTCGGCATCGCTAACCGGTTCAACATCGATGCGCATGCCAGCGATGACACCGCCGATGGCGTCTGTCAGTTCTTTCCGCATGACTTCTTCGCTCCCGGTGTTACGTATCGCTTTGGTGCCGGCGAGTAGCCGCAGATTCATGGTGGCGGAGTCGGTGCGGATCAGCACGAACCTGTCACCCATGGCCGCTACGACGTCGTGGGCTTGATCCCATTTGGTCGTTACGGCACCGATGACAGCGATCCGCCCAGACCATGGGATGCGACGGCCACCGTCAGATCCGACTTCACGACCCAATACCCGTCGTAGATTTCGCGGAATGCGGCGAGCACTTCGCCACGTAGCCGAGCGTTGGCGGAGATGATCGATGTGAAGTCTTTGACGATTAGGATGCCTTGCTTGCCGATGCTGCGCAGCAATCCACCTGTGGCGTCTTTGGCTTTGTCCTTCTGCGGCGTCGCAGAGAGTAGGGCGCCTTCGGATGCGATGGTGGACGTGATCAGCGCCCCGGCGCCTCGGCATGCCTGAACCAGTTCCGTCTTGGCGTTGCCGCTGCCTGACACGACGAGCAGCCACAGCGGATCACCTGTCATGCGCTCGACTGCCGCCGCTGCCAACACCGCTTCAGTGCGTCGCCGTCGTAGCCGCTGCCTAACCACTTCTTGAATGTGGCGTGGCAGTGCTCCAGGGTGATCGGATCAGGGAGTGTGGCCGTGGCTTCTCCTTTTCCGGCACTTCCTCATCGTCTTCAGGCAGCTCAGGCTCTGGCAGCTCGGGCATGTCCGGGCGCACGAGCGCATAGAGATCTTCTTTGGTGTGGCCTTGGCCGATGTAGTCGTCTAATCCGGTCTTGCCGTCGTCGCTGTGGGGTAGGTGACAGAAGCGGATGGATGCACCTTTGGTTGCTAGCCATCCGGTGAACTGCTCCAGCGCATACCTGACTTCCGGCTTGACGGTGGCATCGCTGTCGAATGCGGCGACGATCTTGCGACCGTTCAATGCAACTTCATGCCAATCGGGGATGACTAGCTTGCCGCCGTGTTGGTTGATGCCGCGCCAGTTCCATCACCGCTGAGCGATATGCACGGGATGCCAAGACACCACGCCGAGTCGGCTTTGCGTGAACCTTCGGTGATCCATAGCTCAACCGACAGATCATCTAGTGCTGGGCCGACACCTGGCGGTACGTCGATGCCGTTGCGCTGGCCTACGGGGGTCTCGTACTTCTGTGGTTTACCGTTTGCCAAGGCACGCGGCGAGTCGGGACGGTACTGCCAGCCCCACGCGCTGCCTTGTTTGTCCCGCAGCGGGATGAGCAGGCCGGGGACGTTCTGGCCCTTCTTCGCTATGCCTATCTGGTCTAGCCGCTTTTTGGTGTCGGCTGTCATGTAATCGCGGGCACGGGCATGCTCCACTGGGATGGCGGATTCTCTAAGCAGCCGCTGGTGCTGTGGCTCAAGGCGTATGCCGTATTCGGTCATGAGCCACCGCCGAGCCGGTACGCCTTGGAGTCGATCAGCGCCTTGTATTGCTCAGCGAACGACCATGACGAATCGAGTAAAGGCTTGGGTTGTAAGTAGTAGTCGATGTGGGCGTCGGGGATTTCGATCGCCGGCAGATCGAACTCGTCAACGTCGATCTGAAGCTGCTCGTTGAGCTCGTCGATCTGCTCCCGCATCGGTCAGCTTCTCGGTCTGCTTCGGCACGGATCCGGCCATGGTCGATCGTCCATGCCGTCGTGGACGATCGTGTGCGCCCGGTCGATCCAGTCTTGGCGCGCCTCATCGACGCGCCGGTCAAGGTCGGAGTCGTAGAACGGCGCGATCGCATCGCGGGCGATCCGCCGCAGCAAATCCGGCCGAAGTGATGCGAGTGCATCGATCTCGGTTTGCTGCACACCCATCGCGGCCTGCCACCTGTCGCCGCGCGTTCGGTTCCTTCAGCGGCGTTGACGGCAGGTCATATTCGCGGACATGGTCGGGGGTGAGTGCAACCCGATGAACTTCGAACTCCAGGTCGGGGTAAAGGCAAGCCTTGAATGCCTGGAGTTTCCGGCCGACCTCGATCGGCATGTTCCAACCGGACGGGTCGCAGTCGGAGAAGTAGAGCACAACCATCGGCCGGCCGTCGTCGGCGCCGATCTTGGCCATCTGATAGACCAAGGTGTCGGACAGGCACCCAGTCGGCAGATACAGATCCGCCTTGTATCTGTCCGCGATCGGCGGACACCGCCAGCACGGCTTCCAGTGCGACTTCTCCCCGACCATGCACGATCTTGTATGGCTGGGTGCCGTGGAAATCGGCGACGCCGACCTTAGGGCCGATGTCATCTACATCGGGAATGTCGATGTCGATGCCGACGTTAATGAACGGATGCGGGTTGGGCTCCTGAAGATCCGCACAGTCGGGGCGGCGTTGCGGTGGTCGACGATCTGGTCGAACGGGATATAACCCAGGAAGCGGGCGGCCTTCCCGGCTTCACCGGATAGCCACGCCCAGTCGGCCTCGGTGTTGGTGTAGGCCGTCTCGTCCGGTTTCGGCTGGCCGATGATCATGTAGTGCAGCCCGCGAAGATGGATCTTCCGGCCGCCTAACCCAAGGGTTGCAGCAGAGTCAGCAAGCCACTTCCCGATCTTGTGGTTTCCAGGAGTGTCCAGCCGAAACGGATCGATCTGTGGCGACAACACCGTCAGGTCCTTCATGGACAGTTTGGTGCCGTTGGCTTCAGCAATTGCAGTATCGAGCGCTTGCCGCAGTGGCGAACGTTCTAAGATGGAGTCAGCACCCGCACCGAAGGTGTCTTTAGGAGCAGGCCCGGACCCATCATCCGGGCTTGTTCTATTACGCAGCAGCATTCGAACCACCGCCCTGCAGCAGCGCAGCGAGGCGTGCCCGCTGTTGCTCGGTTAGTGGCGGTGCCGAGTCGACCACCTTTTGAATGTGGTCAGCGAGCCGTTCGGCTCTCAGGTCACGACGGTGTCCGTCGATAACCTCGGGGGTGGCGCCGTCGCGAACAGCCAGCGCCAAATCAGAACGTGCTTTTGTCCAAGACACGAAAAACGCTCCAGGAAATGAGCTATTCCGCGCTCGTCGCGAGAGCGCGCCAGCCCGTCCAGCCCGGAGCGGAAGGTTATTACCTGCACTTACTTTAGCAGGCTTTAGATGCGGGAAATGTCAACTTCTGCGATAACTGCCAACGCTTCCCGCAAACGTTCCTCAGATATCCGCTTATCCCTCCCGCAGCGTGGACATTTGAGAATGCCGACCCCGTGCCCGTTGCGAAACAGCAGCCGGCCTGTGTCGGGCGGAATGCCTTTTGGTTGATCTGGCGATACCTGGGTACGCCGTCGACCATCCCATTCCCCGGCGCTCCGTCGCCGCGGATGAAGTGCCTCAGCCTTCAACGCCGCATATGCCACCAGAACATCGTCGGGAATGTTGAAGGGCTTCATTGTCTTGGCCACTGATTCGTAGACGGGCGCATGGTCACGCATATCTGCGACGAACCAGCCGCCATTAACTCTGGCGGCATCTAACTGCTTAACATGCTCTGGTGTGAACCGGCCGAGCCGAGTGCGCTTGTGTTGCCCCACATCGGTGCAGAAATAGAGCGTCATGATGTTTTCCATTTGATGTGGACTGTATCTGGCCTGAAAGCGACCGCGCCGCGGCCGGGCGGATCTATGCGGATGATTGCGAGCGCTCGAATGACCTCGCGACGGTCGCGCCTGGAGGGATTCCCACGCCGCCCCTGACATCGGCGGCATTGACAATGGTGCGCACTGCCCTTGGTATGCCGTTCGCCTCCGCCAACTTGGCATCAATGTCCACCAGTTGCGCCTTGAGCCGCTCGCTGGAGTCCGCGGACACCCTTGGCGGTTAAGACGCCTTCTTCATACAGCGCGGCGAGCCCGTCGAGTTTGCGGCGGAGCCGGTCGGCCTCCCGGACCAGCTCCGACTTGTTCGGCCGCTGCTCGGGGGCGCGAATAGGTCAGCGGCATCCGGCGGGACAACCGGGCAATCATGACCTCGGAGACGTATTCGTCTATCGGCGCGGCTTTGCGGCTGAAATGGCCAGTGCTGCCGGCGCAGCGATACACCGGATAACCCTTGTTGCCGTTGCAATGCACTGGGCCCTCGCAGACACCGCACAAGGCAACACCGGTTAGCATCCTCTGATTACCTCGTCGGGCTCAATCGGTTGGGGTCTTTCATGATCGCTAGCGCGGCGTGCCAAGTTTCGCGGTCGACCAGGGCAGGCCAGACAGCATCACCCACGATTTCATCGTTGTGAGCTCTGAAGACCGGTGTTTCGTGGTTTCCGCAGACAGGTTCCGACTGTCGCGACTGTCCAAAGATGATCACCCTGTGGGGTGTAGAGACCAAGGCTCGTTCCAGCGGCGCGCGATTTGTCCGAGACTGACACCGTCCAGTAGTCGCTGGTAGGCGTCGCGCACGGCTTGCGCCTCAGGTTCTCGGATTGTTATGCCGTCCGCTTCGTAGCCGAACGGGCGGGCCCCTGTGACCCGTCTGCCTTGTTGCGCAGCCTGTAGGTGCGCACGCTTCTGGCGATCAGATTTGGTTTCAATCTCTGAGCGCGCCACAGCGGCCAACAGATCGGCTGTCAGCCGCCCGGCTGGGGTCGACATGTCAAGATCGGAGCCACGCACGAGAGCGATCGTTGCGCCTTGTTCCTGGCATGTCTCGATTAGCCGTAGCGTGTCGCGTCGGTTGCGTGTTAGCCGGTCCAACGCCCACGCGATCACGATCTTGGTCTCGCCGGACGCTAGGGCATTGATCAACTTCTCGAACCCTGGCCGTGTTTTCTTCCCCGCAGCGCTGGTGTCGTTTTCGCGAATGACATTGGTGACCTTCCAGCCTCTTGCCTTAGCGAGCGCACGGGCGTCGGCCTCTTGGCGCGCGACGCCCGCACCATCACCGGTCTGATCATAGCGACATTCTGGTGTAGACAACCGCGTCCATGGTCCGCTACATTATCATGCTGTATAGAAAAGAGGCTATGAGCACACGTTCGAGACTATCGGCACAATCGGGCAGGATTGAGCTATGACCGAACGCGCCGGGCCTGACCAGACGGGCCCGGCCGCCTTCGGACGGGTCGATTCCGATGGCACGGTCTATGTCCGTACGTCGGCCGGGGAACGAGCTGTCGGCCAGGTGCCCGGGGTTCCAGCTGATGAGGCCCTGGGCTTCTTTACTCGCCGATTCGAGGCGCTGGAGCTCGAGGTCTCGCTGCTTGAGCGGCGGATTGCGACTGGGGCTGTTTCTCCGGATGATGCCGTCGGCTCGATCAACAAGTTGCGTCCGGCGATTGCCGAAGCGCGAGCAGTTGGTGATCTGGACGGACTCCAGACTCGGTTGGAGGCATTGTCTCCGCTGATTGCCAATCAGAGAGCAGCTCGCCGGGCCGAACGCGCCCGGCAGCAGGAAGAGACTCGAGCGGCCAAGGAAAGATTCGTCCTCGAGGCCGAGCGCCTCGCTGCAGGAAATGATTGGCGCGGCGGAGTGAACCGCTTCCGGGCGCTGTTGGAGGAGTGGAAGGCCCTGCCGCGGTTGGATAGGGCGACCGACGATCAACTGTGGCATCGATTTTCCAGCGCCCGTACCACCTACACCCGACGCCGCAAGGCACAATTCGCGCAACAGAACGAGCAGCGTGAGGCCGCGCGGGTGATCAAAGAGAAGCTTGTCACCGAGGCCGAGGGTTTGGCGAACTCCACCGATTGGGGCCCGACGACCGGTGCCTACCGCGATCTGATGGCGCGCTGGAAGGCCGCCGGGCCGGCACCGCGGGATGTGGATGAGCTGCTGTGGAAGAGGTTCCGTGGAGCCCAAGATCGCTTCTTCATGGCCAAGCAGGCGGCATTGTCGGAGCAGGATTCCGAACTTCGGGTCAATGCGCAGGCCAAGGAAAGGCTGCTGGCCGAGGCTGAGGCGCTGTTGCCCATACGTGACCCTGGCGTCGCGCGGGCGTCGTACCGCGACATTCTCGACCGCTGGTCGGCCATCGGACGAGTGCCGCGGGACGCGGTCCGACCCCTCGAGTCTCGACTGCGCGCGGTCGACAACGCCATCAGGACTGCCGAGGATGAGCGCTGGAAGCGCAGCAATCCCGAGGCGAGGGCCCGGGCTGAGGACACCGCCGCGAAGCTTGAGGCACAGATTGCGGCACTGGACGAACGCGCTGCCCAAGCCGAAGCTCGTGGGGATCATCGCGCCGCGAGTGAGGCTGCGTCCTCGGCTGCCACGTATCGCGAATGGCTAGCACAGGCGCAGCGCACGGCCAGCGATCTGGGTGGTTGATCAACTGCCGGCTGAGCCTGTGGAAGCCCAGCCCGGCGCACCCTTCGACAAGCTCAGGGCGTATACATGCAAGCAAATCAACCAAACACCGGATCGCGCGCCGCCGTGGTGAGGAGGAGTGAGGGGACATGCTTTCGTCCCTGAGCGACGACGAACTAGGCGGCTGCCAAGCGCGATCCGCGCTGAGCGAGCTTGGCGAGCGAAGCAATCAAGATTGCTGGATGCGGTAGGCCTCGTAGACCGCAGGCACATTCTGTACGGCGCGGAGCACGTGATCCAGATGTGTTGGATCCGCCGTCTCGAAGGTGAATTTGGCCTTGCAGATGCGGTCCTTGCTGGTGTTCAGAGCCGCGGACAAGATGTTGACGTGCTGATCCGAGAGCGCGCGGGTGATGTCGGAAAGCAGCCGATTCCGATCAAGGGCCTCGATCTGAATGGCCACCAGGAACGAACTCTTGGCGTTCGGTGCCCACTCCACCGGGATGAGGCGTTCCGGTTCGGCCTGCAGGCTGGACGCATTGCTGCAATCGGTACGGTGCACCGAAATGCCCGACCCGCGTGTCACAAAGCCGAGAATGTCATCGCCCGGCACCGGCGTACAGCACTTCGCTAGCTTGACCAGCAGATCGCTCGCACCGGTAACACGGATGCCACAGTCGATCGCTCCGCTACTACGCCGCCGGCGACCGGTGACAACTCGATCTTCGCTGATCTCCTCGGCGACGGTTTCGTCGCCGCCCTCGACGGCGATCAGCCTATTGACCACTGACTGAGCGCCGACCGTTCCCTCACCAACCGCGGCGTAGAGCGCGGATACATCGGCAAGCTTGAAGAAGCCGGCGACTGCGGTGAGATGTTCGAGTGTGAGCAGCCGCTGCAACGGCAGGCCGCCTTTGCGAAGCTGTCGCGCCAGCAACTCCTTACCGGTCTCAATCGACTCTTCGCGGCGCTCCCGAGTGAAGTAGTGACGGATCTTGTTACGCGCGCGTGGGCTGCGAACAAAGCTCAACCAGTCCCGACTGGGTCCCGCGTTCTCGGCCTTGGAGGTGAAGATCTCCACCACGTCGCCGTTCGCGAGCACCGATTCCAGCGGCACCAGCCGACCATTCACCCGGGCACCGATGGTCTTGTTGCCCACCTCGGTGTGGATCGCGTACGCAAAGTCGATAGGTGTGGAACCTTGCGGCAGCGAGATCACATCCCCTCGAGGCGTGAACGCGTAGACCTCGCTGGTGTTGATCTCGAAGCGCAGCGAATCGAGGAACTCGCTTGGATCGGCCGTCTCCCGCTGCCAATCCAGCAATTGCCTGACCCAGATCAGCTCGCCTGCGTCGTCGGCGCCCTTGACCGGTAGGCCCGGGCCCTTGCCTTCCTTGTACTTCCAGTGAGCTGCAACGCCGTATTCGGCGCGTCGGTGCATGTCGTCGGTTCTGATCTGCAGCTCGACCGGCTTACCTTCCGGCCCGAGAACAGTGGTGTGCAAGGACTGATACATGTTGAACTTCGGCATCGCGATGTAGTCCTTGAACCGTCCTGGCAGGGGGTTCCAGCGGACATGCAGCACGCCTAACGCCGCATAGCAGTCGCGGCTGTTCTCCACCAGGATGCGCAGGCCGACCAGGTCATAAATCTCCTGGAAGTCCCGGCCACGCACGACCATCTTCTGGTAGATCGAGTAGTAATGCTTCGGACGGCCGCTGACGAGTGCCTTGATCTTGGCACCACGCAGGTCGCCCTGGACTTGATCGATGACTCGCGAGAGGTATTGATCCCGGCTTGGGGCTGCTTCGGCGACCAGCCGGACGATCTCGTCGTAGACCTTGGGGAACAACGTGCCGAAGGCGAGGTCCTCGAGCTCCCACTTGATCGTGTTCATGCCGAGCCGATGAGCCAGCGGAGCGAAGATTTCCAGCGTCTCTGAGGCAATACGAGATTGCTTGTCAGGCCTGAGATAGTGCAGGGTCCGCATGTTGTGCAGCCGGTCGGCAAGCTTGATCACCAGCACCCGGATGTCGCGGCTCATCGCCACGACCATCTTGCGGATGGTTTCGGACTTGGCGGACTCGCCGTATTTGACCTTCTCCAGCTTGGTGCAGCCGTCGACGAGCAGCGCAACCTCTTCGCCGAACTCATGGGTCAGCTGGGTGAGCGTGTAGTTGGTGTCCTCGACCGTGTCGTGCAGCAGCGCCGCACAGAGCGTTGCCTCGGTCATGCCCAGCTCGGCGAGGATGGTAGTCACCGCGAGCGGATGGGTGATGAATGCATCCCCGCTCTTCCGGGTTTGGCCGGCATGCAGTCGCTCGGCCGTACGGTACGCGCGCTCGACCAATCCGAGGTCGGCTTTGGCGTGATTGGCGCGGATGATGCGAAAGAGCGGATCGAGCGCCGGTGTCTGGGGCCGGCTGGAGCCTAGCCGTGCGATGCGCTGCCGCATCTTGACCTTCTGCTGCTCGGCGCCAGCGCTAATCCGGACTGGCAGGCTGGGGCTCGGCTCACCATCGATCTCGGGCTCGGGAATGATCAGGGCTCGGCGCGGCTCATGGGCGACGTGGCCTCGCGGCCTGGCCTCTTGGGCAGACGACCATGTCGCTGCCCCGTGATCACTCACAGCGGTCCCTCCTCAGCAGGATGCCATTCTAGACAACGAGTTGCTTCCGCCGACAGAACTCTCCGCTCCAATGAGCCAAGACCGCTGTTTTTCTCGCTACGGCGGCACTAATGCTGTATCCCAGGGATACCCACTATTGGCTGGGTTGCGCCAATCGATTCCGTCGATTTGAGCTGACAGCCTGCTGCTCGATCTCCTCGGCGGCTTGGCGTACCACTACGACTTGGTCACCGGCCTCGAGTCTGGCGACCGTCGGGTCGTAAAAGCGTCGCAGCGTCTTGTTACGGACTACCGCAATGACCCGTTCTCCGTTCACTTCGCTCGGTGCGTGTCCGATCTCTTCCTTGGTGACCGGCCGCTCCCCTACCTCCAAGCCTTCCTTGCTGGAAAGCAAATCTTCGATGATGGCGCCGAGATTGGGGCTGACCGCCGATAGCCCGAGCAGTCTGCCGACCGCTTCGGATGAGGTGACGACGGCGTTTGCACCAGACTGTCGCAGTAACGAGGCGTTATCGTCTTCGCGGACCGCCACGACGACATTCGCGCTGGGGTTCAGCTGCCGGACGGTGAGCATCACGAGGATCGCGGAATCGTCGCGGTCCACAGTAATGAGAACCTCACGCGCCTTCATGATCTCGGCGCGGCGCAGGATTTCACGCCGGGTGGCGTCGCCCTCTATGGCGGCGTACCCGCGCAGGTTCGCATCGGTGATCGAGGCCGGTCGACTGTCGATGATAACGATCTGGTTGGGATTGGTGCCGTTGTTCTGCAGCGTCTCCACGGCACTTCTGCCTTTGGTGCCAAAACCGACGACGACGATGTGATTCCGCATCCGTTTCCTCCAACGTGCGTCTTTGAAAATGCGACGGCCATGGTGCGCCAGCACCTCAAGAGTGGTGCCGACCAACAACACCAGGAACGCCACCCTCAAGGGCGTGACGACGATCGCGCTCAAGACCCTGGCGTGCGGCGCCACCGGGGTGATGTCCCCGTACCCGGTTGTGGTGATCGTCACCGTGGCGTAGTAGATCGCATCTATTAGACCGACTTGACCGTCATAGCTGTCGCGGTAGGAGTGCCGATCAAGCCAAACGAGCAACACCACGATGGCTAGCAACAGCACTGCGAGGAGGCCGCGACGCACCAGCTGTAGCGCCGGCGATGAGCTGCGCGCCGGGAGGCTGACTAGTGCCTCATCCGTCCAGGTTCTTCTCGACCTGTCCCGGCGGCGTGCCGGCTCGGTGAGGCTCACGTGGCTACTTCTTCCGCTGGCTGCGCGATTTGTTCTGTGGCTGGGGGCGCTTAGCCGCCCCATCGCGGTATGCCCGCATTTCGGGCTTGAAGGTCACCTCGGGAGGGCCGACTCGCTTGGACCCGTTCCCTACGCCGGTGATGGCGTCTTCGAGTTCGGCGTTGCTGGGTTCGGCGTCCTGCACTTCGTCGGTCGGTGCTATTTCGGCCGTCTCGGTAGCCGGCTCGTCAGCGGTCGCGCGGTTACCCGACGTTGTAGGTGTCGCGGCCACACGATCTTTCTGAGTCTCCTTCGCTCGCCGGGCCCGTACCCGCGCTGCAAGCTTCTTCATGTCCGGTTCGCGCTCTTTCATCTGCGCCAGCAACGGCGTTGCGATGAAGATCGAGGAGTACGCCCCGGAGACCATACCCACGAACAGCGCTAACGCAAGGTCCTTCAGCGGGCCTTCACCCAAGATGAATGCGCCTGTGAAAAGCAATGCCGCCACGGGCAGAACGCCGATGATCGTGGTGTTGATGGAGCGGACCAGCACCTGATTAACGGCGAGATTGGCAGCCTCGGAATAGGTACGCGCGGTACTGGACCGGAGATCGCGGACGTTTTCCCGCACCTTGTCGAAGACCACGACTGTGTCGTAGAGCGAGTAACCCAAGATGGTCAGCACGCCGATCAAGGTTGCCGGCGTCACAGTGAAGCCGACGAGGGCGTAGATGCCGATCGTCAAGATCAAGTCGTGAATCAGCGCAAGCAGCGCGGCCGCCGACATCTTGGCATCTCGGAAATAGATTCCGATCACCAGTGCCACTAGGGCCAGGAACACCGCCAGCGCGATAAGCGCCCGCTCGGTGATCTGGCCGCCCCAAGAAGCGCCGATCAGGCTGTAGGCGACCTGGTCAGGCGGGATGCCGACCTCAGTTGCTATCGCCGCGCGGACCTTCGGCACCTCTTCGGTCGGGTCCAGCGTCCGAGTTTGCACCCGCACCTGGTTATTCCCGATGGTGTTGACGGTTGCTTCGTCAAGATCAGGAACGCCGGAGTTGTGCAGTGCGTCTCGCATCGAGTCCACGGTCTGTGACGTGACAGCGGTGGCTGCCTTGAAGTCGGCACCGCCCTTGAACTCGATGCCGAAGTCCAGCCCGCGCCACGCCAACGCAATGATCGAGACGCCGATCAAGATGGCCGATACCAGGTACCAGCGACGGCGGCGCCCGATGAAATCGTAAGAGACTTCTCCGGTGTAGAGGCGATGGCCGATATTGCCAAGCTTCGACATTTACGCCCCCTCTCCGGTCACCGCGGCTGGACGCGCAACGCTTGGTCGGCGGGTACGCGAGCCCGGGAGCGCCTGAACTCCGAGATGTTCTGGGTCGAGCCCGGACAGTCTGTGACCACCGCCGAAGAACTTGGTCCGCGCCAACAGCGTCATCAGTGGTTTGGTGAACATGAACACCACCAAGACATCGATCAAAGTCGTCAGGCCGAGAGTGAAGGCGAAGCCCTTGACCGACCCGATGGCGAGCACGAACAGCACCAGTGCCGAGAGCATCGAAACGGTGTCTGCGATCAAGATCGTTTGTCGGGCCCGCCGCCAACCTGTTTCGACGGCGGTGCGCAGGCTACGGCCTTCGCGTACCTCGTCACGGATGCGTTCGAAGAAGATCACAAAGCTGTCCGCGGTAATGCCGATAGCCACGATCGCACCGGCGATGCCCGGCAGGTTAAGAGCAAATCCAACGCTGCTGCCCAGCAGCACCATGCAGGCGTAGGTGATGATCCCGGCTACGCCGAGCGATGCCACGACGACGATGCCCAGACCTCGGTAGTACAGGAAGCAGTAGCCGACGACGAGCGCCAGACCGATGATTCCCGCGATGATGCCGGCTCGCAGCTGCTCGCCGCCCAGGGTGGCGGAAACGTTGTTGACTTCAGACACATCGAAGGCCAAGGGCAGCGCACCGTACTTAAGCACGTTGGCCAGCTCAGTCGCGCTCTTCTGGGTGAAGTTGCCGGATATTTCGGCCCGGCCCCCCGGAATGGCCTGGTTGACCGATGGCGCCGAGATCGAAACTCCGTCCAGCACGATGGCGAAGCGGTTCTGTGGCTCGCTCTGCTGGGAAATCTGCCGAGTGGCCTTTTCGAACGCAGCTGACCCTTCGGGGTTGAACTCGAGGTTGACCACCCAGTTGACATTGTTCTGCGGAATACCCGCAACAGCCTTGGTCAGCTGGTTGCCCTCGATCAGAGTCGGCCCCAGCAGGTACTTCTCGGTCTTCTCCTGATTGCACGCAAACAGGCCCTGGTCGGCTACCTCGGTCACCTTGGTCTCGCAGGTGAATTCCGCGAACGCAGCCTGGCAGGCTTCGGTTGGCTGCCAGTCCAGCGCCTGGTCCGGTGGGACTCCTTTGCCGTCAGGAGCCACGCACGCCTGGTCCAATGGCACCGGCGGGGCTGTCGGCAGCGCGGGCATCGGCGCGTTGTTGCCCGACTTCGAAGCTGAAGCCGCGGGTGAGGGCGCCTTGGCCGTCTCGGAGTTGCCAGCGCTGGGCTCACCGCTGGGCTGGGCGGTTGCTCCCGAGCTGGGCTCACCGGTCGGGCTCGGCGTCGGCTCCGGCGGCTGTATCTGTTCAGCCGCATTGACCGCTCGGAAGCGCAGCACCGCAGTCTGACCGACGAGTCGGACCAGCTCGTCTTGCTGGACGTTGGGCACGGTGACGATGATCTGGTTGTCACCGGAGGTGGTGACCTCGGATTCCCCAACCCCGAGGCTGTCGACCCGGCTCTGAATGATGGTCTTAGCCAGTTGCAGACTGTTCGGATCCACCGCCCCTGTGCCCGTGGTGTTCTTGGCGGTCAAGGTGATGGTGGTGCCGCCGCGCAGGTCAAGCCCCAGCTTCGGGATCCAGGTGCCACTGACCGCCATCAGGGTAATCAGACCTGCGATCAGCACACCCAAGATGATCAGAGTGCGGCCCGGGTGACCAGTCGTCGTTGCCACGCGCGTGGTGTTCCTAGCGTTTGTTAGGTGATTGAGCTCACTCGGCTGTCGAAGGCTTCGAGTCGCGGGCGGGTGACGAATTCGGCTCGACGACGGGCTCTGGAGTGGTGGCTGGTGTCGGCTCATCGATCGGACGCTCCGGCTGGAATGCTTGCGGCTCCTCTGGCGCCGCATTCTCCCTCAGGGCCGGGTACTGCTCCTGCAGCTCATCGGGCTCATCCTGCTCGTCCAGCTCGTCACGGTCATCAAGACCGTCCTCGTCGTCTTCGGTAACGATCCGGCTGATGGCCTGTTTCAAAACAGTGAGCTCTGAGCCAGGCGAAGTCTCCAGGACAACCTGCTTGGTGCCGACGGAGACGACCGTCCCAAACACGCCGCTGCCGAGCATCACGCGGTCTCCGGGACTGAGAGCGTTCATTGTTTGTTGTATTGCTTGCTGGCGCTTGCGTTGCGGCCGCAAGATCAGGAAGTAAAAGGCCACCGCCAGCAAGGCGATGAAGATCAAGGTGGTGTATTGCTGCATTGCTCCGGCATCCGATTGTTGTGTGTCGCGCGGTTTGCGCTGCACCTCAAGAGATTGTTACGCACCGACCGCCGTACTCTACCCAGTCTGCGTCGAAAAGCTGCATCAATGGCCTGTGCGAAGCCTGTATCAGGCTCAGTCCACCACATTCGGCCCGAACAGATCGGGCGTGATCTCGTTGCCGAATGGCGTCCCAGGCGGCTGAGCCAGCCCAAGATGACGCCAGGCGGCAGGAGTTGCGACACGACCTCGCTGCGTGCGCATCAGGAAACCTTGTCGAACCAGAAACGGCTCAGCCACCTCTTCAACGGTTTCCCGCTCCTCACCTACTGAGATGGCCAATGTGGACAGTCCCACCGGACCGCCGCCGAATCTGCGGCACATCGCGTCGAGCACCGAGCGATCGAGCCGATCCAGGCCCAACTCGTCCACCTCGTACAGCTCTAGCGCGTCCTTGGCGAGGGCGCGTGTGACCCGACCGTCTGCCCTCACCTGGGCGTAGTCGCGGACTCGGCGGAGCAGCCGGTTGGCAATTCGCGGTGTACCACGGGAGCGTCGGGCGATTTCGGCCGCACCAGTCTCTTCCAGTGGTACGCCGAGCAGCTCCGCCGAGCGGTACAGGATGTGTTCCAACGCGGCTGCGTCATAGAAATCCAGTTGTGCGGTGAATCCGAAACGATCCCGCAGCGGGCCGGGGAGTAGGCCGGCCCGGGTAGTGGCACCAACCAGCGTGAAGCGCGGGATCTCCAGCGGAATGGCGGTTGCACCGGGACCTTTACCGACGACGACATCGACCCGGAAGTCCTCCATCGCCAGATAGAGCATCTCTTCCGCCGGGCGAGACATCCGGTGAATCTCGTCGAGAAAGAACACCTCACCCTCGACGAGCCCAGACAAGATGGCCGCCAGATCACCGGCGTGCTGAATAGCCGGGCCGCTCGAGATTCGCAGCGGCGCATTCATCTCGCTTGCAATGATCATCGCCAGTGTTGTCTTGCCTAGACCGGGTGGGCCGGAGAGGAGCACATGGTCTGGCACTCCGCCACGGTGACGGGCAGCCTCGAGCACCAGCCCAAGCTGATCACTCACCCGCTGCTGACCCTCGAAATCGGCGAGGGTCGTCGGCCGAAGCACGGATTCGGCAGCCCGCTCGCCGGGATCAGCATAGGGACGTACGAGTGCCGCGAGATCCTCATCGCTGACGTGACTCATGATCGCTAGCTACTTCCGTGCCAGGCTTTGCAGCGCGGCCCGCATCAAGACCGCGATGTTGATCTGCGGATCGTCTCGCGTCAGCTGCTCCACCTCGTCACAGGCAGCTTCGGCATCCTTGGCCGACCAGCCCAGGCCCTGAAGTCCTTGGTTGAGCTGTCCGCGCCAGGCTGCTGGCCGGCCGGTGGTTGGTACCGGATCGTCGGTCAGGCCAACCGCGTTGATCTTGTCTTTCAGCTCGATGACGATGCGTTGCGCACCTTTACGACCAATGCCGGGCACCTTGCACAGCTGGACCAGGTTCTCGGTGGCGATTGCCTTGCGAAGCTCATCGGGACTGAGCACTGCGAGTGCGGCCTGGGCGAGCTTTGGTCCTACGCCCGTCGCGGTCAGCAGCAGTTCGAAAAACTCGCGCTCATCGGCGGAGGCGAAACCATACAGCGTCAGCGAATCTTCCCGGACGACGAGTGAGGTCGCCAGCGTGGCTTGATGACCGGTTCGTAGCCCTGCCACCGTGTTCGGGCTACAGACCGCCTGGACGCCGAAGCCGCCGACCTCGATAACGGCCGACGTGGGGCCGACCTGGGCGACGACACCAGTCAGCTGGGCGATCATGCCTGCCTCCGTGGGCGAGGGTGCGTGGGCTTGGTGAACGAGCTCCGATGCCGCTCCGCGTGATTGCCGGCGGCCTCCACTGCCGCATTGAGTCGCGCGGTGGTGCTGCCCCGCCAGACATGACAGATCGCCAGTGCCAAAGCATCCGCAGCGTCAGCAGGTTGGGGAACGTCTTCGAGTTTGAGGATCTTGGTCACCATGGCCGCAACCTGCTCTTTGGAAGCGCGTCCCGAGCCGGTAATGGAAGCCTTTACCTCGCTCGGAGTGTGCAGGCTGACCGAGATCCCGTGGCGCGCGGAGGCCAGCATCGCAACGCCGGCTGCCTGAGCCGTACCCATTACCGTCTGCACGTTGTGCTGGGCGAAGACCCTCTCAATAGCCACTGCCGTTGGCCGATAGCGGGTGATCCAACTATCGACCGCCTCCTCAATGGCCAGCAGACGGCGAGCGATGTCGAGGTCGGACGGCGTACGGACGACATCGACCGCAACCAGCAGAGGCTGGCGACCTGGGACACCGTCGACCACGCCGAGACCGCACCGGGTCAGGCCCGGGTCGATGCCCAGCACCCGCATGCGTTCCCCCAGCTGCTGCCGCGTGACCGGATCGCCCACGCGATCCCCCTTGCCCTGAAATAAACGAACAGATGTTCGGCAGCCTAGGTGGTGCTCCTGACGTTAGCGACCGCGACACGCTGTCCGTTCGCAACCAGTGTTGCAGCCAGGCTCGGATGGGATGGAGACAGGCCAGCGCGGCACGCATTCGTCGCTGATTTCCCGAACGGACGACTGAGCTCTGGCGTTTCTCCGCACAAAGCCACGAATGAAGGCTCCAACGGCCGTTTGGGGCCGCATTCGTGGCCTTGTGCGGAGAAACGCCAGAGCCTTTGGTGGAGTGATTCTCAGTCAGCCGATGCTGGCGAGCACCTCGTCCGAAGCGTCGAAGTTGGCGTACACGTTCTGGACGTCGTCGGAGTCCTCGAGTGCATCAATGATCTTCATCAGCTTCTCGGCCGTCGGACCGTCGACCTCCTGGGTGTACTGCGGAACGAATGAGACCTCCGCCGATTCGTAGTCCAAGCCGGCGTCTTGGACCGCCGTGCGTACCGGCACGGTATTGCTCGGCTCGGTGATGATCTCGAAGCTGTCACCAAGATCGTTGATCTCCTCTGGGTCTGCGTCCAGGGTGACCTCAAGAAGATCATCTTCAGTTATGTCGCGGCCGTCTTGCTGCTTGGCGACGATCACTACGCCCTTGCGATTGAACATGCGCGCGGTCGAGCCGGCGTCCGCCATCGTCCCACCGTTGCGGGTGACAGCGACCCGGACGTCTGAGGCAGAACGATTCCGATTGTCGGTGAGGCACTCGATGAGCAACGCCACACCCGCCGGTCCGTACGCCTCGTACATCAAGGTCTCGTAGGCGGTGCCGCCACCTTCGGCTCCGGAGCCACGCTTGACCGCCCGGTCGATGTTGTCGTTGGGAACCGAGCTCTTCTTGGCCTTTTGAATCGCGTCATACAGCGTCGGGTTGCCAGCCGGATCGCCACCGCCGACGCGGGCCGCAACCTCGATGTTCTTGATCAACTTGGCGAAAAGCTTGCCGCGCCGGGCATCGACCACAGCCTTCTTGTGCTTGGTGGTGGCCCACTTGGAGTGACCGGACATATGCAAAATCCTAACCGTGCGCGATGTTCTGTTGAGATGCGTAACGTCTGAGCGACGCGAGCCCGCTACCGCCTCCAAATGTGCATCTCTGGCAGCTTGCCGCCCTTGACGGGCGGATCACTCTGCTGCCAAATACGCCGCCAGCTGGCGGCCGGCGGCTCCGCGAGCTCAGCCGTACCGCGCTGGGTCTGCCACCAAGACGTGGCATCTTCTGCCAGAAGTTGCTTGACGGCCGCGACGATTGTCGAGCCCAGCTCCTCCGGCGTCTCCTCAGATCCGGGGAAGATCGGCGTCCCATAGCGAATGCTCACCCGCGGCCGGCCTGGGAGCGGCCAGTAACTTCCCCGCGGCATCGCAGCGTACGTCCCAAGGATCCCTACTGGGATGACCGGAACTTGACCCTCCACCGCGAGCGTGGCCGCATTCAGCTGAAACGAACGCAGAAATCCATCCCGAGAACGAGTGCCTTCAGGAAAGACGACGACACTCCAGCCCTTGGCGAGCAAACTGGCCGCCGTGCCGGTTGGCACTCCGTTCCGTTCGATCGGAAATGTATTGAACGCGATCGCCGACGCAGCAGAGCGTAACCAGCTGTCGAAGAAGTAGTCCCCGACGATGCCAACAGCGGTGCGCCGCCGCCGCTCCCCAGGCAAGGTGGAAAGCAACACAGCCGTGTCGAGGTGCGAGCCATGATTCGCCACGAACACGGCAGGTTCGACCAGGTCGCGCAGCTGGTCGAGCCCGTAGGCCTCCACCGTCAGCTCATTGCGCATCACGTTCCTGACACCGACCACCTGCACAAAATCACGCAACCCACGGATCGGTGCCGAACGTGCCCAAGCCGCTCGCCTCAACGCCGAGGAGTTCCTCATCGAATGTCGACCAGGACGTGCGGTGGGGAATGCAGGTAGCTGATCGACGGCGTACGGCCGACGGTCGATGCCACGATTTCGAGGGCATCGGCAAGAGTCGATGCAGCGCGGAAACCCAAACGAGCTGCGCTTTCCCGGTCGCCACCCACCCACACGATGTCGGCGCAGTGCTCCTGAGCCGCTGCGATCTGGTACCAGAGGTACAGCGGGTGCACACCGTGGAAGGCCTGGCTGGTGCGGTACAGGTGGATGTACCACGAGTCGTTGGCGAACTGCTCCTCGTAGTCCACTGAGATCCGCTTCGGATCGGTGGTAACGCTCAGGACGTCGGCAAAGAAGTCGACGTAGGACGGATGGTGCAACGGCGAAAACTGTGCGTTGAGCGGGTGATACATGATCAAGGCGCCGCCGGGGCGTACGAACGGGGTGCCCGTATGGGAGCCGAACGCATGAGCGAGTCCGCTCCAGGAAGCAAGAATCGGATTCGTCACCGAGTCGATGCTGTACGGCGTCTGAGCAGCAACACCGATGACACCGACGTCCGCGGGTCCCGGCACCTCGACCAGCTGCTGCGCCGTAGCCTGGGCCAAACTCGCCTCCTCGACCGCGACCGGCGCCCCGGCTGCGACCAGCGTCGCGTGGTGATCACTCTCAAGGAGATTCAGCAGCCGGCGGCGCGTCCGTTGCGGCGTCCACTCCAGACCGCGGCGTACGGCGGACCAGGTGGCGCGGTCCTTCAGGGCCCAGTCCCACTCGCGCTCGCCCAGAAACCCCAGCGGCTGCGCGAAAACGTCGTTGTCCAGCACAACATCGATCTGGAACACCGGTACTGCAGCCGAGACGAGGTCCCCAATCTGAACCGCTGCCGCCTCGTCGCCCAGAGCCTGCATGCCGCACAGCTGGCCAATGGTCGCGGTCGACCCCAGTCCTGCAGCGATCGCTGCCGCACCCCGCCGCCGCGGTGCGACGACCAGATGCACGAAGATCAACAAGTCGGACTCGGCGACCCTAGCGTTGAGTGCAATGTCACCTGCCGCCGTACTTCCGATGGTGGTCAGCTGCCCGGCATCTTCGGCGTCGTGATTGGTCAGCAGGCCGTCGGCGTAGAAAGATCGAAAGACTCGCTCACCGACGATGTGTTCTAGCTCGTCGGCGGTCATCCGGCGGTTCAGCCCATTGGCACTCAGCAGCGCGACATCATCGACACCGCGCTCGGCAGCCCGGGTCAAGACAGCTTCGATCACCTTGCCGCGAATATCAGGTCGCCGCATCTTCGGCGTCGGCGTGCCGATGTCATCGAAGGCGATCGTCAGCTTCATCGACGGTTGCAGCAAGGCTGAGAGTGGTTCTGACTCGAGCGGCGCATCGATTGCGGCATTGATCGACTCGCCGAGGTCAAAGACTCGCGGCAACGACTCGACGGGATAGATCACCCGGGTGCCGAGCGGGAACTTCTCGAGGCGGAAACGATCTCCGTCAGGCACTAGCAAGGGCGGAGTGCGATCATCGACCTCCAGGACGAAACCGGGTCGGGCCATCTCAGCAATCTCCTTAGCTCGGTAGCGCCCAGCGCGGCGTAATCGGCTTGATCTTCCACTCCACCACCGACCACTGGTTGCGAGTCGCAGCCCGCATCAGCGGAATGTCCGGGCTGACCGCGACGGCGTTGCCGACCGTCTCCAGCATCGGCAGATCTGAGTGGGAGTCGGCATAGGCAAAGCTGCGGTCAAGATCGATATCGTGCTGCGCCGCATAGTGCTTGAGCCACGCGGCCCGAGACTCCCCCACGACAGGTGGGCCGGTCAAGAACCCGGTGCAGCGGCCCTCCTCGTCGACTCCAAGATCAGCAGCGACGATGACATCGAAGAGCGGTGAAATCGGCCGGGTCAGCGGCCGTACCACACCGGTGATCAAGATCGTGGTGTGTCCGGCGGCACGGTGCTCACGGATTCGGCGTACGGCCTCCGGGGAGAGCCTGCTCAAAATCTGCGGCGCCATCGACGTATCGACGAAACGCTCCAGGGCAGCAAGATCAGCCCCTCGGTAGCGGCGATAGACCGCGCGCAAGAAGGTGCCGCGATCTCGTTGCTCGGCACGCAGGTACGCGGGCAGGCGCCGCATCACCTGACCGATCTCGGCAAGCTGCTGAGTACGGGACAGTTCCGGCAGGCGTGCCCAGAGGTACTGCTCGATGACGTTGGTCGACATGATCGTGCCGTCTAGGTCGAAGATCGCCAAGGCCGCATCGCCTGCGGTGTCCTTGTACAGCTCCTTCATGGTGGTCGGGCGGCTGCCGCGCTTACGCCGAATGGCATCCATCCGACGAACGGGCGCAGTGATCGAGGGGCAGTGCACATCCTGGATATAGGTCTGCCAGTCAAAGACCGCGGTGTCGAAGGCAAACGCCGTTTGATCATCAGGATGCAACGCGCGAGTAAGCGCGAGTGTGTTGTCGTCCACGAAATGAAGCTCCGACTGCGCGTACTCCTTGTACAGCGAGTGATAGCGCCGCAGGAAGTCCAGCCGTACGCCGGTGCGATCCAGATCTTTGGCGAACTTGCGAGTCCGGTCAGAGCGCGGGGCTTGCGCCAGTACGCGCTCGGCGAGCTTGTGGGCCCGTTCTGAGGTGGAGAGCAGCCGTTCAATCGACGACGCGCCCGGGAACTGCCACTGCGGCAATCGCGCAGCCCCTCGTGGACCGCCTTCGAAGGGATGAGCGAGGAAGTAGGACCGGATGTAGCTGTAGAGGTCCTTGAACGTCAGCGGATTACGAGCACCGGAGTTGACGTGGTAGTACTCCGGATTGCCGATCTCGGGCTGGGTGGCGCATACCGCAAGGATGGCGTTCACCACATGATCACACGGCACGATGTCGACGACCGCTTCTGGTGTCGCCGGAAACTCCGGCAGCTCCCCGCGTCCGTACGCCAAGATCAACGGCTCCGCCATCTTGAAGCCCTCGATCCAGCCGGGATAGGGATGCAGCCAAGATGACTCGACGATGGCGGGCCGGACGATCGAGACATGAACGTCCCGGCCGACGTCAGCAACGACCCGCTCCCCAAGGGCCTTGGTGAAGGTGTAGACATCGGTCCAGCCGAGCGAACGCGCACGTTCCGTGCCGGCCTTGACGAGCTCCGCCTGCACCCAGGCGAGGCGGCGGCGCTCGGTGTCAGCAGCTGTGGTCAGGAATCCCGCCTGCCGGTGCTCGCGCTCCGCCTCTTTACGCAGTTTCGCGAGCCGCGCCGACGTACGCGACTCCGCCTCGATCAACTCGCGCATGGCAAGACCAGCAGCCGCTTCGGTGTCGTAGTCGATGTCGTGGACATGGGGCGCCTCAGGAATTGCACCGCGCCTGCGGCCCGCCGTGTAGGCCGTGGAGATGTGCACGTAGTGCGGCACTGACCGGGGCTGCCCGTTCTCGTCCGCGACGGCCTCCAGCATGCGATTCATCAATGCCTTCGTGCCAATCACATTGGTGGTAAACGCCTGATCGATCGGCGGATCGAAGGAGACGTCGCCGGCGCAGTGCACCACGACATCGAGATCGGCAGGCAGCTGCGGCACGTTGGGCAGATCGCCCTCGATGATCTCGATCCTGCTGTCGAGCAGCTCGGCTGCTCCGCCAGCGGCTTCTCGAAGATCATGAAAGATCGGCTTCTTGACTACCGAGATCATCCGGTCCCGGGCATTGGCCGAACCTTTGCGGCGTACCAGCACCGCCGGCCTGGTCTCCGGCAGCTCGGAAAGAATCTTCCACAGCAGCTGCTCGCCAATGAATCCGGTTACGCCGGTCATCACGATCTTCTTGCCAGCCAGCAGGTCGCGCAGCCTGCCGTCGAGCTGTTGGATGCCGGGCTGATCGGTGTTGTGCTGATCGGTGTCGTGCGGATCGGTATGGGGAGGCGCGACGGTCATGCGTGCTTGCTCTCTGTGGTGCTACTGAGCTGCGCGGCGACGAGGGCCTCTTCGATAGTGAAGCGCCCGACGTATAGCGCGGTGCCAATGATTGCACCCTCGACGCCGATACCGACCATGCCCCGGAGAGCGATGATGTCCTCCAAAGTGGAAATTCCCCCACTGGCGATGACCGGCCGCTCCGTTTCTTCACACACTCGACGCAGCAGCTCCAGGTTCGGCCCTTTGAGCATGCCGTCGGAGGAAACATCGGTCACCACGAAACGAGCACAACCCGCTTGATCCAGCCGATGCAGCGTCTCGTACACATCGCCGCCCTCTCGGGTCCAGCCTCGAGCAGCAAGCTTGCTGCCTCTGACGTCGAGGCCAACAGCGATCCGCTCGCCATAGCGGTCGATGATCTCTTCGCACCACTCGGGTCGCTCCAGCGCGGCCGTGCCGATGTTGACTCGGGAGCATCCGGTCGCTAGCGCTCGCTCCAGCGATTCGTCGTCGCGGATGCCTCCGGAAAGTTCGACGTTCAGCTGTAGGTGGGACGCGAGCTCGGCCACGATCTCGGCATTGTTGCCGCGTCCGAAGGCAGCGTCCAAATCGACGAGGTGAATCCATTCGGCTCCAGCGTCCTGCCACCGCTGGGCCGCGGCTCGCGGGTCACCGAATCGTTGTGCCGAGCCAGCGCGACCCTGAACCAGCTGCACTGCCTGCCCGCCAGCAATGTCGACCGCCGGCAGCAGTACGAGCCGGTCAGCGACAGACACTGCCTGTGAGGGACTTGCCGATTGCACCACATGACCCTATCGCCAGCGATGTTGTGCCCATTGCACTCTGACCGGCAGCCCGCCCGTTGATCGCGGGTTAGGCCGGACGCTTGGACTTCGGGAGCTTCGCCACGATCAGGGCGTACGAGGTGTCGATCAAGTCCGAAATCTCATCGGGCGGGATCGTCCCGTCGAGAACGAAGGTATTCCAGCCGTGCTGACCGATATAAGCCATTTTGCTCGCAACACCCGGATAGCGATCAAGCAACAGGTCTGCGGTTTCCCGGTCGCCGCACTTCAAGCCGATTGCCGTCTCGCTGCCGAGGAACGCGAAGATCTTGTCGCCGACCTTCGCGACCACATCACCTTCCCAGGGCTCGTCCTGCCATGCGCCAGGCTTGGCGAGGCAATAATCCAGCCAGCGTGTCTTGGCCACCACAGCCCTCCCTTCTCACGGAGCCCCTCTTTCTCACGGAGCATTGTCAGGTTCCCAGCGTGGCAACCCAGTTCCGGATGAGGCGAGCGCCGGCGTTCCCGGACTTCTCCGGATGAAACTGAGTCGACCACAATGTCCCGTCCTCGACAGCCGCCACGAAACGGTCGCGACCGTGCTCGGCCCAGGTGATCTGTCGGTGTGGCGCCGCCGGCAGCTCGCGTACGCCGTAGCTGTGCACGAAATAGAAGCGTTCTGTTTCGATGCCGGCAAACAGCCGACTGCCGTCGGCGGTCTGAACCGTGTTCCATCCCATGTGTGGTAACCGCTGCGCATGCAGCCGCTCCACCAGACCTGGCCAAACACTGCAACCTGAAGCGCGTACGCCGTGCTCGATGCCAGCCTCGAACAGCACCTGGTGGCCGACGCAAATGGCCAGCGTGGGCCGTCCCGCCGCCAGGCGGGCAGCAATGATCTCCGGACCGCCCACGGCAACCAAGCCCGCCATGCATGCGGCGAAGGCGCCGACGCCGGGCACCACGAGGCCGTCGGCGGCAGTCGCCAGATCAGCGTCGCTCGTTACCTTCACCCCTGCACCCGCGCGGGCGACGGCCCGCTCAGCCGAGCGAATGTTGCCCGATCCGTAGTCGAGCACGACAACGTTCTTCCGCACAGCGGGCGTCGGTTGCGCGAGATGTGCCAAAGACTGCGTCACAAGGCTCCCTTGGTGCTCGGGACACCCGTGACGCGCGGGTCGATGGCCACCGCGTCGCGCAACGCCTGGGCCAGAGCTTTGAACTGGCATTCGACGATGTGGTGCGGATCCCGGCCCGAGATCACGGTCAGGTGCAGACAGATCTGCGCATGAAAGGCGAGAGTCTCCATGACGTGCCGGGTCAGCGAGCCGGTGTAGGGGACGCTGGCCGGAACTCCGGCAGCGCCTAGCGAACCACCGATCAGCGCGTACTCCTGTCCGGCTGGCTCCCCGGTGTGCACGCAGTAGGGCCGCCCGGACACATCGACCACCGCCTGAGCCAGGGCCTCATCAAGCGGCACCAGCGCGTTCCCGAACCGCCGGATGCCACGCTTGTCGCCCAGTGCGGCGCGCAGCGCCTGACCAAGCACGATCGCGGTGTCCTCAACGGTGTGGTGGGCGTCAATGTGCCAATCACCGGAGCTTTCGATGTCGAGGTCTATCAACGAATGCCTGGCGAAAGCCATCAGCATGTGATCGAAGAACCCGACTCCGGTCGAGATTTGGGAACGACCGGTGCCATCCAGGTCGAGAGTGAGAAAGACTTTCGACTCTGAAGTTTGTCGTTCGAGGGAGGCGGTACGCGCCGCGCTCATGGAATCTCCTTCATTGATCGCATTGTGAGGACGTTGCTGAGCGCATCCTTGAAGGCCTGCATCTCCGTTGGCGTACCGGCTGAGACTCGTAACCAGCCTTCGGGTCCGGTCTCTCGAATCAAGACTCCGCGGTCCAGCAGGCCCTGCCACACGGCATGCCGGTCGGCGAATCGGCCGAACAGTACGAAATTGGCGTCCGACTCTGCAACCTCGAGCCCGCGAGAGGTCAGCCATTCGGCCAGGTCATCGCGCGCATCCCGGAGCTGATCGACCTTGGCGAGCATTTCCGGCGCGTGTGCCAGGGCGACCCGAGCGGCGGCCTGAGTGATCGCCGACAGGTGATAGGGCAAACGGACGATCCGGAGTGCTTCGATGAATGCCGGGGCGGCGGCGAGATAGCCCAGCCGGCCGGCGGCGAAAGCGAAGGCCTTCGACATTGTGCGGCTGACCGCGAG
Source organism: uncultured Actinomycetota bacterium (assembly GCA_963798835.1). Taxonomy (GTDB): domain Bacteria; phylum Actinomycetota; class Actinomycetes; order Propionibacteriales; family Propionibacteriaceae; genus Microlunatus. The sequence continues at coordinate 166,340 of CAWCVF010000017.1, read as the reverse complement.
CCGGGGGTAGTCGGGCAGCAGTTCGAGTGCGCTGGGCGTGCCAGCGCGGGCGAACTCGTAATAAGCCTCATCGATGACGACCACACCGAGCGACGCCTCGCAGATGGCGCTGATGGTTTCCAGCCCGACGGCGGTGCCGGTCGGGTTGTTCGGACTAGGGATCAAGATCACGTCCGGCCGGGTTTCTCGTACCGCGGCTGTGGCCGCGGTCGGATCGATGGTGAAGTCGTTCCGACGGGGGGCCGTGTGCCATTCGCTGTGGGTGTCCCGGGCGTACTCCGGGTACATCGAGTAGGTCGGTGCGAACGAGAGCACCCGCCGGCCAGGGCCCGCAAACGCCATCAGCACATGCAGCATGACCTCGTTGCTGCCGTTGGCAGCCCAGATCTGGTCTGCTGTCAGCCCGTGCCCCAGGTAACGCGCAAGATCGCCACGGAGCCCCAGTGCGTCACGTTCGGGATATCGGTTCATCGCGCGTCCAGCCACGGCGACTGCGGCGGCGATGTCGTTGATCACCTGCTCACTCGGCGGGTACGGGTTTTCGTTGACGTTCAGGCAGACAGCCACATCGAGCTGGGGCGCTCCATAGGGCTGCTCGCCAACCAGCTCAGGGCGTAGCGGGAGATCACCGAGTGTCGGATTCGCCGTGGCTCCCCCGTCAAGCGAGGAAACAGGCATCACGAAATGCGTGTCGATGGAAAGAACCTACGGGCGATGGCGGCGCCGTGCGCCGGCAAATCCTCGGCGTCGGCAAACACCTCCACCTTGCGGGCCACTTCTGCAAACGCTGCCTGGGTATAGCTGACAACTTGGATCATCTTGAGGAAGCTCCGGACGTTCAGCCCCGAGGAGTGGCACGCGCAGCGACCGGTGGGCAGCACGTGCGTGCTGCCGGCGCAATAGTCGCCTAGTGAGACTGGGGACCAGGGGCCGACGAAGATCGCGCCGGCGTTGATGATCTTGGAAGCGACTCGCTCCGGATCCGCCGTTTGCACCTCGAGGTGCTCCGCGGCATATCCGTTGGCGACCTCGATGCCCTGATCAAGATCATCCACCAGCACAATGGCGGATTGCCGACCCGCCAGTGATTGCACGATGCGCTCGACGTGCTTGGTTGACGGCACCTGAGCCGACAGTTCAGCCTGTGTCGCCTCGGCCAGCTCGCCGGAGTCGGTGATCAACACCGCTGCCGCGAGTGGGTCATGCTCGGCCTGAGAGATCAGGTCGGCGGCCACATGGACCGGATCCGCAGTGGCGTCAGCGAGGACCGCGATCTCGGTGGGACCGGCTTCGGCATCGATGCTGACGCGACCTTTGAGCAGTCGCTTCGCTGCCACCACGTAGATATTGCCCGGTCCGGTGATCAAGTCGACTTGGCGGCACAGGCCGGGAACGCCGTACCCGAACATGGCAATCGCCTGCGCTCCACCGACCGCGTACACCTCATCGACGCCGAGGATGTGACACAGGGCGAGGATGTTGGGATGGGGCAATCCGCGGAACTCGATTTGCGGCGGTGAGGCGAGCGCGATGGAGGGCACGCCGGCGATCTTCGCCGGCACCACGTTCATGATCACGCTCGAGGCCAGCGGCGCCAATCCGCCTGGCACGTACAAGCCGACCCGGTGCACCGGGATCATGCGACGTCGTATCACTGCACCAGGCGCCACGCTGACCTCGCCGCCGGTGTCCCCGAGCTCGGTCTCGCAGACCCGGCGGCGCCGCTCGATCGCTGTGCTGAACGCTTTTCGCAGATCGGGGTGGAGCCGCGCTGCGGCGTTCTCCAAAGCGGTTGCCGGTACCCGGAAGTTGGTCGGAAGCACCCGATCGAAACGCTGCGAATAATCAGCAAGTGCGGCGCTGCCGCGGCGCGCCACGTCTTCACAAATCGGCCGAACGCTCTCCGTCGCTGCGGCCACGTCGAATTCGGCCCGGGGCACGATGGCGGCGTAATCTAGCCGCTCGCCGGCCGCTCGCCGACCGCGAAGGTTGATCACCCGAAGCACGGAGAGATTCTACGGCCCAGGCACGCTGCCGCCCGAAGATAATTCCGAGCAAGTCGTTACGCGTAGGGGAGTTCATGGCAGAGCCGCCCGCAGACCGCGGCGCGATCCTGAGAGCCGCCATTGGCATCGGTCTCTACGCCCTGGCGTTCGGCGCCTCATTCGGGGCGATCTCAGTGGGCTCTGGACTGTCGCTGGCCCAGACCCAGGGCCTAAGCCTGGTCATGTTCACCGGAGCATCTCAATTTGCTTTCGTCGGCGTTGCCGGCTCGGGCGGATCGGCCTTCGCGGCCATTCCTGCGGCATTGCTGCTGGGCATCCGCAACGCGTTTTACGGCGTGCCCATCTCCGAGTTCTTGCACCCGCGCGGGTTTGCCAGGCTCTGGACAGCGCATTTTGTGATCGACGAGACGACGGCAATGGCCGTCGGCCAAGCCAATCCCCGTGCCCGGAGGTATGCCTTCTGGGCGACCGGGCTGATCTTGTTCTCGCTCTGGCAGCTGGGCACTCTGATCGGTGGGCTCGTCGGTCGAGCAGTCAACCCCGCCGATGTCGGGCTGGATGCCGCGGCACCCGCTGTGTTCCTGGCCCTGCTGTGGCCCATGCTGCGCCGCAGGGAGGCACAGTGGGTCGCCGTAGGCGGTGCGGCGGTGGCACTGGCGCTGGTTCCATTCGTGCCGCCGGGCATCCCCGTTGTCGCTGCTGCAGCGGTGGCGCTGGTCGCCGGCTTGCTCCCCGCCCGCGATGGCGTTGCGTCGGGCGCGGACCGGGATGTTAGATGACAGCGCTGTGGGTGTCGGTGATTGTTGCAGCGGTCGGCTGCTACCTGTTGAAACTGGCCGGAGTGTCGCTGCCGGAGTCGATCTTGAACCATCCCAAGGTGCAGCGGGTTGCGCAGCTTCTACCCATTGCCATGCTTTCGGCGTTGGTGGCAGTGGAGCTCTTCGACGGTGGCGGCCACTATGTGCTGGACTGGCGGATTCTCGCCGGTGTCGGAGCCGGGGTCGTCGCCTTGCTGCTGCGACGCGGCTTCTTGGTCGTTTTCCTGGTAGCCATCGCAGTGACCGCCCTACTGCGCCTGGTCACCTGACCGCACCCGTCGTCGCAGCAGCGGCCGCGCCTCTTCATCGTCGCGTCCCAAAGACGAGCCCAGCAGCACGGGAATGATCGCGAAGAACGGCCAGGTCAACAGCGACGCGCGAGCGCGCAGCGTCAGCGGTATCGGGACGATTTCACCTGGTTGCGCTGCTGCCAAACGAGCTGGGAAGTCCCCGGGCCCGAGCCGATAACCGACGAGCCAGCAGGTGAGAGCCGCCGCCGTTGCGCATGCCAACACCACCAGCACCACTGACCAGCCGAGGCTGCGTAGCCAGCGCCATGCCGCGATTCCGATCAGCAGGCCGACTACCAAACCGATAATGCAAAACCATGCGTCAGCGGCGATGAACTGGCTGAGGCCGCGCTCAGTTGTCGTCGCTCCGCCGTTGCTGTTCAACTCATACGCCGGCGGCTTCACGACAAGCCACCAGATCACCCCGGCGGCGGCTCCCAAGCACAGTGAGGCGGCGGCGAAGCCGACCAGCCGACCGGCGAGCCGCCAGGTCCGGTGGGTCGAGGTCGACGCGGCTTCGGTCACGACGCCAGACACGCTGGCCCCAGTAGTGCTTTGAGGTCGGCCATCAGGGGTGGCGAGGGAGTCACCCGGAGCCGCTCGTCAAGCTTCATCACCGTCGTCTTCTCTGCTGATCGGAGCCGGAGTCGCACCTCGGTGAGACCAGGATGTGCGGCCAGCACCTCACGAAGCTGCTGCACGACCTGCGGCGTGCAACGTGTGGCCGGCAGGGAGATGACGACGGGACCGCTTGGTGGTTCGCTGATGTCGGGGAGGCTGAGCTCGGACGCGTTGAGGGAAACCACGTCGTCCTCGACCTTCACCTTGCCCTTGATCTTGACCACAGTGTCGGTGGCCAGCACGGTTGAGACTAGCTCGTAGGCCCGCGGGAAGAGCAGGACCTCGATCGAGGCTTCCAGATCCTCGACGCTGATCACCGCCCAGATGTCGCCACGGCGGGTGGTCTTCCGGGTGATGTTGGTGATCATGCCTGCAATAGTCACCATGGTGTCCCGTGGGCCGTCGTCGGCGAGCAGCTGACCGATGCCGATGTCACGCTCGGCAGCCAGAATGTGCTCCAACCCCTGCAAAGGGTGATCACTGACATACAGACCGAGCATCTCGCGTTCGAACGCGAGCTTGGTTCTCTTGTCCCAGTCAGGAATATCGGGAACGCTGCCAGTCAGCACGGGATCGGTTTCGGCGAGCTCTCCGAACAGATCATCTTGGCCATTCGCCTCGTTGCGCTTGAGGTCAAGCACGGCGTCCACCGCAGCCTCATAGATGCTCATCAGCCCGCGACGGGAGTGCCCCATCGACTCAAAGGCCCCGGCCTTGATCAACGATTCGATCACCCGCTTGTTGCAGACCACCAAGGGAACCTGGTCCAAGAAGCCGTGGAAATTCACGGCCTTGCCTGCTGCCTCCCGAGCGGCAACGATGCCATCAACCACGTTGTGCCCGACATTGCGTATCGCGGTGAGACCGAAGCGGATATCGGTTCCCACCGGCGTGAAGTTTGCGGCCGACTCGTTGACATCCGGCGGCAGCACCTGAATTCCCATGCGGCGGCACTCATTGAGGTAGATGGCCATCTTGTCTTTGTCATCGGCCACCGAGGTGAGCAGGGCCGCCATGAACTCCGCCGGATAGTTCGCCTTCAGATAGGCGGTCCAGTACGACACCATGCCGTACGCCGCCGTGTGGGCCTTGTTGAAGGCGTAATCGGAGAACGGGACCAGGATGTCCCAGAGCGCCTTGATCGCGGCGTGAGAGTAGCCGTTCGCCTCCATGCCGTTGGAGAACGGCACGAATTCGGCGTCCAGGATTTCCTTCTTCTTCTTGCCCATGGCCCGGCGCATGTTGTCCGCCTGGCTCAAGGTGAATCCGGCCACCTTCTGGGCGATCGCCATCACCTGCTCCTGGTAGACGATCAGCCCGTGGGTCGTGTTGAGAATCTCCGCGAGCGGTTCGGCAAGCTCGGGGTGGATGGGCGTGATGTCTTGTCGCCCGTTCTTGCGGAGGGCGTAATTCGTATGGCTGTCCGCACCCATCGGACCTGGCCGGTACAACGCCAAAACCGCTGAGATGTCTTCGAAGTTGTCCGGACGCATCAGCCGAAGCAGGGAGCGCATCGGGCCGCCGTCGAGCTGAAATACGCCCAGGGTGTCGCCTCGCCCGAGCAGGGCATAGCTGGGCGCGTCGTCCAGCGGCAAGTCCTCCAGGACCAGCTGGAATCCGCGGTTGAGTGAGATGTTGGCCAGCGCATCGTCCAGCACTGTGAGATTGCGCAGGCCGAGGAAGTCCATCTTGATCAGCCCGAGCGCTTCGCACGTCGGATAGTCGAATTGAGTGATGATCGCGCCGTCCTGCTCGCGGCGCATGATCGGAATGATGTCGATCAACGGCTCGCTCGACATGATCACGCCCGCGGCGTGCACACCCCACTGCCGCTTCAGGCCTTCCAGATCCTTCGCCGTGTCAACGACTGTCTTGACGTCCGGATCAACCTCGTAGAGAGCACGGAACTCTCCGGCCTCGCCGTAGCGGGCATGATCACGATCGAAGAGCCTGGCAAGCGGCACGTCCTTGCCCATGACCGGGGGCGGCATCGCCTTGGTGATCTTCTCTCCGACGCCGAACGGGTAGCCCAGCACCCGGGACGCATCCTTGACGGCCTGCTTTGCCTTGATCGTCCCGTAGGTGACGATCTGGCTGACCCGGCCCTCGCCGTACTTCTCGGTGACATAACGGATGACCTCACCACGTCGACGCTCGTCGAAGTCGATGTCGAAGTCCGGCATCGAGACGCGGTCGGGATTGAGGAACCGCTCGAAGATCAGCCCATGCACTAGCGGATCAAGATCAGTGATCCGCATCGCATACGCGGCGATCGAGCCCGGACCGGAGCCGCGACCCGGTCCAACACGAATGCCGTGCTCCTTGGCCCAGTTGATGAAGTCGGCAACGACCAGGAAGTAACCGGCGAAGCCCATCGAGATGATGACGCTTGTCTCGAACTCGGCCTGCTTGCGTACCTCATCGGGAATGCCGCCCGGATAGCGACGGCGCAGGCCGGCATCCACCTCGTGGATGAACCAGGAGTCCTCGGTCTCGCCCTCAGGACAGGGGAAGCGCGGCATGTAGGTGCCGTTGCCCTCGCTGAACGACACATTGCACCGCTCGGCGATCGCGAGGGTGTTGTCACAGGCCTCCGGAAGCTCGGCAAACAGTGCACGCATCTCGGCCGGGGACTTGAGGTAGTAGCTGTCTCCCTCGAGCTTGAACCGGTTTCCGTCGGCCATGGTGGAGCCCGTCTGCACGCAGAGCAGTACTTCATGCGCCGCGGCGTCGGACTGATGGGCGTAATGGAGGTCGTTGGTGGCGACCAGCGGCAGCTTCAGATCCTTGGCGATCTTGAGCAGGTCGGCCCGTACCCGACGCTCGATGGTCAGTCCGTGGTCCATCAGCTCGACGAAGTAGTTGCCGGCCCCGAACAGATCACGAAACTCCGCCGCACTGGCGATCGCGTCCGAAAAACGGCCCAGCCGAAGATAGGTCTGCACCTCGCCGGATGGGCAGCCGGTGGTGGCGATCAGCCCGTTGGCGTAGGTGCTGAGCAGCTCGCGATCCATCCGTGGCTTGTAGAAATACCCCTCGAGAGACGCTAGCGAGCTCAGCCGAAAGAGGTTGTGCATGCCGGACGTGTTCTCGGCCCACACCGTGAGGTGGGTGAATGCGCCGCCGCCCGAAACGTCGTCCCCATTACCGTCACCCCAGCGCACCCGTCGACGCTCAGAACGGTGTGTCTTGGGGGTGACATAAGCCTCGGTGCCGATGATCGGCTTGACCGATGAAGCGCGGCCAGCCTTGTAGAACTCGTACGCGCCGAAAGTGTTGCCATGATCGGTGACTGCGATCGCCGGCATGCCCATCTGCTCACAACCAGAGAACAGGTCCGCAATCCGGGCCGCACCGTCGAGCATCGAATACTCCGAGTGCACATGCAGGTGGACGAAGGAGCCGTCCCCAGGCTGAGTGCTTCCCGGCATATCCGCAGCAACCTCCAAACTCTTCTTGCTGTACGCGGGGAAGTCAGCAAGCGCCTACATTAGTCGCCCGATCCCCCTACTAGTTTGCGCCGCGCCCCTGACAACTCGATCCGACGCGACATGCATGCACAGCTGCTCCATTCGTACCGGCGATCGATGGTTGAGGAAGCATTTCGACCGCTATGTGCAGTGGGCACAGCGCCATAACAGCTGGCTCGTGGTGACCTTCGATTGAAAATGCCGCGGGGACGGTACGCCCGGTGCCGACGATTCTCTTCGGCGCGGGGATCAGGGCTGGACGCTATCCGGAGCCGATGAACCATTACACGCTGCTGCGCACCATCGAGGATGCGTACGGCCTGCCTGCCCTGGGACGCGCGGCCGTACTCCGACCGCTGGCAACGATCTGGACGGAGTCGCCTGCGCCAGCTCGCGATCGCGGTGGATTGGTGAACGGCTCCTTCGAATTCGGACTGGCTGGCTGGGCGACCTCTGGCTCGACGACGGTCAATCGCTCCGCTCGGCATCGCGGCACTCTCGGGGCCAGGACCGGCAAGCGAAAGGCGACCTCTGGTAACTCCATGCTCAGCCAGAAATTCGTTGTGCCAGCGGACGCTCGCAGGCTGACCGTTTGGTGGTTGGGTCGTTGCGTGGATCGTAGATCCAAGGCCTGGGCTGCGATCACCATCGAGCGCAAGGCACCCCGGAAACGCACCATGATTGTGAAACGAACCTGCGTGGCCAAGGGCGGCTGGAGGCGAGCCAGTGTGGCGGTAAGGCCGGGCGCTACGTACACGCTCAAGCTGATCAGCCACGACGACGGCCGACCGTCGACGCCGAACCGCACTTACTTCGACGATGTGACGCTCAGCTGATTCGCTTAGCCGTCCTTCTCGCATAGTGCTAGCACTTTCTCGACAGTCCGGATGTTTCGGACCGTCGAGCTCACGCCGATGATCGCGCTGAACTTCTCGGCGAGCTTGCTGTTGCCCATGCCTTGGGAGTAATTGACATAGACCTGCTCACCAGCGAACGTGAACGGCTCGTAATCCTTGGCCACCGCGGCCACCTTGTCTTCAGCGGTTGCATCCGGTGTCTTCATCAAGAAAGCAACTGTGACCTGGCTCGGATTGCCCTCCGGGTAAGGGTTCTCGGCCAAGATCTTTTTCAGTTGGGCCGTCGTCCGTACCGCGACGTCGATCGGGCGGCCGAAGGCGTCCTTGATCGCGCTGGAGATCTCCCGCTCCAGCGTCGCAGCCTTCTTAGCCGAGGTGATGATCAAATTGCCGCTGTTGATGTAGGTCGCAACGCCCGTGTAGCCAAGATCCTCTGCCATGGCGCGTAGCGCCGGCATGGAGATCTTGTTGCGAGGACCAAGATTGACACCACGCAGGAACGCGGCATAGGTAGCCACGTCGCTCATCATTCCAGGCAATCCCAGCGGCAGGTTGCAGGTGGGTCGAGAGGTCGAACCAGCTCATGATGCTTGCAGCCAGGGATTGACCAACTTCACCCCGCAGTCAGCGAAGTCTCGCTCATTACGCGTCGCGATTACCGCCCCGCGACTTGCCGCGATGCAAGCGATCTGTGCGTCCATAGCGTCCATGGCAATGCCGGTCCGCTCCTTGCTTGCGACAAGCGGGCCGAGCAGCAATGCCGCCTCAACATCGAACGGCAGGATGTGATCCGCCATCGCCATGAAGATCGACTCGTAGGACTGTTCTAACGACTTGCGTCGCTGCCCTCGCGGCAGCCGTTCCAGTCCGTAACTGATCTCGGCGATCGTGATCACTGTCGAAAACAGCTCTGCTGAAGGCTGCTCCGCAAACCACGCAATCACCGCCTGATCCGGCTGGGCCATCATCAGCTCACTGGTGACATTCGTGTCGAGGATGATCACCTGAGGTCAACCAGACGTTGCCGTTGCTTGTGACGTCGAAGATCAAGATCGACGCCACCGTGCTCGAGGCTGACCGCTCGGATTGCGTCGAAGAATCCAACCGGTCGTTGTGCAACCGCATCCGTCAAGATCGCGCGAATCTCTGCCTCCATCGATCGGCCATGTTGCGCAGCCCTGATGCGCAGCTTGGCTTTCACTTCGGAATCGAGATTGCGAATACTAATTGCTGTCATTGCTCTCACCTCTGACAGCGATGCTAGCAAATAGGCTGTCTTCGACACCCGCCATAGTTCGTCGATTACCGAGTGGAACCTGCATTGACTGATTAGAGTCGAGCCGGGACGGGATCGAGCTCAGACAATCCGGCGCAGGGCCCGCGCACCTTTACGGAACTGGATGCAACCTTCACTGTCGCCGGATTGCGCGTGCTCCACAACAGACAGCAGAAAAGCCTCTAATGACCCCCAGCACGACGAGCACGACATCTTCGCCAAATGGCATCGCGGATCCCATCGATGTGGTGATTACGTGGGTTGACGGGCGGGATCCCAAGCACCGCGCCAAACGGAATCGGTATCTGGCCAATCTGGACCAGAGCGCCGGACCCGAGCGGGTGGCCAGCAAAGATCGGCGCTTTTCAGACAATGAAGAGATCCGCTTTTGCTTGCGCTCGATCCGCAATTACGCGCCATGGGCACGCACGATCTGGCTGGTGACTGACAATCAGGTACCGGCAGCGATCGATCGACGCAAGGCCGAGCGAGAGAACGTTCGCATCGTCGATCACCGCGAGATCTTCCGCGGCTACGAGCAGTTTTTGCCCACATTCAACTCCTACGCCATCGAGACCATGCTGTGGCGCATAGAGGGTCTGGCCGATCGCTTCCTGTATTTCAACGACGACATGATGCTTGTCGGCCCGGCTGAACCCACGGACTTTTTTTCTGACGAACGCAAGGTCAATCTGCGCGGCTACTGGACCAACTGGGAAGAGCAGCTCGAGAAGGCAAGCAGCTTCCACAGCAGCACCAAGCTCCTGGGCGCTGAAATGCTGGGCTACACGCCGGAGCGCTTCTTCTCCGCTGGCCATGTGATCTACCCGCTGTTACGACCGACGATGGAGGAGCTGTTCGCGGAATTCACGCCCGCCTTCCTCGCCAATGCGCAGTACCGCTTCCGTGATCGCAAGCAGTTCTGGCCGATCTCGGCCCACGATCACCTGCTCCTCAAGTCAGGTAGCGCACGGGTGGTGAAGACCCGCAACGCAGCGCACTTCTCGGTGCGCTACTGCTCGACAGCAAGCGCGGACGCCTTGGAGGCGCGGTTGAAGCAGCTCTCGGACGGCACGCTTCAGATGGCGTGCATCAATCACCTCGAGGCGGTCAGAAATAAGGTGCCCGACGCGCTGGATTACCTCTCTCAGGCGACCGGGCCGGCGGCGCCTTTCGAAAACGCGATGCTCGAGAGTCCGAGTCGTGACACGTACACGTCACGGCTGCGATCGGCTGCGCGTACGATCCGGATGGCCGGGAGAGCGGTGCTCAGATGAACCGAGCTGCGTCGGCTACCGCTGGCGGGTTCAGCGTCTCCCAGACAGCAATAACGCTGCACCAAGAGTTCGCTTGTGATTCTGATTGGGGAATTTGGGATGTTTGACGGTCAACGGGTGCTTGTGACAGGAGGAGCGGGGTTTATCGGGTCGCACCTGTGCGATCGACTAATCGCGTCTGGGCACGAAGTGCTGTGCGTCGATAACTTCTACTCGTCAACGAGGAGCAATGTTGAGCAGCTGCTCAAGCATCCCCGATTCGAGTTGATCCGGCACGACGTGACATTTCCGCTGTACGTCGAGGTCGATGAGATCTACCACCTGGCCTGCCCAGCGTCGCCTGTGCATTACCAGCGCGACCCAGTCCAGACCACGAAGACCGCCGTGCATGGGTCGATCAATATGCTGGGCTTGGCCAAGCGAACGAAGGCGCGGATCCTGCTGACCTCCACCTCGGAGGTCTACGGAGATCCCGAGGTCCATCCGCAACGAGAGGACTATTGGGGTCACGTCAACCCGATCGGCCCTCGCGCTTGTTACGACGAAGGTAAGCGAGCGGCCGAAACGCTGTTTTTCGACTATTGGCGGCAGCATGACCTCAGCATCAAGGTCGCCCGGCTTTTCAACACCTACGGTCCGCGCATGCATCCGCGGGACGGCCGGGTGGTGTCGAACTTCGTCATGTCGGCGCTGCGAGGGGAGCCTCTGACCATCTATGGAGACGGTTCGCAGACCCGGTCCTTCTGCTACGTCGATGACCTCATTGAAGGTTTGGTGCGGATGATGGGTACGCCGCACAGCGTCACCGGCCCGGTCAACATCGGCAATCCTGGTGAGTTCACGATTGCGGAGTTGGCAGATCTTGTTACCGAGCTCACTGGATCGACTTCCCCCGTTGAGCGGTTGCCGCTGCCAGCCGATGACCCAGTCCGCCGTCAGCCGGATATCAGCTTGGCCAAGGAGACCCTCGGTTGGCAGCCCACGGTGCAGTTGCGAGAAGGGCTGATGCGTACGATCGACTACTTTCGAAACTCAGAAAGCGTAGCGATGGCTCCAGTAACCGCAAGCGCGGCTCGACTGTGACGGTCCCACCAGGTGGAATACCTCTTCCTCGAGCAGTCGCAGGACGCTCCCCGCCCGTGATTCCCGACCCGTCGACGCTCGTCGCCATTGACGCCCACTTCTGGGATTGGATCTGGTGGATTGCAACAAAGGCCAGTGTCGGCCGGGATGACCTTGTTGCCGAACATCTGCCACAGCTTCAACACCTGCTCCGTCCGATTGGCGTAGCAGCTGAACCAACAACCGTCGAAAGCGCGATCCGGGCCTACCTGACGCGTCGCGGCCAGCTCGAGGAGAGCTACGGTCTGACGGTGCCGCGTGCGCTGGAGAGCGAAGTGCGCCGCAGCATCGACCGGCTCCACTCCCAGGGCCGTTTCTCCGCACAAGGCCACGAATAGTGGCCAGAACCGACCGGTTCTGTCATATTCGTGGCCTTGTGCGAAGAGACGTAACTCAGAGGGAGAGACGTAGCTCAGAGGTCGTACGGAACTCTCGCCTCAGACCATCATTTGGCGAGCGGTCGGTGGAATCGGCCGCGGCAGCTTGGTGATGCCGGACAGGTACTCGTCCACGCCGGCGGCACAGGCGCGCCCCTCCGCGATCGCCCAGACGATCAACGACTGACCTCGGCCGGCGTCGCCGCACACGAACACGCCGTCCACACTCGTGGCGTAGTTCTGGTCCCGCGCCACGTTGCCACGCTCATCAAGCGCCACTCCGAGTTGCGAGACCACGGTGTTCGCCTCGGGGCCGGTGAAGCCCATCGCCAGGAGCACGAGTTGGGCCGGGATCTCCTGTTCCGTCCCCTCCACCGGAACGATCTTGCCCGCCTCGAATCGCACCTCCGACATGCGTAACGAGGCGACGCTGCCGTCGTAGTTCCCGATGAACTCCGACGTCGACACGGAGTAGACCCGCTCCCCCGCCTCTTCATGCGCCGAGGAGACCCGATAGATCATCGGGTATGTCGGCCAGGGCTGGTGAACCGGCCGCTCGTCCGGTGGCGTTGGCATGATCTCCAACTGCACGATGGATTTGGCCTGCTGGCGTATCGCCGTACCAAGGCAGTCCGCGCCGGTGTCCCCGCCACCGATGATCACCACATGCTTGTCCTTGGCGGTGATCTGGTTCTCTACGTGATGCCCCAACGCCACTCGATTGGCCTGCGGCAGGAACTCCATCGCCTGGTGGATGCCATTGAGGTGGCGTCCAGGGACCGGCAGATCCCGGCCAACCGTCGAGCCGACGGCAAGCACTATTGCGTCGTAACGCTCCTGAAGCTCCGGGCCGGTGATCTTGATGCCGGCCTCGACTCCGCTGTGAAAGTTGGTGCCCTCGTCCCTCATCTGTCGAATGCGGCGATCCAGCACCGACTTCTCCATTTTGAATTCGGGAATGCCGTACCGCAGCAGCCCGCCAGGCTCGTCAGCCCGCTCGAAGACCGCGACCGTGTGCCCGGCTCGAGTGAGCTGCTGGGCAGCGGCGAGTCCGGACGGGCCCGATCCGATCACCGCCACCCGTTTGCCGGTATGCCACTCCGGCGGCTGCGGGCTGACCCGACGCTCATCCCACGCCTTGTCGATGATCGCGACCTCGACATTCTTGATCGTGACAGGATCGCGGTTGATCCCAACCACACAAGCGGTCTCGCAAGGCGCGGGACAGAGTCGCCCGGTGAACTCGGGAAAGTTGTTCGTCGCATGCAGCCGCTCTAGGGCCTCGTCCCAGTCGCTACGCCAGACCAGGTCGTTCCACTCGGGAATCAGGTTGCCCAGCGGACATCCCGTGTGGCAGAAGGGAATCCCGCAGTCCATGCAACGGCCCGCTTGCTCGGAGATGATCGGCAGCAGAGCACGGCCGGGCGTACCCGGATAGACCTCTTTCCAGTCGTGGATCCGCTCCGTCACCGGCCGCCGGGTCGCCACCCGCCTCGGGGTCGTCATAAATCCTTTGGGATCAGCCACGTTGAATCCTTTTCAGCTGGAGAGGAGCGAGGGCTCGGCCGGCTCTGGCCCTCGGGCGTGGATGGGTCTGGCGGGAGCCTCGAGCCTGCGAGAGGCGGATGGCTGCCCGCGGGCTGGAGCCGGCGAAGCCGCGCGACGAGCTCATCCGTGGGCGGCTTCCATCATCTTTCTGGTGATCACCGCTTCATCCAGACCTTCAGACTCACCCTGCTCACGGGCGGCAAGTACCCGGGCGTAATCGCGCGGGAGCACCTTGGTGAAGCGTCTTGCCGACGTATGCCAATCAGATAGCAACGCCTCGGCGACGTCCGACCCGGTTTCCTCACGATGCTGAGTGATCAGCTTCTTGAGTAGCTCGAGATCGGCATCGGTCGGCACCAGCGCGTCGACCATTTCGGTGTTCAGCAGCGTGGGATCAAGATCGAGGAAGTAGCCGATGCCGCCGGACATGCCGGCCGCCACATTACGGCCCGTCTTGCCAAGCACCACGGCAATCCCACCGGTCATGTACTCACAACCATGATCGCCCAGTCCTTCCACGACGGCGATGGCGCCAGAGTTGCGTACGCAGAAGCGCTCCCCCACCTGGCCACGAATGAACAGCTCGCCCGAGGTCGCGCCGTACGCGATCACATTGCCCGCGATGATGTTCTCCGCCGCGACAAAGTGAGCCGTCCGAGCCGGCCGCACCACGATCCGGCCGCCGGAGAGTCCCTTGGCCAAGTAGTCGTTGCTGTCGCCCTCCAAGCGCAATGTGACGCCGGCCGGCAGAAACGCGCCGAAGCTCTGACCTGCCGAGCCTTCGAAGGTGATATCGATGGTGCCGTCCGGCAGACCCTCGCCCTTGGTGGCCTTGGTGACCTCGTGGCCCAAGATCGTTCCCACGGTACGGTCCACGTTGCGGATCGCTATCGAAGCGCGAATGGCCTCACCAGTCTCGAGTGCCGGGCGACAGATCTTGATCAACTCCTGGTCCAGCGCTTCGGCTATTCCGTGATCTTGAACCGTCACGTTGTGCAGCACAGTGCCCTCAGGAAGATCAGGCTTGTGCAAGATCGGCCTGAGATTGAGTCCGTGGGCCTTCCAGTGTTGCTCGGCCTTCGTGGTGTCGAGTACCTCGACATGTCCAATCGCCTCGGCGAGTGTCCGGAAACCCAATTCTGCAAGGTGTTCCCGCACCTCCTCGGCAATGAACTCGAAGAAGTTGATCACAAACTCGGGCTTGCCGGAGAACTTTGAGCGCAGCTCCTTGTTCTGAGTTGCCACGCCCACCGGGCAGGTGTCCAGGTGACAGACCCGCATCATGATGCAGCCGCTGACCACCAAAGGCGCTGTCGCGAAGCCGAATTCCTCAGCTCCGAGCAGAGCTCCGATGATCACATCCCGGCCGGTCTTCAGCTGGCCGTCGACCTGCACCACGATCCGGTCTCGGAGCCCGTTGAGCAGCAGCGTTTGCTGCGTCTCGGCAAGGCCCAGTTCCCATGGGCCGCCGGCATGCTTCAACGATGTCAGTGGAGCCGCACCCGTACCGCCATCGTGGCCGGAGATCAGCACAACATCGGCCTTGGCTTTGGACACCCCAGCAGCGACCGTCCCCACGCCGACCTCGGCGACCAACTTGACGTGCACCCGTGCTGAGGGGTTGGCGCATTTCAGGTCATGGATCAGCTGCTTGAGATCTTCAATGGAGTAAATGTCGTGATGCGGCGGCGGGGAGATCAGTCCCACTCCCGGCGTAGAGTGCCGCGTCTTCGCGATCCAGGGATACACCTTCTGGCCAGGCAGCTGGCCACCCTCGCCGGGCTTCGCGCCTTGCGCCATCTTGATCTGCAGATCGCTCGCGTTCGTCAAGTAGTCCGAAGTCACGCCGAAGCGGCCGGAGGCGACCTGCTTGACCGCACTGCGCCGCTCCGGATCGTAGAGCCGATCCTTGTCCTCCCCGCCCTCACCGGTGTTGGACCGACCGCCGATCCGGTTCATGGCGATCGCCAGCGTCTCGTGCGCCTCCTTGCTGATCGAGCCATATGACATTGCGCCGGTCGAGAAGCGCTTGATGATCTCGCTGACCGGTTCCACATCCTCGATCGGTATGGGCCCACGGTCCGATGCAAACCTCAAAAGCCCCCGCAAGGTCATCAGTCGCTCGGACTGCGCATCTATGTGATGGGTGTATTGCTTGAAGATGTCGTAGCGCCCCGAACGGGTGGAGTGCTGCAGCCGGAACACGGTTTCCGGATCGAACAGGTGCGGTTCACCTTCCCGGCGCCACTGGTATTCCCCGCCGACCGACAGCAGCCGATGCGCCAGCGGGATGCCGTCGAGCGGATACGCCGTCAAGTGGCGCTTCCGCACCTCCTCGGCGATCTGCTCCAGGGTGACACCGCCGAGCTTGCTCGTCGTACCCGTGAAGTAGCGGTCGACCACCTCTCGGGAGAGGCCGAGCGCCTCGAAGATCTGGGCGCCGGTGTAGGACGCGACGGTCGAGACACCCATCTTGCTCATCACTTTGAGCACGCCCTTGCCGAGGGCCTTGATGACGTTGCTCACGGCCTTCTCAGGAGCCACGCTGGTGTAAACCTGATGCCGCGCCAGATCCTCGACCGATTCGATGGCCAGGTAAGGATTCACGGCTGCGGCGCCGTAGCCGATGAGCAAGGCGACATGGTGCACTTCCCGCACATCGCCGGCCTCCACGATCAAGCCGACCTGGGTCCGCGACTTCTCACGCACCAGGTGATGGTGTACGGCGGCGGTGAACAGCAGCGACGGGATGGGTGCCAGTTCGGCGTTGGAGTGTCGATCGGACAGCACGATGATCCGGGCGCCGTCGGCGATCGCTCCCGAGATCTCGGTACACAGCTCCTCGAGCCGGGTTGTCAGGGCCGCCGCCCCACCGTCCACCTCGTACAAGCCGCGGGCCACGTAGGTCTGATATCCCGGCAGGTCGCCCTCACGGTTGATCTTGACGATCTTGCTGAGGGCGTCATCGTCCAGCACCGGGAACGGCAGCACCAGCCGGCGACAAGATGCCGGGCCAGGGTCGAGCACGTTACATTCCGGGCCGATGGTGTTGTACAGCGAAGTCACCAGCTCTTCGCGAATCGCGTCCAGCGGTGGATTGGTGACCTGTGCAAAGAGCTGAGAGAAGTAGTCAAAGAGCAGCCGGGGCTTGTCACTGAGCGCCGCGAGCGGTGTGTCGGTACCCATCGAACCAAGCGGTTCGACGCCTGCAGAGGCCATCGGGGCCAAGATCAGCCGTAACTCCTCCTCGGTATAGCCAAAAACCTGCTGACGACGGGTGACGGAGGCATGAGTGTGCACGACATGCTCCCGATCGGGCAGGTCGGACAGCAAGATCCGGCCGCCGATCAGCCACTCGCCGTATGGGGCCGCCGCGGACAGCTGCGCCTTGATCTCTTCGTCGGAGATGATTCGATGCTGACCAAGATCAACAAGAAACATCCGGCCAGGCTGCAGGCGGCCCTTCTGCACGATCTTGTCCTGCGGGATGTTCAGCACTCCGGCCTCGGAAGCCAGCACCACCAGCCCGTCGTCGGTGACCCAGAAGCGTCCCGGCCGCAAGCCGTTGCGATCAAGCACGCCGCCGACCACAGTGCCGTCGGTGAACACCACGCCGGCCGGACCGTCCCAGGGCTCCATCAGGCAGGAGTGGAAGGCATAGAAGTCCCGGCGAGAATGCGGCATGGAGTCGTTGTTCTCCCACGCCTCCGGGATCATCATCAACATCGCATGTGGCAGCGAACGGCCCCCGAGGTGCAACAACTCCACTACCTCGTCGAAGGAGGCCGAATCGGAGGCGTCGGGCGTACATATCGGGAACAACCTCTCCAGGTCGCCCGGAATGACGTCGCTGGCCAACAATGCCTCGCGCGCCCGCATCCAGTTGCGGTTGCCCATCACGGTGTTGATCTCGCCGTTGTGGGCGATCATCCGGAACGGATGTGCCAGTTCCCATGCTGGAAATGTGTTGGTGGAGAAGCGGGAGTGCACGACCACCAAGGCGCTCTGCATGCGCTCGTCCAGCAGCTCGGGAAAGATCTGAGGCAATTGCGCAGTCGTAACCATGCCCTTGTAGACGATGGTTCGGCAGGACAGCGACGCGAAATAGATGCCGGTCTCATGCTGCGCCCTACGCCGCAGGCAGTAGGCCATCCGGTCCAGCGCGATGCCCATCAGCGGCACGCCCTTAGCGGTGACGAAGACCTGTTCGAAGCACGGCATGTTCGAGCGGGTCAGGTCGCTGAGCGAGGCATCGCTGGTCGGCACCGCCCGCCAGCCGAGAACTATCAGGTTCTCCTCTGCCGCGATCTGCTCAATGCTGGCCTTTGCCTTCGCGGCAAGGTCCGCGTCAGTAGGGAGAAATGCATTGCCGACCGCATACGCGCCTTGCCGCGGCAGGTCGAAATCGACCTGACTACGAAGAAAACGGTCCGGAATTTGCAACAACATGCCGGCGCCGTCACCGGTCTTCGGATCTGAACCGACCGCACCGCGATGGTCCAGGTTGCGCAATGCCTCCAGACCCTGGGTGACGATGGCGTTGCTAGGAATTCCGGTGAGTGTGGCGACGAAGGCGACACCGCACGAGTCGTGTTCGAATGCCGGATCATAGAGGCCTTCAGCCAAGCGGTGCTTGGAATGCGCGTCAGCGGTTGTCATGGAACAAACTCCCGTCGTCGAAGCCGGTGAGCAGAGTCGGTGAATCCCTGCCACGGGTCACGGCTGAGCGGCACCGCCTAGGGACACGAGCGCACGCCACAGAGCTTGCAGGACAACATTGGCCCAAAGTTGTTGGAAAGGGTAACGCACGCAACTGGGATCGTGGAACGCGAAATTGCTCTGAGGATTGCTTGTTTGAGCAGCCTGAGAGACATCCGCGAGAGGCGGCCAACAGGCATGTCAGAGATGTTTCCGCTGGAACGCGTTAGTTCTGCAAAATGTTCTGGTTGAGCCGAAAGAAGTTCTCCGGATCGTACTTTCGCTTGAGAACTTGAAGCCGCTCATATTTCTTTGACCCGTACGCCTGCCGAACCCGCTCAGCACCCTCATCGCCCAAGAAATTCATGTAGACGCCTTTGTGCCACGGTCGTAGCGCGGACCAGAAGTCGCGTACCCATGCGCGTTCCTCCGCGAATCCCACACTCGTCTCTGTGCTGGCGCCGATGTTGTAGGTGAAGCCAGTGGATCGGCCGTTGAACGCGGTCTCGTCGTTGCGCACCCGGCTCACTGCGCCGCCCATCTGCCAGATGGGGTATGTCGTCAGCGGCGAGGAGATCTGCAGCGAGTGCTCGGTGGTGATGTCGATGATGTCGTCGCTCAGTTCGCCGACGTCGCAACTCTTGAAGTAGTACCAGCGACCGGCCGGAAAGCTTGGATCGAACATTGCCTGATGGCTGAGGAACGGCTTGGGTACGCAAAGGTCCAGGACCGGTGAGCCGAACTCCTTCAGCGGGCGGATAAAGCGTTGTCCTTCCTCTATGTCACCCGCCCAGCAGCACGCGACCACGACAACCGGCTCACCGTGAAGTTCTGGAGGGACGAATGGCAGCGGCGGTGCTTTACGGTGAATCACGATCGTCATCAGCTCGTCGGGTGCGTCAGCGACCCAGTCACGATAGAAGCGCAGCACGTTTGGGGACTGCGTCATCGGCCAGAACACCGGTCCGGCCATCACATAGGGTCCCAACGGCACGCAGCGGAACTCGAACTCGGTGACTATGCCAAAGTTGCCACCGCCCCCGCGCACTCCCCAGAACAGATCTGAATTTCGATCCTTATTGGCTTGGACGAATTCACCCTCGGCAGTAACAAGATCGACAGAGATGAGCTGGTCGATCGACAATCCGTGCTTACGCATGATCCAGCCGATCCCGCCGCCGAGCGTGAGCCCAGCCACGCCGGTATGGGTGACGATGCCCGACGGCACTGCTAGACCGAATGCCTGGGTTTCCCGGTCGAGGTCTCCGAGCAGCGCACCCGCCTGCACCCGTGCCGTCCGTGCTTCAGGATCGACGCGGATTCCTTTCATCAGCGAAAGGTCGATCACGACCGCGTCATCAGCGACCGAGAAGCCGGGGAAGGAGTGCCCGCCGCTCCGTACGGCGACCGGCAGTCCGCTGGTACGCCCGAACTTCACAGCAGCGATGACATCCGAGACACCAGCGCAGCGAATGATCATCGCTGGATGCCGGTCGAATGAGCCGTTCCAGATCCTGCGATCGACGTCGTAGCTTGGGTCCCCACGCCTGACGGCGTATCCGCGAAGCGCCGCCTGATCAATCTCTAGGCCTACGCTGTCAAGGCTCATCGTTGGAGTCTGTCATTCAGACGCCAGCGTTGCCAAGCATGATCGAACTAGGGAGTGACCTTCGGATCTTTCGTGGACACCGGCTGGGCAACGTCATCCTGCGACGAGTCATCTGCTTCTATCGCACCACTGGCGGCAGCCGTCTCCGTCGTTCCATCTGTTTCGGCTGACGCGACGGTCAGTCCAATGCCCTCGACGACCTCCTCACGACCCGGCCGGTTTCGAATGAGCCAGATAAGCCAGATGAGCGCGATGACAAAGCCGAGAAGCGAGGTGTAGTTGTTGAGCCGAAATCCGCCGATCTCGTTGACGGTGTCGATGCGCAGCGCTTCGATCCAGAACCGGCCTGCGGTGTAGAGCACGACGTACAGCGCGAACACCTTGCCGTGCCCGAGCCGGAATCGGCGGTCCAGCCACACCAGCACAGCGGCTGCAGCGAGATCCCACAGCATCTCGTACAAGAAGGTCGGGTGGAAGGTGGCAAACTGGGCGAAGCCTGGCGGGCGGTACTGCGGCGCAATCTCCAGCGCCCAGGGCAGCGTGGTCGGCCGACCGAATAGCTCCTGATTGAACCAATTGCCCAGCCGGCCGATGGCCTGGGCGACGAGAATGGCTGGCGCGACGGCATCAAGTACGGCGGGAAAAGCGATCTTGCGGCGTCGAGCGACCAGATAGCCGCCGAGGACACCAAACGCGATGGCTCCCCAGAGGCCCAGGCCGCCTTCCCAGATCTTCAACGCGTTCAGCGGCTGCCGACCTGGCCCGAAGTAGAGCTGGTAGTCGGTGATCACGTGATACAGCCGGGCGCCGACGATGCCAAAGGGCACGCCAACGACGACCATCATCTCCATGCTGTCGGCCGTACCGCCCCGGGCTTGCCAGCGGCGCGTCGCGATGATCATGGCGACGATAATTCCGGCGATGATGCAGAGCGCGTACGCGCGCAGCGGGAACGCGCCGATGTGCCACACGTTCGTGCTGGGACTCGGAAGGGAGAGGACCGCGTGCGTCCATGACGTCGTCACGACGGCCTCCTCATCGCGCCCATGATCTCCCCGCCCGGCTTATCACCGGCAACCTAGGTTACCCAAGCTCCTCACGAGCTGCTCAGCTCGCAACCTGGGCCTGACGAACTCTAACCATCAAACGCCTTTCTGCGTTTGTCCGCACAAGTCCACGAATGAGCTTGCGTATGCCGATTCTGGGCTGCATTCGTGGCTATGTGCGGAGAAACGACTCAGGGATCGAGCCATGTCAAGTCAGCTGTCAGCAGGGCTGGCCGCTACTTCTGACCTGCCTCTGTGATCATCGTCTTGAGAGACTCCGGCGTCAGCGAATCGATTTGCACCTCACTGCCGTTGATCAACATGGTCGGAGTCTGTGAGACGCCTCCTCTGTCTGCCGCCGCGTTGATCGAGGTCACCCAGTCGGCATGCGCCCGCCGCTTCACGCAGGTCTGGAACGCCTCGGTGGGAGGCGACCCAACAACCTTGGTTGCGAGATCGATCAACTGTGGATCACTCCACTGCAGGGTGTGGTTGGCGAACAATCCCAGGTAGTAGGCCTGGCCGAAGCCGGCCTCCGCCGCACACGCCATGGCATTTGCCGCGGTCACCGAGCCCTCATCGATGAAGGCCATCGGATAGAGCTCGACTCGCGCCGCACCGCTTTCTTGCGCTTGGGTGATAGTCGGCCCGAGCTGCTCCTCGAAATCGGCGCAGTGCGGGCAGTGAAAGTCCTCATACAACGTGATCGTGACCGGCGCGTCCGGCGAGCCGAGCGGGATTGGACGTCCGTTGGTGATCGCGACTGGGCTGGCCGATGCAGTCGCGGATGGCGCGGCGGACGGTGAGCGGTGGGTACGCCACGCCTGGAAGAGGATGCCGCCTGCCACCACCAGCACAACGAAGGCGACGACGACCGAGAGCAAGATCCGTTGATCGCGGCGACGAGCGGCGGCCTGCTCAGCCTCCAGGCGGGCACGCTCGCGCGCATTGAGATTCTTTGAACTGCTCATGGCGATTCCTCTGTCGCATGCCGGGCGATCGAGATTCTGTCCAGGGTAAGCCGGCTCCGCGGCTGCCATACCAGCCAGACGGCCAGCAGCAACAGACCGATATCGCGAACGATTTCGATGCCGTACGCGGTTTGCCCGGGCGCCACGTCGCCGCCTCCGCCGAAACACCCGCAATCAATGCTGAGCCCTCGTGCTGCAGCGGAGGCGACGGCAGCGATGAAGACTACTAGCAGTACCGCGCTCGCAGCCGCCACGGCGCGAGTAGCGACACCGATGAGCAACAACACTCCGAGCGCAATCTCAGCAAACGGAAGTCCCCAACCGACGATGGTCGTCAGCGACGAGGGAAGCAGCCGGTAGGCACGCACGGCTGCTACCGAGGACTGCGGGTCGATGACCTTCAGTGCTCCCGCCACAAGGAACACTCCGCCGAGTACCAGCCGCGCGGCGGTCGAGACCCACGCGGCGACTGCGGAAAGCCTCGGATCGGTGGCGAGGGAAACGCTCAACGCGATCGCTCCACCAACAAGGCGAAGTCGTGTTTGAGCGAAGCAATCGGGGTCCCGGGAGTCCAGAGGACCACACCGGAGTCGCGACTGAACCCAATGACCTGAGCAGAGTGCCCTACCTCGTAGCCTCCGCTCGGAAGCCGCTTCATACCCTGAATGTCCACGCCGACCTGGCTCGCGGTGCGTTTGATGGTCGACAGTGGACCGGTCAAACCTACGAAGGTCGGATTGAAGCGATCGAGATAGTGCCGGATCTGCTGCTCTTTGTCGCGAGCGGGGTCGGTGGTCACAAAGACGAATTGAATCTGGTCTCGATCGCCAGCCGAGAGCCGCTGCAAGGCCAACGAGACGTCGGAGAGCACCGCGACACAGATATCCGGGCAATGCGTGTAACCGAAGAACAGCAACGTGACCGGCTTGGATGGCGTGGTCGACAGGTTGTACGGCCGCCCAGAGGTGTCGGTCAAGGAAATCTCAGGCATCGCGTACGGCTTGGGAAGCACGGATCCGCCGGAATAACCAGCCGCATCAGCGTTCTGACCCGATGGACCGCCGGGCGCGGTCGTGCAGCCTGATATCAGCAGCAAGACACCCAAAGCAACGAACGAATAGGCCGCAACACACATCCGCGCCGTGTCAGCGGAACCCGAAGCCCAGGGCCAGCTGGAGACTACGGTGCGGCTCACGTCCCGACTAACCCGGGCGACCGCTGCGGAGTTCCCGATTCTGCCGCGGGCGTAAGTGTGGCCTCATCGGTGATGTGGCTGGCCCGTACGCCAGCGGCAAGATCGGCAACCAGCGCGCGAAGTTGGGTCAAATCCTCTGGTCTTCCGGCGTCCTCGGCATCGAGCAGAGTTCCCACCAGCGCGGACCCGACGATCACCAGATCCGCGAAACGTGTCACCTCACTAGCCTGCGTGCCATTGGATACGCCAACTCCGACACCAACCATTGCGGATGGATCGATCTGGCGTATCCGCTGGACGAGTTCCGGAGCGGCAGCTGAGGTCTGAGCCCGTTGACCAGTGACACCCATGACCGAGGTTGCATAGATCCAACCGCGGCACGCCGCCACCGTCGCCCGCAGTCGCTCGTCTGTGGATGACGGTGACACCAGGAAGATTCGGTCCAGCTGATGTGCGTCAGATACGGCGAGCCACTCTTCCGCCTCGTCCGGGGTGAGGTCTGGCGTGATCCCCCCCGCCCCTCCGGCTGAGGCGAGGTCACGAGCAAAGCGGTCGGCGCCGTAGCGCTCAACCAAATTCCAGTAAGTCATCACGACCGCCGGCGTACCCCGGCTCGCCACGGCTTCGACCGCTGCAAAGACGTCCCGGGTCCGTACGCCGCGCTCGAGGGCCCTGGTGCCGGCGCGTTGGATCGTCACGCCATCCATCACCGGATCGCTGTACGGCAGGCCGACCTCGACAAGATCGACACCGTCAGACTCGCCGTCTCCCGTGAGCGCCGCAATGGCGCGCAAGGAGAGGTCGACGGTGGGGTAACCGACGTGGAGGAAGCCCGCCAGGGCTCCGCGGCCCTCCGCGCGGATTTGCTGGAGTCGCTGTCCAGTGTGGCCGAGGTCGATGGTCACGATGACGGCTCGCCGCCGACTGCGGCGTTGGCCGACTCCGACGTCGTGCCGGAGGTGTTCAGACCGAACCAGCTGATCGCGGTCTCCACGTCCTTGTCGCCGCGGCCAGAGAGGTTGACCAAGATCAAGGGCCGCTCTCCGGACTCGGTTTCCGGCAGCTGAGGTGCCAGCGTCAGCGCTCCAGCCAAGCCGTGGGCAGACTCTATGGCGGGGACGATCCCCTCCGTTCGGGACAACAGCCGAAATGCCTCCATCGCCTGCGCGTCGGTGATCGGCTCATAGTGGGCACGACCGGTCTCAGCCAGCCAGGAGTGTTCAGGCCCGACTCCGGGATAGTCCAATCCGGCGGAGATGGAATGCGAAGCCTTGGTCTGCCCGTCCTCGTCTTGAAGTACGAAGGTCCGCATGCCGTGCAGCACGCCGATTTCCCCAGCCGAAATTGTCGCCGCGTGCCGTCCCGAATCGAGGCCCTCGCCGCCCGCTTCGAAGCCGTACAACGCCACCTCAGCATCGGGAATGAAGTCGGCGAAAATACCCAACGCATTGGAACCACCACCAACGCAGGCGGCTACCGCATCGGGCAGTCGGCCGTAACGATCAAGGAGCTGGGCCCGGGCCTCGGTGCTGATCACCCGCTGGAACTCGCGCACCATCATCGGGAACGGATGTGGACCGGCGACCGAGCCGATCAGGTAATGGGTGTCGTCGACAGCAGCGACCCAATCCCGAAGCGCTTCGTTCATTGCGTCCTTCAGGGTCTGCGTACCGGCTTCGACAGCAATCACCTCAGCCCCGAGAAGTCGCATTCGAGCGACATTGAGCGCTTGCCGCTCGGTGTCGATCTTGCCCATGTAAACCGTGCAATCGAGTCCGAACAGCGCGGCCGCGGTCGCGGTCGCCACGCCGTGTTGACCGGCGCCTGTCTCGGCGATCACCCTCGTCTTTCCCATTCGGCGGGTCAGCAACGCCTGCCCCAGCACATTGTTGATCTTGTGCGAGCCAGTGTGGTTGAGATCCTCGCGCTTCAGCACGATGAGCGGAAGCTGGCCGCTCGCCGTCCGAACCGCGTGCTGGCTGAATCTCCTTGCCTCGCTGATGGGACTCGGGCGTCCGGTGTAGTCGGCGAGCAGCTCGTTCAGCTCGGCTTGGAACAGGGGGTCGGCCTTCGCCCTGCGGAATTCCTCCTCGAGCTGCAGCAATGCGGCGTAGAGCGCCTCCGGAACGAATCGGCCGCCGAACCGATCGAAATGACCGGTGGCGTCCGGCAGTGAGGTCCTGCCAGAACGCGTCTGCGCCGAGGTCGCATCCGGCTGCAGCGGCACCCCCGGAGTCGGAATCGACTGCCTGGACAACTGAAGTTCCTTACTATCCGTGCGGCTGTGCGCGGTGTGGCGGCTCGCCCGGCGTCTAGGGCTTGTGCACCGCCGGGTGCGCTCCCGCAGCCACCAAGTCCGCCACGCCGCTGCGTGGATCCCGACCTGTCACCAAAGCCTCACCGACCAGGACGACGTCCGCGCCGGCTCGCGCCAAGTCGATCACATCGTGCGGTCCGCGTACGCCGGACTCCGCAATCCGGACAATGCCGTCAGGAATCAGTGGTGCCAGCCGGGCGAAGATCGTGGGGTCGACCTTGAGAGTCTGAAGATTGCGGGCATTGACACCGATGATCGACGCGCCGGCATCCGCGGCCCGGCGGATCTCCTCAGCGGTGTGCACCTCGACCAACGGGGTGAGCCCAATAGAACGAGCCCGCTCGATAAGCGAGATCAGTTCCGGATCGGACAGCGCAGCCACGATGAGCAGCACCAGATCGGCTCCCGCGGCGCGCGCTTCGAAGAGCTGGTACGCGGTGACGATGAAATCCTTGCGGAGCACCGGGATGTCCACCGCGCAACGCACCCGGACAAGATCATCCAACGACCCGGCGAAGTGTCGCTGCTCGGTAAGCACAGAAATTGCGGCCGCACCGCCGGCTTCATACTCCACCGCTAGCGCAGCCGGGTCGGCAATCTGGGCAAGCGCGCCCTTGCTGGGACTCGACCGCTTCACCTCGGCGATGACGGCA
The DNA here is from genome assembly GCA_963798835.1 of uncultured Actinomycetota bacterium. Taxonomy (GTDB): domain Bacteria; phylum Actinomycetota; class Actinomycetes; order Propionibacteriales; family Propionibacteriaceae; genus Microlunatus. Next base: position 140,189 of record CAWCVF010000017.1, on the reverse strand, counting down.
ACCCCTGGCCCCCTGAACCGCGGCATCGGATCAATGGCGACGTCGACGTGTTGGCAGCGTTCTTTCAGCCGTTCGAGCGGAACCTGGCCCTGACGGACCGCCAGATCCTCCCGGACGCCCGCGAGGATGTCATCTAAAGCACCCATGATCGAACCGATCAGCCTGCTCCGTAGCCCATGCGCTGCAGGACCACCGTCGCGATCAGGGCGATCACCGCCAAGGCCACTGCCGCCCAGAACATCGACCAAATTTGGAAGACCACCGCGATGCCACCAACGATGAACGCCACGAGAGCGATAGCCGATCCGGCCCACGCTGCCAGGGTGCGGCCGTGGTGCACATGCCTGCCGCGCCGGTTGAGCGTATATGACTCGTCTGGTCGTTGCCGTGACTGCGCGGTGTCTGCCATGGTTCCCTCGTTTCCGCTGATCGGGATCTGCATTCCGAGCACGTACCGTCCAGGACTGCGCTCTACCTAGCGCCCCCGCCGGTCATGCTGCACGCGGCCCGGAATCTGGCTGGTGGGCGACCAGGGTAATTGCTGCGCCTGTTCGGTGGGATCCATTGTGTCTCCTGATCTCCGATCGCGCATCTTGGGGTCGTCGCCTCTCGGCGTGTCGAGATCATCGGTGTTTTCAGCTGCTCGCGCATCTTGCGGGGAATCCGCCGCCGTCGTCGTCTCTCGCGGAGGAAAAACGCCTCCGCTCGCTCCTCCTCCGTGCGGCGGCGCGTGATTATCGACGCTCGCCGCAATGGTTGGATCGTCACCGGCGTCCATCGCCCTCCACAGCTCTGCCGGATCGTCGGCGCTGACAGGTTCCCCCATGCTCGGTGCCGGGCCGAAACTCTTCGATCGCGATGGCCAGCGACCCGCGGTGATCATCGTCAGTGTGGCGCCGCTGACGATCAAGGCTCCGGAAAGAATGAAGAGCCATGGCCAGGCTGTGAGGCTCAGCTGGAAAGCGTCCACCAAGCTGATTTCCCGCACCTGACTGCGTACCGCATCGGCGCTTGGCTGCAACCGCAGCGCTCCGGCGAGGACAAGCCCAACGCCCACCAGGAACAGCATCGCGGCAACCAGGCGCCGCCCCCGGACCTGCAACACGAGCATGAGCAAAGTCCCTGCCAGGGCAACAATTCCCAGCGCCTGACTCAGGCCGCCGGTGACTTGACTGCCGGTGAATTTAACGACGACGCCCTCGCCGGTAGCCCGCCACCACGGCTGGGCGCTCGACATCAGGGCCAGCACGCCGCCGACGAGCAGGCAGCCGAAGGCCAGCACCCGACTCTTCATCTGCTTGTGGTGTCCGCCGTCGAAATCGCTTCTGGTGCCTCCATCGCTGCGAAGCTCTCCGCAACTGAGATGGCCTGCACCACTGCGGCCGCCTTGTTCTGGGTCTCCTGATCTTCGGTGACCGCGTCGGAGTCCGCCACGATTCCTCCACCGGCTTGCAGGTAGGCCACGCCATCCCGCAGTACGGCGGTCCGGATAGCGATCGCCGCATCGGCGTCACCGGCGAAGTCAAGGTAGCCCACTACGCCGCCGTAGAGCCCGCGTCGAGTGAGTTCCAACTCATCGATGATCTCCATCGCGCGAACCTTTGGGGCACCGGAGAGCGTGCCAGCGGGAAAGGCCGCCAAGACCACATCGAGGGCGGTCTGGTCCTCGGCAATCGTGCCGGTGACAGTGGACTCGAGATGCATGATGTGGCTGTAGCGGCGGACCTCCATGAACTCCACGACCTCGACGGTGCCCGGCTGGCAGACCCGGCCTAGATCGTTCCGGCCGAGATCGACCAGCATCACATGTTCGGCGCGCTCTTTGGGATCGGCCAGCAGGTCAGCCTCCAAGACCGCGTCCTCGGCCGGAGTGGCGCCGCGCGGCTTAGAGCCGGCGATGGGATGAGTCACCGCGGTGGTTCCTTTGACGCTGACCAGCGCTTCTGGTGAGGAGCCGACGATGTCGAAGTCGTCAAGGCGCAGCAAATACATGTACGGGCTGGGATTGGTGAGCCGCAGCACGCGATAGATGTCGAGAGCATCGGCGCTGGTGTCCACTTCGAAGCGCTGGCTAACGACAATTTGGAACGCCTCGCCGGCCTTGATCTCCTCAACCGCGGACCTGACGGCCTGCTGGTAGTCCTCGGGCGCGCGCTGCCGCCGGATCGGCAGCACAGCTTGATCGAAGCTCGCTGAAACCACACCGGCAGGAGTGGGTTGAATCAGCAGCTCGGTCATGTGTTCCACCCGAGCGGCGGCGTCGGCGTAGGCCTCGTCGACCCGCTCGTCGGTGTTGTCGTAGTTGATCGCATTGGCGACCAGGCACACTTCGCCGTTGTGGTGATCGAGTACGGCAAGGTCGGAGGCCAGCAGGAAGGTCAGCTCGGGAATCCTGAGGTCGTTGACACAGGTGTCGGGCAGCCGCTCAACGCGGCGTACGGCGTCGTAGCTGAGGTAGCCGACCAGCCCGGAGGTGAAGGGGGGTAGATCGTCGCCGCGTGGAGTATGCAACAAGCGCAGCGTCTCGCGTACCGCAGCCAACGGATCTCCACCCACCGGCAAGCCGACCGGCGCATGGCCGCTCCAGACCGCTTCACCGTCCCGTTCGATCAGCGTCGCCGCAGCACGGACTCCCACGAACGAATAGCGCGACCACACACCCTGCTCAGCAGACTCCAGCAGGTAGGTCCCGGGCCGGTTCCTCGCCAGCTTGCGATACAGCCCGATCGCCGTCTCGGCATCGGCGAGTAAGCGCCGGTACACAGGGATGACCCGCCGTTCGACGGCGAGCTTGCGGAACTCCTCGAGCGTAGGAGACAGCTCGCTCATGACCCAGCTTCCTCAGGTTGATCAACAACGACTGCAGAGAGCTGGCTTGCATCGAAGCAGCTGCGGTCCCCCGTATGGCACGCGGCACCTTCCTGGCGCACCTTGACCAATACGGTGTCACCGTCGCAATCCAGCCGGACCTCACGGACCCACTGCCGATGACCGCTTGTCTCTCCTTTGACCCAGTACTCTCCGCGACTCCGAGAGAAGAAGGTTGAGCGTCCCGTTGTCAAAGTTCTGTGTAACGCCAGATCGTCCATCCAGCCAACCATCAACACTTCTCCGGTGCTCTCTTCCTGGATGACCGCAGTGACCAGTCCGGCCGTATCGCGCTTGAGCAGCGCGGCGATCTCAGGGTCGAGTGTGCTGCTGGCAGCTCCGGGGGCGGGGTTGGTCACGCGCCCATTGTTCCAACACCCGAACGACGTGACGGTCCAGTTTTCGGCCAGTGGCCGGTTGCGTCACTGCCACGTCGCTGCCAGTCGCAGAAATCCCCGGCTACGATGGGCGCTCGTGACGTTTGCCAAGTCTGAACGGGCCGAGCTGTGTGACCTGTTCGACAAGGTCGGGCCGCAGGCGCCCACCCTGTGTGAGGGCTGGGACACCCACGACCTGGCGGCGCACTTGTGGGTCCGCGAGACCGATCCGGTCGGGGCAAGCGGCATTGTCGCAAAGCCGCTGTCGAGCTTGTCGGAGCGCCGGATGGCTGAAATCAAGCAACGCTGGGACTACTCCGAGCTCGTCGATCGGGTGCGGCGTGGTCCAGCGCGCTTCTCAATCTTCGCCATCCCCGGTGTCGACGAAGGTGCGAACACGACTGAGTTCTTCATTCACCATGAGGACGTACGCCGGGCCGGGGATTCGCCGCAGACCTCTCGACAACTCGGCGACGATGTCGAGGAGTGGATGTGGCGCCGACTCAAGCTGCTGGGCCGCGCGTGGTTTCGACGAGTCCAGGTCGGCGTGGTCTTGGAGCGCCTCGGGTCAGCCGACGCAGACGGAGCGCCGGAGACAATCCGTGCCGTAAGCGGTGCCTCCATAGTCACCCTGGTGGGGAATCCGAGCGAGCTGATGCTGTACGCCCACGGCAGGACGAAGGTCGCCGAGATCAAATTGGTGGGCGAGCCGGAGGCGATCGAGATCTTGAACTCAGCGGATCTTCGAACATGAGATCCGCCTTGGGTACCGCTTTGAGTACGCGGGCCAGACTGTTGTGGTGACTTTGAGGCCTGCGCCAGTCCAACATCGCTGGCTGCTCTCCCGGCGACTGGCCGCTTGTGGCCTGTTGTTGTTCCTAGCCACCGGATGTGCCAGCGCCGCCAACCAACCCAATGCCGAGACCCGTACGGCAGGCCCAACCGCGGCAAGCTCGGCCCCCGCCCCATCGAGCACCCCGTCCGGCAGCCCAAGTTCCAGCGGAGTCGCCTCCCGCGGCGACCCTCGGGCACGGGAGATTGCCTCCGATCTCGCTGCGCCCTGGGGACTTATCCCGCTCAAGGACGGCAGCTTTCTGATCGCCGAGCGTGACGAACGAAAGATCGTCAGAGTCGAGAACGGCTCGAAGTCGCAGGTGCGGACCATCGACGAGGCGGATCCCGCGGGTGAGGGGGGCCTCCTCGGACTCGCCATCACCAAGGACGAGAAGACCGTCTTCGCTTACTACACGGCATCCAACGACAATCGGATCGTCTCCATGAGCTGGGACGGCAGCAAGCTCGGCACGCCGCAGGTCATTCTGCGTGGCATCCCCAAGGGTTTCATTCACAACGGCGGCCGAATGGTCGTTGGTCCGGACGATTATCTGTATGTCGGTACCGGCGAGAGCGGAAGCAAAGGGCTGGCACAAGACAAGGACTCCCTCGGAGGCAAGATCCTCCGAATCAGGTCTGACGGTAGGCCTGCGCCTGGCAATCCCTTTGACAATGAGGTCTACAGCTACGGCCACCGCAACGTTCAGGGGCTCGCCTTCGACGACCAGGGCCGATTGTGGGCCAGCGAGTTCGGCCAGAACCGGTGGGACGAGCTGAACTTGATCACCAAGGGCGCAAACTACGGTTGGCCCGACGTGGAAGGATCCGGCCACGTTGACGGCATGACCAATCCGAAGGTCGTCTGGCGCACTGACGAGGCGTCGCCATCGGGCTTGGCGTACTGGCAGAACTCCCTGTGGATGGCAGGGTTGCGTGGCCAGCGGCTGTGGGAAATTCCGGTTGAGGGCACCAAGACCGGTGATCCGGTAGCGCACTTCCGTGGAGACTACGGCCGGCTCCGCACTGTCCAAGTGGCCGCTGACGGTGGCAGTTTGCTGCTGACCAACTCCAACACCGATGGCAGAGGCGATCCGGCATCAGATGACGACCGCTTGTTCCAGATCACCCGCTAGGAGAACCGAGTGAGGCGATGAAGTCCACATGCGACGCGTACGGTCAGCTTGATCATCGGAGGCCTTGCCGTGCTGGTCGGTGCGCGTCTGGATCGGCCAGGGCGCTGGGTTGATCAAGGGCAGCTTCATGACCGGCAGCCCAACGTGGCTCGCCATTGGTCTGCTGTGCCTGGTCGGCGGACTGTTCTTGATCTTCCTGACATTTCGGCGACGTCCTCGTGGCGGTGCCTGAGGAGCGCCGCGACCCTCCTCCGCGGCAAGATCTCAGCCAGTCCAACCCTCATTGATATCGCCCGAGCCACCGACCGCCTGGGCATAATCGGGCAGCTGCTGCACCGCCCATCGATTGCCGTCGGGATCGCTGAAGAACACGAATGAGCCCCAGGGCAAGACATCAACCTCGCTTACGTCCACCCCGCGTTCGGCAAGCTCCGCTCGGGCCTGGTGGACATCGGAGACGACGACCTGCAGCGAGTCCAGCGCACCAGGCGTGACTTGCGTCAGCCCTTTGCCAATGGCGATCGAGCACGCCGAGCCCGGCGGAGTTAGCTGCACGAAGCGAATGTCCTCACTGACCGCGTGATCATGATCGAGGATGAACCCGGCCTGATCGACGTAAAAGGCCTTGGCACGGTCGACATCAGTGACCGGCACTCCGACAAGTTCGAGTTTGAAATCCATGACTTGACGCTAGCGGTTGGCTCGGACACTTTTGCCTGCCCTGAGCACGCTGCTATGGAAGCCTTACCCCATGACGGCCGCTCGCCTCCCAAGGTTTTTGTCGTGGACTGTGTTGGTTCCGATCCTTGCTGCCGTCCTCCTGGCCCTCACCTGGGGACGCAAACCAGGCGTAGTCATCCAGATTTTGGTGGGCATTGCGCTGGCGGCCGCAGTGCTCGCCGCAGTGCACCATGCCGAGGTTGTCGCGCACCGGGTCGGTGAACCGTTCGGATCGCTGGTGCTTGCGGTTGCTGTCACGGTCATCGAGGTTGGCTTGATCGTCGCGCTCATGATCGGAGGCGGCCCCGGGAGCGAGTCGCTCGCTCGGGACACGGTCTTCGCTGCGGTCATGATCACCTGCAATGGCATCGTGGGCATCGCGCTGCTGATCGGTGCAGTGCGGTATCACATGACGATCTTCAACGCCGAAGGTTCAGGCGCAGCGCTGGCCACTGTTACCACGTTGGCCACACTGAGCTTGGTGCTGCCGACCTTTACGACCAGCCATCCGGGGCCGGAGTTCACGGCGGCCCAGCTCACCTTCGCTGCGATTGCTTCGCTGATCCTCTACGGAGTGTTCGTCATAACCCAGACCTTTCGACACCGAGACTTCTTCCTGCCCATGACCTCGTCCGGGGAGGTCGTCGAAGCCGAGGATCATGCAGATCCGCCCAGTACCCAACGGGCGCTGGCGAGCCTAGGGTTGCTGCTCATCGCGCTCGTGGCCGTGGTCGGGCTGGCAAAGGTCGAGACGCCGGCCGTTGAGGCCGGCGTGGCAGCGCTCGGATTTCCGACAACGTTCGTCGGCGTCGTGATTGCCCTACTGGTGTTGGCGCCCGAGACACTCGCAGCGTCCCGGGCCGCGCGCCGTGATCGGATCCAAACCAGTCTCAATCTCGCCTTCGGTTCTGCCATGGCTAGCATCGGACTGACTATTCCCGCCATCGCGGTCGCCTCGATCTGGCTCAAGGGGCCGCTGGTACTCGGTCTCGATCCCACCCAGATGGTGCTGTTGGCGGTGACGGTTGTGGTGGCGATCCTGACCGTCGTACCCGGCCGGGCAACCCGATTGCAGGGGGCGGTTCATCTCGTACTGCTGGCAGCTTTCCTGTTCCTGGCCGTCAACCCCTGATGTCGAACAAGTCCAGTGTCGTTTCTCCGCACACAGCCGGGAATGCAGCTCAGAATTAACGTACGCACGCTCATTCGTGGACTTGTGCGGAGAGACGCAGCAAGGCGCCGCCTGACCGCCTTGTGAGGAAGGTCAGTACAGCTGGTGTCACTCAGGCAGCGTTCGCGGCTAGCCGATCTTTTCCAAGATCAACTCGCGTACCCGAGCCGCGTCGGCCTGTCCGCGCATCGATTTCATCACCGATCCGATCAATGCGCCGGTCGCCTGCACCTTGCCGCTCTTGATCTTGTCAACGATGTCGGGATTGGCGTTGATCGCCTCATTGACGGCTGCGGCGAGCGCATTCTCGTCGGAGACGATCGCCAGCTTGCGATTAGCCACCACCTCGGCTGGCGAGCCTTCACCGGCGATTACGCCCTCGAAGACTTGGCGGGCCAGCCTGTCGTTGATGGTGCCGTTCTCGACCAATGCCTGAATCTCTGCGACCTGCTGTGGTGTGACTCCGACGTTTTCAAGATCAACTCCCAGCTCGTTGGCACGCCGCGCCACCTCGGTCAGCCACCACTTGCGGGCCGACTGCGGAGAGGCGCCCGCAGCGACCGACGCCTCGATCGCATTGACGGCCCCTGCGCTCACTACGTCGCGCAGCTCCAGTTCGGAGAAACCCCATTCGGCGCTGACTCGCTCGAGCTTGGCCGCAGGAGGTTCCGGAAGGGTGGCCCGCAATTCCTCGACCCACTCTCGGCTCGGCGCAATCGGCACCAGGTCGGGCTCGGGAAAATAGCGATAGTCCTCCGCGGTCTCTTTGCTCCGGCCGGACGTGGTGGTGCCTGAGTTTTCCTGCCAATGGCGGGTCTCTTGGACGACCCTGCCGCCACCAGCGAGGACGGCCGCCTGCCGAGTGATCTCATACCGCACCGCCCGCTCCACGCTGCGGAGCGAATTCACATTTTTGGTCTCGGTGCGGGTGCCGAGGGGTGAGGTTCCCACTGGCCGCAGCGAGACGTTGGCATCGCAGCGCAGCGAACCCTGCTCCATCCTGACGTCGGAGACGCCGAGCGCTCGGAGAAGATCGCGCAGCATGGTGACGTACGCCCGGGCTACCTCAGGTGCCTTCGTGCCCGTACCCTCGACCGGCTTGGTCACAATCTCGATCAGTGGCACTCCGGACCTGTTGTAGTCCAGCAACGAATAGTCGGCGCCGTGGATGCGTCCGGTTGCGCCGCCCATATGCAACGACTTGCCGGTGTCCTCCTCCATGTGCGCCCGCTCGATGCCGATTCGGTAGGTCTCCCCATCCAGGATCACCTCGGTCCAGCCGTCGTAGGCGATCGGCTCGTCGTACTGAGAGATCTGGAAGTTCTTCGGCATGTCTGGATAGAAGTAGTTCTTCCGCGCGAAGCGACACCACTCAGCGATCGTGCAATTCAATGCGAGCCCGATCCGGATCGCAGATTCGACCGCCTTCGCGTTGACGACCGGCAGCGAACCCGGCAAACCCAGGCACACCGCGCAGACCTGAGTATTCGGTTCGGCGCCGAAGGCGGTGGAACATCCGCAGAACATCTTCGAGATGGTGTTGAGCTCAACGTGCACCTCGAGCCCGAGCACCGGGTCGTACGCTGCGAGCGCTTCTTCGTAGGACAGCACCGTCATCGGACCGCTCCCGGCTCGGGAAGGCGATCTAGCAGCGGTCCACCCCAGTCCGCCTCCAGTGCGGCTTCCAATGCGGCGCCGACTCGATAGAGCCGATCGTCGGCAAGCGGAGGCGCGATCACCTGCAGGCCAACCGGTAACCCGTCCTCAGGTGCGAGACCTACCGGGAACGAGGCACTCGCGTTGCCTGCGAGATTCGATGGAATCGTGCACAAGTCGTTCATGTACATAGCGAGCGGATCATCCACCTTCTCGCCGATCGGAAACGCGGTGATCGGCGTTGACGGTGAGACCAGCACATCGACCTGTGAAAACGCTTGATCGAAGTCCCGCGAGATCAACGTTCTGACCTTCTGCGCCTGCCCGTAGTAGGCGTCATAGTAGCCGCTGGACAACGCGTACGTGCCGATGATGATGCGCCGCTTGACCTCCGCGCCGAATCCCGCCTCCCGCGTCATGGCCATCACCTGCTCGGCGCTCGCCACACCGTCGTCGCCAACCCGCAGCCCGTATCGCATGGCGTCGAACTTCGCGAGGTTGGAGGAGCACTCGGCGGGCAAGATCAAGTAGTAAGCCGGCAGTGCGTAGACGAAATGCGGGCAGGAGACCTCGATAATCTCCGCACCCAGCGAAGCCAATTCCTCCACTGCCTCATGGAAGCGCTGCTCTACTCCGGGTGCATAACCTTCGCCGCCGAGCTCGCTGACGACACCGATCTTCATTCCGGAGACGTCTGCAGCCCGCGCTGCGCTGACCACATCGGGGACCGGCTGATCAATCGAGGTCGAATCGCAGGGATCGTGTCCGGCGATCACCTGGTGAAGCAAGGCGGCGTCCAGTACCGTACGCGCGCAAGGACCGGGCTGATCCAGGCTGGAGGCCAGGGCAACCAGGCCGTAGCGCGAGCTGCCGCCGTAGGTGGGTTTTACGCCAACAGTTCCGGTCACCGCCGCCGGCTGCCGAATGGAGCCGCCGGTATCGGTTCCGACGGCCAGCGGGGCTTCGAACGAGGCAACCGCGGCCGCCGAACCACCGCCGGAACCACCTGGAATCCGGCTCGTGTTCCAGGGATTGCGGGTTGGTCCGTACGCGGAATTCTCGGTGGAGGATCCCATTGCGAACTCATCGAGATTCGTCTTACCCAAGATCACCAAGTCATGATCAAGAAGTCGCTGGGTGACTGTCGCGTTGTACGGCGGCAGCCAACCTTGCAAGATCTTGGATCCACAGGTGGTCGGAGCGCCGGTGTAGGTGAGGATGTCCTTGAGCGCGAGCGGCACACCGGCGAGTGCACCGACCTCTTCCCCAGCGGCGATCTTGGCATCGACACGCGCTGCTGCTGCTAGGGCACGCTCGCCATCCACGTAAAGGAAAGCATGGACCTCACCGTCGATCTCCGCGATTCGATCAAGGTGGGCAGTGGCTACCTCGACGGCACTCAGGTCTCCCGATTTGATCTTGCCTGCAAGATCAACAGCCGACTGTCGGATGATCTCAGCCGCCGCAGTCTGAGGTGGCGTCACGCCTCCTCCTCGAGGATCCTCGGGACCCGGAATCGCATCTGTTCCGCGGCGGGTGCAGCAGCCAAGAGCACGTCGCGGGGCAGCGACGGCCGCAGTTCGTCGTCGCGAAAAACGTTGGTCAAGGGCAGCGCGTGAGAAGTCGGCGGAATTTCTTGGGCAGCCACCTCGGACACCCGGGCAACCGACTCCAAGATCACATCGAGCTGAGGTGCCAATACCTCCAGCTCCGTTTCGCTCAGCTCAATGCGCGCCAATTTGGCCAAGCTCGCCACGTCTTGAGCGGTGAGTGCCACTTACCACATCTCCTTGGTGCAACTTTGTGAGGTCATCTGAATCCGGCTCATCCTAGTGCGGATGGCTGTAGCGAACGGATGACGAACCCGGTCTTGAGCTTGGGGGTGAAGAACGTCGATTTCGGCGGCATGAGCAAGCCTTCGCGAGCGGTTCGTTCGATCTCCGCAACGCTCACTGGCCGGATCAACACCGCCGCCGCTGCGCGCCCACTATCCACTTCGTCAAGTGTCTCGGCGAGCCCATGTTGATAGCTCACGGTCAGCGCGATGTCGGCAAGTGCAGTCTCCAACCAGCCGCCGTCGAGCGCGCGTACGCCGTCGAACCGCCCTGGTTTGGCTTGCATCAGCCACGTTGCGTTGCTGCTGACCAAGATCAAGAATCCTTGGTGGTGCAGCTCGGCCAGGGTTGCTGCGTTCGGCCGTTCGGTCGGAACGAGGTCGAACGATCGAGCCAGCGCTCGAGCAAGATCAGCAATGTCGATGTCGGCGTAGAGCCGATTAATCGCCGCAACACTGAGCTGCTCCTCGATCAGCTCGTTGACGAAGGCCAGAGTCAGCTCGGCAGGCGTATCGGTACGGCCGGTCGCTGCGCGGATCTCCTCGCGGTAAGTGCGGGACACCCCGTAGCGGTGGTGCCCGTCGGCGATCAGCACATCATCGGCGGCCAGTTTGTCCCTGATGGCTGCAATCCGCTGCGGATCTGTGACCCGTTCCAGCACATGTTCGACTCCATCCTCGGTGACCGTCCCGAGCGGCTCCCCCGGCTCGGTGAGAAGCTCGGTGAGTCCGTTAGAGAGCGAGAGGCCCCAGACCGGGGACAGATTGGCGCCCGTGGCGCGGGTGAGGTCGAGGCGATCGGTGGAGGCTTTCGCCGTCGTCCGCTCGTGTGGCAAGACTCCGGGAGCCTCAAGATCAACGACCTCGAGCCCACCGAGCACCCCGACGATGTCACGCCGCACGCCAGCCGCATCGGTGAAACGCATCCGGTAGATCGTGAAGGACGGTTCCGGATCGATGGCGAGGATTCCCTCGTCCAACCACGCCTGCATCGTCTTCGCCGCTAGCTGATAGCGATCCTCACCGCCCCGCGGTACATCGATCCGCACGACGTTGTACGGCGATCTCGCCTCCAGGGAATTAATGTCAGCGTCGGACAGCACGTCGTACGGTGGAGCAACAACGGGTGCAAGGTCGGTCGCGTAACGGATCGCGGCAAAGGGTTCGAAGCGCGGCACGGCATAAGGCTTCCACTCTTTCGTGCGAGATCTGACCACGGCTCAGAAGTCGCCTCAGGAGAGGCTGCCCTTCATCCGCCCGAAACATGCAAGTAATCGAGGTAAGGAAAGATGTTCCCGTGTTCCTGATGCGGATCACTCTTCCAGACCGGCCGGGATCCCTAGGCTCCGTCGCGACGGCGATGGGCGGGGTCGGCGCCGATATCAATGCCGTCGAGATCGTGGAAAAGCGGGCCGAGGGTAGTGTCGTCGACGATTTCATCGTCGATCTGCCCCCCAACCAGCTACCCGAGACGCTGGTGACCGCGTGCCAGCACCTCCCTGGCGTACGCGTGGAGTGGATTGCACGTTATCCGGAGGGTGGCGGCCTGCAGTCCGACCTCGAAGCGCTGGAACGGATGACCGCCGACCCACCCCACGCTGCCGAAACACTTGTCTCGCTGTGTCCGGTGGTCTTCCGTTCCCATTGGGCTACCCTGCTCGATCTCTCTGACGGGGGAGCAAGGCCCTGCTACTGGACGACGCTCGCACCGGACCTGACGCCGGACCTGGCGGCGAAGTTCACGCCGTTCGATACGACACACCGCATCGACTTGGAGGCGGAGTGGACTCCGGGATGGGCCGACACCACAGCGGTCGTGACACCGCTGACCCAAGATCGGGTGATCATCATCGGACGCCTGGGCGGACCTTCCTTCCTCGACTCCGAGATCGCCCGGCTGCATCACCTCGCTGCACTAGTGAAGTAGTTCCTTACCCCTCGGGTACGTTCGGCGCGTGGACGCGTTTGGGTGGCCTGAGCTGGTCGCCCTGCTCACTTCGATCGGATTCGGAGTCGTCTCAGCGATCGTTCCGGTAGTGAACGCCGAGGCCTACGTCATCGCCTCGCAGATGTCTGCGGTCGCGGGCCCTATACCCATTGCAATCGGTATCGCAGTCGGCCAAACCATCGGAAAACTGGTCCTCTTCTTTGGCGTACGCGAGGGACGGGAACTTTCGTTCGTCAAGCATCGCCGAGAGCTGCAGAAGCAGCGCCCAGTCGGGCCAACACGGGCGCGGTTGCGCGCTGCAGTGGCGAAACTGCTTGACCTAGTGGGCCAGAAGCGCTGGGGACTGCCAATCGTCCTGGTCGCTGCCATTATCGGATTTCCGCCCCTCTACGCGGTTGCGCTGCTGGCCGGTGCCACCACGATGCGCCCGCTTTGGTTCGGACTCACCGTCTTCGTCGGCCGGCTTTGCCGGTTTCTCCTGGTGGCCTCTGGATTCCAGGGCGTACACGACTGGTTCTTCTAAGAAGATTCCTGGCCGGTGGCCCGGCTGGAGCCTTCGCGCGCGCTGGCTCGAGAGCGGCTCATAAGCTAGTTCGGTGCCGAAGATCTTCAGCAATCTAAATCTGCACGGGGCTACTCCGCCGCGGGTGCAGCCCACGCTCGGTGAATGGGGTCCGGTGAAGGTGCCGAGCACCAAGCAGAAGAAGCGCATGCGGATCTGGGTGTCGCTGGCGTTGCTCGGCGGGCTGATCGCGATCTTCCTGCTCGGCTGGTATGTCTACCACGCGATGACCGGAAGCTGGGGCTTTGGCATCGGGAGCGAACAGCAGCAGATTCTCCAGCTGCTGTTGGCGTAGGCTCCGCACGCCTTTTCCGGAGTTGGGCAACTGCCGCCTCGCATTCGTCCGCACAAGTCCCCGAATCTCGCCCAAAACGTCGATTTGAGCTGATCTTTGTGGCTCTGTGGGGAGAAACCGTAGACCGCGCCGCTACTCCCCCACGGTCGCGACTTTCAGCGCCGCCTCGGGACCTTGCTGCAACAACACCTCAAAGGCATCGGCGCCGCTCAGGATCGGCACCTTCAGCTCCACGGCTTTGTCGTATTTGGATCCGGGGGCATCGCCTACCACAACGAAGCTGGTCTTCTTCGAGACCGACCCCGCGACCTTGCCCCCTCGCGAGGTGATTGCTTCGGTCGCCACGTCGCGCGAATAGCCCTCGACTGAGCCGGTGACCACGACCGACTGGCCGGCGAGCGTCTGCGCCTGAACCGCCTTGGGTTCATCCCGCATTACGCACCCCGCGGCCTTCCACTTCGTGACGATCTCGCGATGCCAAGGCACGGCAAACCAGTCCGTAATCGCCGTCACGAGGGTTGGTCCAATACCCTCCACCTCTGCCAATTGCTCAGTAGTGGCGCTGGCAAGAGCGTCAATGTCGCCGAATGCAGCTGCAACGTCTGGGGCAACTCCTTTGCCGATATGCCGGATGGACAAGGCGACCAGGAACTTATCCAACGGCCGGGTTTTCGCCGCCTCGAGATTGGCGAGCAACTTGGTGCCGTTGGCAGAGAGACCGCCGGACTTGGTCGTAAAGAACTCGGTTTTGCTCAGTTTTTCCTCTGTCAGGCTGAACAGGTCGCCTTCATCGATCAGCAGCCCTGCATCGAGCAGCGCCTGACCCGACTGGTAGCCCAAAACCTCGATGTCAAGAGCGTCCCGACTGGCAACGTGGAACAGCCGCTCCCGCAACTGGGCAGGACACGATCGGGCGTTCGGGCAACGTAGATCGGCATCCCCCTCCTTCTCCGGCCGCAGCTCGGTACCGCACGCCGGACAGCGGGTGGGCATCACGAACGCCCGCTCGCTGCCGTCGCGCAGATCAACTACCGGACCGACGATTTCAGGGATAACGTCGCCGGCTTTGCGGAGCACTACGGTGTCGCCAATCAGTACGCCCTTGCGAACGACCTCGCTCGCGTTGTGCAGCGTCGCCATGCTCACTGTCGACCCGGAGACCTGGACCGGCTCCATCACGCCGAACGGCGTAACCCGGCCCGTACGCCCTACGTTGACATCGATGTCGAGAAGTTTGGTCGTCACCTCCTCTGGCGGGTACTTGTAGGCGATCGCCCAGCGTGGCGCACGGGAGGTGGAACCCAGCTGATCTTGGACCGCTCGCTCATCCAGCTTCACCACGACCCCGTCGATCTCGTGCTCTACCGAATGTCGGTGCTCGCCGAAGTATTCGATGTAGGTCCACACCTCAGCGAGGGTTCGGGCCAGCTTGCGATGCGGGCTGACGGGAAGGCCCCACCGGTCCAGAGCGGCGTATGCGTCCGAGAGCCGATCAGCGGTGAAGCCGTCAAGGATTCCGATGCCGTGGCTGACGAACCCCAGATGCCGCGAGGCCGTGATCTTGGGATCCTTCTGCCGCAGTGACCCGGCTGCCGCGTTGCGCGGATTCGCAAAAGGTGCCTTGCCGTCCAAGACCAGGGACTCATTGAGTGCGGTGAAATCGGCGACCGCGAAGTACACCTCACCGCGTACCTCGAGCGTCTCAGGAGCATCGGAGCCGGAGAGCCGATGCGGGATGACGTTGATCGTTTTCACGTTTGCAGTGACGTCTTCGCCGACTCGGCCGTCGCCCCTGGTTGCGGCGCGGGCCAACCTGCCCCTCTCATACACCAGGTCTATTGCCAGGCCATCCACCTTGAGTTCGCAGAGATAGCCGGACTGCTCGAGTCGCTTCTCGCCGAGTTCGCGAATCGCGCGCTGAGCCCAGCGGTCCAGCTCGTCGCGACTGAAGGCGTTGTCAAGGCTCATCAGTCGTTGTGGATGCTCCACAGCCGTGAAGGTGGTGGAGGGCGGAGGGCCGACCTGTTGGGTCGGGGAGTCCGGCGTACGGAGCGCAGGAAAGGCATCTTCAAGATCGTTCAGCTCGCGCAACATTGCGTCGAACTCGCCGTCGGACACGGTGGGGGCGTCGAGCACGTAGTAACGCCAGCGCGCGTCGTTCACCCGCTCGCCGAGATCGGCATGCCGCTGACTCGCTTTGGCCAGCGACTCCGGAAGTTCAATGTCCCCGTCACTCACGGGCGCTGAGAGGGTTTCGTCGGCCACGTCAGCACAGTAACCTCCACTGCTGACGGTCGCTGTCGCCTGCTGTCCGGGATGCCCGGACCATCAAAAATAACGAAGCAATAACGCGATTCTCGCTACGTGGCCATGTTCCAACTGTTAGCGTCTGGCGGGTCGGCCTGCCAATTGATCAACTTTTTGAGGAGCCTCGATTGTCTGCTGATCAGCGACTCGTTCCCGCCCCTGCCCTCCGGCCCCGCCTCTGCGCTGTACTGGCGAGCGGCGCCCTCGGACTCGGCCTGCTCGCCACTCCGTCCGGCCTTGCTATCGCGAATCCGGCGACACCAACTCAGGCGTCGAACACCGTGCAGCAGGCTCGCGACTCGCTCTTCCCCGAGCAAGGCAGCAATAAGTACGACGTCAAGCACTACGCGATCAGCCTCGGTTTCCAAAGCTCAGGAAGCATCACGGCTAAGACGACTCTCACCGCCAAGGCGAAGAAACCCCTGAAATCGTTTTCACTCGACTTCGAGGGCCTGATCGTCGACAAGGTACGGGTCAACGGACATACGGCTGACTTCTCCAGACGCGACAACAAGTTGATCATCAAGCCCTCCAAGGCCGTAGCGGGCCGCTTCTCGGCCAGCATCCGGTACCACGGAAAGCCCGTGACCCATATTGATCCGGACGGCGCTCAGGACGGCTGGATCCCCACCGACAACGGAGCGGGAGCCACGGTCCTCAGTGAACCGGTCGGCGCCATGACCTGGTTCCCCAACAACAACACGCCACGCGACAAGGCGACCTTCGACATGAAGATCACCGTTCCGGCCAAGCTCGAGGTGGCTGGCAGCGGCGACCTCAAGAGTGTCCGGAAGCATGCCGGCAAGGAGACCTGGCGCTGGGTGCAGCCCTACCAACAGGCAACGTACCTGGCCATGATCTCGATCAGCGATTACGACGTCTATCACTCCACCATGCGGACCACGACCGGTCGCAAGCTGCCGATCTGGAGCTTCATTGAACCGAAGCTCGGGAGCGTGGCGGGGGAACGCGCGCTCATTCCGAAGATCATTCGCTATGAAGAGCGTCGGTTCGGACCATATCCCTTCAACAGCGCCGGAATCGTGGTCAAGGAAACTGGAGTCGGCTACGCCCTTGAGACGCAGAACAGGCCAGTATTCGACGGGGTCCCGGATGACCTAACCAACGTTCACGAATGGGCTCATCAGTGGTACGGCAACTCCGTGTCATTGACTTACTGGGTCGACATCTGGCTCAACGAAGGCTTTGCCACCTACGCCGAGTGGCTGTGGGATGCCTCGCATGGCGGTCCGAGCACCGCGGAGACGTTCCAAAAGGCTTATGACGACCATCCAGCGTCGGACCCTCTGTGGTCACCTCCACCGGCCGACTTCGATGATCCGGCCGATCTATTCGGCTCCCAGGGCTACCTCCGGGGTGCGATGACGCTTGAAGCACTGCGCCAGAAGGTCGGAGACCACGACTTCTTCCTCATCTTGCGCAGCTGGGCAAAGCAGCACAAGTACGGCAACGTGACGACACGCCAGTTCATCCACCTGTCCGAACGAGTCTCTGGACAGGACCTGGATGCGTTCTTTAACGCGTGGCTCTATGTGCCGGAGAAGCCTGCGCTCAATGTGCCCTGAGCTTGCGCTCAATGTGCCCTGAGCTTGCGCTCAATGTGCCCTGAGCTTGCGCTCAATGTGTCCTGAGCTCGTCGAAGGGCGCTTCGACAAGCTCAGCACATGAGTGATCAGTCGGCGAGTTGCTCGGTGACGATCGCGGCAGCCGAGCGCAGCGTACGCAATGCGCGTATGGCACAGTCATGAGTCGCTGAGGCAAGTCCGCAGGCTGGCGTGATCACGATGCGCGCCGCGACCGGAGGCTCGAGGCCAAGATCGCGGAGCGGCTGGAGTACGCGGCCCGCGAGCTGATCCGGCCCGAGCAGCCGATCGGTGGGCAGTGCGCCCATGCCGATCCAGACTCCTGCTTCGAGACTGGCACCGACGGCGTCCCAATCCGCGCTGGACAGCTGATCGGTATCGACGAGCACGCCCGAGACGCCCGCAGTGCGGAGCAGTTCGATGGGTGGGCTGGTGGCACAGCAGTGCACGACGACCGGTGTTGGCGACAGTCTCTCGACAATGTGGCGGATGCCGCCGGAAACCTCGGGCGGCTCGACGGCGCGATGGCGGGCCAGACCGCTGGCCGTGGCCAGTGTGCCCCCGAGCACCGCAGCCAGCATCGGCTCATCGAGCTGGATGAGCAATTCGACATCGGGCAACCGGCGGCCTAACTCGCCGATAAGTTGCGTGATTCCCTCGGCGAGCGACTGGCTGAGATCGCGTCGCGCTCCGGAGTCGGCGATCACTCGATCCCCGCGCGGCCGCTCCATCATCGCCGCCAACGTCCACGGCCCGCCGACCGAGAGCTTGACTGCACCCGCGTAGTCCTGCGCATGCTCCTCGAGCAGATCGAGGTCCGCGCGAAGCGTGCTGATGGCCAACCGGTGCTCTCGGCTGGAGGCATCGGTCAGTCGCCAGCCGGCCGGCTGCAGGTCGACGGCCAGGCCGGCCAAAAAGGCAGTCGAGCGTCCGATCAGCTCCGCGTACGGTCCGCGTGCCGGAAGCTCTGGCAAGTAGGGAAGATCAGGGCATTCCGCAAACGCGATCTTGATCGCATCCGCCATGTCGCTACCGGGCCAGGAACCAATTCCCGTAGTCCGAATCGGCGGCAGCTCGCCGTCCGACGAGGTCGCTGTCACGCCTGGGTGGTCGAAATAGTCGCGCTGCCGACCACTCGTGAGCCGGAGTAGAGCACTAATGCCTGACCAGGCGCGACACCGGTGATCGCAGAGTCGAGCAGCACCTCAAGATGATCATCCTGGACCTGAACCGTGGCCTCCATTGGCTGGCCATGGGCTCGAACCTGCACCTGACCCGACCATGCGGCCTCGAACCGAGGGCCAGTCCAGGTCGGCCGGATGGCATTGATGATCTTGACCCCGAGTGCCTCACGAGGACCGACGGTGATCGTGTTGGTGGTAGGTGTGATGGCAAGCACGAATCGACGCTCACCATCGGCGGCAGGTGTGCCGAGTCCAAGGCCTCGCCGTTGCCCGATTGTGAAGCGATGGGACCCGGCATGCTGGCCAACCTTGGCACCTGTGAGGTCAACAATGTCGCCTGGCCGGCGGCCGAGTTGCCGCTCCAGGAAGCCTGCGGTGTCCCCATTGGCGATGAAGCAGATGTCGTGACTGTCGGGCTTGCTTGCCACGGCCAGGCCGCGCCGCTGGGCTTCGGCACGTACGTCGGCCTTGCAGGAAGAGCCGAGCGGAAAGTATGACCGACGAAGTTGATCAGCATTGAGCACGCCCAGCACGTACGACTGATCCTTGGCAAGATCAACGGCCCGATGCAGCTCCACCTCATTCCCAGCACGGATAAGTCGGGCATAGTGACCTGTGCAGACGGCATCAAAGCCGAGCGCGACTCCGCGCTCCAAAACCGCCGAGAACTTGATCTTCTCGTTGCAGCGTACGCATGGGTTGGGGGTACGTCCGGCGGCATATTCCGCAACGAAGTCGTCCACCACATCAGCGGCGAAGCGATTCGAGAGATCCCACACGTAGAACGGAATGCCGAGCACATCGGCGGCGCGCCGAGCGTCGTGCGCGTCTTCGATGGAGCAGCAGCCGCGGGCGCCCGAACGATAGGTCTGCGGATTCTTTGATAGGGCCAGATGCACGCCAGTAACGTCATGTCCAGCATCGACTGCCCGCGCTGCGGCAACCGCCGAATCGACACCGCCGGACATCGCGGCCAGTACCTTCATGTCAGTCCTTTACTTCTTCAGGCGCACGTCTGGTGTGTCGCGGCAAGCCGCAAGTCTCTCACGGGCGGTAGGCGCGACCAAGCGATCTTTACGCGTATGCAGCCGCGGCCCGAGCCCGCTCCACAGCCTCGGGAAGTGCTGCTGCCAGTGCGATTACATCTGCCAGCGTCGAGGAGTGGCCGAGGGAGAAGCGCAGCGCCGAACGGGCATCGCTCTCGCTGTATCCCATGGCGAGCAGTACGTGACTGGGCTGCAAGACCCCGGCCGAGCAGGCCGCTCCGGTCGAGCAGTCAATCCCCGCAGAGTCCAGCAGCATCAAGATCGCGTCGGCCGAACAACCCGGGAAGCCGATGTTGGCAATGCCCGGCAAGGAATCAGACTCTGAACTTGGCCCGTGCAGCACGGCAGCCGGCACGGCTGCCAGCACTGAGCCGATCAAGTTCGCGCGTAGCTTCCTGATCCGTCGCTCCTCCTGCTTCCGCTGTCGTGCCGCGACCTCGACAGCGGCAGCAAAGCCTGCGACCGCTGGAACGTCCAGAGTGCCTGAGCGGATGTCACGTTCCTGGCCGCCGCCATGCAAGATCGGAGCCAGCCGAAGCTCCCGGCGCGCCAGCAGGGCGCCGATCCCATACGGTCCGCCGAGTTTGTGTGCGGTGAAGGTCATCAGATCGAGCCCGCTCGCCGAATAGTCGACGTCGATGTGACCCACGGCTTGAACGGCATCACTGTGCGAGAGTGCACCGTGTTCGGCGGCGATGGCAGCAATCCGCGGAATCGCCTGCAGGGACCCCACCTCATTGTTGGCCCACATCACCGAGACCAGACACGTGTCCGCGTCAACAGTGCTGGCGAGTGTCTCCAGGTCCAGCCGGCCGGCAGCATCGACCGGCACATAGCTAACCTCGGCCGACACCGAACGGTCTAGCCAAGCTACGGAATCCAGCACCGCGTGATGTTCGATCACCGAGGTCACCACACGACGCCGACCTACCTCCGCGCCAGACCAGAAGGCACCTTTAACGGCCAGATTGTCGGACTCTGTGCCGCCGCTAGTGAAGATCAACTCCGTCGGATGTGCACCCAGGTGAGCGGCTATCGACTCCCGCGCCTCTTCGACCACCCGGCGTGCTGACCGGCCGGACGCATGCAGCGATGACGCATTGCCGACCTTGGTCAGCTCACGAGTCATGGCCTCCGCAGCCTCCGGGACCAGAGGCGTGGTGGCCGCGTGGTCGAGGTAGATCCGGCTCATGACGCCCCAGTTTGCCTCAGCAGGTCCAGCCGGCTATCCCTTATGCTCCTTGATCGCTTCGATCACGGCGGGAAGCACCTTGTGCAGGTCGCCGACGATACCAAGATCAGCGATCGCGAAAATGGGTGCTTCGGCATCCTTGTTGACTGCGACGATGGCCTTCGAGGTCTGCATCCCGGCACGGTGCTGGATCGCTCCGGAGATGCCCACGGCGATGTAGAGCTGTGGTGACACGGTCTTGCCTGTCTGACCGATCTGGTAGGCGTAGGGATACCAGCCGGCGTCCACGGCGGCACGCGACGCACCGACCGCACCGCCTAGGACGTCAGCCAGTTCCTCGACCGCGGCGAAGTTGCCGCCGGTGCCGCGCCCACCGGACACGACGACGGCAGCCTCGGTAAGTTCTGGTCGTCCACTGGACCCCTTAGGTTCCTTGCTGACGATGCGCGCGGTCTTCGCCGCCTCCGAGATCGTTACCTCAACCTGCTCCGTTGCGGGCTCAACGGGTGCAGCCTCGGGCGTTACCGAGTTCGGTTTGACGGTGATCACCGGCGCCCCATGTGTCACCGAAGCAGTGACCGTCCAGTTGCCGGCAAAGACCGACTGGGTGGTGGAGCCCTCGGCGGCGATGTCCGTAGCGTCGGTGATCAGACCCGAGCCGAGCTTCACCGCCAGCCGTCCTGCGATTTCCTTACCCTCCGGGGAAGACGTAATCAAGACTGCGGCCGGTTGCACCGTTGCGGCAATCTGTGCCAACGCTTCGGCCTTCGGCGCGACGAGATAGTCGTCAATGGCCGTGTCATTGACGCACAGCACACGACTAGCTCCGTACTCCCCCAGCGCCTTGGCGATGGTGTCGTCAGTGTCACCAAATACGACGGCGACCGGCTCACCGAGCCGACGCGCCAGTGTCAGGAGCTCGAAGGCCGGCTTCGACACATGCGAATCGACATGGTCAGCGACGACCAAGACCTCAGACATCAATGCCTCCTACTCAGATGTACTTTCCGGCAGTCAGGAAATCGATCAGTGTCGATGTGCCGTCCTCTTCCTCGACCACCCGCCCAGGTTCCTTAGGCGGACGCGGGCTGGTTTGCAAGACCTTGCTCCATGCCGCGTCTAGGCCAACCGCAGTGGCCTCGATGCCAAGATCGGCAAGCGTCCACGTCTCGACCGGCTTCTTTTTGGCCGCCAGGATGCCTCGCATCGAGGGATATCGGGCCTCACCGGACTGGTCGGTCACGCTGACGATTGCCGGCAGGTTGGCCTCAATTGTGAAGCTGGCCAGATCGTCGTCGCGGCGGATAGTGACCCGGCCATCGGCTACGGAAAGGGTCGCGCCAAGAGTCGCCGCGGGCCAGCCAAGTCGCTCGGCGATCATCGCGGGAATGACGCCCATGGTGCCGTCGGTCGAGGCCATGCCGCAGATCACCAGATCCGGTGCGGCTCTATTGATCGCCTCGGCCAAGACCGTACTCGATCCCAGCGCATCGGAGCCGTGCACGGCGTCGTCGAGGATATGGATGCCGGCCGACGCGCCCATCTGCAGCGCGCGCTTGATGGCGTCGGCTGCATCATCTGGTCCGAGGGTCATCACAACGACTTCGACGTCATCGCCGTCGTCGGCTATTTGCAGCGCCTGCTCGACGGCATACTCGTCGAGTTCTGACAGCAGTCCGTCGCCCGCGGCCCGATCCACTGTGCCGTCGGGAGCGAAAGTGCGTTCCCCGGCCGCATCGGGAACGTACTTCGCCAGTACCACAATCTTCATCTCGCTCCGCTCTGTTCGCGCGTACGTCGAGGTCGCATGATCGCCACATTACTTATCAGTAACAAAGGGTGTACTCCTAGGTGAGACCTGTGATGTAGGTCTTTGCTGTGGCAGGAAAACCGCAAACCGCTCACGCTGGATGATCTCTCGGTAGGTCTGCTCGCCGATCACCCCGCGAAGCACCTCAGTCTGGCTGGCCTGCGCAGCCAGCGCCGCGTACTTGATCTCCAACAACTTCCCGGTCACAGCAAGATCGATGCTCAGGGGGCCTGTCCAGGCAACCGGCGGCTCCCCGACGATCGCGCCCAACTCGGTCCACAGAGCCAGGTGATCATCGAGCCACTCCTGCGTATTGGCAACGACATGGAGGGCGCCGATGCCGGTACGTCGTACGGCTTCGACCGTCCAGTGGTGCACGGCGATGTGGTCGGGGTGGCCCGTCTGTCCGTCAGGCGGAAACGTCAAGACCGTGTCGGCGGCCACATCACTAATGATCTTGGCGATGTTTTCCACTGCGATCTCGGCATCGACGGAGTCGCAGCCGCCGTCGGGATAGCCAAGCCAGCGGTGCTCGGTCACACCGAGTATCCGCAGACATTCGGCCAACTCGGCCTCTCGGATGGATGGCAGCTGCTCGGGTGGCCACCTCGTGGGATCGGTGACGCCGAGCTCACCTCGGGTAGCGGTGACGCAGATCACCCGCGATTGCGCCGCGGCTGCCATCGCCATGATTCCGCCGCAGAGATAAGCCTCATCATCGGGATGGGCCCAAACCGACACGATGGTGCCCAATTCCTTGATGTCCTGCATGACCACGAAGAGCAAGTCTGCTGCTTCGCGTGGCGAACTGGCCAACCGGGGCTTGGGCCGATGCTGGCCCCGGACGCGTACGTTTCGCCGCACAGCCGCCAGAACGACCGTCCGGCTCAGGTGATTGGGGGGTCGTTTCGCAGCACAGACGGCAGAACGATGAGTCGGACGAGCCTCGCAACAACAAGGTGCGTGCTTCTAGCTAGCCGCCCTTCAGTGCTGTGACCCGAAAGCTGCCCGACCGCCGCCGCCGGCTCTCCGCATAAGGCCACGAATGCGGCTCAAAAAGGCCGTAAAGCCCGCCATACGTGGCGTTGTGCGGAGCAACGCGGAGGACCGGCCGGGCGCCGCTTAGGACACAAAAGTCCGCATTGGTCGGAAATTCAGCCAGAAGGTGCCCGATGCCGTGTCGAATACCCCGCACTGGTCGGAAATTTCAGCACTTTTACGCTCATCGTCGCATTCATGCCCGAATCTGTTGCAACCACTGTTATCTGTGCCTACGGTGTAGGCAACCGGTTGCTCGATGGTTTGGAGGGCCCGGATCGGCGGTGTCTGTCCCCCAGCTAGGGCAGAATGAAGACGCGCTCCGCCGCCTGTCGGCGGAGTGTGAGGTTTCATCCTGACCGGTCCAGAGCGCATCCAGCCAACTGCGAAGGCTCGTAAAAGATGACATCCACGGCGTTGCCAGTGCCGCAAGACACTTCAGTCTTGGGCGCTCATATCCGCGACGGTGGTACGTCTTTCGGGCTCTGGGCTCCCCGTGCAACGCGGGTAGAGCTGGCTCTTGTCGACCAGGACCGCAATCAGACCAACCACGACATGAGCCGCGACGGCGAGGGGGTCTGGACGGTCTTCATCCATGGCGTCGGCGCCGAGCAACGCTACGGCTTCCGCGTGCACGGACCGTGGGATCCCGCAGCTGGTGCTCGTTTCAACCCCGCCAAGCTGCTCGTCGATCCGTATGCCCGCGCGATCACTGGTGGCGTCGACTATTCCGGTCCAATTCTGGACCACACTCCGCATTCGGACTACGTTCCCGATACCACCGACTCGTTTGCGGCCGTGCCACTCAGTGTTGTGGTCTCCGATTCACCTCCGCCGCGTCCTATGGATCGACCGACGCCCATGTCGGAGACGGTGATCTATGAACTTCACGTCAACGGCTTTACGCGGTTGCATCCTTTGGTTCCCGAGCATCTGCGAGGCACGTACGCAGGACTTGCCTATCCAGCGGTGACCCAACACCTCAAAGAGCTTGGTGTGACCGCAGTCGAGCTGCTGCCGGTACACCACTTCATTTCCGAGCCATTCTTGGTGGGCCGCGGCCTCTCCAACTACTGGGGATACAACACTCTCGGCTACTTCGCGCCGGATGCCGCGTACACCTCGGTGAGCACGCTGGGACAGCAGGTCCGCGAGTTCAAAGAGATGGTCTCTGCGCTACACGAGGCTGGAATCGAAGTCATTCTCGATGTTGTCTACAACCACACTGGCGAGGGCGGCCACGAGGGTCCGACGCTGTCGTTCCGTGGCATCGACCACCTGGGTTACTACCGGCTGACCGACGATCAGCGCAATGACTACGACGTCACCGGCTGCGGCAACTCGGTGGATACCTCTGAGCCGGGCGTGCTGCGCATGGTGCTCGACTCACTGCGCTACTGGGTCACCGAGATGGGAGTCGACGGCTTCCGCTTCGATCTGCTCAGCACCTTGATCCGCGACGAACGGCATCACGTCGATCAAGATCATCCGTTCAAACGCGCGATCCGTGAAGATCCCGTGCTGAGCCAGGTCAAGATGATCGCGGAACCCTGGGATATGGGTCCCTACGGCTACCAGGTGGGTGGCTTCGGGCTGGGCTGGAGTGAGTGGAACGACCGCTTCCGGAACCATATCCGCGACTTCTGGCGCGGAAACACCCACGGAGTTGGAGAGCTCGCGCAGCGGCTCACTGGCTCACCGGACATCTTTGATCGTGGTGGCCGGCCGGCCACCTCCAGTATCAACTTCGTGACAGCACACGACGGCTTCACGCTGCGCGACCTGGTCACCTACAACGTCAAACACAACGGCGCCAACGGCGAGTCCAATCGTGACGGTTCCGATGACAATCGATCATGGAACTGCGGAGTTGAGGGGGAAAGCGAGGATCCGGGTATCAACTCGCTGCGTCTGCGCCAGGCGCGGAACATCATGGCGACTTTGATCTTGGCGGTCGGAGTTCCCATGATCGTCGCTGGAGATGAGCTTGGTCGTACCCAGCAGGGCAATAACAACGCCTATTGTCAAGACTCCCCGATCTCGTGGGTGCATTGGGACACCCAGGAAGCCTGGGCTGATCAAACCGAACTCACTCGTAAGTTGCTTCAGTTACGCGCGGAGCGCCCGGTCTTCCGCCGAGAGCACTTCCGGCGAGGCGAATTCTTGCTCGATGCGAAGGGTCAGCCGGAGGGACGGAAGAACATCGCGTGGTTCGGCGGCAACAATGCCGAGATGACCGAGCACGAGTGGACTGACGCCACACGACGCACGCTCGGCATGTACCTCGCCTATGACAATCCGGCCCGGGCTACGGACGAGGCGTTCCTGATCTGGTTCCATGCCGGTTCTGACGCGATCCAGGTCGACCTTCCTGATGGGCCGTGGGCTGACACCTACACCGTGATCGCGCACACCGGAACCGAGGACGAGCTGCCGTCCGAGAAGATGCCAGCCGGATCGAGCCTGCAGCTGCCAGCTCATACTGTCGTCGTGCTACAGGTGGACTGAAATAACCCCGAGTTGTCAGAACGCCGTTGTGCCATAGCCGATCTGGGATCTGACAAGTCTGTGCTACTGGGTGTACCCCGCTGACGGCGGTGTGGGCATGCTGGCCGGCACGGCGGCCAGTCCCATCTCCGCCGGGCTCGCCAGCAGCGGGTGATAGGGCACAACCCGTACGGTGTAGCCGATGGCGCCGGCACGCTTGGCCTCCACCCAACCCTCATAGCGACGCAAGCCACCGTCCACTTCGACCCCGGTCGGGAACGGATTAACCCTGAGCTCGTAGAGCTGATCATCAGCGCCCACGCGCCCTGTGACGAGCTGCACCTGAATGTCGTCCTGGGTGAGCTCGCCGAGCCGAACGAGCGCGCTGACATGGATCTTGGTCCCCACCTCAACCTGCTCCCCGCCGAGCGACTCAAGGTGCTCAACCGAAACCGTCGGCCATCCTGCTCGGATTCTGCGCTTCCAGCTCGCCAGTGCCTCTGCTCCCCCGCTCGAGGAGTTCAGGGCGTGACTGGAGACAGCGGCAGGGGTATACAGCTCGGTCACATACTCCCGAAGCATCCGCGATGCCACGACCTTGGGGCCTAGTCCGGCAATGGTGTCCCTGATCATCTGAACCCAGCGCTCGGGCAACGCCTGTTGATCAAGGTCGTAAAAGCGCGGCACGATCTCGTTCTCGATGATGTCGTAGAGGGCCTGCGCCTCGAGATCATCGCGCCGCTCGCTGCCATCGGCACCCTCGGCGGAGGCGATCTCCCAGCCGTACGCCGGATCGAACCATTCGTCCCACCAGCCGTCCCGGATGGACAGATTTGCGGCGCCGTTCAGGGCTGCTTTCATTCCCGACGTTCCGCATGCCTCGTACGGGCGTAGTGGGTTGTTCATCCAGACGTCGCAGCCCGGGTAGAGCCGTTTCGCCATCCCAATGTCGTAGTCGGGAAGAAAGACGATGTGCCCCCGCAACCCATGATCATCGGTGAACTGCACGACCTGTTGGATAAGGGCCTTGCCCCCCTCGTCGGCCGGATGTGCCTTGCCGGCAATGACAATCTGGATCGGCCGCTCCTTGTCGGTCAGCAGGGCCTTGAGCCGCTCCGGATCGCGCAACATCAAGGTCAACCGCTTGTACGACGGCACGCGGCGAGCGAAGCCGAAGGTCACCACGTCTGGATCGAGCGCTTTACCGACCCAATCGGTCGGCATGCCGCGATTGGCACTGCTGGCAGCGAGTCGTTCCCGCGCCATGGCGATGAGGTCCTCGCGCATCCGCCTCTTGAGCGCCCAAATTGTCTTGCTGTCGACGTCGTCGAGCCCATTCCAGTGGTATCCGTCGCCCTGCGACGTGCTCCCCGTGGGAGCCTCGAGCAGGTCCAGCAAGTCGCGGTGCACCCAGGTGAGATGGTGCACGCCGTTGGTGATCTGGGTGATCGGGACTTCGCTGGTGTCGAACGCACGCCACAGCCCCTGGAACATCTCACGTGACACCAGGCCGTGTAGCGAAGAGACGCCGTTGGCACGCTGGGCAAGCCGGAAGCCCATCACCGCCATATTGAATTTGCCCGGGTCACCGCCCTCGTAATCCTCTGCTCCCATGGCCAGGACCCGATCCAGCGGCAGATCCTGGAAACCCTCGAACTGAGAAACGATGAGCTCGTGTGGGAACCTGTCGATGCCAGCTGGAACCGGAGTGTGGGTGGTGAACACCGTTCCGGCGCGGGTCAGCTCAAGAGCGGTATCGAAGTCCAGGCCGGTGTGCATGTACTCACGGATCCGCTCCAGACCCAGAAATCCCGCATGTCCCTCGTTGGTATGGAACACCTCGGGGGGCGTGCCTCCGGTGATCCGGCAGTACGCCCGAATGGCGCGTACGCCGCCCATGCCGAGTAGCACTTCCTGCTCGAGCCGGTGGTCGGTACCGCCGCCGTACAGCCGGTCGGTCACCTCCCGCTCGTAACCCGCGTTCTGCTCGACGTCGGAGTCCAGCATCAGCAGCGGCACCCTGCCGACCTGTGCCACCCAGACCTGCGCGTACAGGGGCCTTCCTGCGAGAGGGACCTCGATCCGGAGTGGGCCGTCCTCATCGTGCAACAAGGTCAGTGGCAAGGAGTTCGGGTCGAGCAGCGGGTAGCGCTCCTGCTGCCAGCCAGCGACGTTCAGAGATTGCCGGAAGTATCCCTGCCGGTACAGCAGGCCCACGCCAATGATCGGGACTCCAAGATCGCTTGCCGTCTTGAGGTGATCACCAGCGAGAATGCCAAGACCGCCGGAGTATTGCGGCAGCACTTCGGTAATGCCGAACTCAGGCGAAAAATAGCCAATGCAGGTAGGAGCCGTGGGATTCTCGGCAGCGTAGCTCTGATACCACAGGTCGCCGGTCTGATAGTCGGCAAGATCAGCTTGAATCAGGCGGAGGTTCTTCAGAAAGCGCTTGTCGGTCGAGAGCGCCTGAAGACGCTCGACGGAGACATCGGCCAGCATCCGAACGGGATCGCCTGCCGTCCTATCCCACAATTGCGGATCCACGGACCGAAAAAGATCTTGGGTCTCGGCGTGCCAGCACCAACGAAGGTTCCGGGCCAAATCGGCTAGCGGCTTGAGGGCCTCGGGCAGCACTGGACGAACAATGAAACGGCGGATAGCGCGCACTGGATCAACCTATCGGCGAACTTTGGATGGCACGGGATTTCTGCTCTCATCGAGTAAAGGGCTGAGACTGCTTACGTCATGGTGCCGATACCCGCACTATGTGCCGCTCATGCAGACGCACACCAAGCTAGTGGAAGCGTCTGAGCGGTAGCCCTTCGACAAGCTCAGGGCACATTCGGACAAGCTCAGGGCACATTCGGACAAGCTCTAGCACATTCAAGACAAGCTCAGGGCACCTTCAAAGCGAGGCCACGCAATGGTTTACCCCCTGCCGCACGACCAGCGCGGCCGATAGGTTGACAACCGTGACGGCAAACGCATCCGGCTCCTCGACGCCCGAGCGCGACGACGCGGCTCAGCCAGAATCCGTAGCATCCTCGTCCATCGCTGCGACACCACCAGACACCTCGCCTGGCGGCAGGCCGACAGTCACGGTCAGCGAGCCGAGATTTGGTTCACTCTTCGATCGCATTCCCGTGCACAAGGTGTCACCGGTGATCGAGGGCGGCGCCTACCCGGCCAAAGCCGCGGTAGGGGAATCAATTCCGATCCGAGCGACCGTGTTCCGGGAAGGCCACGACGCCGTCAACGCCTCGGTCGTGCTCACCGATCCTGCGGGCAACGAACGCCGTGAGCCGATGCGCCCTACCACGCCCGTGGGATTTGACTGGTGGACGGCGTCGGTGGTGCTCGACTCGGAGGGAATGTGGACGTTCCGCGTCGAAGGATGGAGCGATCCGTGGGCGACGTGGGTGCACACCGCCGAGATCAAGATTCCGGCTGGCATTGATGTTGCCTTGGTCTGTGCCGAAGGCATTGCCTTGTTCGACAAAGCCGCCGCTGACGCCGAAGCAGCCGGGGATTATCAAACGGCAGCGCTACTGCAGGGTGCGGCCAAGAACCTCAATTCGGGACAGCAGGTCGAGGACCGGCTCGAGGTGGTGCTGGCCGACGAGGTACGGGAAGCCATGACGCGCTTCGGTCCGCGCGAGCGGGTCTCGCCGACCCAGGACTATCCGATCTTCGCCGATCGTCGCAAAGCGCTTTTTTCCTCGTGGTACGAGTTTTTCCCGCGCTCCCAGGGGGCAAGGTTGGACGAGAAGAACCAGAAGTGGATTTCGGGCACCTTCGACACCTCCCACGAGCGGCTCGAGGCCGCCGCAGCGATGGGCTTCGACGTGGTTTATCTCCCGCCAATTCATCCCATCGGCCGAACTGCCCGTAAAGGGCCGAACAACGCCCTGACCGCGGGCCCAAACGATCCGGGCTCACCATGGGCTATCGGCGGTGCCGAGGGTGGACACGACACCATCCATCCCGACCTCGGTGATTTCGACGCCTTCGATCGATTCGTCGCAAAGGCCAACTCACTTGGTCTTGAGGTTGCCATGGACTTCGCACTGCAGGCCTCGCCTGATCATCCCTGGGTGACCGAACACCCAGAATGGTTCTCCAAGCGCGCTGACGGTTCTATCGCGTACGCCGAGAACCCGCCCAAGAAGTATCAGGACATGTACCCGATCAACTTCGACAACGACCGCGACGGGATCTACCTGGAAAGCTTGCGGATCCTCAAACTCTGGATGAGCCACGGCGTACGCATCTTCCGCGTCGACAACCCGCATACCAAGCCGGTCAACTTCTGGGCTTGGCTGCTGGGAGAGATCCGCAGCACCGATCCGGATGTGCTGTTCCTCTCGGAGGCTTTCACCAAGCCATCGATGATGCACGCCCTCGGCAAGGCTGGCTTCCACCAGTCCTACACCTACTTCACCTGGCGCAATGAGAAGTGGGAGATCGAGGCGTACATGAAGGAGCTGACCACCGAAACCGACAGCTTCTTCAGGCCGAACTTCTGGCCCAACACCCCCGATATCCTGCCCCACTTCCTGCAGTGGGGTGGCAAGCCGGCCTTCACCATCCGCGCGGTGCTCGCCGCTACGCTTTCGCCGCTGTGGGGCATCTATTCGGGTTTCGAGCTGTTCGAGAACGCGGTACTCGCTCAGGGCCGTGAGGAGTATCTGGACTCGGAGAAGTTCCAGTACCGGCCGCGGGACTGGAAGGCCGCCGAAGAGAGTGGCGAAAACCTCAACATGCTGCTGGGCAGGCTGAATCAGATCCGCAAGGAGCACCCGGCGCTACAGCAGCTGCGCGATCTTCATTTCCACCACGCCCCGCATTCCAGCGCCCTGGTGTATTCCAAGAAGGGCGAAGACGACGTGGTGATCGTGGTGTGCAGCCTCGATCCGCACAACATCGTCGAGACCGAGATTTATCTGGACATGGAGGCGCTCGGATTGACGGCGCGGGACGTCTACCTCGTCCACGACGAGCTGACCGGACAAACGTGGCGCTGGGGACAGAAAGCCTTTGTCAGGCTTACTCATGATGATCCGGCGCACATTCTCACGCTGATCCGTTACGGCTCCCGGAGCACAACCTCGGGGGCGCCAAGTTCACAAGGTTCAGACGGGCAGGTCTAGGCGTAGAGGAATAGCATGCCGTGAGCGGGACAGCCGACCCTCAGGTTGCTGATCAGATCCTGAGGTACATCTCCAATGCGC
This sequence comes from uncultured Actinomycetota bacterium, assembly GCA_963798835.1. Classification (GTDB taxonomy): domain Bacteria; phylum Actinomycetota; class Actinomycetes; order Propionibacteriales; family Propionibacteriaceae; genus Microlunatus. The sequence continues at coordinate 108,892 of CAWCVF010000017.1, read as the reverse complement.
GGTGGTTTGCCGGCAAGGGTCGGCGGGTCACGTTCCGATCGCTCACGCCGCTGCCGTGGCTTACCGAGGTCTCGGATTTCTTCCGACCTGCTGCTGCGCCGGGAGTACGGTTCGAGATTGCCGAGCTGGCCTATCCAGCCGAGGAAGATCCCGAGCCGCCAACTGCACCTCATGTTCAACCGGAGGAAGATCTCGAGCCGACTCAGGCATCCGCTGCCAGCGAGCCGCCCGAGATGGACAGGCGGGCCGACGTGGCTCCGACCGAGTACTACCACCTCGCGATTTCCTACCGGCCCGCGCCTCACGCGGAACTCCATCAGGCAGAGATCGGTCGGTTCACTGATCCTGATCTTGGTCCGGTAGTTGCCTACGACGCTGCGCAGGATCCTGACGCCTGCCGAGTGATACTCAATGCGCTACAGGGCGGCCGCCGGCTGCGCAGCCCGGACAGCGAGGCGCGCTTCAACCCCACCGCTGCCTCGGCCTTCGGCGCCGATCTGACGCCACGGCTGTTCACCGGGCAACAGAGCAACACCTCGGTGATGCTGGGGGATACCGCAATCCTCAAGCTCTTCCGGCGCCTCGAGCTGGGCCGCAACCTCGATATCGAGGTCCACGCCGCGCTCAATGCCGCTGCTATTTCCGATGTCGCCGGTCTCTTCGGGTGGATCGAGGGCAGTTGGGTTTCTAACGGCCTACAGCTCGATGCTGATCTTGGCATGGTGATCGAGAAGCTGGCAGGTGCGGCCGACGGCTGGGAGCTCGCGCTGGACTCGCTCCGAGCCGATAACGCGTCGACCCCAATCCCGACAGAATTTGGCTTCGCCACCGAGGCCGAAGCGCTGGGCAGAGCGCTTGCAGAGATCCACTCCGCACTCCGTTCCTCTTTTGGCGGCGCCAACGTGCTCGGCGCGCGTACGGCGATGATCATGGCCAATCGGCTGCACGAGGCAGCGCGGATTGCGCCCGCACTGACACCGCGCGTACCGGGGCTGCTGCGCTGTTTCGACGCACTGGGTGCAGAGACCCTGGACACCCAGCGAGTCCACGGTGACTTCCATCTCGGCCAGACGCTGCACACGCCTTCGGGCTGGAAGATCATCGACTTCGAGGGTGAGCCGGCCAAGACCATGGCTGAACGCCGCGCGCCGGACTCGGTGTGGCGCGATGTCGCCGGCATGCTGCGTTCCTTTGATTACGCGGCCGCCAGCGTGCCCGGGCCGCAAAGCAGCGCCTGGGCAGCAGCCTGCCGGGCGGCATTCTTGAGCGGCTATGCCGGCGGCGCGGAGTTGGGAGCGAGTGAGGCAAACCTGCTTCGCGCGTACGAGGCCGACAAGGCGATCTATGAGGTCGTCTACGAGATGCGAAACCGGCCGGATTGGATTGACATCCCGCTTCGCGCGGTGGCCGATCTGGCGAGCAACAACGACGACGTGGAAGGTTCAGGGCTGTCTCGGACCTTCGCGGACAGCAATCAGGTGCCTATCGAACACGGCGAGCTTGCGAGCCCGACCATAGAACAGGAGTAGTACCCATGTCGTACGATCCGAGCGGCGGTCTGACTGGCTGGGACCTCACCGGTTTCCATGAAGGGCATGACACCGAGTGCTGGCGGCGCCTGGGTGCGCTCGAAACGACAGTTCAAGACTCCGAACGTGGGTCGATCTTCGGCACCCGCTTCTCGGTATGGGCACCCAATGCACAGGCCGTGCGGCTCGTCGGTGACTTCAACTACTGGAACGGCGAGGGGCACTACATGCAGCTGGTGCCCGGATCCGGAGTCTGGGCGCTCTTCGTCGAGGGCGCTAGCACCGGCAGCCTCTACAAGTTCGAGGTGCTCGGCGCTGACGGGGTTTGGCGGCTCAAGGCCGATCCGATGGCGCGATTCGCCGAGGCGGCGCCACACACCGCCTCGATCGTGTACGAGAGCCAGTACGCCTGGGGTGATGACCAGTGGATGTGGTATCGGGGAGAGAAGAAGCACTACAAGGAGCCGATGAGCGTCTACGAGGTGCACATCGGGTCATGGCGTCAGGGCTTGACCTATCTCGAGCTGGCGAATGAATTAGTCGAGTACTGCAGTTGGCAGGGTTACACCCACGTCGAGTTTCTGCCCGTGGCCCAGCACCCCTTCGAGGGCTCCTGGGGGTACCACATCACCGGTTACTTCGCACCGCAGTCCAAGTTCGGTTCGCCGGATGAGTTCCGACATCTGGTGGACAAGCTGCATCAGGCGGGCATCGGGGTGCTGATCGACTGGGTGCCCGGCCATTTCGCGACCGACCCGTGGGCACTGCAGCGCTTCGACGGCACGGCCCTCTACGAGCATGAGGATCCTCGGCTCGGTTGGCACCCGGACTGGGGCAGCTACATCTTCAACTTCGGCCGAAACGAGGTCAAAAGCTTCCTGGTGTCCAATGCCTATTACTGGCTGCACGAGTTCCACATCGACGGGCTTCGAGTCGATGCCGTGGCCTCAATGCTCTATCTGGACTACTCCCGCGAGGCCGGCCAGTGGGTGCCGAACAAATATGGCGGCAACGAGAACCTCGAGGCCATCGAACTGCTACAGGTGACCAACACCCACGCGTACGAGCGCGAGCCGGGCACCATGCTGGTGGCCGAAGAATCCACCTCTTTTCCCGGCGTCACCCGGCCAGTCAACTACGGAGGCCTCGGCTTCGGCTTCAAGTGGAACATGGGCTGGATGAACGACTCGCTGCGCTACATGGGTCGCGAGCCGATCTACCGGCAGTACCACCACCACGAGATGACCTTCGCCATGGCGTACGCCTACTCGGAGAACTTCATTCTGCCGATCAGCCATGACGAGGTAGTGCACGGCAAAGGCTCGATGTTCGAGCGAGCGCCGCAGGACGAATGGCGGAAGTTCGGCACGCTACGCGCCTTCTATGCCTTCATGTGGGCGCATCCGGGCAAGAAGCTGCTGTTCATGGGGACCGAGTTCGGCCAGCGACGAGAGTTTTCCGAAAGTCGCAGCATCGACTGGTGGCAGAGCGCGGAATGGGGCCATCGGGGTCTGCAGCGGCTGATCAAGGATCTCAATGCGATCTACAAGGAGAACCCCGCATTATGGAAGCGCGACACCGATCCATCGGGCTTCTCCTGGATCGACGCGGATGATCGTGGCGGCAACATCTTCTCCTGGCTCCGCTACGACGGTGACGGCCAGATGATCGCCTGCATCACCAACTTCTCCTCCGAGCCACGGCCGGACCATCAGATTGGGCTGCCTCGCGAGGGCGTTTGGCAAGAGATCTTGAACACCGATGCCGAGGTCTACGACGGCACCGGCTTGATCGGCAACCTCGGAAAAGTCGTCGCCCATCCCGTGCCATCGCACGGCTATGCGGCATCCGCATCGGTCACTATTCCGCCCTTGGGTGCAGTGTGGCTGCGGCTCGAGGCCGAGCTGGACGAGGAGCAGGAGATCGAGCCAGAGAAAGCTATCCGCGGCGTGATTGCCGCCGCGAGGGCGGCTTCGCCGCAGGCAACCATCGCGGACGAGCCGGTCACTGGACCAACGCAACCCCGCCGGGCCACGCCAGAGTCAACCGAGGAGGAAGCCTCGGTTACCGAGCGCCCGCAGTCGCCGGATTCGCCGGAGAGTCCTGATTCGCCCGACAGTCCCGACTCGCCGGCTTCGCCTAGCTCGCCTAATTCACCGAGGAGTGGTTGATCCCGCGAAGATGACCGATTCCCGATTGTGATCACTGTTGAATGATCGGGGCAGCCGGGCGAAAAGCACGACAACGAGCACGATCTTGACAAACAGTGCGGTGAGCGGCACGGTCAGGTCGCCTTCCGGGCCGGCTGCGGGCGAGACTACGAACAGATTGGTCGACGCGTGCAGCAAGATCGCGATCAAGACGCTGCCTTGGGTGCCCAGAAAGACATAGGTGAAGATCAGCGACTTGGCTAGCAGATCGGCCAGCAACAGCCATAGCGGCTGGCCTTCAATCGCCGCGCCGGTGGTCCATACCAGCGGGAGGTGCCAGAGCCACCAGATGACCCCAAGGATGAGGCTGGCGGTCACCGCTTGGTACCGCGCGAGAAGTCGCGGCAGCAGATAACCTCGCCAGCCCAGCTCCTCCCCCAGTCCGTCGGTGAGGGCCAGAAGCAGCAAGGTCAACAACAGCGCCGGCACGGATAGGCTCAGCGCGGCCGGACGGACCGCATTCCACGGCTCGCCGAGCAACACCGCAATTCCGGCGACCGCCATGGCGAACACGAAAGGTCCCAGTAGCACGACGACGTACCACCACCAGCGCACCCGCCACAACACCAATCGCCGACCAAGATCACGAACGCCGGCGCGGCCGTACATCAGGGCCGCACACCCGAGCGCGGCTAGTGCGGGTATCCAGGTCCACAGCTGACCGATGACTCCCACTGCAACACCCAGAGCTCGAGGCACCCAGACAACCCACGTCACCGCAAAGGTGACCAGCAGGAAGACCGGTACGTCGTACCGGCGAAGGCTCTGCCGCCATGGAGGGCGATCGGGCTGCTTGATGGCTGATCCTCTCACGCCGAAGTGGTCGCCTCAGGCAAAGGATTCGGCGAACACTTCGGCTGCGTGCGATCTAGGCTCGTCTGGTGATTGACCTCGAGCTGACCATCCGCGATTCCGGAAACGGAACTGCGACATTCGGTTGGCACGGTTCGGCCAGTCCCGAAGCGCTGGAACGGGCGATTCGAACTGCGGCGGAGGACCTGCTGATCGGGCAAGGCTTGCGGCGCGTTGAGCTATCGGTGCCGGCAGATGATCATGGTGCGCGACGAGCGGTATTGCGCGCCGGCTTCCGACTTGAGGGCGTACGCCGCCAGGTGCTGGAAATGCCGGACGGTTCGTACGCCGACCTGGGGCTGTTCGCCAGACTCGCATCTGACCAGGTGGGCGGAAGTCATGGCTTCTCCAGTGTGATGAATTCCGCGCTACCCAAGAAACGACTCATCGCCCACGTGCTGATGCGGGACACTCGCGACCGGATACTGCTGTGCGAGACGCAATTCAAACAAGACTGGGAGCTGCCCGGCGGAATCGTTGAGCCGCTGGAACCACCGCGCCTCGGTGCCGCCCGCGAAGTACGCGAGGAGCTCGGGATTGATCTTGAGATCGGCCGACTGCTGGTAGTCGACTGGATGCCGCCCTACCTCGGCTGGGACGACGCCATCGAAATGATCTTCGATGGCGGCATGGTTGCGGAAAGCGATCTTGACTACTGGTCCCTGCAGCCCACCGAGATCAAGCGGGTGGCTTTGGTGGACCTAGAGACGGCGGCCGATCTCGTTACGCCACTTGCACACCGACGGCTGGTACTGGCGGCCTCACTTGGCACGGAGCAGATGGCCTACACCGAGGACGGCCGTACGACGTGATCAGACTTTGGCCAGCTCGAGGCGTACGTCCTGCAGGGTGACGATGAGTGCGTCGTTGGCGCAGGCGAGACTAGCCTCGCCTTCGGGGGCGAGCACGTTCGCGACCTCAGATATGGGTAGGGACTTCTTGACCGGGCCAACTTGCAGCGTGGCAGAGCCGGTGCTTTCGCCGACCGTGAAGGTCGCGTGGTCTCCCTGCAGCTGGTAGTCGCCGCCGACGGTGCCGTTCACCAACAACCCGGCATTCTGGCCGGCCAAGGTCAGCTTGATCGGATTCTTGCCTGCGCCGCGCAACTGGTAGCTGCCGTTGTCGAATGTCACCGTGACGTCTCCACCCTGACCGGTGCCGTAGGTTCCCTTCTCACCGACGCCCACGAACCGAACGAGGCGATAGCGACCACTCAGGCAGTCAGTCAGCGGCGAGGCCGATGTCGAAGCGCTTGGGCTGGAGGCGCCAGGGGATGCCGCCTGCGTTGACTCGCTGGTCGGCGAAGACGGGCCGGACGCAGCCGATTGGCCAGAACAGCCGGCTAGCACAAGCAGCAGCGTTGCCGCCACGGCGACGAAAAGCCGCTTCATGATCCTCTCCCCCGGTCTTGAGCAACTTCTTGGGCACTGCTCGCGCGACCGACGCTCGCAACGCGGAAAAGGGCCAGCATATGCGCCGGGTTCGGCCAATCGCGGGAAGCGAGCAGGATCTGGGAGTCCGTGGCTGAGTTAGAAGAGTGCGGTCATGAGGTCGCGGCGGGCTTTGAGCACCCGCTCGTCGGCATTGCCGAGCGTTTCGAAAAGCTCGAGCAGGCGTACCCGTACCTCGTTGCGTTCCTCGCCGGACAGCCGCTTGACCAACCCGATCAGTCGCCCGAAAGCGGCTTCCGCCTGCCCGTTGATCATCTCGACGTCTGCCGCTGCGAGCTGACTGTTCAGATCATCGCTGCCATTCGCTGCAGCAAGAGTGGCCCGTGGATCCAGCGTCGCGGCACGGGCAAAAAGACCCGCCTGGGCCTTGCCGGCGAGCGCCTCCCCATCATTCGGATTCGCTTGGAGCAGCCGATCGAACTCCTCGCGTGCGGCCGCAAAGTCCCCGCGTTCGAGCGCCGCGTCTGCCGCCGCGTATCGCGGATCTGCTTGAGGCTCCGGCTCTTCAACAGCTTCTTCGGAACCGACCGGTTCGGCGCGTCCCACCATGCCGTTCGCTACCGCCGCCTTTAGCAGCTGATCGATCGCAGCCTGCACCTGATCCTTGGCGAGCACGCCCTGGAAGAGCGGGGCCAGCTGCCCGTTGAGCAGCGCTATGACCGTGGGCACTGCCTGCAGCCCGAGCGCCTGAACGATCCCCGGGGCCGTGTCGACGTTGACACGGGCCAGCAAAAACTTCCCGTCTGAGGCATTCGCAATCTCAATCAAGGCGTCGGACAGCTGCTGGCCCGTGGCGACCCGCGGCGAGTACAGCTCGACCACCACCGGGTGCTTGATCGACTTGCGAATTGTTTCTGCCTCGAAGGCCTGCTCAGTGACCTCGACGACGTACGACGCTCCCGGCTTGCGCGGCCCACTGGCCTGCGCGGCCGCGGACTGCTGGGCCCGTTGGGCGAGCTGAGAAAGATCAACAGCGCCAGGACGGTTGAAGCTGGACGAACTCATACCGTCATCCTGTCAAAGCTCTGCGATCCGCACGGGCGGGGACCGAGACCTAAGATCCGCGCCCGCGATGTTCCCGCCGCTGATCTGCAGGAGGAGATGGCGGAACAACGCTTTTCCGTTCCGCCGGATCCGACGAAGACGACGGCAACCCAGCGAACATCGCAGCGAGCGGAGCGAGCAATCAGACACTGCGCACACAGCGAGCGAGGCAATCAGGCACGGATCGCGCGCCGGCGTGTTGAGGAGGAGCGAGGGGACACGCTCTTCGTCCCGGAGCGACGACGAAATAGGCGGCTCCCAAGCGCGATCCGCGCCGAGCGAGCTTGGCGAGCGAGGCAATCAGGCACGGATCGCGCGCCGGCGTGTTGAGGAGGAGCGAGGGGACACGCCCTTCGTCCCGGAGCGACGACGAAATAGGCGGCTCCCAAGCGCGATCCGCGCCGAGCGAGCTTGGCGAGCGAGGCAATCAGGCACGGATCGCGCGCCGGCGTGTTGAGGAGGAGCGAGGGGACACGCCCTTCGTCCCGGAGCGACGACGAAATAGGCGGCTCCCAAGCGCGATCCGCGCCGAGCGAGCTTGGCGAGCGAGGCAATCAGGCACAGATGGTGAGAACGTGTCGATCGGCGCACCACTGGCCAGCCGAAACGACGGCAGAATGTGGGCCATGGCACATCCGCGCGCCGGCCAGCCGGCCCTTCCTGAAGATCTCATCGACGTCGACGCCGTCATCAGCGCCTATTACGACCTTGTCCCCGACCCCAGCAACCCCGATCAACAGGTGGCTTTCGGGACTTCTGGACATCGAGGGTCGAGTTTGGATACCGCCTTCAACGACGCACACATCGCCGCCACAACCCAGGCGATCGTCGAGTATCGCGCGTCCCAAGGCATTACGGGCCCGCTCTATATAGGCAAGGACACCCACGCGCTTTCCACTCCGGCCTGGACGACCGCCATCGAAGTATTGGTGGCCAACGGCGTCATGGTGCGCGCTGAGGACGACGAGGACTACACTCCGACACCTGCGGTGTCCCGGGCAATCGTGGTTCACAACGCGACGGCGACCGCGGGCAATACGGCCGATGGGATTGTGGTGACGCCGTCTCATAACCCGCCGCGCGATGGTGGCTTCAAGTACAACCCACCGCATGGCGGCCCCGCGGACAGCGATGCCACCAGCGTCATTGCAGCACGCGCCAACGCCTTGCTTGCCGACGGTTCGGCAATCCGCAGACGGCCGTACGCGGACGTGCTTTCCGACGTGCAGCGGTTCGACTACCGGGGTGCCTATTGCGAAGACCTTGTCAACGCGGTGAACCTCAGGGCTGTGCGGGACGTCGGCGTGCACATAGGCGCCGACCCCATGGGCGGGGCGAGCGTGCAGTATTGGGGTTACATCGCCGAAAACCTTGGTATCGATCTCACCGTGGTCAATCCCAAGATCGACCCACGCTGGTCATTCATGACCCTCGACACCGACGGCAAGATCAGGATGGATTGCTCCTCACCCAACGCGATGGCCAGCTTGATTCGTAACAAGGATGAGTACGACATTGCGACGGGCAACGACGCCGATGCCGACCGGCATGGCATCGTCACCCCCGACGCCGGACTGATGAATCCCAACGCCTATTTGGCGGTCGCCATCCAATACCTCTACGCCAACCGCCCCGGCTGGCGTCCAGACGCAGGAATCGGCAAGACGCTGGTGTCTTCGTCGATGATCGACCGGGTGGCGGCCAGCCTCGACCGCACTCTGGTTGAGGTGCCAGTGGGCTTCAAGTGGTTCGTGCCTGGTCTGCGTACCGGCGAAATCGGCTTCGGTGGCGAGGAATCCGCAGGTGCATCCTTCCTTGCCCTCGACGGAAGCACCTGGACAACCGATAAGGACGGCATCCTGCTCGCCCTTTTGGCCAGCGAGATCAAGGCGGTCACAGGCAAGTCGCCCAGCGAGCTCTACGACGAGCTCACCGCCGAGCACGGTGCCCCGGCGTACGCCCGCATCGATGCGCCCGCCAACCGCGAACAGAAGGCCAAGCTGTCCAAGCTCGATGCCTCCTCGGTCACCGCAACCGAACTGGCCGGGGAACCGATCACGGCGATCCTCACTCGGGCGCCCGGAAACGACGCTCCGATCGGTGGCTTGAAGGTAGCGACCGAATCTGCCTGGTTCGCGGCGCGTCCGTCGGGCACCGAAGACGTCTACAAGATCTACGCCGAATCCTTCAGAGGCCCGGAGCATCTCGCTGAAGTTCAAGAAGCGGCTCGGGCCGTGGTTTCAGCTGCCCTAGAGGGATAACTCTCTGGGAGCCGTCTACAGCCAAGAACTAGCCTTGCTGAGTGCGGCCCGATGAGCTGGCGGATTTACTTCGCTGGTGTACGGCGCTGAGCACTGACCCGGTCGATCTCGCGGGTGCCGTGATGCTCGCAGCAGGGCGGGACTGGCCCGCGTTGGTCGAGTCACCTCCGGATCTACGTGAGCTCACCGTACGGACCTTTCTCCGCACGACTCCGACATCTGACCCGGACCCTCGATCAGGACTCCAAAGCATCCCGGAGGAGCTTCAGGCAACGATCATTGCGTACGACAAGCTGCCCAAGCTACAACGTGCCGCGATCATGCTCAGCTGTCTCGAGGGTGTCACGGACGCGGAGATCGCTGGAATCCTCGACCGGTCCATGGCGCGGATCGGCATCGAACTCGATCAAGCGCTCGCGGCGATCAACACCGATTCGTACGCGGTACGTGCGGCGCTCGACATCGCCAGCTGGCAGGTACCAGATTTCGCGGCGGTTTCCCGCGCTCTTCGACGCCACGGGAAGAGCCGATCGCGGCGCCGGCGTCGGATTGGGCTCGTTGGAGTTGCCAGCGGAACGATGCTGGTCGTACTCGTGGCGGTCGGCGCGGTGCATCGGCCTTACGTCGAGCCGCGGCAATCAGGGGTATGGACGTTCACCCACACCGTTCGACCGATGCCAGGCTGGTCCGTCCAAAGCCGAACCGTCGAACGGGATTGGGAAACCACGATGCTGCGCGCCGAGCAGCCCAGTGACGGTCGGTGCTCAGTGGCAGTCGGTGCCCCAGGTGCCACCTGGGTTCGTCAGTTGCCGAGGAAGCCGACACAAATCCGTGTCGGCACTCGCTCGACGAACTATGCGGAGCGCATCTGGCCCAACGGCGGCGGCGCAATGCTGTGGTGGGAGTACGCCGACACAGCCTGGGTGATCATTGAATGCGGCCGGGTCAGCAATCCCCGCAAGACGCTCCCGCAGCTGGCCCGCCGCGTAGCTCTGACAGCAGAGCCGGTGATGCTGCCGTACCGGATTCGCTCCCTCCCCCGCCACTATGAGGTCACCTCGATCACCAGAGGACTGGTGAGCAACTCAACCGTGGCGTTCCTGACCCGCAGTGACTACCCCGAGGGGATTGTTCAGATCAGCATCCGCTACCCAGCGGGCCTGCCGATGTCTGCCATCAACAACTCCGCCTCCGTGTTGCGCTACGCCAATGGTCGGCACGCGGCCGTCTGCCAGCCGTTCGGAGACAGCCACGTCTGCGTACGAGGAGATCTCAGCACGCCTGGTTCCATCGATATCGCCGAACAGCGCGGCGCGCTCGCTGTGATTGATCAGATCGCTGCCGGACTCGAGCTCGCTACCAGCCCCGTAGACTTCACCAGCTGGTTCGATGCCCGCGACGCTTTACCGTCTTGAGGTGCTAGCGGCCAAGATCAGCGCCGGCGGCCGAAAGCGATCACCGCAACTAGGCCGATGATGAAGATCACGCCGAGAGTGGTGCCCTCGACCCCATGCCCGCTGGCGATCAGGTAGACGCATGCCGCCAAGAATGCAAGGGTGATCACGACGCCATAGTTGAGGCCGCGCCCGTTGAGCCGCACCTCGCGCTGATCAAGAGCGGCAATCCGATCGAGTTCCTTCTCGATCACCGCCCGCGTCTCGGCATCGGCCTCTGCGTAGACCTGCAGCGGATCCTGCTGACGGTCATATCGAGATGGCAGCTCTGTCATGCCTGCTCCTCACGTCGGATCTCTCTATTGCGTCGGGCTTGATCGAAAAGGTAGATGGGAGGCTCGCCGTCTGGCGGCCGTGGGAACTCCTCGGGCGCAACGAGCTCCGGGTCAACGAGCTCCGCCGTCTGCTGCACGGCATGGCTGACTCGCTCCACCCCGGCTAACGGGTCGATTGCCTCGATCCGGGCGATGGCGGCCCCCAATCGGCCAGCCACGTTGCGGCGAACATGCGGATAATCCAGCGGCGCGTACAGGTAGCTGAACCCCTTGAGCAGTGCACCCACCGGTGAACCCGCAGGAATCGTGAAGCTGGGCATGTTCAAGCGTGGCGGCGAAAGGCGAGGCCGATGACGCCGTCGATCAGCCGGAATTGTCAAGAACAAAAGCAGCGTGCCAATCAGCAGCGCACCACCAATGCCGATCAGCAGCCAAGCCCCACTGGGCACGTGTGCCTCCTCAGCCCTAGTCGTTCCGCCAATCCAGTTAATACCCGACTTGTCAGCGTTTTAGCGGGTTATGACCGGCCGAAACGCTGACATGTCGGAATTCGGAGGTGCTCAGAAGCGCGCCGGCTCGACGTACTCCCCCCACTCTGCGCGCAACGCATTGCAGATCTCACCGAGCGTGGCTTCGGCGCGCACCGCCGACAGCATCGGCTCGATCATGTTGCCGTCGGTTCGGGCGACGGTGAGCATCTCGGTCAGTGCTGACTCGACCGCCGCATTGTCCCGGGCTGCCCGACGTGCGGACAAGCTCGCATTCTGCTCGACTTCCACTTCGTGGCTCACTCGCAGGATTTTCAGTGGTTGCATCACGGTCCCGGTGTGTACGTTGACACCGACGATCTTCTTGTCGCCCTTTTCCAGCTGGGTCTGATAACGAAACGCCGAATCCGCGATCTGTCCTGTAAACCAGCCTTCCTCGATCCCGAGCAGCAGCCCGGAGGTTATCGGACCAATCTCATGCCGTCGGGTGGCACCACCGCCTAGTTCCTCAATGCGGTCGAGGATGGCCACGGCCTCCGCCTCCATCTCGTCAGTCAGCGCCTCGACGTACCACGACCCGCCGAGTGGATCGGCGACATTGATAACGCCGGTCTCCTCGGCGAGTACCTGCTGGGTCCGTAGGGCGATCTCGGCCGACTCCTCGGTGGGCAGCGCAAGCGTCTCATCCAACGCGTTGGTATGCAGCGAGTTCGTACCCCCGAGCACAGCGGCAAGTGCCTCGACGGCCGTTCGTACGACGTTGTTGTACGGCTGCTGCGCGGTGAGGGAAACGCCGGCGGTTTGAGTGTGAAATCGCAGTGACTGCGCCTTGGCCGTCTGCGCGCCGTATCGATCCCGCATCCAGCGCGCCCAAATCCGGCGTGCCGCACGAAACTTGGCGATCTCTTCGAAGAAGTCGATGTGGGCGTCGAAGAAGAAGCTCAAGCCCGGCGCGAAACGATCGACATCCAAGCCCCGGGAAAGTCCCAGCTCGACGTACCCAAAACCGTCGGCGAGAGTGAATGCGAGTTCTTGGGCAGCAGTCGATCCGGCTTCTCGGATGTGATAGCCAGAGACACTCAGCGGCTTATATGCCGGGATTTTCTCGCTGCAGTACTCCATCATGTCGCCGATCAGGCGAAGGTGCGGGCCGGGCGGAAACAGCCATTCCTTCTGAGCGATGTACTCCTTGAAGATGTCGGTTTGCAGGGTTCCATTCAACGTCGTGATGTCGACGCCCTGACGCTCCGCGGCGGCGAGATACATGCAAAAGATCGGCACCGCGGGACCTGAGATCGTCATCGACGTCGTCACCGCGCCAAGATCAATTTCAGCGAACAGCAGGTCCATATCCGCTGCGGAGTCAATCGCCACGCCGCAGTGGCCGACCTCCCCAAGACTCCGGCCGTCGTCGGAATCACGGCCCATCAAGGTCGGCATGTCGAAGGCGACACTGAGCCCGCCGCCGCCCGCTGCCAAGATCATCTTGTAGCGCTCGTTGGTCTGCTGAGCGTTTCCAAACCCGGCAAACTGCCGAATGGTCCATGGCCGCCCGCGATAGCCGCTGGGATAAAGCCCGCGGGTAAAGGGAAACTGCCCTGGCCAGCCGATCCGCTCCATCCGGTGGTCAGCAGCCTCCTCATCCGGCCCGTAGACCGGATCAACTTCAAGGCCTGAGAGAGTCGTGAAGTCGGCGTCGCGTACCTGGCCCTTCGCCTGTGCCTCGGCAAAGGCGGCAACCCAGCGTTCCTTGCCGCTTGACGGTTTTGCGGTCATCGCACCTCCAGCTTGAATACTAGGACTCCCTAGTAACGCAGCTGTGAGAAGTTGAACGATCGGGCTCTGGGGACGTTTCTCCGCACAGGGCCGCAAAGGGGCTCGAAACAGCTGAAATCGGCCTTCATCTGTGGACTTGTGCGGAAAGACGTAAGAGACCCCGATCCCCACGCGGGCGATTCCTCGTTATTCCGCACGAGGCCACAAGTAGCGGGCCTTGCGGCGGTTTCGACCTTCATTCGTGGACTTGTGCGGAATGACGCAGCAATGCGTTAGCTCGCTCTAGAAATCGCCAGCAGCCTCGCGCGGCATGGTGAGCAACCACGTGAGCTGATCGCATTCATCCTCGCTCAACGCGCGCAGTCCGAAGCGCGCATCGACGATTGCGTCGGTTGCCTGTTGCATGACGTCGCGTCCCTGCGGAGTGATCGAGGCCAGCACGGCACGTCCGTCCTCAGGATGGGGCGTACGCCGAATCAGCCCTGCTGCTTCGAGACGCTTCACCAGCGGCGTGACAGAAGTGGCATGCACTTGGAGCCGCTCGCCGATCTTGCCCAACGGCAAAGCACCGCGGCGAGAGAACGAAAGCAAGACCAGAACCTCGTACCGGGCAAAGGTAAGACCCAAAGGCCGAAGCAATTCGTCGAGCTCGGTGAGCAGCAACTGATGTACCCGCATCAGTGAGGTAACCGCACGCATCCGCGGCATCTCACCCCATTGCGTTGCCCACTGCTTAGCCGCCTCCTCGACCGGGTCGAAGGGCAGTCGATGGCGCTCCACGGTGCTCATGTCCCGTCGTCTCCCCCGCCTCCGCCGCCGCCGCCTGGCGGCGGCTCGTCGCCCGACATCACCATGCGCAACACATCCTCGCGCTCGTCGATGTCTGCGACGTAGGAGATCACGTTAAGACCCTGCACCTGGGCAGCTGACTCGAAGACGAAATGGCCGTAGTTCAGCCAACGGCCGATGACGGGCTTGTTGACAGTGATGTCCAAGATTCTCATCAGCGGCACACTAGCGCGCGCGGTTGCGAGGACCCCATTGACGCGAAAGACGCGCTGGTTCGTGATCACAAAGCGATCGCGATACTCCTCGAGGACGCGCCACAAAGCCTGTAAGCCGATCGCCAGACCGAGCAGGAAGACCACCCAGTAGATAGCCCCCGTAAACGCGAACGCGCTGACCAAGATCACCAGGCCGATCCCGACACGTATCCCCGGCCAGGCACTCGCCGCCCAGTGCTTCTTTACTTCCAGAACCTTATGTTCACCAGCTGTCGTCAAAATGTATTTGTCGACATGCGGATCAATCCAGTTCAAAACGCCCATGGCAGGCTAGCCAGCAGCCAGCGACTGGAAAAACGTAATCAGTGAACGGAAGACGCGGGCTAACGCTCCGAATATGGCGCGGACGGCATTCGCAGCCGCCTCGGGCTGGGCAATCAAATAAAACAGCGCGAAGGCTACGACCAAAAAGACGATGATTCGCTTTACCCAAACCATGTGGGATTTTCATCCTTCCGATCTTCACCGCAGACTATTCGAACAAGCTGCCGCATGTACAGACAGAAGCCTGGATAGTCCCTTTCTACCCGATGGGCCGTCAGATCGGCAGAAGCCACGCCCACCAGCCACGCGCGATTTACTGCGTCAAATCAGCGCGCACCTTCAACGGCCTACCACCACTTGGTCGGCCGCAGTGTACGGATCAAGCTCGCCTCGGCTAACCGCCAGTGCAAGATCGTCTAGCCCAGCGGTGCCATTGACCCGGAATTCGGCGCGCAGCCTGGCCAAGGCGATGCTTTCCACTTCACGCCGAGCCCGGGCGATGCGGCGTTCCTGGCCACGTCCTGTGTCGATTTGAAAGTTTCTGAATCGATCGACAGCATCTAGCAGATCATCGATCCCGCGATGCTCGTACGCGACCGTGGCGATAATCGGGGGCTTCCAATCAGCCGGACCGCGGTCCGCAAGAGCGATCATGGTCCGCAGCTCGCGCACCAGAGCCTGAGCGCCATCACGATCACTCTTGTTGACTACGAAAATGTCGCCGATCTCCAAGATGCCGGCCTTGGCCGCCTGGATGCCATCCCCCATGCCCGGCGCAAGCAGCACGAGCACCACATCCGCCGTTTCCGCCACCTCGAGTTCAGACTGGCCAACTCCGACGGTTTCCATGATCACCGTGTCAAAGCCTGCGGCATCGAATGCTCGCAACGCCTGCGGTGTGGCGGCCGTCAGACCACCGAGGTGACCCCTGGTCGCCATGGATCTGATGTAGACGTCGCGATCCAGGGCGTGCTCCTGCATCCGAACGCGATCACCGAGCAGTGCGCCACCCGAGAAGGGCGAGCTCGGATCCACGGCCAGTACGCCGACCCTTTCACCGCGAGCACGCAGCGCTCGAACCAGAGATGTCGCTGTTGTCGACTTGCCGACTCCGGGCGGGCCGGTCAAACCGATCACCTGCGCCCTTCCGGTGTCCGGCGCAAGCTCTTTCATGATCATCGGCAAAGCCGGCGAGGCGTTCTCGATCCAGCTGATCAGACGGCCCAGTGCCCGCGGACTTCCCGACCGGACCGCAGCGACGACAGCTGCTAGGTCGCCACGGTCGGCCGACAAGCCAACGGACAATGCGGAACGCGCCGCTTTAGCTGGCGCTGTTGTCTGATGGAACGGTGATGATCAAGGCGTCACCCTGTCCACCGCCGCCACACAGCGCCGCGACCCCGGTACCGCCGCCACGACGCTTCAACTCCATGGCGAGCGTCAGCAACAGCCGAGCGCCGGAAGCACCGATCGGATGGCCTAGAGCGATGGCGCCACCGTTGACGTTGACCTTCTCGTCGGCCTCCTCCTCGCTCAAGCCCAACGACCGCGCACTCGCGACACCGACTGCAGCGAAGGCTTCGTTGATCTCAATCAATTCGAGGTCAGCAACGCTGATCTGTTGCTTCTTCACAGCAAGGTCGATCGCGTTGGCCGGCTGCAACTGTAAAGACGAGTCCGGGCCGGCAACGCTTGCATACGCGCCGATCTCGGCAAGAGGAGTAGCGCCGAATCGCTCAGCCGCTTCCTTGCTCATCACCACCATGGCAGCCGCCCCGTCTGAGATCGGGCTGGACGAGCCCGCCGTGATCGAGCCGTCACGGCCAAACGCGGGCCTGAGCTTGCCGAGCGACTCTGCTGTCACGCCCTCGCGAATACCTTCGTCCTTGCTGACCACTAGATCATCGCCCCGCCGCTGTGGAATGCGAACCTCCACGATCTCCTCCGCCATCGCCCCACTTGCCGTGGCAGCCGCCGCGCGTTGATGGGAACGCGCCGCGAAGGCATCTTGATCTTCACGACTCACCAGTTGCTCGCCCGTGTTGCAGCTGTCGGTCAGGGCGCCCATGGCCTGGTCGGTGAACGCGTCCCACAGGCCGTCGTAGGCCATGTGGTCGATGATCGTCACGTTGCCGTACTTGTAGCCGGACCGGGAGTTGGGCAGCAGGTGCGGAGCTTGGGTCATCGATTCCATGCCGCCGGCGATGACAACCTCGCATTCACCCGCCCGGATCAGCTGATCAGCAAGCGCTACCGCATTGAGACCGGACAGACACACCTTGTTGATTGTCAAGGCGGGCACCGACATTGGGATGCCGGCCTTCTGGGCAGCCTGTCGAGCGGGAATTTGGCCAGTTCCCGCCTGCAGCACCTGGCCCATGATGACGTAGTCCACCTGCTCCGGCGAAACCCCGGAACGCTCCAGCGCCGCCGCAATTGCGTAGCCGCCAAGATCTGTGGCCGATGCGTCCTTCAAGCCACCAAGCAGTTTGCCGATCGGCGTACGCGCTCCGCCGACGATCACTGATCCCATGCTCTACCTCCCAGCTCGCAGCTGTGCGCTAACGATCACATCTGATATTTGGTCAGACCCCAGTCTGGCACTCTAAGTGCTATGACCAGAAGGCCACCTGAGCTCCCAACTGCGCTGCCCGGGCTACTTGGTCTTGATCATGTCGGCATCGCAGTGCCTGATCTGGACCAAGCGATCTCTTTTTACCGCGACCAGCTTGGGATGCAGGTCACACATCGAGAAGACAATCTCGACCAACAAGTTGCCGAGGTCATGCTGACCACCAGCCCGATAGGACCGGCGAGCAATCAGCTTCAGCTGTTGATGCCACTCACCGAAAGCTCGGTGCTCAACCGCTTTCTGATGAGACGTGGATCTGGTCTGCACCACGTGGCTTACGCTGTGTCAGATGTCCGGTCCGCATCCACGATTTTGCGTCACTGCGGCGTACGGGTGCTTTATGATGCACCAAGAGTCGGTACCCGTGGCTCGCAGATCAACTTTGTCCACCCCAAGGACACTGGTGGCGTCCTGCTCGAGTTGGTCGAGCACGCCGCGGCGGATCCGCATAACGGCTGAGCGCCCAATGCTTGAGCGCAGGGCCGTTACTCGCGCGGGCACAGACTCGGCGTCCATACCTATTTTCGGAGAGGGCTTCTTGCGGTGAACGCATCAGACAACACGGGGCTTGGCCTGTTCGACGACACAGCAAGCGCAGTCGGAAACTTCCCGACCGCACTGCGGGGCTACGACCGAACGGCCGTCGACGACTACGTCCGGACTCTTGAGGAAAGTGTCGTCAAGTCACGCAGACACTCGGCTCAACTCGAGCAGCAGGTGACCGTACTCCAGGATGAGGTCGCCTCCGCCGGCGACAAGCCCGACAAAGACGTTGACTATGCCAACCTCGGCGGCCGTGCCAATGACATTCTTCGGTTGGCTCAGGAGCAGGCCCGTGAGCTGGTCCAGAACGCAACGATCGAGGCCGAGAAGCTCAAGGAGCAGGCCCGTCGGGAAGCAGATGGCCTGCGCAACCACGCGGCCCGCGAGGGCGATGCCATCAAGAGCGGTGGCACGGCCCAGATTGATCAACTACGCGCAAAGTTGCGCGAAGAGGTCCAGGCCCAGGTCGAAAAAGCCAAGGCTGAAGGCGACTCCCTGATTGCGGCCGCCAGACGTCAGGCCGATTCGATACGTCGCGAGGCAGATCACGAGGCACAGGCAACCCGCCAGAATGCCTACCTTGACACCGAGAACCTGCGCCGGACGGTGGAGCGGGAGGCCGCTGAAGCCCGATCAAAGCTGGCTGCCGAACGGGAGCAGGCAGTCGTGCAGCTCAAGGCCACCCATGACGAGGCGCAGCAGAAGACCGCTGCGCTGCTGGCCGAGGCAACCAAGCATCACAGCGAATCGGCCGAGCGACTCGAGGCGGATCTCGCTGAGGCGGCCCGAATTCGCGCCGAGGCTCTGGCTGAGGCGGAGCAGTCCAAGGGCGCTGCCGCTCAGGAAGCTGAGGCACGGATCGCCACCGCGAAGAAACAGGCGGCTGCCATCAATGAGCGGACCCAGCAAGAGTTCGCGTGGCGGAAGCAGCAGCTGCGTCGCGAGACCGAACTGCTGCATCAGCGCAAGCAGGCTGTGCTCAGCCAGTTGGCCAGCTTGTCAGCTCTTGCTGAGCAGACCGCTAGTGCATTCCCAGATCTCGACGACCCCAGCGACCTGGAGGGCGGCGAGGTCGGGGATCGCACAGTGATGCGTCCCGACATCCTGCCACCTGCCGGCCCGAATGAGGACAGCTCGGGCGGTGGCCGGCCCAGCTCTCCCCCCCGGAACGGCGGGAAGGCCAACGAAGCTGACGAACTGGAGATCGACGGTGACGCGACCGTACTCGTCGCTCCTTCAGATCTCTCCGGCGAAGGGGCCAAGTCAAAGTAACACGCCCGTCCGGCAGCCGGTTGCGATGATCATCACCGACTGACCCGCTGGCTCTCCAACTGCAAGTGCCGTTACCCTGAACTGACTCGGGGTAACGGCACTTTGGCGTCTAAGGAGCCGGCGTGAACATGTCCCCCGGAGTTGACTCGCACACCGACAATGGCCCATTTCCCCTTGTTCGCAAGGGTTACGACCGTGCGGCCGTTGATCATTTCGTAAGCGCGACCCAAGCCCAGCTTGCCCAGGTGTTGCAGCAGTACGACGCACTACTGGCCAACAACTACGAACTCCGCCAAGCACTCGATGAAGCCAACGCCCGAGCTACCCAGGCCGATTTCTCCGGCCTCGGCGGACGGGTTCAAGAGCTGCTGCACATCGCAGAAGAGCAGGCAACCGATATCACCCGACATGCCGTTCAGGAGGCTGATCGGCTGAGCGCTCAGGTGCATGCCGAGATGAACGAGTTGCGCCAGACTGCGGCGGCGGAGCTGGCCCAGCTGCGAGACGCTCAGCTGGCCGACCTGGAGGCACTGCGGCGCAGAGGCGAGCAGGACGCACTGCAGCTGCGGGAACATGCGATGAGCGAGGCTGAGCGGCTCTTGGCCTCAGCTCGCCTGGAGGCTGAGGCTGTTCGCACCGAGGCTGAATCAGCCTCTACGGGTATGCGCAAGGCCGCCACTTTCGAATCTCAAGAACTCCTCGCTGCCGCTGAACGCGACAGCGCAGCGGTACGCCAGGCGGTCGCAGACCAGCGGGGGCGAGTGTTAGCCGAGCTGAAGCAGGCGCAAGCGTCGGCCAATCAGGCGATGCAGGCGATGCTGTCGGAGGCGACCGACCTGCTACGAGCAGCGGGCGAGCGCCTCACCGAGGAGACCGAGAACGCTGCCCGGGTGCGCAGTGAGATGTTCGCGGCGGCGGAGCGCATCAAGATAGATGCGGGCAGCGACGCTGAGCAGATCATCGATCGAGCGCGCCACCAGGCCGCAGCCATCGACGACCGCGCACGGCAAGAGCTCGCAATGCGACGACGCCAGATGAGAGACGAGCAGGACCTGCTCAACCGCCGCAAGCACGCCATGCTCAACCAGCTCACCTCACTCAGCGCACTGGCAGTTGAGACGGCTGAGAATCTGCCGGACGTGCCCGACGTACCTGAGGCGGAATTCTCCGCACTCGTCGGCTTTGGACCGGGGCGCGGCGGTGACGGGGCAGAGATCGAGAGCGATCCGACCATTGGTAATGCTGCAGACGGGGTTGAGCTCGTCGACGAAGACAAAGCGGCCGAGGAAAAGTCCGAGTCGCAGCCGGTCGATGATGATCGCCACACACAGGAGTCCAATCCCAGCGCGGCTTGAGCCGCCGCAGATTGCTGGCAGTTGGGTTTTAGAACAAGCGGCCGTCGTCGCTGTCGAGGCCGCGTAGCACGTCGTAATCAACAGTCACGCAGTTGATGCCGCGGTCCGTGGCGAGTACGCGTGCTTGAGGCTTGATCAATTGCGCCGCGAAGATGCCACGGACCGAGCCAAGCAAGGTGTCGCGCCGCATCAGGTCCAGATAGCGACTCAGCTGTTCGACGCCGTCGATCTCGCCGCGACGTTTGATTTCGACTGCTACGTACGCCCCGGCGGAGTCTCGGCAGAGCAGATCGACCGGTCCAATCGGAGTGGGATGCTCGCGGCGTACCAGCGAGAGACCAGGAGCCAAGGCTTCCGGATGTTCTGCGAGCAGTGCCTGGAGATGCGCCTCTACGCCATCCTTCTGCAGTCCTGGATCAACGCCCAGCTCGTATGTGGTGTCCTGATACACCTCACCCAGCAAGATCTGCAGTGTGTCCCCATCGCGCCCACGCACCTCCCAGAGGGCCGAGATCGGTTCGCTGACAGGAACCGAGAGCTGACCGGCTTCTGGAGTCTCCAACTCAACTAGCGTGCAGGGGGGACTCATCCAGTTCAGCGGCTTGTAGGCCCGGTCGTCGGCATGAATCGATACCGACCCATCAGACTTGATCAAGATCAGCCGCGGCGCCATCGGTAAATGGGCAGTCAACCTTCCCGCATAATCGACCTGGCAACGGGCAATCACCAAACGCACGGAGACCAACATAGAAGGTCCGTGCCTGCTCCCGTGGTTGAATCGAGCTCATGGCCCGACGACCGAGTAAGCACCTTAGGCCGGCGCGGCCGCTCAATTCGGGTCACGCTACGGCTGCGGTCAAGCGGGATGGCCGCTGGATCGTGCGCAACGTTGCGGGTGCGGCAGCCACGAAGCCATATCGCTGTCCGGGGTGCAATACCGAGATCCCCCCAGGGACTCCCCACGTTGTGGCGTGGCCAGACACCCCTGGCCTGCTCTCCGAGAGCGGGGTCGAGGAGCGTCGGCACTGGCACACCGGCTGCTGGCAACGGCGGCCGTGACGGCTCGTCCAATGGAGGACGGGCTGTTCAGTACCCAGCTGGGTAGCGCCGGACCGCGCGTGGCCTTTCTACACGGGCTCTTTGGCCAGGGAAAGAATTGGACGACGATTGCCAAGGGCCTGAGTGGCTCTGCCCGTGTCAGCCTGGTGGATCTGCCCAATCACGGCCGGTCCCCGTGGACGGATCACTTCTCCTATGCCGAGATGGCAGAACTCGTTGCCGAGCTTCTCCGAGCCCAGGGCGGAGCTGACCAGTGGGCGGTGATCGGCCACTCAATGGGTGGCAAGGTTGCCATGACGCTCGCCTTGCTGCATCGAGAGCTGGTGGCACGCCTCTGCGTTGTCGACGTATCGCCGGTCGCGACGCGGCAGACGGGCGAATTCGCAACGTTCGTACGCGGCATGCGTGCCATTGATCTTCAAACTTTGACCGATCGCAAGGCGGCGGACACCCAGCTCGCCGATTACGTCAGCGATCCGACCATCCGTAGCTTCCTCCTGCAGAACCTGCGCCGCGAGTACTCACCTGCTGGCGAGGGGTGGCGATGGCAGATGAATCTCGAGCTGCTCGGCGATCAGCTCGACAAGGTGGGTGCCTGGCCTGACCATGATGTCCAGCCCTATGAAGGACCAGTGCTGTGGCTCGCCGGCGCTACCTCGGGCTACATCCGGCCCGAATACGCCGCCGCCATGCGGACCCTCTTTCCGCGTACCCAGCTCGTGACGATCAAGGGCGCCGGGCATTGGGTGCACAGCGAACAGCCGCAGGTCTTCTTAGCGACCATTCGTCGCTTCTTGGATCTGTAGTTCCGGGATACGACGTGATAGACCTCCTCATGATCGTTCTGCAACTTCTTCCGCTTGATGTCACGCCTAACCCGCTATCTCCGACACCGCCGGGCACCGCCTACCCCCGCGGTAGCCAAGGTTTCGCCGCCTACATCATCGGTGGCTTCATCGGGCTCGGCATCTTGGTGCTTGCCATGGCGCTGCTCAATCGGCGTCCGAAGCGACGTAACCCTCCCCTTGATCAATGATCATGATCGGCCGCGCGACCCGAGCCGGGGGCGCCGTACGGCTCCATCGGGACGTCGCGGGCCTACCCAGAATCCCTGTACCACTGGCGCTGATCATGTGGCCCTCCGCTGGCTGCTTCCGGCCTTTGGGAAAACCTAAGATGTTTGAAACCCGTGTACTGCCAAGTCCGCACTCCTGCACACTTAGCCACCACGTTTTCCCAACAGCCGGAAGCAGTCAGCGGAGGGGTTCACCCTTGGTCACGGTCGAGATCTCGCAGGGATTATTAGGTCGACCAGTGCCGTCGGGATTGCTGCCGTCCTGGCCTTCCTCGGCCATGGAAGCCACCACGTCCCGCGACGCCTTGTCCATCTCGCCGAAGATCGTGTAATTCCGCTTCTTGTCCAGGCTCGTGGAGTCGGCCCACACCAGGAAGAACTGGGAGCCGTTGCTGCCGGGACCGCCGTTCGCCATCGCTACTGCGCCTTCGGTGTAGGTCTCGGTTCCGTCAGTCTCATTGGCGAACTCATAGCCAGGGCCACCTTTGCCGGTGCCGCTCGGGTCTCCGCATTGCAGGATGAAGATCCCCGAATCAGCCAGCCGATGGCACTTCGTGTTGTCGAAATAGCCCTGCTCAGCAAGCGAAACAAAGGAGTTGACCGTGCATGGCGCCTTGGCCCAATCCAAGGTGATCGTGACAGGACCGTTCGTCATCGAGAGCACATAGCTGATGGTGCCGCTGGTCGGTACGCCAGTCGTTGGTGGCGGCACGACCTGCCGCGCCTCGTTTCCGGACACGGGATATTCGCAGATGTCGCCGCCTTCCGCTGCTATCGGCGTCGCGCTGGATGTCTGAGACTGAGCGGCGGAGGTTGCGGGAGGGCTCGGCGTCGGCGGCGAGACGGGAATCTGCCCGCAGCCAGCCGCTAGAGCGGCGGCACCGAAGATCACGACCGAAGTCGCTCTCCGGACGGGTGTCACCTTATGAACTGTGCCACAGCGCAAACTCGGTTCCTGGCAGCGACAGGCCGTTGCGTAGGGTGTGATCATGGTTCGCCTCACCCGCATCTATACCCGAACAGGCGATGGTGGGAAGACTCAGCTTTCCGATCTCTCACCGGTCAGCAAAACCGATCCTCGGGTCGAGGCGTACGGGGATGTAGACGAGGCCAACTCAGCGATCGGGGTCGCCCTTGCAGCGGACAGCTTGCCCAATGAGATTGCCGATGTGCTGCGGAGGATTCAGAACGAGATGTTCGATGTCGGCGCCGATCTGTCAAACCCACTGCGTGTTTCGTCACGGCCCGATCCGCCACCAGAGCTTCGCGTTACCCAGGACTACATAGACCGCCTGGAGGCCTGGTGTGATCAATTCGGCGATTCGCTACCGAACTTGAAGTCCTTCATTCTGCCGGGTGGCTCTCCAGCTGCGGCGCAGCTCCATGTGGCGCGTACGGTCGTGCGACGCGCCGAACGCGCCGCGTGGGCGGCGGTCCGCGCGTACGGAACCGAGCCGGTGGCAGATGGTGAAGCTGCGGGCGGGGTTAATGCGCTAGCGATCACCTATCTCAACCGGCTGTCCGATCTGCTGTTCATCCTGACCCGGGTCGTCAATGGCACAGATGGTGATGTGCTTTGGATACCCGGCGGCGATCGAAGCCAGAGTTCTTCAGCACGGAACGACTAAGTCACTCGAACGAGTTCTACCAGGAGGATCCGATGGTCTCTGACGCCGGCAGTCTGAAGGAAGCGACCGGCAAGGCCCAGCCAGCCCAATCACGACCGGTCACCCTGTTCACCGGACAATGGGCCGACCTTCCTTTTGAGGAAATCTGCCGGCTCGCCGCCGAATGGGGATACGACGGACTGGAGATCGCTTGCTGGGGTGATCATTTTGATGTCGCCAAGGCGGCCGAGGATGACGGCTATGTACAGGGTCGGAAGGACATTCTCGCCAAGCATGGACTTGGGTGTTGGGCGATCTCGAATCACCTCAACGGCCAGGCCGTCTGCGAGGCGATCATCGATGATCGTTACAAGAACATGGTGAATCCGCGGGTCTGGGGTGACGGCGATCCGGAGGGCGTGCGCCAGCGGGCCGCCGAAGAGATGAAGATCACCGCGCGTGCGGCCGCAGCCTTCGGCGTAGACACTGTCGTCGGTTTCACCGGATCCGCGATCTGGCACTACGTGGCGATGTTCCCGCCGGTTGAGAACAAGATCATCGAGGAGGGCTACGCCGATTTCGCCGACCGCTGGAATCCGATCATCGACGTCTTCGACGAGGTAGGCGTCCGCTTTGCGCATGAGGTCCATCCGAGCGAGATTGCCTACGACTACTGGTCAACGGTCGCGACATTGGAAGCCATCGACCATCGACCGGGCTTCGGGCTCAACTTCGATCCATCACACATGGTCTGGCAGGAACTCGATTACGTGGGTTTCCTGTGGGACTTCCGCGATCGCATCTATCACGTGGATTGCAAGGACACCAAGATCAGGATGAACAACGGGCGTAATGGCCGGCTGTCCTCGCATTTGCCGTGGGCCGACCCTCGTCGTGGCTGGGACTTCATCTCGACCGGACACGGCGACACGCGCTGGGAAGACATCTTCCGGATGTTGAACCACATCGGTTACGCCGGACCGATCTCCATCGAGTGGGAGGACGCCGGCATGGACCGCCTCGACGGTGCGCCGGAAGCGCTGGATTTCATCCGCAGCATGAACGGCATCCGGCCATCGGAATCCTCCTTCGACGCCGCCTTCGCCACCAAGGACTAGCCGAGTTGTCAGAACCGAGTTGAGCTATAGGTCAACTCGGTTCTGGCAACTCGGTATGCCGGAGCTACTCGAATCGGCGTACGCCGGGTGGTGCGGCTTCCAGCCAGCTCAAAAGACCGGTCAGCGATTCTTGGCTCATGGCCAGCTCCCACTCAGTCTCGACATGACCATCGTGCATCTCGATGCGCAGCACCTTCTCGTCGGCGCTCAGTGCTACCGCCTCCACGGGGTCCGGCATCCGGGTCTCGAGCACCCGTACGTTACGCCGCGGAAACACCACTCGTGGCCGTAGCGAGTAGGAGAAGTATCGAAACCATTCCAAGATCCCCTCGCTATAACGACCGACTCCGAGTACCCAACCGGCACCCGGAGTCGACATGCGCAGTCGCAAGCTACAACTGAATGTCCCGCCCAGCCGATTGAGCCACCGACGCCGCCCAGCAAGCATCAACAGGCTTATGGCCATCAGGCCAGCCACCAGTCCGAGGATCTCGACGACCCCGAGCCAGCCGTGCATGAACGTCCTCAGATCGCGCAGGAATGTTGTGTTGCTGCGACCCTACTGCGCTTTCTGTGCCGCTCGTAGTTGCGCTGTGGCACGGAGAAAATGTTTGCGATCTGCGTCACTTCCGTCGCCGGTGTCGAGAACGCGTTGGGCCTCGGCCAACTCCTTCTCGGCTTCGGCGACGGTCACTTCGTCCGCCATCCGGGCGTACTCGCTCAAGATCGACACTCGGCCCTGAGAGACCGAAATAAAGCCGCCGTCGACCGCAACGATCTCCCTGGTCGGCGTGCCCTCGTCGCAGAAGATCACGACCGCGCTCGGCACCAGCACTCCGAGCACCGGTTCGTGACCTGGCAAAATGCCGATCTCGCCTTCGACAGTTTTGGCGATGATGTTGGAAGACTTGCCTGACCACACCACGCGATCGGCCGAGACGACTTCCACCTGCATAGGTTCAGCCATGTCGCTCCTCAGGCCTCCTTCTGCAGCTCCGACCAACGTCGCTCGACATCATCCATGCTGCCGAGGTTGAAGAACGCCTGTTCTGCGATGTGATCAACTTCGCCGTCACAGATCATCCGGAAGGACTCGATCGTGTCGGCGAGCGGGACAGTTGATCCTGGAATGTTGGTGAACTTCTCCGCCATGTAGGTGTTCTGGCTCAGGAACTGCTGGATGCGCCGAGCCCGGTTGACGACGATCTTGTCTTCCTCGGACAGCTCGTCAACACCCAGGATCGCGATGATGTCTTGCAGTTCCTTGTTGCGCTGCAGAATCTGCTTGACGCGCACCGCGACGTCATAGTGCTGCTGGCCGATGTATTGCGGATCGAGGATGCGACTCGTGGAGCTCAGCGGATCCACCGCGGGATAGAGGCCGCGGGAAGCAATCTCGCGGGACAGCTCCGTGGTGGCGTCGAGATGAGCGAAGGTCGTTGCCGGCGCAGGATCGGTGTAGTCGTCGGCCGGCACGTAGATCGCCTGCATCGAGGTGATCGAGTGCCCTCGGGTGGAGGTAATCCGCTCCTGCAACTGACCCATCTCATCGGCCAGGTTGGGCTGATATCCCACGGCGGAAGGCATCCGACCCAGCAACGTCGATACCTCAGAGCCCGCCTGGGTGAACCGGAAAATGTTGTCGATGAAAAGCAGCACGTCCTGGTTCTGAACGTCGCGGAAGTATTCCGCCATAGTCAGCGCCGATAGTGCGACCCGCAGCCGGGTGCCAGGCGGCTCGTCCATCTGACCGAACACGAGCGCAGTGTCTTTGAAGACTCCGGCCTCCTCCATTTCATGGATTAGGTCGTTGCCCTCGCGGGTCCGCTCCCCCACTCCCGCGAACACGGACGTACCGCCGAAGTTGTGGGCGATGCGATAGATCATCTCCTGAATGAGTACCGTCTTGCCGACGCCGGCGCCGCCGAAGAGGCCGATCTTGCCGCCGGTCACATACGGGGTAAGCAAGTCGAGCACTTTGATGCCGGTCTCCAGCATCTCGGTCTTGGACTCGAGCTGGTCGAACTTCGGTGCGGAGCGGTGGATCGGCCAGCGCTCAGTCACGTCGACGCTCGAGGGGTCGACATCGAGTACGTCGCCAGTCACGTTCCACACGTGACCCTTGGTGACATCGCCAACAGGCACCGATATCGGTGCCCCAGTGTCCCGAACCTCCGTGCCTCGCTGCATGCCGTCGGTTGGCTTGAGTGCAATGGCTCGAACCAGGTTGTCGCCGATATGCAGCTCAACCTCCATGGTCATGCTGCGGGTCTCATTCCCGACCGTCGTCTCGACCGTCAAGGCGTTGTAGATGTCCGGCATCTGGTCGGCGGGAAATTCAACATCGACCACCGGGCCGATGACCCGAGACACGCGGCCGACACCGCCCGCGGGAGCTTCGGTGTCTTGTTCTTCAATCGTGGCGGTCATCTGGCTCCCTCTTCATCTCATCGGTCCGTGATATCTGGTTATTCGCTTACTCGGAGGCCGCGGTTGCCTCGGCGAGAGCGCTCGCTCCGCCGACGATCTCGGATATCTCCTGGGTGATCTCGGCCTGACGAGCCTGGTTAGCCTCTCGGGTCAGCCGCTCGATGAGCTGCTGCGCATTGTCGGTCGCTGACTTCATCGACTTCTGCCGACTGGCCAGCTCGGATGCAGCGCCTTGCAGCAGGCAGTAATGGATGCGGCTCGCAACGTAAAGCGGCAGTAGCTCGTCCAGCACCGTCGCGGCATCCGGCTCGAACTCATACAGCGGGAGGATCTCGTCACTGGGCGGTGTCTCTTCGCCTTCCACGACCTCCAAGGGCAACATCCGAATCACATCGACTCGCTGCGTGAGCATCGAGACAAAGCGGGTGAAGACCACATGGATCTCATCCACCCCGCCCTCTTCGGTTGGTGTCAGGAACGCCTCGATCATCGTGTCGGCGATCTCTCGAGCCTGCGGGTAGCTCGGCGCCTCGGAGAAGCCTTCCCATTTGGCGGCGACATTGCGACGCCGGAATCTGTAGAACGCGATCGACTTTCGGCCAGTCAGGTATGGCACGGGCTCCTTGTTCGACTCCCGCAGCAGCTGGTTGAGCTTCTCGCCCTCCTTGATCACCGAGGAGGAATAAGCACCGGCCAACCCGCGGTCCGAGGTGATCAACAGCACGGCAGCCCGGGTGGCATTCTCTGGCTCGGTGGTCAGCGGATGATCAACGTTGGAGAAGGTCGCCACCGCGGATACTGCTCTAGTCAGCTCACGTGCGTACGGCGCAGCTGATTGCGCACGCTGTTGTGCCTTGATGATTCTGGATGCTGCGATCAGCTCCATGGCCCGGGTGACTTTCTTGATCGTCGTCACCGAGGCGCGGCGCTGGCGCAGCTCGCGCAAGCTGGCCGGCATCTCAGCACCCTGCCATTAAGATCATTGCCACGTCAGCCACGCTTTTGTCTCACGATCTGTTCTTGAGTGACATCCTCTTCCTCCAGTGCCACGTGCTCCTCGCGGCCGGCCAGCAGCTTGCCCTCCGAGGTCTGGAATCCCTTCTTGAACTCGGCAATCTGCTCCCGCAGTGCGGCAGCCGTGTCGTCGTCGAAGTTCTTGGTCTCCCGGATGTTGCGCAGCGAGTCGCCGTGGTGTCGCAGATACTCCAACATCTCCTGCTCGAACCGGAGCACGTCGTCGACCGGTACCTCATCCATCAGACCTTGTAGCCCGGCCCAGACCGAAACGACCTGATCTTCGACCGGATAGGGCGAGTACTGCGGCTGGCGCAGCAGCTCGACCAACCGACCGCCCCGATCAAGCTGGCGGCGCGTGGTTGCGTCAAGGTCCGAGGCGAACATCGCGAAGGCCTGCATGTCGCGGTACTGAGCAAGCTCCAGCTTGAGCGAGCCAGCGACGTTCTTCATCGCTTTGATCTGAGCTGCCCCACCGACGCGGGAAACCGAAATACCGACATCGATGGCCGGACGCTGATTGGCGTTGAAGAGATCGGACTGCAAGAAGATCTGACCGTCGGTGATGGAGATGACGTTGGTCGGAATGTAGGCCGACACGTCGTTTGCCTTGGTCTCGATGATCGGCAGGCCGGTCATCGACCCGCCGCCGAGCGCGTCAGAAAGCTTCGCGCAGCGTTCCAGCAGTCGGCTGTGCAGGTAGAAGACATCCCCTGGGTATGCTTCGCGGCCAGGCGGGCGACGCAGCAGCAGCGACATGGCACGGTACGCCTCGGCCTGCTTGGTCAGGTCGTCGAAGATGATCAGCACATGCTTGCCCTGATACATCCAGTGCTGACCGATCGCCGAACCGGTATACGGCGCGATGTACTTGTAGCCGGCCGGATCTGATGCGGGCGCCGCAACGATTGTGGTGTATTCGAGAGCTCCCGCCTCTTGGAGGGCCCCACGAACGGCGGCGATTGTGGAGCCCTTCTGGCCGATCGCGACGTAGATGCACCGCACCTGCTGCTCTGGATCACCGCTGTCCCAGGCGGATTTCTGGTTCATGATCGTGTCGACTGCAATGGCGGTCTTGCCCGTCTTGCGGTCACCGATGATCAACTGGCGCTGACCGCGGCCGATCGGGATCATCGCGTCGATCGCCTTGATCCCGGTCTGCAAGGGCTGATTCACTCCTTGCCGGTCCATCACGCCGGCAGCCTGCAGCTCGAGCGGGCGGCGCTCGTCGATGTCGGTGATCTCGCCGAGGCCGTCGATCGGATTGCCTAACGAATCGACGGTGCGTCCCAGGTATCCGTCGCCGACCGGCACCGACAAGATGTCGCCGGTCCGCTTGACGACCTGGCCTTCTTCAATGCCCTCGGACTCGCCCATCACCACGACACCGATCTCGCGTACGTCGAGGTTCAGCGCAATGCCAAGAGTGCCGTTCTCGAACTCCAGCAGCTCGTTGGCCATGGCCGAGGGCAAGCCTTCTACCCGAGCAATACCGTCACCGGATGTGACGACTGTTCCGACCTCTTCGCGACTGGCTGTCTCAGGCACGTAGTCCTGGACGAAGCGATCCAGTGCATCGCGGATTTCCTCTGGACGAATCGTGAGTTCTGCCATCGCCTACGCTTTCTGCTTTCATTTCGGAGTAGATATTTTCTATTGTGATCGAGCTGGCCAGCTATTCGAAGAGCCGTCGGGCTTCCTGCAGCCGTCCCGAGACAGTCCCTTCGAAGACCTCGTCGCCAAGCTCGACCCGAACCCCGCCCAAGACCTCTGGGTCGATCACTTCCTGAATCGTCACGTCGCGGCCGATCTCCCTGCTCAGGGCCGTCTGGAGCCTGGCTCGTTGATCAGACGAGAGCGGCTTCGCCACCCGCACCGTTGCCATCACCCGATTCCGCTGTGCGGCGGCCAAGGTGATGTAGCCCTCGATGGTGTGCCCGAAGGTCCGCTCACGCGCAGCCACAGCGCGCTTGGCAAGGATGACCGTTGTCGTGGTCGCCCGGCCGCTGAGCAGCCCGCCGACCAGCTCCTGCCGCCTGCTGAGGTCGGTGGACCTGTCGGCCAAGGTGTTGCGCAGATCCGGATTGGATTCCACCAGCCGAGCAAACCGGAAGAGTTCGTCCTCGGCGTTCTCCAACTGACCAGTGCGATCCGACACGATCAGCTCACCGCGGACAGCTTGCCGCTCGAGGGCAGCCGCGAAAGTGCGCCCTCCAGCCCAGCGAAGCGTAGCCGCCTCGGCCGCAAGATCGGCGACCGAGTCGTCGACTTTTCCATCAAGCAACCCATGGACCAACGCGCGTCGTGCGCCCTCAGGCGTGCCGGGATCCGTCACTGCGCGCCGCAGGGTCGGTGAGGACTCGAGCGCATCGACCACGGCGAACATGCCTGTAGCGAAGTTGTCGCCAACGACTGGGCTTTCATCCAGCATTCGGTCCAGCGAACTGAGTCGCGCGTCGGTCGCCGTGCTCATGTTCTGCCAGCGGGAGTGGGTTCGCCCTCACCTTCGAGCTCCGCAAGGAAGCGATCGACCGTACGCCGTGCTCGCTCATCATCCTCGAGCGACTCGCCCACGATCCGGCTCGCCAAGGTGGTGGCCAAGTTACCGATCTCGGCGCGCATCTGGGTCATTACGGTGGTTCGTTCGGCCTCAAGTTGCGCCTCACCTTGGGCCCGGATCCGGGCGACCTCGGAATGTGCTTGGTCGCGCAGGTCGGCAAGGATCTGGGTGCCCTCACTCTTGGCTTCCTCACGGATTCTCGCCGCCTCGCCGCGTGCCTGCGCGAGCTGCTCGTTGTACTGACGCAGCGCTGCCTCGGCAGCTTCTTGCGCCTTCTCCGCCTTCTCCATACCGCCCTGGATGGCAGCGGTGCGCTCAGCGTAGGTGGCCTCGAACCGCGGCACCACGAACCTGGCAATGAGGAAGGTCAGCAGCAGAGCGAACACGATTGCCGCGATGATCTCCGCCGGGGCAGGCAGTAGTGGATTCTCCGCGAGCGGTACCAAAAGCGTCGTCATCGAGACCACTGGCTTAGCCGAAGACGAAGGCGAGAGCGATACCGATGATGGCTAGCGCTTCCGTGACCGCGAATCCGATCCAGGCCGTGCCCATCATCGCGCCGCGAGCCTCAGGCTGCCGCGCGGTGCCCTGGATGACCGAGGCGAAGATCAAACCGACGCCGATTCCGGGGCCGATGGCGCCGAGGCCGTAGCCGACGATGCCGAGGGATCCAGTGAGTTCCAGTGGGGTCATTGGGACTACTTTCTTTGACGGGGTTTCGCTACAGGCTGCCGAAACCGAGGTTGATCAGTGCTCCTCGGCAGAAGCCGAAGAGATGTACTGGGCTGTCAGAACGGTGAAGATGAAGGCTTGCAGGGACTGAACAAAGATCTCCAGACCGAAGATCGCCATGCTGAAGATCAAGGCCACTACGCCGGCAGTTTTGTTGATGATCGACTCGGAGTGCAGCAGCAGGTACTCCCCACCGAGCACGAACACCAGCACTAGCAGGTGTCCGGCGAACATGTTGGCGAAGAGTCGCAGAGACAGCGTGATCGGCCGGACAATGATGTTGGAAATGAACTCCAGCGGGATGATCAACGGCCACATAAATACCGGGACGCCGGCGGGCAGCGAAGTGGCTTTGAGGTAGCCGAAGAAACCGTGCTTCGCAATGCCCACGCCGTTGTAGATCACCCAGACCAGCAGCGCCAGGCCGTAAGGCCAGCCCACATGGGACGGGGTTGGTAGCAAGAGGAAGGGAAAGACGCCGAACAAGTTGTTGACAAGCACGAAGGAGAACAGGGCAATCAATAGCGGGAGATACTTGCGGAAGTCGTGCCCGATCATGTCCCGGGCGATCGTGTTGCGTACGAAGAAGTAGGCCGTCTCGCCGACGAATTGGCCCTTGCTCGGCACCATGGCGTTCTTCCGCGCCATGATCAACCAGAAGGCCATGATCAAGATCACTGAGAGAATGCTTTGCAGCATGTACTTGTCGAACCAGGGAACGCTTTCGAAAAATGGCGGGAAGTCGAAGCTCTGCACACCCGGGGCTTCAAAGCCGCCAGTCTCCAGCGGCACCAGGCCCGACAAGAAACCGCTCACCGTTCCCCCTACTCCGCCTTGTGCCTGTGCTCGGTTATCGTGGCTCGCCCGCTGCGATCTTTGGCACCAGCTATGGGTGCATCATCGATGCGGCCGAAGCGCCGGATGATCACGTACACCCCGAAGGCCGCCCCTGCGACGATGCCGATCGGTAGCAAGAACCTGGTCCCGAGGTAGTGATCGCCCAGCCATCCCAGTAGTCCGTAAATAGCGACGCCGGAGATCAGGTATGAGAGCACCCGCAGTCCCAAATCCATGCCGTCCGATTTCCCGCCTCCTTGCGATTTTGGCCGGTCAGAAGCCGCCTCGGGGTGTTCCTTCATGGCGTGACACACGCTAGCAGTGATTGTGGCACCGGTCACGGCTCCAAGACACCTTCGCCGGGCGGCACGTACTCCGTGTCGTAGACGCCGATTCGTAACCGAGAAAAGACAAATACCTCAACGATCAACCAGCCCGCGACGACGATGATCGTTGTCACAAAGATGACGATCGGGATCAACGTCGGCCATGCTTCGCGGTGACTGTTGTACAGCACGAGCACCAGCCCCAGGCTCACGACCCGCGCGGTGTAGCTGCACAACGACACCATGAGCAAAGTCCGCGCACCAGCATCGGCGAACAGCACCATCACGTACTGCCCAACTCCGTAGAAAAACAACACCATGGCGGCAGCCAGCGCCGCGGAGATCAAACCTGGCGTACCGTAGCCGATCGCGAAACCGATCATGCACAAGATCGCCGTTGTAACTCCGCCGATCGCCCCACCAAGCAGCAGTTTGCGCGCTCGAATGACGTGAATGCTCGGGCCATCGGCAGGGGTCGCCTGATGCTCCGGTTTGCTGTCAACGGTCATTGCGACTGCAGTCCTTCAGTGCCGGTGTCGAAGCTGGATCTTGATCGAATGTGAGGCCGGTTCACATAGCGCGAACCGTCGCAGGGCTGCGTGGGTGCACGCTAACACAGGCTGAAGCAATTGCTGTCCAGTGCGACAGTGGGAGTAACTCCGGATCGCGCTCCGCCGTGCTGAGGAGGAGTGAGCAGACACGCTTTATCGTCTGCGAGCGACGACGAAGTAGGCGGGCACAGAGCGCGATCCGCGCCGAGCGAGCCTGGCGAGTGAGGCAATCAGATTGCCTCGCCCCGACGTACTTGGTTTCTAGTGCGCAGAGGGCGGCCCAACGTGACCACCAGTAAGACCAGAGCGAGGCCAGCGACGACGGCTACCACGGTCCACTGGCGTTCGGTTTGGACGAGGCTCAAGATGATCACTCCGAACGAGACCAGTGCTGACCAGACGTACATCAGCAGTACCGCGCGGCGTTGGCTGTGGCCGCGTTCCAGGAGCCGGTGATGCAGGTGCTGTTTGTCGGGCAGGAACCACCACTTGCCGGCGTAGGTGCGACGAATGAAGGCAAGCGTGAGATCGAGGAACGGCAGGGCAAGAATGGCCAGTGGCAACACCAGCGGCAGGACCGTCGGCACCAATCCCCCACGGCTGTCTTCGAGCTGGGAGACATCGATCTGTCCGGTCAGGCTGATAGTCGACGTGGCCAGCAGCAGGCCGAGCAGCATCGCGCCAGAGTCGCCCATGAACATCCGTGCCGGAAAGAAGTTG
Organism: uncultured Actinomycetota bacterium; assembly: GCA_963798835.1. Classification (GTDB taxonomy): domain Bacteria; phylum Actinomycetota; class Actinomycetes; order Propionibacteriales; family Propionibacteriaceae; genus Microlunatus. The sequence continues at coordinate 74,393 of CAWCVF010000017.1, read as the reverse complement.
TGCGGCAGGAAACCCAGGCATGCGCCGGCGATCGCGACAGTGACCAGACTCGAGGTCGTCGCTCTGGTTAGGTGCTCGTGGACCGTGAGCGAGTAGGAGTAGGCGAAGAAGGCCAGAGCCCCGATACCGACCACCCCAGTGGCCAAGCCGTCCAGGCCGTCGACGAAGTTGACAGCGTTTGAGCAGAGCACGATGAAGAACACCGTGATCGCGACCGACGTCGTGCCGTCGAGGGAGACGATCTGATTCGGCAATGGAATCCAGAGCATCTTGACGCCCAGTGCGACGGCAATGCCTGCCGCAAAAACCTGACCGGCGAACTTGGTCAGCGGCGGCAGTTCGAAAACATCATCGAGCACGCCCACAAAACAGATCACCACCGCGGCGACCAACACCGCCCTGGAGTCTTGCTGCACAGTCACGAGCCGGCCCAAGAACGGAAGCTGCCAGGAGATCAAGATCGCTGCCGCAACGCCTGCCAACATGGCGACGCCACCGAAATACGGCATCTCGATGGTGTGCACATCGCGATCACGAACCCTGGCCAGTGCGCCTGTCCGCAACGCCAAGCGACGACATACGCCGCTCAGCAAATAGGTCACTGCCGCCGCAATGCAGAGGACTAACAAGTACTCGCGCACTCAGCCTCCTGCGGAAGGCATCTCGCCCGAGTCAGACTCGGGGTCATCCTCTGTGCGGTCGTCGTCATCGGTCAGATCACGAAGATTCGGGACGGTCTCGCGCAACATCTCCACGCTGATGGCGCCTCGGCGCAGCACCTGACCCTCGTCATTTCGGCTGAAGTCCACGATGGTCGACGGCGCGCCGCCCGCGTCCGCCAGCGGACCTCCGTCGAGATAGACCGCCACCGCGTCGCCAAGCTGATCAATTGCATCGTCGCAGGTCAGGGCGGCAGCCTGACCGCTGAGGTTGGCGCTACTGACGGCCATCGGCCCGGTACGCCGTAAGATCTCGCGGGCCAGTTCATGATCGGGAACCCGCAGCGCAATGGTGCCCTCAGTGTCGCCCAGATCCATCCGCAAACTTGGCTGGATATGGCAGATCACGGTGAGCGCGCCCGGCCAGTGCTTATCGACGAGATCCCTAGCTGCCTCAGGCACATTGACAGCGAGCGCTCGGATCAAGGTCGGCTCGCCGATCAATACCGGCGGGGGCATGTCACGGCCGCGGTGCTTCGCCTCGAGCAGCCGGCGCACCGCCTTGGCACTGAACGCATCAGCGCCGATCCCATAGACCGTATCGGTGGGCAGCACTATGCATTCGCCAGCCTCGATCGCCTGGCGAGCAGCCTCGGTCGCTGCTGCGTTACGCGATGCATCACCGGCCGTACAGTCGAAGCGTCGATAGCCCGCGGAAAGCTCAGTTTCCGCCGCCTCTCCAGACTCAAGGTCACCGGGTTCGCCGGTCGTAGTCACCGGTCAATCCTGCCAGAGTTGTCTGTATTGATTGCTTCACTCGCTACGCTCGCTCAGCGCGGATCGCGCTACGTGCCCGCCTACTTCGTCCTCGCTCGCAGACGAAAGCGTGTCTGCTCCCTCCTCCTGCGCACGGCGGAGCGCGATCCGATCCGTCCACAATAAAGATCTAAGAGCGCCTGATTGCTGTGACGAAGCGCGATCGGCCGGTGAGATCCGAATGATCACGCACGCCAGCAAAGCCGCCATGTGTCACGACGACCTGCTGAGCGGATTCGCCTTGTACGTCGGCATGCTCGACGCACAGCAGGCCTGCCGGTCGTAGCAGCCGCGCCGCCTCGGCGACAACCGCTCTGATCACATCCAGACCGTCCTGACCGGCGAACAGTGCGAGCAGCGGATCATGATCGCGCGCTTCTGGCACGACTGACTCGAAAGCCTCAAGTGGGATATAAGGCGGGTTGGCGATCACCAGATCCACGCCGCAGTTCAGTTGTGGCAGAGCACCGATCATGTCCTGTACGTAGAGCTCAACGGTGGTATCAGCGAGATTCCGCGAGGCATACGCTGCCGCCTCCTCGGATACCTCGACCGCGTACACCCGAGTTCCGGTCAATTCGGTGGCGATGGATTTCGCAATAGCACCTGATCCGGTTCCGAGCTCCACCACTACCGGCAGGTGTCGCGACGTCCCGCGGGCGACGGCGTAAACCATGGGACGTAGCTGTTCGATCGCCCAGCCGGTCATCACCTCGGTTTCGGGCCTAGGCACGAAGACGCCAGGCCCTACCTCCAACTCCAGATGGCGGAAATGAGCCCGACCGGTCAGATGCTGCAGCGGAATCCGCTGCGACCGTTTCTTGATCAACGTCTGGAAATGGGCCGCTTGACCGTCTTCGACCGCATCGACCAGCGGCAGACGAGCCAACTCGACTCCTGCGGCGTACGCGAGGAGCTGTCGAGCGTCCTGCTCCGGCGACTCGACACCACCAGCACGTAATTGGCTTACGGCCTCGATCAACAAGGGCCGGACAGCCTTGCTCACGGAGTCGAGCTAGCGACCTGGGAGAGCCGCAACTGGGTGTCAGCTTCTTGCAGGGCGTTGATCACTGCGTCCAGGTCGCCATTCAGAACTTGATCAAGGTTGTAAGCCTTGAAGCCGATTCGGTGATCAGAGATGCGGTTTTCGGGAAAGTTGTAGGTCCGAACGCGCTCTGAACGATCAACTGTCCGCACCTGACTGCGACGTGCAGCAGAGGCGGCATTGGCAGCCTCTTCCTCGGCTACAGCGGTCAACCGAGCGCGGAGCATTCGCATCGCCTGCTCGCGGTTCTGCAGCTGCGAACGCTCGTTCTGGCAGGAGACCACGATGCCACTCGGTAAATGGGTGATCCGCACTGCGGAGTCGGTGGTGTTGACTCCTTGGCCCCCCGGGCCGGATGACCGGTAGACATCGATGCGGAGATCGTCCTCGTTGATCTCAATTTCGGTTTCGGCCACCTCCGGCATGACGAGTACGCCGGCCGCAGAGGTGTGCACCCTGCCTTGGGATTCGGTGATCGGGACGCGCTGCACCCGATGCACACCGCCCTCGAATTTGAGTACGCCGTAGGGCATCGAGTCAGGGTCGCCCGCGCTGGATGCCTTGATCGCAATCGTCGCAGACTTGTAGCCACCAAGATCGGTTTCCTGCGCGTCGAGAACTTCGACCTTCCAGCCGCGGTTCTCCGCGTATCGCGAATACATCTTGAGCAAGTCGGCGGCGAACAGCGCCGACTCCTCGCCACCTTCACCCGACTTGATCTCCATCAGCGCATCCGAAGAGTCGTTGGGGTCCCGAGGAGCCAGCAATCGCGTCAGCCGATCTGTCACCGGGCCAAGCTGCGCCGCCAGCTCCGCAGCCTCCGCGGCCAGCGACTCGTCTTCCGCAGCGAGTTCCTTGGCTGCTTCAAGATCATCGGTGAGTCGGTCGTATTCGTCCAGAGTCTTGACGATCGGCATCAGCTCGGCATAGCGGCGCCCCACCTTACGAGCGCGAGCAAGATCGGCATGCACCGCCGGATCGCCGAGCGCGGTTTCCAGTTCGTGAAACTCCGCACGTAAGGGAGCGGCCGACTCAAATATCACGACCCGCCCCTCTCCGACTTGTCAGCGTCAGTGGTTGCTATGACGACCACGCGACGCTGACAAGTCGGAGATCGAGACGCAGCGAGCGCCGGGTTGCAGGGGATTTCCCCGCCTCCCGGCGCTGCGCGTAACGCTATTTGGACGCCTTCTTTTTGGCCGCCGGCTGCCGAGCCGCGTACCGCTTCTCGAAGCGAGCAACACGGCCACCGGTGTCAAGAATCTTCTGCTTGCCTGTGTAGAACGGGTGGCAGTTCGAGCACACATCTGCATGGATTACGCCGTTCGGCGCTGTGCTCCGGGTCGTGAAGGTGTTGCCACACGTACAGGTCACCAGCGTCTCTGCGTACGCGGGGTGAATGTCGGGCTTCATATCTGTCCTCCTCATCGTGTGCGCCGGGTCGCCGTTGAGATATGGCGTGAACCGGCACCAAGGGGTGATTCTGCCGCAGGCCGAGCTACGGCACCAAATTCTGAACGACTAACCGGCCTGCTTTAGTCCCGTGTGAGCTACGGCTAGTCCTGGGCCGGGATGGTCTTGGTGATCGCCATCAAGAACTCAGTGTTGCTTTGTGTCTTGCGGAGCCGGTCCAGCAGCATCTCCAGGCCCTGCAGGCTCTCGAGTCCGGACAGGACCCGCCGCAGCTTCCACACGATCGCCAGCTCCTCACGGCTCATCAGCAGTTCTTCGCGGCGAGTGCTGGACGCGTCGACGTCAATGGCCGGGAAGATTCGCTTCTCAGCGAATTCGCGGCGCAGCCGGATCTCGGAGTTGCCGGTGCCCTTGAACTCCTCGAAGATCACCTCATCCATCTTCGAGCCGGTCTCGACCAGAGCAGTCGCGAGGATCGTGAGTGAGCCGCCACCCTCGATATTGCGGGCCGCACCCAGGAACTTCTTCGGCGGGTACAACGCTGCGGAATCGACACCACCCGACAAGATCCGTCCTGACGCCGGCGCTGCCAGGTTGTAGGCACGGCTGAGCCGGGTAATGCCGTCGAGCAGGATCACCACATCGTGCCCTAGCTCGACGAGCCGTTTCGCGCGCTCGATAGCCAGCTCGGCAACGGTGGTGTGATCTTCGGCCGGTCGGTCGAACGTCGATGAGATCACTTCGCCCTTGGCCGAGCGCTCGAAGTCGGTGACCTCCTCGGGTCGCTCGTCGACCAGGACGACCATCAGCTTTACTTCGGGATTATTGATGGCGATCGAGTTGGCGATGGCCTGCATGATCAAGGTCTTGCCCGCCTTCGAAGGCGAGACGATGAGCGCGCGCTGACCTTTGCCGATGGGTGCAACCAAGTCGATGATTCGGCCGGCCATCTGGGTTGGAGTCGTCTCCAGCTTCAGCCGCTCCTGCGGATAAAGGGGCGTGAGCTTCGCAAAGTCAGGTCGCTGCCGGGCGGATTCCAGGTCGCCACCGTTGACGGTGTCGATCCTCACCATCGGGTTGAACTTCTCCTTGCGCTCGCCCTCGCGCGGCGTACGGATGACGCCGGTGACTAGATCACCCTTACGCAGGCCGAGCTTTTTGACCATCGACAACGAGACGTAGGCGTCGTCTGGCCCTGGGAGGTAGCCGTTGGTCCGGACGAATGCGTAGTTGTCGAGGACGTCGAGGATGCCGCGAGCCGGAACGAGCACATCGTCCTCGGAGACCACTGGCTCGGAGTCATAGCGTTCGAGATTGCTGCCGCCGCCACGGCTGCGCCGGTTCTGCCGGTCACGGCTGCGGCGTCGGCGACTCCGGCGACTGCCGCCATCCTCTTCCCAGTCCCGGCCCTGGTTGTCACGGCCCTGATTGTCACGGCCTTGATTGTCTCGACCCTGGTTCTCACGCTGCTGGTTCTCACGAGCCTGCGGGCTGCGATTCCTGCGATCCTGCCGGTCGTTCTGCCGTCCGTCACGGGACCCGTCGCCCCGCTCGCCGCTTTCACCTTGCCGGCCCTGGAGGCCCTGCTCCTCGGTACGAGATTGCTGGTCAGAGCGGTTGGATTGCCGTTGTCCGTCTCCACCGCCGGCAGGGGTCTCTTCGCGGACCTGGCTGCCGTCGCGGTTCTGCACCGGCGCTTGCCGCTCACCTGAGGAGCTGTCGGCGCGCTCGGTCGGCTCGACCAGCTGCGGCTGTACGGGGTTTTCGAGCATGGGTGCCTCCTGGCGCTGGCTGCGTGCCTCGCGCGGCGCCTGCTGCAACTCATCGAGCGCACTGGCGACATCCCGGTTGTCGCGGGAATTGTCTGGAAGGTTGCGGTGGCCATTGTCCTGCTCGGCGCCAGCGGAATATCCGGCTGCGCCGGTGCCACGCTGGGCGGCGCGAATGGCTTCGATCAGCTGACTCTTGCGCATGGCGCCGATGCCCCTGATCTTCAGGGAGCTGGCCAGCTGCTTCAGCTCGGGGAGGACCATCGAGTCCAGGCCTGAGCCCTTGCGATTGCGACGATCACTGGTGAGTTGTGTTCCTTGCTCGCCGGCGCCTTCCTCCATCGGAGATGCGCTCGTCACTTCGGCGATGTCTGTCAATGTGTGTCCTTGTCCGTTCGGGCACGTCATCGGTGCCCATCCATGGCACGGGGTCATATCCCCGACCAGCGGGTCTTTCTTGAGGTCCTCAGCGCATCGCGACGACTGTTCTCGAGATGTGGCTGACGGGAGATGCCTGGAGCTTCGTCCGCGTCACACCTGACCTTTGAGGCGCTACTTGGTCAGATGTGCGTTTTGTGACTTAGCTGGTGTGGGAAGCCGGTCACCGCAGCTGCCCTGACCGTGTCGGCCATCCAAGGCTAGCACTTGCGCTGGGACTTTCCATCTTTGATGCCACTCTGACGGCCTGCCCGCCAGATTAGCCTCCTTCGCCGCCGGGGGTGGACCCACCGTTCTCACATCCAGGTCGCGAACTTCTTCAGTCGGCGAAGCGGGCTCCCGTCATCGTGCGGTCTCAACAGCACTGTGATCTCTCGACACCGAGGCGTCGCATGCCTGGACAATCGCGGCCGCTGAGCCGATCTCACTGAGACGTACCGAGAATCCAGCTACTTGTCGATCTTGAAGTACCACCAGATCCGTCCTGGTACCGAGTACCAAGACGCTCGGGCCTGCGCCGCTGATCATGGCTGCGAAGCCTCGACCGCGTAGCGATTTCATGAGCTCGTACGAGCGTGGCATGGCGGCTTCCCGGTAGCCCTGATGCAACCAGTCGCAGGTGGCGTCGTAAAGCAGATCGGGTTCGGATGCCATGGCGTGCACCAGCAGAGCAGCCCGTCCCGAGTTGGCAGCTGCCTCGACATGCGGCACGGTCTGCGGGAGCAGTCCGCGAGCAGCCTCGGTGGCCACCGACATGTTCGGAATGAACAGCGCGGCCCCAATGGCGGGATCGACACTGCCTTCCGCCACCGTGACACCGGCCCGACCTTCGTAGGCGAGCACGAATCCGCCATAGATCGCCGCAGCCACGTTGTCGGGATGGCCCTCGATGGCATTGGCGTGCCTCAGCAGCCACTCCTGCTCCGCATCGACTCCCGCCAATCCAGCAGCAGCCACCAGTCCTGCGACGATCGCCGCCGAAGAAGAGCCCAGGCCACGAGCATGTGGAATGGTGTTGCGACAACCAAGCCATAGGCCCGGTGCGCGTACGCCAAGATCAGCTAAGCCGACCAGGGCCGCACGGATGATCAAGTGGGTCTCGTCGCGCGGTAGCTCTGTTGCGCCTTCTCCGGACACCTCGATTTGGTAACCGTGGTCGATCACTGCGAGGTTGACTCGTTCCCGCCAGTCCAGCGCCAGTCCGAAGCAATCAAAGCCAGGCCCGAGGTTTGCACTCGTGGCTGGAACCTCGACCATCACCGACCGACCGCGGCTCAAGACCCGCTGTTCAGCCAGGCCAAGATCCATGCCGCTCCTTTGCATCGCGCACCCGCCGGATGCCTAATCGATCAAGCCGCAGACGGATGCGATAGCAAGCAGATCGGCGGTCACAACCTCTGCGTGGATCGGGCCGAGTCGCGACAATGCGGTATCCACGTCCTTCAATCCGTGACCGGTCACGGTTATCGCAATCTGCAGCCCCGACTCAACCTCGCCGCGCTCATGCTTGGCCAGTAGACCCGCAACTCCGGCTGCCGACGCCGGCTCGACGAAAATGCCCTCTTCCCTCGCAAGAAAGGCCTGCGCGTTGAGGATCTGATCGTCACTGACCGCCTCGATCAAGCCGCGCGACTCATCCCGCGCAGCTCGTGCCGGCTCGGCCGATGCCGGATTACCAATGCGGATTGCCGTCGCTATGGTTTCCGGCTGGAGAATCGGATGGCCTAGCACCAAGGGGGCAGCGCCCGCAGCCTGGAAGCCCCACATTCTGGGGGTCCGCATCGCCTTACCGGCCGACGCATATTGCTTGTAACCACGCCAGTACGCCGAGATATTCCCGGCGTTGCCGACCGGAATGACATGCAGATCCGGCGCATCTCCCAACTCGTCGATGACTTCGAAGGCAGCGGTCTTTTGTCCTTCGATTCGATTGGGATTGACCGAATTGACTAGGGCGACCGGGTAGTCGTGGGCCAGCTTGCGGGCCAATTCGAGGCAGTCGTCGAAGTTGCCGTCAACCTGCACAACCTTGGCGCCGTGCACGATGGCTTGGGCGAGCTTGCCCGTCGCGATTCGACCAGCAGGCAGCAGCACGATGGTGGACAGCCCGGCGCGTGCGGCGTACGCGGCGGCCGATGCAGAGGTATTTCCGGTCGAGGCACACACCACCGCTTGGGCACCCTGTCCCGCGGCGACACTAAGAGCGACTGTCATGCCACGGTCCTTGAACGAGCCGGTCGGGTTAGTGCCCTCGACCTTGATCCACGCTTCGCAGCCAAGAATGTCTGACAGCTTCTCGGCAGCGACCAGCGGCGTACTGCCCTCCCCCAGGGTGATGACGGGATCGCTGTCTGACAGTGGCAGCCAGTCGCGATAACGCGCGATGACGCCGTATCCGGGCCGGTGCATGACAGAAGTGTCCCGGGCCGCGAGGAAGGACTCCGGGATCACGTCAATCGCCTTCGACTCGCATCACGCTCGTCACCTTACGCACCACGTCCATGCCGCGTAGCGCCTGCACTGTCGCGCTGAGTGCCGCATCGTGTGCATGGTGGGTGACGAGCACGAGCTGGGCGTCGGCGCCGCGACCGTTCTGCCGTACGGTTTCAATCGATACGCCATGCTCGGAGAAGACATCAGCGATTGTGGCGAGTACCCCAACGACATCAGCAACCTCGAGCGAGACGTAGTAGCGCGTCAGAACGCTGCCGATCTTGCTCACTGGGCGCGCCGCATAGCTGGACTCACCAGGGCCGACCGCCCCACGCAGCCGGTTGCGCGCAATCGTGACGAGATCGCCCAACACCGCACTCGCGGTTGGAGAGCCGCCGGCGCCCGGGCCGTAGAACATGAGCCGTCCGGCCGACATCGATTCGACAAAGATCGCGTTGTAGGCATCGCCCACGGCCGCCAGCGGATGAGAGCGCGGGATCATCGCGGGATGGACACGCACTGAAACCGTTCGATCTCCGGCCGCGACGGCCGGTGACAGCTGACAGATCGCCAGCAGCTTGACGACGCAGCCGATGTCGTGCGCCGAGGCAATGTCGGCCGGGGTAACGCCGCTGATGCCTTCCCGGTAAACATCGGCGCCGGTGACGCGGGTGTGAAATGCGAGGCTCGCCAAAATAGCCGCCTTGGCGGCCGCGTCGAAACCCTCAACGTCAGCAGTTGGATCTGCCTCCGCGTAGCCAAGTTCCTGAGCCTCGTGGAGCGCCTCGGTGTAACTGATCCCGCCGGTGTCCATTCGGTCGAGGATGTAATTGGTGGTGCCGTTGACGATTCCGATCACCGACGTGATCTCGTCGCCAACCAGCGATTCGCGGAGTGGCCGGATGATCGGAATCGCACCCGCCACCGCGGCCTCGAAGTACAGATCTGTGCCGGCCTGTTCGGCAGCCTCGAACAACCTCACGCCGTCCTCGGCGAGCAGCGCTTTGTTGGCGGTGACTACGGAGGCTCCATGCCGCATGGCCGCCAAGATCAACGACCGGGCTGGTTCGATCCCGCCGATGACCTCGATCACCAAATCGACATCGTCCCGGCTGACGAGGGCTTCGGCATCGGTGGTGAACAACTCTGGGTCGATGCCCGCGCGATACCGCTCAGGCTGCCGCACAGCGATGCCGACCAGCTCCAAAGGTCGTCCGACTCGGGCGCGGAGATCGGCTGCTTGTCCAATGATCAGCCGCGCCACCTCCGAGCCGACGACGCCACAGCCGAGCAGAGCTACTCGCAGCGGTGTCAATGGTGAAACGTCAACAAGGGGCGCTGGCCGCACGCTGGTCAAAGTCACGTAAACCTCATTTACATAACGACACCACGACCCCGAATCGTGGCGGTCTTATTGTTCCTCATTGACGCGAAGTCGGCGAAACAAATTCTTTCGAGCAGGGCTGGCTTGGCCTCAGGTAGCTCTCACCCAGCATCCAATGCCAGCAAATCCTCGATAGTCTCGCGCCGGATCAGTGTGCTGATCTGGCCGTCTCGTACCGCGATCACGGGCGGTCGCGGAACGTGGTTGTAATTGCTCGCCATCGAGCGGCTGTACGCGCCCGCGCCCGGCACGGCCAGCAGATCGCCGGGGCCGATATCGGCGGGAAGGAACTCATCACGGACCAAGATGTCGCCGCCTTCGCAGTGCTTGCCGACTACCCGGGCCAGTACCGGAGGATCTGTGGAAAGGCGCGATGCCAGGGTGGCGGAGTATTCGGCGGCGTACAGGGCAGTTCTGATGTTGTCGCTCATACCGCCGTCGACAGCGACATAGAGCCGGCTGGCACCGTTGTCCAACGCGACGGGCTTGACTGTGCCAACCCGATAGAGGGCAAATGTACTCGGACCGCTGATCGCGCGGCCCGGTTCGATCGACAGGTGAGGCACGGCGACGCCATGGGCTGAGCACTCGTGTTCGATGATTCCGCGAAGATCTGCCGACAGAGCAGCCGGAGTGGATGGGGTGTCGGCACTGGTGTAGGCGATGCCGAAGCCGCCACCAAGATCCAGCTCACCTAGCTCAACGTCCGTCTGCGCGGCGAACTCGGCGTGCAGCCGCAGCGTACGCCGCGCTGCCACCTCGAATCCCTCAGCATCGAAGATCTGGGAGCCGATGTGGGCGTGAATACCGATCAGATCCAGCCACGGATGCTCGTGGCAAGTGAGCAGCGCCGCTATGGCACTGCCACCGGCGATCGAGAAGCCGAATTTTTGATCTTCATGAGCGGTGGCGATGTACTCGTGCGTATGGGCCTCGACGCCGGTGGTCGCCCTGATCATGACCCGGGGACGGATCTGCAGCCGTTCAGCGATGACACCGAGCCGCTCGATCTCATCGAAGGAATCGATAATGATCCTTCCGACACCGGCGGTCAGCGCGTACGTCAACTCCTCAAGACTCTTGTTGTTGCCGTGCAGGCCTACCCGACGAAGATCAACTCCGGCGCGCTGCACGACTGCCAGTTCGCCGCCGGTGCAGACATCGATGCCGAGCCCCTCCTCTACCACCCAGCGCGCCACGGTCGTACAGAGAAAGGACTTCGCGGCGTAGTAGACCTCCCAGCCGTCAAAAGCTTGCGCAAAGGCGCGAGCTCGGGCTCGCAGGTCCGCCTCGTCCACCACGTATGCCGGCGTACCGACCTGATCAGCGATCGCAGTAACGCTCAGGCCCGCCACGGTGAGCACGCCGTTCTCGTCTTTGCGTACGCCGCTGCTCCAGAGGCTGCCGAGAAGGGCGTTGACGTCGCTGGGTGTGCTCAGCCAGCTGGGTGCGCGCGCCGTGGAGTCGGCGTGAATTGAGCCGGCAACGTGGGTATGCGTCACATCGCGAAACTGTGCCAGACGTGGCGTTGGGCAGGGTTTCTGATCAGCTCGCGGACAAGAGCGTGATGTCCTAGAGGTAAGAGACGGATAGGCGTCCGCGGCTGCGCTGGTACATTGCCTCTCGGCCCTTAATCAGGCAGCGGCCCGGTTGACTTCCGCGGCCCCCGTAGCTCAGGGGATAGAGCACCGCCCTCCGGAGGCGGGAGCGCGAGTTCGAATCTCGCCGGGGGCGCCATCCGAATTTGGCGCCTGGCCTGCGGTTTTACCTTTCGCCCTGTAGGCGGCCAAGTCGACCACATCGGCGTTTGGCAACACTTTGGCAACAGGATTCTGAGCATTGGCAGCACCAGCGGCGGATCTGGCGGCCTCGGAGCGGGCGTTGTCGAGCGTCTCGGCGACCTCGTCGAGGCGGTCGCCGAACAGGTGTCCGTAGACGCCCATCGTCATCGCAGCGCTCGAATGGCCGAGCATCTGCTGCACGACTTTGACGTCCGCACCGCTGGCAATGGCGAGGCTTGCGATCTGCAGGTGGGTCAGCTTGCCTAAAACATGCCCCAGACTCCCGCGAACGCTCATCGGCTACCTGTGCCGCAAGCGGACTCTCCTGCGGACACGGACGTACAGCAGGAGGGGGCGACCCGCCTGGTTGCGTCAGTTGGGAACCGTCTACGGTCTGAGCAGAATTAGGGACAGCAACGCGCGGCGATCACGTCGAGGCCTGGCTCCGATTACTCATCGAGCGTCACGATGACTTCCTCGGCGGCTCCGGGTCGCAGCACCAGGTCGAAGGCCCGCTCGCTTTGGAGAAGGGGGACGCGGTGGCTGATCAGCTGGGCGAAGCGTCCCAGTGCTCGGGAAAGGTCCCCGCGATCTGTGTGGGCACGAGGACAGCGCTGCCTGTGTCGGATCGGCTCGCCGCCCTCGAAAGCCGCTGGACCGCATCGCCGAACCGGGCGAGATCAGTAGTGGGTGAGCACCCGGGCGGCGTGAACGACACCGGAACAGATGCAGGGTCGGTTCTGAGCGCCGAGCTCGCTGGCAGCGCACCATCGCAGGCTGATGGCATCGTGCGCTGAGAGCGGATGTCCGCAAGTGCGGCAGAGGTCGGGCGCCACGTTATCTGCGCGGACGGTTGGCGAGTCACTTTGCATGTCGAAGTCCGTAGAGGCCAGATTGCAAGGGCCAGATAGTGAGCGCCAGGGACCTACCAACCGGATGTCAGCAGCGATGTCCTCTAGTAGTCCCCACAGTACGCGCCACGATATCTGACTCACACGCGGAGCCGCATAGCTCTCGGCCTCGTTGGCGGAGTCGAGCATGTCGTAGGAGGAGCGGGGCTCGTTGATCTGTCGCCAGAATGTTGGGGACAGAGAGATCAATTCGCTCCTGTCCTTCGGGCGGATTTCAGCACCCGCTGTCCTCGACCTCGTAGGAGCCGTTGTATGTCTTGGTTCCCCGGCCGTGATCACGATGAATTGCATCCGGGCAGCACATGGTGATGGCCGGGCCGAAGGAAAGGTCACCGCTGCGCCTGGATCTGTCGAGGCTGCCGAAGGCCGGCAGGGCTCGCGTCGCCGCATCCATTGAGGGGTGCATCACCACACCGGCGGCAACGGGCCGGAAACGGCTGAAGCTGCGGCCGTGGCAACGCGAGATGATCAATGGGCTGTTCGACGCCCACGGATTGCGGGGCGAAAATCTCCAACTCCTTGCTAGAGCTCGCCCGAGTCGGAGACGGCAGCGGCTCCCGGTGCAGCTGTGGGGTCAGCTTCTGCGCCCCTGCCGTGTCTTAGGAGCCGCCACCGACAGCTGGAGTCTACAACGTCGGTCCTCGGCGGCGATGACACGAGGTGGTCGTGCTCGCTTGGCCGCCCGAGCCACCCAGATCGTCTCGACTCCTCGGGGGATCAAAGGCCCAGGGTCGGTGGTGTCAACACCGGCTCGGGGCCGCTTACCCAGTCCAAGATATGCGATACCGCGAAACACGCTCACATGCATAGCGTTCGGTCGTCCTGATTCGGGACGATCTGGAGCGTATGCGGCGAGCGCGGCAGGCGAGGCGTGAGCTTGAGAAACATCAGCGACGCCTCGCTGACGAGGTTGATCGTGCCGTGACGCGGACGTCATACGCTGAACCCACGAGAGAGGCGCACCGATGAGCGGAACCGAGAACAACCAAACTGGGACTCTGGATGAGCGTCTGCGCCTCGGCGCCGGCTTCGCGGCGGCCGACCGGCCGCGCATTCTTGAGGCCCTGTCCGCACTCGCGCCGCACCTGTCTGGATGGGAACATGATCAGGTCGACCTCGAGGTGTCATTGAAAGACACCGAGGGCCCAGACCAGAAGGTCACCCTGCAAGCCTGGCTAGCGGGACGGGCGCACCTCGTAGCCACCTCCCACGAGCACGACATTGATCATGCCCTCGCGGAGGTGCGTAGAGACCTGATCCGCCAGATCCAGGAGCAGAGATCGCGGCGCGAACCTCGCAAGCGTCGGAAGACGCGTTATCGCAGCACCTGACCCGGCAGGGAATGCGGCGGCTGCGAAGAAGCGGGGCCTGCGCGATCCACGGATCGTGCTGTCGCTGCTCAACCCGGAAAGAGTCTTTGAAGTCGATCTTCCCTAGCGCCTGCGAGCTGGCGCGGGTTACCTCAAGAGAGCCGATCCGGCCGTCGGACAGCGGAGCGGATGTCCACGGGGAGCGGAGCCATCGGGCGCCCACCCCAGACCTGCTCTGCAACGAGGGCCGCAAAAGGCTCCTCGTGCTTTGGGCTCCGGCAGCGCTCGGGCAAGCGTTTTATGCTAGAACGTCCGGAGCTGCAGCGGTGCAGGGCCGCGTGCGGTGGTCGTATTGCTCTTCGCTGGTGTTGACCGCGTTGCGGGTGCGGTGATCGGGTTGATCCTCCTCGACAACTCCTGGCTGTAGTTGCTGATCGCTGGTGCACTCGGAGTGATCTTCACCCAGTTCGCCTTTCTCGGCCACGAGGGGTCGCATCGACAGGCGCCTGTCTCCCCGTCCTGCGACGACCTATCGGCCACCGGAGGGCTTCGTGGCCATGCCATGTGTGCAGTCGTTCGGAATTTTGCCGAGACTTACCCGGCGGGACGCGGACTCTGTGGCCTGAGCCAGCGGCATACCAGCTCGGCCACGACCGAGTGGTTGCTTGCGCGAGGGTCATTTCCAGGCATGGAGCCGGACGGTGGTCCCTACCGATGACGAGCGCATCTGCACTAGATCGCAGAGCTGGTTGGCGTCCCAAAGACCGTCATGTTCATCTTCAACGGGCACCCGCCGGCCCAGCAGTACGTCGTCGATCACGGTGTCATCGACCACGTCACAGATCAGAGCGTGGGGCTGGCTCCACATTTGGACTGTGACTTCTGCTGCCCCTCGCTGAAGACTGTTCAGCGCCAATTGTTGGGCGGTGGCGGCGAGATCGCCAGCCGCCCCAGCCGAGAGACCGGCGATGTACAGCTCGAGTTTGATGTAGGCGTAAAGCCGGCTCACGTTGTGGGCGGTGAACACGGCTGCGATCGGGCGCCCGACCAGCTCAGAAAGCTCGGCTGCGAACATCTCCTCGACGTGCGCGCGTCCGGTGTAGTGGGCGCTGCCTTGATAGGACGCGGCCTCGACGATCACCGGATGGCTCCGGTGCGCCTCTTCGACCACAGCAGGGCTCAGCGTCACTGTGTCGTATGAACAGATCAACCAGAACGGGGTCTCCGGGTCGATGGCAATATTCAACATGGCTTCGTGCAGCTGGCACTCAACAAGCTCCTCGGGGCGCCGTCCAGGCCAGATCGGCTCGCCAACACCCCGTACCGGACGAAACCCCCCCGACCTGCTGTTCAGGAACTGCTGCCAAGCGGGAATGATCTGTGCTGGATTCCGGCCAAGCTGCTCTATATCGACGAACTCGACGTCCGCCTGCCCGTCGAGAGCGTCCCGCAACCACTTCGTGTGCTGCGTACTCACGGCAACCATGACGGGCTCGCCAGCCTCCAGGCCGTCGGTGATGAAAGGCACTATGCCGGCTGTGAAGTCGTAGGCATCGTGCCACAGGAACGCCTCGTGCCGATAGCTCTGCTGCGATCTGGCCGGTGCGAGTGTGATGATGATCCTCTCCTCAGGACAAACCGCGAGGAAGCCGATGCCACGGAACCGGTGCGTCTGGGTGTGTCTACGGTCACGTCCGTGAGTCGCCCACTGCCGGTCCGACCTCCGCCGCAATACCTCGGTAATAACCGCATCCCGACACTGCCGAAGATGGTGTCGAAGCCGATGCCCGAGCGGTATGTCGCGCTTCATCGGTCAAGATCTGCTAAACCGCCACGAAGGCGAGCCGGTCCACTGAAAATTTCCCAGCGAGTGCAGAAGCTCTAGAATCGCGGCCAAGGGCGGCGAAGGTAGTCCGGGGACGGCTGCTGGGCGCAGCCCCTTCAGTGAAGTCCCGCCGAAGATAGATGTCAACCCCGAGGTCGGCGTCGCGGTGGGCTTGCGCCGCGGGCGGATGCAGACTTCAGCGCTCGACGGCTGAACTAGACAGGTCCGGTACATCCACATCATGGCCTGCTGGCCACCGAGCGGGAGAAGCGGTCAGGACCGAAGCTGTCCGCCATTCCAGTTCATTTGCCTACGGTATCCGCCACCGGTTTAGACCACCAGAAGTCCGGGAACCCGCCGCGTAACCGCAGCTGGGCGAAGGGTTCAAACAGTGCCAGGCCGCACAGAGGCCGAACAGCTCTGAAATTTGGCCTCATTTCAAGGGCAATTCCTGGGCATGCAAAGCCTAGACATCCTCGCCTCGTCGCTCTGGGCCACGGTCTCGATCACGTGGACGTGTTGCGTCTCTGGCGCTTGTGAGTCTCCTGGTCGGCTGTGGCGGAGAACCAGACCCGAAGCCACCGGTCGCTTGATTTGGGATTTGCCAAGAAGCGCAGGCGCTCGGGCGCACCATGTTTATCCTTGTTCGACTGTGCGCCAGGCTGTGGGGGAGGCTCCGGTGATGCTTGCGGACCGCTACCGGCAGGTGCGGCGTATCGCGTCCGGTGGCATGGGCACCGTGTATGAGGGCGTCGATGAGCGGTTAGGACGTCGCGTCGCAATCAAGTTCCTCAAGGAGGAATACGCCGAGGACCCGCTGTTTGTGGAGCGGTTCGGCCGGGAGGCTCGAGCGGCTGCATCGCTTGACCACCCCAACATTGCGCAGGTCTTCGACGCCGGGCAGGACGGTGGTCAGCACTACATCGTGATGGAATTCCTCGAGGGTGAAGATCTCGGCCATATGCTGCGCGAAGACGGCCAGCTCCCCCCGGATGTTGCCGTCAGTGTGACGGCCCAGGTGTGCTCGGCGTTGGCCGCAGCCCATACGGCTGGAATCGTGCACCGCGACATCAAGCCGGGCAATGTCTTGATGCGCGCCGATGGCCGGGTCAAGGTCACTGACTTCGGGATCGCGCAGGTGCAGGGACAGGCCAGCTTGACCGGCGCCGGGCTCGGCCTGGGAACAGCGCGCTATCTTTCGCCGGAGCAAGCCTGCGGTCAAGCGGTGACACCGGCCTCGGACCTGTACTCGGCAGGAGTGCTGCTGTTTCAAATGCTTACCGGGAACGTCCCCTTTACCGGGGACTCCCCGGTGGCAGTGGCACTTAGCCATGTCAGGGAGGAAGTCCCGTCTGTGCACGAGCTCGCTCCGGATGTGCCGCCTCCCCTCGCCGAGGTGGTGGCCACAGCGACCGCGAAGGACCCGCAAAACCGCTACGCCGACGCCGCGCAGATGGGGGCCGCGTTACGCAAAGCCCTTGCCGCGCCACACGCGGCAACAGCCGCGTCGGCGACCGATTTGCCAGCTGCGGCCGAGGCGCCCGATCTACCCGCTGTGCCTGATCTACCCGCCGTGCTCGATTTGCCCGCTGCGCCTGATCTACCCGCCGTGCTCGATTTGCCCGCCGTGCTCGATTTGCCCACCGGACCCGAGGTGCCCACCGGACCCGATCTGACCACCAGATCCGATTTGCCCGCCGCGGCGCCAGCTGTGGCTGAGGCGCCCGGTTTTCTACGCCGGCCGGCGGCCGCTCCGCGCGCCCTGCTTATCGCCGCGGCGGGGTTGTTGCTGGTCGGCACGTTGGTTGTGGGCTGGCTGGCGCTCGGCGGCGGACCATCGCCTGATCAGGCTGAAACAGGGCCGGCCATCGCACAGCCGCGACAGCCACAGGTTACGGTGACGGTCCAGCCTCCACCCGCGCCGACCAGCTCACCGACCTCCCTCCGGCAGACCATCTCTGAGACCCTCTCCCCTAGACGGACCCACTCGCCGACCCCCTCACAGACCCCCTCTCCTCGGCGCACAGCGCGCGGGCCTGTCATACCGGCCAATGCCATAGGTGGCGACGTCCAAGCGCTGCAGGAGCTTATGAAGGGCCGTGGCTACGAGGTGAAGAAGGTCGACATCGCATCCGCCGAACCGAAGGATTCGGTGGTTGCGACACTCCCAAGACCCGGACTGCCACTGACCGCGGGCCAGACCGTCGTAGTGGTCGCCAGCAACGGTGATGCGCCCAAAGAGCCGAGTGACTATGTCGTGCCGGATGGCATCCTCGGCAGCCAAATTAGGGACGCGCAACGGCTCCTGAGCGGCGTGGCGATAAAGAAGGTGCCAGTAACCTCACCTCGGGCGAAAGACACTGTCGTCGCCGCCTACCCAGCGCCGGGCAAAACGGCCGAAGCCAGAACTGTGGTCCTGGCCGTCTCCGCTGGCCGATGACGCGGCGGGAATCAGCGCACCCGGCCGGAACGTCCCGGTACGCATCACGGCACCGCGGGCACCGATAAACACAAGATCATTCGGCGCCTTCCCGGCAATCTGCCGCGACAGATCCTCGAGCAGGAAACCACTCTCGCGGTCCCAAACCGCGTGGCCTACCAATTGGCCTACATTCCGTTACCATCCGGTCCGTGAGAACCAAGATCGTCGGTATTACCGGCGTGACCGTGGGCCTGATCCTCTGGGCGTGGGCTCTCAATGCGACCGCCCAGATTGTCTGGTACGGCTTTTGGTTGATCTTCAACACGCTCACCGGCGGTGATTAAGGAGCCATCGTGACCAAGTTCCCGACCATCGTGGCATCGTTCGCCTTCGGCGTGATCCTGACGGTCGCGCTTTTGCTGCCGACCCTCGACTAGTGCCGCCGCGGGAGTCGAACCCGCTCCGAGCCGACGGATGGTCATCCTGTGACCATTAAGCTCCGCGCTTGGCGAATCGTTGGAACCATCGTCGCTCTCATGATCATCGGCTTCTTCATGCTGGCAAGCTACGTACGCCGCTCCGTAGCGACCTGCTGGGTGAGCACCGCCCGCGCCTCCGCCTCCGCCGGCCGAAGCTCCTGGTACAACTTCAGAACGGACATGGCACGTGCGCCTCTAGGCCTCCCCGGTGATGGATCCATCCAGGGAGGACCGTCGAGGGACGCTCGATCAGCGCCCGTGGGCCGAATGCCCATAATCAGGAACGAAGCGCTGTCCAGTGCTGGAGCAACTAAGCAGAGAACCTAAAGAACCGCCCAGCAGACGGGGCGGTTCTTTGGTTAAGCGAGTCTCAGTAGCCGGCGCTCCGGTACTGCTGCAGCACCGAGGCTGGTACCCGCCCGCGGCTGGACAGCTCGATGCCATTGGAGGCAGCCCAGGCACGGACCGCTTTGAGGTCGACGGCAGAGCTGGCCATGCGGCTCGGCGACCGCTTCCCGCTCACCTTGCGCGCTTTGCTGATGTAGCCGTCGAGAGCACCGCGTAGCCTCTTGGCGTTCGAGTCGCTGAGGTCGATGGCATAAGTGGTGCCATCGATGCCAAATTCAATGGTCTCGTCGGCTTTTGAGCCATCAACATCGTCCTCAAGAAGAACGATTGTCCTGCTTGCCATTTGGTACCTTCCCCGTTTGAGTTCGCTGGATAACGGGCATAGTACTCAAAAGTACTCCGCTGTCTACTCCGAAGTAACATGCGTACTTTCAGCTTTTGAGTGCAGCAATTTGTCCCGAATTGCGTCCTGAACTCCCAGCATGCGGATAGCAATCCGACAGCATGTCGGCGCCAGGGTTTCAGTGCCATGCCGGGACGGGGAAGGGCACGTACGGCTCCAAAGGGACGTGCTTGCTTGCATCAGCCACGGTCGAGCTGCAGGGACAACCCCAAGTCAGCGTGCGTCGCGGAGCTAGTACTTCGCTTCTATGGCTGACATAGTCAGAGAAACACACCATCGCAGCGTCGATCTGCACGAGTATCAACCGATTAAGAGAAAGGGAGTTAGAAATGGCGCAGGCGAAGAAATCAAAACAGGAGAACGGGCCCGGCGGTCCCATGTCACCAGTACAGTTCGGCGAGCAGGCCCGAGCCCTCAATGAGCAGATCATCGAAGCCCTGACCAAGGTTGGTCAGGATGCCTTACAGCGTTACGTCGACTGGCTGCAGGCGATCGCTGAGCAGCAGCGCACATTTGCATCGTCTCCGCAGGTGAGCCAGAGCCAGATGGACTGGTTCTCCTCGATGTTGAAGGCACAGGCAGACTTCACCGAGCAGTTCGCCAAGATGGTCGGCGGCATGGCACCGGGCCAGGAGCCCCGGGGCTAGTCAATCCGCCGGCGCGGCGGATTGATTAGTTCGGCATCGATAGCTGCCGCAGCAGTTCGGAGAGCCGGCAGCGCCGACGTACCTCAAACGGGCCGAGCGGCGAGCCTCGACGCAACATGCCCAATGCCGACGTCGGCAGTAGCTCATCCTCCCGGAAACTTCCGAGGATCGCCTGCGAGCCGACCACGATCACTTCCGGTCGCTCGCTGATCTGACAAGCCGTCCGGATGGCGTGTTCCAACTGGTCGCGACGCATCAGCTGGCCATCTGGAGCACGTCCATACGCTCGTCCGGTGGGAGCAGCCCGCCCATCGGCGAAACTTCACGCATCTCGATCGAGTCCCGGTCCAACCCTGTCAAGACGCGGTGGAGCCCTGACACATCGCCGCGATCGATCAGCGACATCCACCGGTCGAGATTGCGCCCGTGCGGCTCGCCGCTGACGCTGTGGCGGAGCCGCTCCAAGTTTCGCTCGATGGTCGGCCGCCACTGCTCCAGGCTCGTTCGCGTCAGATGTGTTGAGAGCTGGCGGTGGAGTCGCCACGACCGTCGTTCGGAGCGGGTCAGCTCGGGCACGACGGGACGTCGAACCACCTCAAGTCGATAACCCATGCACGACAGGAGCCGATCGAGTTGCTCATCGCTCAACTCGACCTTTCCGGAAAGGAACTGGCTGATGCTGGGCTGATGCACACCGCTGACACGGGACAACTCGGACTGGGTCAACCGTCTTCACCGAGATCATCGGCCGTAAGAAGCCCTTCGGCGACTCAGCCATTACCGATCGGGAGGGCTATAGCACCACCAGCAGCCAGCAACGCGGCGCCTCGACTACCTGAAGCGAGAGCACAGGTTACGGATTCCGCCGCCGCGACGCCAAACAAAACACCTTGTCAGCGCCACATTCTAGGGCCAGTCTCTGCAAGGGCCTGTCCCGATAGCCTAGTCAGTGTGGCGTCAAGGCAAGTGGCTGATTTGGCTGAGTTGAAGGACTTCGTCGAAGGGCTGCGCGCGGCGGCGCACCAGGCTCGCCACGACGGCAACGTCGCACTTGCCCAAGCCTTAGAGATCACCCGCTTTGAGGTTTATCAGGCATACCTCGACGAGCTCACGGCTCCTGCCGCACGCCGCCGTGCTGAGGACTAGCTGATCGCACGCTTTCATTGCTGGAAGGACGACGAGCTAGGCGACCAGGGGCGTGATCTTGTCAAGCTCCTCGCGGTGGGCGCCGAGCTGGACATCCAGGTCGTAGCGCGCCTGCAGGTTCATCCAGAACCGGTCCGAGGTTCCGAGCGCCCTTGACAACCGCAGCGCTGTATCTGGGCTGATCGATCGCTTGGCGTGCACAATCTCATTGATCCGCCGCGGTGGAACCCCGATCGCCTGGGCTAGTCGATACTGGCTGATACCGAGCGGGCGGAGAAACTCCTCGAGCAAGATTTCGCCAGGATGAATCGGTTCGTGCGCGCGGCTCATGATCATTTCCTTTCAGTGATAGTCAGTGATCTCGACGTCGGCCGGTCCAGCGGCGGTCCACGTTAAGCAGACTCGCCACTGATCGTTGATGCGAATGCTGTACTGCCCCGCTCGATTGCCCCTGAGTTGCTCGAGCCGATTGCCCGGCGGCACCCGCAGATCTTCGAGTGTTTCCGCAGCATCAATGATCAATAACTTTCGATTCGCCATCCGTTGTAGATCTGAGCCAAACCGTCTTACCCGCTCACGTCGCCAAACCTTTTCAGTGTTCGAGTCTGCGAACGACTGAATCACCGTCCCGAGCATAACGCATCGCGTTAATAACGTCTAGCGTTACGGCTCCTCCGCGGCGTGTTCACACGGCCCACGACGGATCGGCCGGATCGTCACCCCGAGAGACGTTCCCGCGGGAACGTCTCTAATCGCCAGTCATCCGTCTCGAGGTTCGGCGCGCAACGGTTCGTAGCGCTCGCGCAGCATCGGATCGGCCCACGAGCACGTCGTCAGTCTTTCAGCCGTGCTCATCAGCTCCGTGCTGGTAGGTTCGCATGCGTTCTGTCGTCGACCGAGGGCTCCCTACTTCGATGTGCGCTTCCCTGCCGGCTGAGTCTGTGGGGTCGTGAATGAGCCGCCTCGTTGCCTGGTACGACGCACGCCGCGGTCCTCGAATGATCATTCTCGGCTGGTTGATCACTCGGGTATTGATGTTGGGAATCCTCGCTGGCTTCGAACGCTTTGTGGTAGGCGATGTCTTCTACTACCACCGCAAGATCAACGCGCTATTCAGCGTCGGCCTGGACCGCACGCTGTATGAGTATCCGACGCCCGTGGTGTGGATCTTGGCGCTGCCCTACGGTGCCGCCTTCGGCAGTCGCGTCGGCTATCTGATCGCGTTCATTGTCTTGATGCTCGCCCTGGATGCCGTCTTCACATATGCACTGTGGCGATCGACCGGCCGGCGACACGACAGCTCGATCGACTTCTGGTTGATCTTCGTACTGCTGATCGGCCCGCTGTGCTATCTGCGCTTCGACATGCTGCCGGCGGTACTTGCCGGCGGCGCGCTCCTGGCAGCCCGGCGCAGGCCATGGGTGACTGGCGCACTCACCGGGTTGGGCGCGGCGATCAAGCTTTGGCCGGCGCTCTTGATTGGTGCCTTTCTTTCGTATCGATCAGACAGGCGACCCGCCGGCCTGGCCTTCGTCGTTGTTGGATTCGGGCTCGCGTTGATCAGCTTGACCTTCGGCGGTTGGGCGCGGTTGATCTCGCCGTTGACTTGGCAGTCCGACCGCGGCCTGCAGATCGAGTCGATCTGGGCAACACCGCTCATGCTGGCGCGAGCAGCGCGGCCTGATCATTGGATGGTCGATATTTCGCAGTATCAGGCGTATGAGATCTTCGGCCCTGGAGTGGGCGCTTGGGTCACGATCAGCAATGTCGCTACGCTGCTCGGCCTGGCGGTGATCATTTTGTTGACGATTCGCGCCTTCCGATACGACGGATCCACACCGGTTGCGATTGGTTTCCTGGTCGTCGCGACGGTGGCGATCATGACGATCACGAACAAGACGCTGAGCCCGCAATACCTGCTTTGGTTGGGTGGTCCGATGGCGGCGCTGATGGTGCTTCGGCCCCAAGCCACACCCCGCGAGCAACCGGCCATCAACCGGATGGCCGGACAGCTGCTCATCCTTGCTCTGCTGACTCAACTGGTCTATCCGCTGTTCTACGACGGCTATCTCGGCCGACGTGGCCAAGCGATGATTATCATTTCCACCGTGGCCACGGCCATCCGCAATCTTGCTCTGGTGGTATTCACCGTCGAAGCCTGCTGGCTGGCCTGGCGCATGCTGGCCGCCCCGGCGAGGGATCGGACCGCGCTGACGCGCTAGGAATGATCACTCCGGAGACGCGCGCTGACGAGGTGTGTCGCGCAACCCCTTCTCCGCACTGCGAGCGTCGGCCGCGCGAGCAGTGCCCGACCATCCGCGGGCCGGTCGGCGACCGTGGGTAGCCTAGGAAGCGCCTGCGAGGAGCGTGCCGGGAGCAGGCCAAGGCGGCTTGACCCCCGCGGATAGTTCGTATCAGGAAGAAGGCGACAGTGGCCATCGTGCCCGATCAATCACCTACCAGCGCGCCCGACGAAGCCGACTTCGGCGCCAATGACTGGCTGCTGGAAGAGATGTACGAGCAGTACGCCGCAGACCCCAGCTCCGTCGATCAGACGTGGGCGGAGTACTTCAGGAAGCACGGCGCACCGGGCACCGAGACAGGCAATGGCGCCGTCGGCGAAGCGCAACCTCAGCCTCGGCCAGCGATGGAACGACGCTCCGAGGGTGGCACAGCGAACGCCACGACCGCAGCACCGGGATCCGCGCCATCACAAGCCCCACCCGCCGCTCCGTCGCAGGATCAGCCAACGCCGCGTCGTACACCAACGGTTGAGAAACCATCGGAAACCAAGGAGGTCAGGCCGAGCGCTCCTGGTGCCCGTGGCGGCGTACCCGCCGACCCGCCCAGCCCCGCCGATCGACCCAGCGTCGCGATCGAAGAGCCGGTCAAGACCACCATGCGTGGCGCTCCAGCGCGTACCGCGAAGAACATGGAGATCTCCTTGGCGGTTCCGACCGCGACGAGCGTCAGATCGCTTCCGGTCAAGCTGCTCATCGATCAGCGTGTAGTGATCAACAACCATCTGCGACGGGCCCGCGGAGGCAAGGTCTCCTACACCCACATCATTGGCTACGCCATGGTGCAGGCGCTGAAGAGCATGCCCGCCATGAATAACGCCTACGACGTTGTCGACGGCAAGCCGACACTGATCGTGCCGTCCCATGTCAATCTCGGCCTCGCCATCGACCTGCCCAAGGAGGACGGCACTCGACAGTTGCTGGTGCCCAGCATCAAGAGCTGTGAAACGCTCGACTTTGCGCAGTTCTGGAACGCGTACGAGCAGGTGGTGAAGAAGGCCCGCGCGGGCCAGCTCACCTTGGAAGATTTCGCCGGGACCAGCATTACGCTGACCAACCCCGGCACCATCGGCACCAGCCATTCGGTGCCGCGGCTGATGCAGGGCCAAGGTGCGATCATCGGCGTCGGGTCGATGGAGTACCCGCCAGAGTTCCAGGGATCTGACCCGGATCGGCTCAGCGATATGAGCGTCTCGAAGATCATGACGCTGACCTCGACGTACGACCACCGGGTTATCCAAGGCGCCCAGTCCGGGGAGTATCTCGCCCGGCTGCACGCTTTGCTGCTCGGCGAGGACGGGTTCTACGACGACATCTTCGGCGCACTGCGGGTTCCGTACGAGCCGATCCGGTGGGCGCACGACATCAGCAGTGATCACGAAGACCAGATCCCCAAGCAGGCCCGGATCATGGAATTGATCAACGCCTATCGGGTGCGCGGCCATCTGATGGCCGACACCGATCCGCTGGAGTACCGCCAGCGCCGTCATCATGATCTTGACGTGCAGTCGCACGGCCTGACGCTGTGGGATCTGGATCGCGAATTTGCGACCGGATCCTTCGCGGGCGGCGAGGGCCGGATGAAAATGCGCAAGATCTTGGGGATCCTGCGCGACTCGTATTGTCGGACCACCGGTATCGAGTACATGCACATTCAAGAGCCGGTGCAGCGCAAATGGATCCAAGATCGCGTCGAGCGGCCGCACGAGTCGCTACCGCGGGATGAGCACTTGAGGATCTTGGACAAGCTGAATGAGGCCGAAATCTTCGAAACCTTCCTGCAGACGAAGTTCGTCGGGCAGAAGCGGTTCTCCCTCGAGGGCGGCGAGTCGGCGATCGTGCTGTTGGACGAGGTGTGCGAGCAGGCTGCCGAGGCGCATCTTGAGGAAGTCTGCATGGGCATGCCGCACCGCGGCCGCCTCAACGTGTTGTCCAATATCGTCGGCAAGTCGTACGAGCAGATCTTCCGCGAGTTCGAGGGAAATCTTGATCCGCGGACCGTCCAGGGGTCGGGCGACGTCAAATACCACCTGGGGTCGGAGGGCAAGTTCACCGCGCTCAGCGGTGCCACGATCAAGACCTCGGTGGCGGCCAATCCGAGCCACCTCGAGGCAGTCAACCCGGTACTGGAAGGCATCGCGCGAGCCAAGCAGGACATCCTCGACCGCGGAGCAGAGTTCCCGGTGCTTCCGGTGCTGATGCACGGCGATGCGGCCTTCGCCGGCCAGGGTGTGGTCGCCGAGACACTCAACCTCAGCCAGCTTCGGGGCTACCGCACCGGCGGCACAATCCACATCGTCGTCAACAACCAGGTCGGCTTCACCACGGCGCCGACCGAGTCGCGCTCCTCGATGTATTGCACCGATGTGGCTCGGATGATCCAAGCCCCGATCTTCCACGTCAACGGTGACGATCCAGAGGCCTGCATTCGGGTGGCCCGGCTGGCGTTCGCGTTCCGGCAGGAGTTCAACAAGGACGTAGTTATCGATCTGATCTGCTACCGCCGCCGCGGACACAACGAGGGCGACGATCCGAGCTTCACCCAACCGCGCATGTACGACCTGATCGAAAAGAAGCGCTCAGTCCGCAAGCTCTACACCGAGGCGCTGATCGGTCGAGGTGACATCACGGTCGAAGACGCTGAGAAGGTGATGACGCGCTTCCAGGAGCGGTTGGAGACCGTCTTCAAAGAGGTCCGCAGCACCGGCCAACCGTCTCGAGATCTCGAATACAGTCGGGTTCCGGCGTACCCCAAGAAGTCCGCCGCCAAGCACGGCACCGCGATCAGCGCGGAAACGCTGAAGAAGGTCGCGGACGCGTACACCACATTCCCGCCAGGATTCACAGTTCATCCAAAGGTCATGCCTCAGCTGCAGCGTCGCGCGGCTGCCATCACCCAAGGGCCGATCGACTGGGCTACCGCCGAAATCGTGGCGTTCGGGTCCTTGCTCTTGGACGGGCGTACCGTCCGGCTCACCGGACAGGACACCCGGCGTGGCACCTTCGTACAGCGGTTCGCCTCTGTCGTCGATCGCAAGACCGGCGAATCTTGGGTGCCGCTCAAGCATCTGGACGGAGACCAAGGCAAGTTTCACGTCTTCGACACGCTGCTCAGTGAGTACGCGGCCATGGGCTTCGAATACGGCTACTCGGTGGCGAGCCCAGAAGCGCTTGTCCTCTGGGAGGCGCAGTTCGGTGATTTCGCCAACGGCGCTCAAACGATCATTGATGAGTTCATCGTCTCGGGCCAGGCTAAGTGGACTCAGCAGTCTGGTGTCGTCCTCCTGTTGCCGCACGGCTACGAAGGTCAGGGCCCCGACCACTCCTCCGCTCGTCTGGAACGGTTCCTGCAGCTGGCTGCCGAGGATGCGTTCACTGTGGCGCAGCCGTCGAATCCGGCCAACTACTTCCACATGTTGCGACAGCAGGCGTTGGGCGAGCTTCATCGGCCACTGATTGTGATGACTCCGAAGTCAATGCTGCGGAACAAACTCGCCGTCTCGGATCCGTCGGAATTCACCCAGGGCTCGTGGAAGCCGGTACTGAACGATCCGACGATCGAAGACCCGAGCAAGGTCACTTCGGTACTGCTCTGCTCAGGAAAGATTCGTTGGGATTTGATCAACGCCCGCAGCCAGGCCGGGAAGGACGGCCAGGTGGCCATCATCGCGGTCGAGCGTCTCTACCCACTTCCAACGAAAGATCTCGTCAAACAGCTCAATCGCTTTGAGGGGGTCGAGCAGCTGCGCTGGGTGCAAGATGAGCCAGCCAACCAGGGCGCGTGGCCCTTCATGGCGCTGAACTTGACAGAGCGGCTGGCCGAAGCCGAGCCGAGCAGGAATTGGCGGTTGACCGAGATCACTCGACCGGAGTCATCGGCGCCATCGGTCGGGTCGGCGTCGATTCACCTGCAACAGCAGCGTGCTCTGATGGAGGCCGCGCTCGGGTAAGAGACCGTCCATGTATTTCACTGATCGGGGCATTGAGGAGCTCCAGGCCCGGCGGGGGGATGACGAAGTCACTCTCGGGTGGCTCGCTGCTCAACTCCAGACATTCGTTGATCTTCATCCGGAATTCGAGATTCCGGTGGAGCGGCTGGCGACCTGGCTTGCCCGGCTCGATGACGAGGACGACGAATAGGAGTGCACGCCTTGCCCCGAAAGTGGTCGCAAGCGACTTGATTTCGCCCGTCCAGGTAAGGCCAAGGACCAGTCGGACCTACGGTTCGATGATGATCTTTCCGAAATGATCACCCGCGATCATGGCCGCGAATCCGGCTTTGGCATCCGTCAACGGCAGGATGCGGTCGATCTGCGGTCGTACGCCACTGGCAATGAGCATCCGGGTCAGCGAGATCAACTCATCATGAGTGCCCATCACCGAACCGATCACTCGGACCGGCTTGAAGAAGATCTTGGTCAGCTCCGCCTTGGATGGGTTGTCTCCCGATGTCGCGCCGCAGATGACCAGCGTCCCCCCAGGCTTCAACACATTGATCGAATGTGACCAGGTAGCGGCACCCACACTGTCCAGAACGGCGTCGACGCGCTCCGGGAGCCGGGCACCGGCCGGGAAGGTCTGGTGGGCGCCAATGCTGACGGCTCGTGCACGCCGGTCTTCCTCCCGCGAGGTCACCCAGACTCGCATCCCAGCCTGTCGGGCAAGCGCGATCAGCGCGGTCGCTACTCCCCCGCCGGCACCTTGGATCAACACAGTGTCGCCTGGCCTGGCGCCCGACTGGCTGAAGAGCATCCGGTACGCCGTGAGCCAAGCCGTCGGCAGACAGGCCGCTTCGGCGAAGCTCAGCTCAGCCGGCTTGTCGATCAGATTGGTTGCGGGCACCCATACCTGTGACGCAAGCGTGCCGGGATAACGCTCGGACAGCAGCGATCGCCCCGGATCATAGGTGGCATCGGATCCGGCGAAATCCGCAGAGTTGATCAGTGCGTTGACGATGACCTCGCGATCATCGTCGGTAACGCCAGCCGCATCGCACCCGAGGATCATGGGCAATCGGTCCGCAGGAAGGCCCACCCCGCGAAGCGACCAGACATCGTGATGGTTCAAGGCAGCGGCCCGCACGTGCACCCTCACCCAACCATCGGGCACTTTCGGCGGTTCGATCTCATCCACCACCAGGGCATCCAACGGGGACTCGGGGTCCGACCGGACAGCGTAGGCCGCCAACATGTCTTCACCTTAGAGGGGCATGATCGCCGACTGCTCTACAGTGCGTGAAGTGAGCAACGACACGAGCACTCTGGTCGATGCCTTCCGTGCTCGGACTGGCCAGCAGCCGGAAGGAATCTGGGCCGCTCCTGGTCGGGTCAACCTGATCGGCGAACATACCGACTACAACGACGGCTACGTGATGCCGTTCGCTCTCGCACAGCGGGTCATGGTCGCCGCGGCTCCGCGCAATGATCATGGCACCTGGAGCGTCACGTCATTGAATAGTCACTCGACCAAGATGTTCGGGGTCGAGGATCTGCAACCGGGAATGACTGGTTGGCAAGCGTACGTAGCTGGCGTGGTGTGGTCTCTGGAGGAGGCCGGGCATGACATCGGCGGAGCGGACCTGGTACTGACATCAGACGTGCCCACGGGCGCGGGCCTGTCGTCCTCAGCCGCACTCGAGTGCGCCGTGCTTACTGCCCTAGCCGATCTCAACGATCTCGAAATCGCCGGTCTGGACCGGGCCAAGCTGGCCAGGCGCTCAGAAAACGTCTTCGTCGGAGCTCCGACTGGCTTGATGGATCAGGCCGCCTCGATATTGTGCACGGTCGACCATGCATTGTTCTTCGACTGCCGGACCGACGCAGCCGAACAGGTTCTTCTTGATACGGCTGGTGCCGGTCTGGAGATCTTGGTGCTCGACACGAAGACCCCCCATGCCCTGGTGGACAGCGAGTACGCGGCACGGCGAGCGAGTTGTGAGGAGGCGGCGCAACTGCTCGGCGTACCGGCGTTGCGGGACGTAATCGACCTCGATGCAGCCCTGGAACAGCTTCCCGATCCGGTCATGCAGCGTCGAGTACGGCATGTGGTGACCGAGAATGCTCGGGTAGTGGAAGCTGCGGAGGTTCTGCGGGCACGCCGAATCGCGGACCTGGCTCCGCTTCTCGACGCCTCACAGAAATCAATGCGCGACGATTTCGAGATCACTGTGCCTCAGGTGGACCTCGCCGTAGAAACCGCCCGGGCGTCCGGCGCCCTCGGCGCCCGAATGACCGGAGGTGGTTTCGGCGGCTGCATCATCGCACTGGTCAAAGCAGGTGACTCGGATCGCATTGGAGACGAGGTCGCCCGCAAGTTCTCAGCAGCGAAATATGGCCGGCCCGCGCACTTTACGGCCGTGCCATCAGCCGGTGCGCGGCGCCTCAAATAGGCGGCTCAAAATCGTTGCGATCGGATTCCAAACCGCCCGCCATCGATGAAACTCAGTTATCGCGTGCAAAGATCAGTCTGTCCTCAGGACCCATCCACCGCTGACAAGAGCGGTGCACTCGTGTTAATCAGCCCGGGCTCACAAGGATCGGGGTTGGAAGGGAGCAGCAACACATGAATGTGCGGATCAAGCTCGGTGTGGTCGCAGCATCGGTCGCCGCGCTTGCTTTGAGCGCCTGCGGCTCGAGCTCGTTAAGCGGGGAACCCGGCGGCGGCGCGGCACCGTCGGTTTCGGTCAGCCAGAACGTGGACCTTGCCAGCAAACTGCCTGAGAGCATCAAGAGCGCGGGGGTGATCAAGATCGGCGTCGATGCCAGCTACGCCCCCAACGAGTTCCTGGCCGGCGACGGCAAGACCGTGCAGGGCATGGACGTGGACGTCTTCAACCAGGTCGCTGCCAAGTTCGGGGTCAAGACCGAGTGGCATCCGGCGGACTTCGGCAGCATCATCAACGGCGTCAATGGCAAGAAGTACGACATGGGGATTTCGTCCTTCACCATCAACCCTGAGCGCATGAAGCAGGTCAACATGGTGAGCTATTTCAAGGCCGGCACCCAGTGGGCTACGGCCAAAGGCAATCCCAAGGGCGTCGACCCTGCCAATGCCTGCGGCAAGAACATAGCCGTCCAAAGCAACACTGTTCAAGAGACCGATGACCTTCCGGTGCGGCAGAAGAAGTGCGGCAGCAACAAGATCAACATCTTGTCCTTCAAGGACCAGAGCCAAGCGACTGCTGCAGTCGTCAGCGGCAAGGCTGACGCCATGTTGGCCGACTCGCCAGTAATCGCGTACGCAGTGAAGCAAGCTGGTGGCAAGCTGGAACCGCTCGGCGACATCTACGAGGCGGCCCCGTACGGTTATGTGGTGCCGAAGGATGAGACCGAGTTCGCACAGGCTATCGCCGACGCGCTCAAGGAGATCGACAAGGACGGCGCCTACAAAGCGGCCCTCGAGAAGTGGGGCGTTGAGCAGGGCGCTATCTCTGACTTCGCGGTAAACCCGACGTCATGACAACCACAGCGGAAGCCCGCCCGGCGGTCAGCGATGACCGCCCCGGGCTGATTCACGCCAAGCCGGTTCGCCACCCTGGCCGCTGGGTCGCCATCGCGGTGATCGTGGTGCTGACCTTGATGTTCTTGAACATGGTGATCTTCAACCCAGCATTCAACTGGCCGCTGGTGTTCCAGGCGATGAACCAGAACCCGGTGATCGAGGGCTTCTGGAAGGGCACGATCCTCGTCACCATCCTGTCGATGATCTTCGGTGTCGCGCTTGGGGTAGTGCTCGCGGTGATGCGGCTGTCCGACAACCCCGTTCTCAAGGGCGTGTCGTGGCTCTACACATGGTTCTTCCGGGCCATCCCCCGCTACGTGCTGCTGACGATCATGGGAGCGCTCGGCGTCCTCTTCACGACGGGTCTGTCAATCGGAGTGCCATTCGACTGGAAGATCATCCAGTGGCTCGGACTGTCCGGTGACTGGCGTATTGCCACCTTCGACGCCAACGCGATCTTCGTTGGCCTCATCGGCGGCGTGATCGGCTTAGCCGCCTCCGAGGCAGCGTACATGGCCGAGATTGCACGCGCCGGCATCCTCAGTGTGGATACGGGTCAGATGGAGGCCGCGCAGGCCCTCGGCATGAGCCGCGGCAAGGCGATGCGGCGGGTCGTGCTGCCACAGGCGATGCGGGTGATCGTGCCGCCGACAGGCAATGAGACCATCGCGATGCTGAAGGACACCTCCCTGCTGCTGGCGATTCCAGTCACCACCGAGCTGTTTTTCCAACTGCAGGCCATCGGCGCCCGCACCTTCCAGGTCTTCCCGATCCTGGTCGCGGCCACGCTCTACTACCTGATCGCCTCCAGCGTCCTGATGGTCGGCCAGGCCTACCTCGAGAAGAGGTTCGGCCGCGGCTTCGGCACCCAGGTGAGCGCGGACAAGGACGAGGCCGCCAAGGGCCTGGCGGTTGGAGGAGCGAAGTGACCGCCACATCGACCGAGGCCGACCATCTGGTACGCGCCGTCAATGTCACCAAGGCGTTCGGTACTAACGAGGTGCTGAAGGGGATTGACCTCGCTGTGGACGCCAAGGAAGTCGTATGCCTGCTTGGCCCCAGCGGATCAGGCAAGACCACGTTCTTACGCCTGATCAACCAGATGGAGATGCTGACGGGAGGAAGGATCTGGGTTGGGGGCGAGCTGATCGGCATCGAGGACCGCAACGGCAAGTTGTACGTGCGCAAGGACAAGGACATCGCACAGCAGCGATCCCGGATCGGGATGGTCTTCCAGCGGTTCAACCTCTTCCCGCACATGACTGCTCTTGAGAATGTGATGGAAGCGCCGGTCAAGGTCAAGCGGCAGTCCAAGGACAGCGTCAAGAAGGAGGCGCTCGAGCTGCTGGACATGGTCGGCCTCGCAGAACGGGCCAGGTACTATCCGTCGCAGCTTTCCGGCGGGCAGCAGCAGCGGGTCGCCATCGCGCGAGCCTTGGCCATGAAACCGGAGCTGATGCTCTTCGATGAGCCCACGTCGGCGCTCGACCCAGAGCTAGTGGGTGAGGTCCTCGGCGTTATGCGCACTCTCGCTCAGGAGGGCACGACCATGATCGTGGTCACCCACGAAATGGGGTTCGCCCGCGAAGTCGCCGACCGTGTGGTGTTCATGGATCAAGGTGTGGTGGTCGAGGAAGGCTCGCCGAAAGACGTGCTGCTGAATCCGAAGGAGGAGCGCACCAGGACATTCCTCCGTCGCGTCAAGCAACAGGCCGAGGCGGAGGCAGCGCACGACGAGGAGCTGGCCAAGATTCTGGCGGACGCTGCCGAGTAAGAGACAGGTTCCTCTTATGGCTGGGTTTTATCGGCAGCCGGTGGCACGAAGACGGCGGTTGAGCGGGGGTGCAGCACAGCCACCAGAACTCCGATCGCCAGAGCCGCCAACACCACAGCCACCCAGGTGGTACGTCCACCGACGAAGCTCAACGCAAGGGGTAGCAAGATCAACTGAGTAGCCACAGCTGGCCCCCGACTCCACCTCTTGCCGCGGAACACGCTACGTGCCACGAACAGGAGGAACAGGCCAAAGCAGGCCATCAAGATGGTTACGCCCACGCCAACGACGGCGCGTGACATGCGAACCTGTCCAATCTCCAGTGCGGCGTACGCCAGTGCCATGAGCGCTTCGAGCGCGAGCACGACGGCTGCCACGACGATCGTCGGCGGGCGACGGTCTGAAGCTGGCGAGGTCTGGGTCATTTGAGCTGTTTTGGGCCAAGAGAAGGGGGTACAACCGAGTGAAAGGACCCCGCAGACCGTAACTGGATCGAAATGTGAGGCACCGAACGCTCGAAACTCTTGTATTGACTGTCAATACTTGAAAGTCTTGGGGGGCGCGAGTCAAGACTCAGTGTAGAGGACTCGTAGCTTCCCCATCCTGCGGGGTCCAACGCCAAGGGACCCGAGCAACCAGATAGGAGTGTTACGCCATGGATTGGCGCCATAAGGCCGCCTGTCTGGATGAGGACCCAGAGCTGTTCTTCCCGATCGGGAACACTGGCCCGGCCCTCCTCCAGATAGAAGAGGCCAAGCAAGTCTGCCGGCGATGCGAGGTCAGGGACGCATGTCTGCAGTGGGCGCTGGAAGCAGGTCAGGATCATGGTGTCTGGGGCGGTCTTAGCGAGGATGAGCGGCGAGCGTTGAAGCGTCGCGCCGCACGTGCGCGAATCCGCACCGCATAGTTCCGGGGGTCATCCAGCAAGAACGCCGGAGGGAAAGACCCTCCGGCGTTTTCCATCTTTGATTGCCTCGCTCGCTGCGCTCGCTGTGTTCAATTGCTCGCTTCGCTCGCTGCGATGTTCGCCGGCAAGCCGCCGTCTTCGTCGAATCCGACGAAACGACAAGTCAAAGAATCAGCTCTGATCTCGAGTCGTCTCGTCGGCTCCTCCTCAGCACGCCGGCGGCGAGAACATCGCGGACGCGGATCGCGCTTGATCGCCGCCTACTGCGTCGTCGCTCGCCGACGAAAAGCATGTCGGCTCCCTCCTCCTCAGCACGCCGGCGCGCGATCCGGGTTCCTCACCCAATAGGCTTCAGCGGCTTTCGCCCACCTACGACCAAAGATGTGGTCCGCCGGCGAGCTGATTGTCGGGCGGACCACAACAAGAGGGTCAGCTCAGATTCGAGATCCGATCTGCGCGGGTGAACGCCACGGCGTCCTTCGCTGCGACAGTGACGGTCGCGACTCCCGAGCCGTTGACCACGACCGTCGGACCGTCGCAGGCCTTGCCCGGATCCTTGTCGTGGATAACGTCGCAGTAAGTGCCCTTAGGCAATCCAGTCTGAACGCGAATTTGCTTGGCGGCGGTTCCGTTGTTGAACGCTGCCCAGCCCTTGCTGTCCTTGCTGAACGCGATCACGTTGGCGTCGTCGGTGTAGAAGTTCGCACGCTTGGCATTGCCCACATAGTTGTGCCACTTGACCATCGCCACGATGCCGGGGTTGCGGTGATCACAGGTCCACTTCTTCGAGCTGCAGTCAGCATCGGTGATCAGGCCGTTGTCCTTCGCGGGCGGTGAATCGTCTCGCGTCTCCCACTCAAAGCTTGAGTAAACCTGCGGCGACCCGTAACCGGATGCCAGCAGCCACTCGTTAGCCAGGATGAACGTCGCGCCGTCCTTGTGTCCCAGGTACTCACCGGGATTGCGGTCTGTGTCGTGGTTGGTAACGAAGGACATGGTCTTCTTGCTCGAGGTCAGACCGGATCCCTTGCCGAATACCTCGAGAGTTGCGATGCTCCCGACGTGCGCATCGGGGTAGCTCTTGAAGGCGGCCTGCATCTGCTTCGCCGCGTCGAGACCCAGCACATCACCTGAACGGGTGAACGCCTCTGGCGAGAGGATGCCTGGTCCGCCGCCGAAGACCTCGAGAGCCCAGTACGGCTTGACCCCGTCCTTGGTCTTCTTCAATCGCGAATAGATGGCGTCCAGATCGTCTTGACCGATGTGCTTGGCCGCATCAACTCGGAAGCCTGAGACGCCGTAGCTGATCAGTTTGTTCAAATAGGCGGCCAGCTCGGTCTGGACCTTGTTGGTCTCAGTCCGAAGATCCTCCAAGCCGACCAGATTGCACTTGAAGACCTGCAGCTTGTTGTTGAAGTCCTGAATGCCTCCGTCACTCGAGGGGCATTCGCCGACCTTGAAATGGAAATCGGTCGGGTCATAGTCCGGATAGTCGTACGGCTTGTAGTCAACCCCGCCGTACGAGGTCTCGCCCTGACCAGTCATGTGGTTGATCACCGCGTCGACATAGACCTTCACTCCGGCCTTGCGACATTTCTTGACCATCTTCTTGAACTGATCTTCATTGCCCATCCGGCTGGTCAGGTCGTACGTGACCGGCTGGTAGACCTCCCACCAGGGATGCAGGATGGTGTCGCTCCCACTGCCGAGCTCACTGCGCTTGAGTGAGTTCTGCGGTGGTGCAACCTGTACGCCGGTGTAGCCGTCCTTCGCGAGAACCGAGCACTCCTGGCCGACGGACTTCCAGTTCCACTCCCACAGATTCGCCGTGACTCCCGGCTCATCGACCGGCGTTGGGCGCTTCTCGGGCGCACCTTGAGCGGCCGGCACGGTCAACGTCAGGGTGCCGGCGAGTGCCGTCGCAGCAAGCAGCGAGATGCGTCTAAGCAGTTTTCGGCGACGAGGTTGTGCGGCGACAGTGCGATCCACGGGCCCTCCTTTTGGGCTAGCCGAAGGGGGCCGACGCACGTCCCGAGACTGCGTAACGAGATGAGCGCACCATTCCCCCGAGCGTTTCTGAATGGGACAAGCGCAACGTCCCCGAACTTGCCTAGTGATCCCCTTGTGACGAGTCAAGGATCTGCGCGGCGTGGCGCGTCGATGATTGTGCCGTAAATCTGTTGAAGGCGAGCGCTATAGAGGAATTTCTACGATCACTTGAGTGCCGGGCCCGGCTTCTCGCGGTCCGATCCGGAAGGAGCCCTCCATCTCGGCCACCAGCGTGTTGACGATGGAAAGCCCCAGGCTGCGGGATCCGCGCCAATCGAAGCCTGCCGGTAGCCCCTGGCCGTCATCGCTGATCTCCACCCGGAGCTGGCCGTTGTATCGATTGGGCACGACGCGTACTTCGCCGGACTGATGGGCAAGACCATGCTCGACAGCGTTCTGACAGAGCTCACTGATGATCATCGCCAGGCTGGTAGCCATGTCCGCCGACAGCAAGCCGAAGCTGCCTTCCCGGATCGCCGACACATCACCCCACGAGGCGGCGACGTCGCCGACCATCCGTAGCAACTCGTCGGCAACGCGGTCGAATTCGACGATCTCGTCGAAAGCCTGAGAGAGCGTCTCGTGGACGATTGCGATCGATGCGACCCGAGACATCGCGTCAGTCAGCGCAACCTTTGCTTCTGCAGATTCGATTCTCCGCGCCTGCATTCGAAGCAGTGCCGCGACCGTTTGCAGATTGTTCTTGACTCGATGGTGGATCTCGCGAATGGTCGCATCCTTGGTGACCAGCTCACGCTCCTTGCTTCGCAAGTCACTCACATCGCGGCAAAGCACCACGGTACCGACCCGCTCAGGGCCGTCGGTCAACGGCAGCACCCGGACCATCAGGTGCGCCTCCCCGGATACCAGCTCGGTACGCCGCGCCGTACGACCGGACAGCACAGACTGCACCGACTCGTCCACCGGATCCGGCCCGGCAGGGAGCAGCTCGGCCGTCATGGTGGCCAGATGTTCACCGATGAGATCACCGCGTAAGCCGAGCCGACGATAGGCGCTCAGCGCATTCGGGCTCGCGTACGTCACATATCCCGCTGGATCGAGGCGGATGAACCCGTCACCAACCCGTGGGCTGAACGCCAGGTGCGTCGCATCGCTGGGTATCGGAAAAGCACCGACCGTGATCATCCTGGCTAGTTCGGCACCTGATTCCAGATACGCCTTTTCCAATGAGCTCGGTGCTCGTACGCCGAGTCGGCTGGTGTGCTGCTCGACTACCGCGATGACATGCTCGCCGACGGCGACCGGGACGGCATGTGTTGCCACCGATAGGCCGTCCTGCAGTTTGGCCTCGTTGGTTTGCACAATTTCGCCGCGCAGAAATGCCTCGGTGACCAGATGCTCTGGAGAGTACGCAATGAGATCGCCCACCACGTCGTCGAACAGCGTGGTCACGCCGGTGAACGGGCGAATCTGGGCTGCTGCCCAGAAAACATTCGGGTCGTGATCGCGTACCCAGAGGACTAGATCGGAGAAGCTGAGATCGGCGAGCAACTGCCACTCCGAAACCAGCAGCTTGAGCCAGAGGTGGTCAGGCTCGGAGAGGTCGGTGTGCTCGGAGATGATCTCCGACATCGACGGCATGTCGCAAATCTACGGGGCCCGCCAACATAAGTCGGTGTGTGGCAGACTGGAACGCCGATTGCGAGCGTCGGAAAATCGCGCGCCGCTGTCTGGACGAGAGAGCGAGCCGACACGCTTTTCGTCGGCGAGCGATTGAGGAAGACAGCGGATTGTCAGCGCGATTGCGCGAGCAATCACAATAAGAGGGAGGATCACGTGGCTAAGAGTGCCCGCAAACGTCGTGCCCGCCGGAAGAAGAGCGCGAACCATGGCAAGCGTCCCAACGCCTGAGGACCGGCCCGGCCGATAAGAAACCCCACGGAAATTCCGTGGGGTTCTAATTCTTTCCTGAGCCTTTTTCATAGAGTCTTGCGAATGACCGTCATCTGATAAACGATCTTCGATCGCAAGTGCTGCGGAGCGACGTCTCCGCCGCAACGCCGATGCACCAGCGACTTGAGCGCCTCCTCGACATCGAACCTTTCCAAGCACGGCTCACACATCGCCAGATGATGCCTAATCGCATCACCGGTGGCAGCGTCTAACTCGTTGTCCAGAAATTCGTAGACGCGCTCGAGCACGTGTTCGCAGTCATCGAGTGACGCGTCGTCAGAACGTTCGACGTTCATGTCCGACTCGCCTCCGCTCGGCGAACGCCGCGATCACGGGCGTAATCGGCCAACAAATTGCGAAGCTGCGTTCTGCCGCGGTTGAGCCGGGACATGACGGTCCCGATCGGGGTACCCATGATCTCGGCAATCTCCTTGTACGAAAAGCCTTCGACATCTGCCAGATAGACCGCGAGGCGGAAGTCGGGAGCGAGCTGCTGGAGAGCATCCTTGACATCGGTATCTGGGAGATTCTCCAGTGCCACCATCTCCGCGGACTTCAGCCCACTCGAGGTGTGGGACTCAGCTCTGGCAAGCTGCCAATCCTCGACATTCTCACCGTCGGAGAGCTGCGGCTCACGCTGCTTCTTCCGATAGGAGTTGATGTAGGTATTGGTCAGAATTCGATAGAGCCAAGCCTTTAAATTCGTGCCCGGTGTGAATTGGTGGAACGACGCGTACGCCTTGGCGTAGGTTTCCTGCACGATGTCTTCGGCGTCGGCGGGATTGCGGGTCATCCGCAGGGCGCCGGCATACAGCTGATCGAGGTACTGCAGGGCGTCTTGCTCGAACCGCTCGTGTCGCTCGTCCGCGGTCTCGACGTGGCCAGCGCTGTCATTGCTCGACGTGGGCGCTGAGGCACCTAGGGAGCCGTTGGGCATGCTCATCACGTACGAGAGTAGCGGCGAGGTGTGCAGCATCGACTGATTGTCCAAGCCGTCCACCAGAAGGGGCATGTCAGGTGCAACACGGTCATGAGGTCGTTATTCCCACCACAGCTCGGATGAATCGGCTCACCTCGACGATCAGCGCTTCCTGGAGGTCGGCGAAGGAAAAGGCGGACGACTTTGCCACGCGGTAACCATGGTCAGCTCCGGGTAGCTCGACGACAGAAATGCCCGGCGCCTCGCCAACAGCCGCGCGAAGCTCCTCGGCGGCTCCGAAGCTGTCCTTGCTGCCTTGCAGGACCAGTCTCGGCACGGTCGGCGCCAGCAGCTCGGCCAGCCTTGACTTGTCAGCGCGGCCCGGCAGGTGCAGGGGAAACGCCAGGCACACGATCGCTGCCGCCTTGGTGTCAGCGGCCGTTCGACAAGCCACCCGAGCACCGGCGCTTCGTCCGCCGACCACAAGCGGATGCGCGACCCATTCTTGTTGGACCAGCCAGCTGAGCGCGGCAGTCCAGGCTTCATCCAGCCGCGCTGGAGGCGCACCTACCGTCCGTCCTGCCGTACGCCAGGGCTGCTCGAATCGCACCACGGTGCAGCCTAGGCTCGGCAGGCGTCGAGCAAGCAGCTCAAGATCAGCAGCGCCGACCCCGCCGCCTGCCCCATGACCTAGCACTAGAGTCGAGGTCGGCCGTTCAGCCAGATCAACGAATAACCTGCCGGGACCAATCGGAGTATCAACCCGGCCTATGGTCGATGTCATGATCAGATCAGGGTTTCCTGATCATGGTGCTGCTCAGGCTCGGCGGTGACCGGTTCAACAAGTGTCGGATTGTTGTTCTCCACGCTATTGACCTCGGTCGATACCGCGTACGCCTCCAGGGCCTGGGCCTCGGTCACCGCAAGAAGCTCCAACGCGCGCCGTGGATCAGTGATCGTCGGATCCAGCCAGTCGCCGATGGCGTCACGCGTGATCACCATCGGCATTCGATCATGAATGTGTCCTGCCGCATCGGTCGCTTGCGTGGTGATCACCGAGCAGGTCCGCAGCCATGCATTGTCGTCGCTGGGATCGGAATCGGGATCGCGCCAAATCTCGTAGATGCCGGCCATCACGAGTCGTCCGCCATCGGCCCGATGGATGAAGAACGGCTGCTTCTTGGGCTTGCCTTTGCCGCGCCCCAGCGTTCCGCCAGCGGGCTGCTCCGCGGCGTACCACTCATAGAAACCATCCGCCGGCAGAATGCAGCGACGGACGCTGAACGCACGCTTGAATGCCGGCTTTTCAGCCACTGTCTCCAGTCGAGCATTGATCATCCGCGAGCCGATGGAGCGATCCTTGGCCCACGACGGCACCAGTCCCCATACCAAGGGAGCTAGCCGTCGCCGGACCTCGCCGGTGTCTTTGTTGCGACGCTCGAAGATGGCTGGCACATCGGCGGTCGGGGCGACGTTGTAGTCCGGCCCTGGCAAACCGTCGTACAGGTCGTCGACCTCGAACTCCTCCATGAGGTCCTGCGGCTTGGCAGAGGATGCATAGCGTCCGCACATGACTTCGAGCGTATCTGCGGGTACTGACGAATCTCGCGGCGGTCGAAAGTGGTCAGAAGCGACGAGATGAATCGATTTCTCACCGTCGTCCGCGACACTTTCGAACCAAAGAGACCACCCTGTTGAGGTGACGCGGCTCAGTCAGGGTAGGAATAAGCCATGAGCTTCCTGCGCGCCATCCCTCGGACCATGTTGGCTTCTTACTTCGTTGCGGCCGGAATCAAGGCTGTGAGGGATCCCGAATCGCTAGTTCCAGCAGCCGAGCCACTCGTTGATCGT
Organism: uncultured Actinomycetota bacterium; assembly: GCA_963798835.1. GTDB lineage: Bacteria > Actinomycetota > Actinomycetes > Propionibacteriales > Propionibacteriaceae > Microlunatus. The sequence goes on along the minus strand of CAWCVF010000017.1, from coordinate 33,950 downwards.
GTCGTGCCGCTCGTCAAGGAGTACGCGCCTGAGCAGGTCGCGAGCTATGTGCCGGAGAACACGGTGACCCTGGTGCGGATCAATGGCCTTGCACAGTTGCTTGGCGGCGCTGCGCTGGCCACCGGAAGGGGTCGCAGACTCGGTGCGCTGTTGTTGGCCGGATCGCTCATTCCGAGCACGATCGCCAAGCACCCGTTCTGGACGGTGCAAGATCCTGACGAACGCGCTCAAGATCGGAGCCATTTCCTAAAGAACGTCAGCCTGCTGGGCGGCGTACTCCTTGCCGCTCAAGACACTGAAGGGAAGCCGAGCCTGAGCTGGCGCGCCCAGCGAGGCGGACAGAAACTTGCTAAGGAGACGCGCAAGGCTTCGAAGAAGCTGACCCATAGCACCAGCGATGTTGCTGGCAGTGCCGGTGAGCTGGCGGAAGCTGCCGTAGCGACCGGGGCCGCGCTAGTTGAGGCACTGACGGATTCTTCGCGCAAGCTCCAGAAGCAAGCGGCCCGCCAGCTCAGGGAAGCCAAGTCAGTAGCCGCTCAAACCGCTGAGGAGGCTCAAGAGGCCGCCGCAAAGGCAGCCAAGAGAGCCAAGAAGGAAGGCAAGCAGTTCAAGAAGGAAGCCAAGAAGCAGGTGAAGAGCGTCAAGAAGAAGGCCAAGGAGCTTGCCGAGAACGTCCAGCTGGGCGAGAACTGACTCCCTTCACGCCGACTTGTCAGAATCTCAGCACCAAATTTGGTGCTGAGATTCTGACAAGTCGGCGTGAGCGGCGAAGGCTGCCTAGGATCTGAGGATGCCTGGACTTCGAGAGTGGGCGGCGCCGGAGGCGCCGGCACCGATTACGGCAACTGTGGCGTTGCCGGGTTCCAAGTCCGAGACCAATCGCGCCCTGGTGTTGGCTGCGTTGGCGGCCGGGCCGTCAGTGATCAGCGGAGGTCTAGAGGCGCGGGACACCCAGCTGATGCGGGACGCGTTGCGTACTCTCGGCGCGGACATCTCTGAGCACAACAACCGGTGGCAAATCACGCCACCCGACGCCTTTGCGGCCGGCGGCACCATCGACTGCGGCCTTGCCGGTACGGTGATGCGCTTCGTGCCGCCCATCGCTGCGCTGACCCATGGCAGCGTACGGTTCGACGGCGACCAAGAGGCATACGCGCGTCCGATGGCACCGCTGCTCGGTGCGCTGAAGCATCTCGGCGCTCGGGTCGACGGCAACGGGTACTCGCTTCCCTTCACGATCACTGGAAATCCGCGGCTACGCGGCGGCGCGGTGACTGTAGACGCTGCGGGTTCCAGCCAGTTCCTCAGCGGCCTGCTGCTCGCTGGCGCCCGATACGCCGATGGCATCGACATTCGACACGTTGGCGGTGAAATTCCTTCACTCCCCCACGTCCAGATGACTCTCGCAATGCTGCGTGCCCGCGGGATCGAGGTGGACGACACAACGACCCACCGCTGGGTCGTGCTACCAAGCACCATCCAGCCCACCGACACCGTGATCGAACCCGATCTCTCCAATGCCGCACCATTCCTGGCTGCGGCCGCCATCACCGGCGGTACGGTCACAGTGCCGAACTGGCCGAGCGAGACTATCCAGCCGGGCGATGCCATCCGCGAGATTCTTGAACAGTTCGGCGCCGAGGTCGTTCTCGAAGACAACATCCTTCGAGTAACGGGAACCGATCACATCCACGGTGTCGATCTTGATCTCAGCGGGGCGGCGGAGCTGACACCGGTCGTCGCGGCCATCGCTGCGCTCGCCGACGACACCAGCCATCTACGAGGTATCGCCCACATCCGCGGCCACGAGACCGATCGACTAGCTGCTCTGGAAACCGAACTGGATCGCCTCGGCAGTCATGTCAGCCAGACCCACGACGGATTGACGATTCATCCGCGAATCCTGGGCGGCGACCTATGGCGTACCTATGCCGATCATCGAATGGCACAGGCTGGCGCGTTGTTGGGACTCGTCGTACCTGAGATCGTGCTGGACGACATCGGCTGCACCAGCAAGACCATGCCGGAGTTCGAGCAGCTCTGGACATCGATGATCAACGACTCTGTACCACAGCCAGAGAGCGAGACGATCTCGCGGTGACCCAGGCCGGCGTACGCGGCGACGACTACGAGGCGTACGAGCGTCCCGGGCGTCGCAGCACCAGGCCGCGGACCAAGGATCGGCCGGACTATACCGACGCTGAGACGGGCATGATCATCACCGTCGACCGGGGTCGCTACCGGGTGCTGATCGCTGGCCGGGACGTATCCGCTACCAAGGCGCGCCAGCTCGGCCGCACGGGCGTCATCGTCGGCGATCGGGTTCGTGTCGTCGGCGACACGTCCGGCGCCGAGGGCACATTGGCTCGTATCGTCGAGGTCGAGGAGCGCAGCACGGTGTTGCGGCGTACGGCCGATGACGACGACCCCTACGAGCGACCGATCGTGGCCAACGCTGACCAGCTGGTCATCGTCACCGCGCTGGCGGATCCCCCACCTCGGGTCGGAATGATCGACCGTCTGCTGGTGGCTGGCTACGACGCCGGAATCGAGCCACTGCTGTGCCTCACCAAGGCCGATCTCGCGGCACCCGACGAGCTGACGGCGCTGTATGAGCCGCTCGGCGTTCCAGTCCAGGTGACCTTCCCGGGCGCCGATCTGGATCCGCTGCGCGAGCGACTCCGCGGGCACCGCAGCGTCTTCGTCGGGCACTCGGGTGTTGGAAAATCCACGCTGGTCAATGCCTTGATCCCGGGTACCGATCGGGCGATCGGTGAGGTCAGTGCGGTCACCGGCCGTGGTCGGCATATTTCCTCCTCGGCTGTTGCGCTTCGACTGCCGGATTCGGACGACGCGGAGCTATCCCAGAGCTGGGTAATCGATACGCCCGGCGTCCGATCGTTCGGCCTGAGCCACATCAGCCGTCACCGGATCATCGCCGCCTTCGACGACTTGCGAGCCATCACCGAAGACTGTCCGCGCGGTTGCCGGCATGACCACACCGCACCGGAGTGTGCGCTGGACACTGCGGTCGCGAATGGACAGCTCTCGGCTGCCCGGCTTGAGTCTTTTCGCCGGATGCTCGGTTCCGGCCAGTAGCGTAGGCACATGCCCGTCCCCGACGCCGCGAGAACAGGGCTTGACGCTGCGCTCCACCGAGGCTTGACCGACGACCTCCGACTGGCCCATCTGCTCGCCGATGACGCCGACTCGATCACCATGAGCCGCTTCAAGTCACTCGATCTGCATGTCACCTCGAAACCTGATCTCACCCCGGTTTCCGACGCCGATACCGCCGCTGAGCAGGCCATCCGTCGCACCCTCGGCCGGGCCCGACCTCGCGATGCGGTGCACGGTGAGGAGATGGCGGACACCGGATGGGGACCGCGTCGCTGGGTGATCGACCCCATCGACGGCACAAAGAATTTCGTCCGCGGTGTCCCGGTCTGGGGCACGCTGATTGCCTTGATGATCAACGACGAGCCGGCTGTCGGGGTGGTGAGCGCTCCAGCGCTTGGTCGCCGTTGGTGGGCCAGCATGGGCGGTGGGGCGTACGCCGGAAAGTCGTTGATGTCGGCGACGCCCATTCACGTTTCCAACGTCGCGAGCATTGACGACGCCTCGCTGAGTTATGCCTCCATTTCAGCCTGGGTGGAGGCGCGCCAAGGCCAGCAATTCGTCGACCTGCTGCGGCGCTGCTGGCGAACCCGCGCCTATGGGGACTTCTGGTCCTACATGCTGCTCGCCGAGGGTGGAGTTGATATTGCCTGCGAGCCCGAGTTGGCGCTCCACGACATGGCAGCGTGCGCGATCATCGTCACTGAAGCGGGCGGGAAATTCACTGATCTTGAGGGGCGTCCCGGGCCGCTGGGCACCGGCGGCTACGCCACGAACGGTCGGCTGCATGATGCGGTCCTGCAGCAGCTCGCCCTCGACGAGGACGCCGACGATGATCGGGATGATGATCAAGGAACCGGTGGTAGCTTCTGACTGATCCATCCTCGGATGCGACGGGTGACCAGACCGTTGCCGTGCTGCTCGCCGCGGGAGCCGGGCGCCGTGCCGGTGGGCCGAAAGCGCTCCGAGTCGACTTCGATGGCACGTCGTGGCTGCTGCGCTCGATCAGCGTGCTCCGGAAGGGTGGCTGCGGTCCTGTTGTCGTCGTCTTGGGCTCCCAGGCCGACAGGGTACGCGAGCTCCTTACGGACGCCGGTGTAGCAGCGAACCCGGACGTGACCCTGGTGGAAGCGGTCGACTGGCAACGCGGCATGGCCAGCTCGCTGCGACGTGGCCTGGAGGCCGTCCAGCAGGACCAACCCCAGGCAGTCCTGGTACACCTCGTCGATCTGCCCGATGTGGGAGCTGACGTGGTACGCCGCCTACTCCGCGAGGCGCCGCCCCACCCGGCGGTCTTGGCCCGCGCCGTATACGCAGGCCGGCCCGGCCATCCGGTGCTCATCGGCCGCGATCATCTGCAGGCCATCATGGTGGGCCTCCACGGAGACATTGGTGCCAAGGACTACCTCGCACGGCATCACGCCGATGGTGTGGAATGTAGTGATCTGGCCGGCGGCCAGGACCACGACAGCGACTGGCGGCGACCGGGGGTGCTCACTGATGTGCGAGGCGCGCGCTGATGCGTGAGGTACTTCCCGACCTGCTGGCGTGGTGGCGGGCTGGTGAGACCGTCGGCATGGGGACGGTCGTCGGCACCTGGCGCTCCGCGCCCAGGCAGCCCGGAGCCGCAATGCTGGTCGGTCCGGACGAGTCAGCCGTAGGTTCGGTATCGGGCGGCTGTGTGGAGTCGGCCGTCTACGCCCTCGCACAGCAGGTGGTCGCTCACGACCACCCGGTGCTGCAGCGCTACGGCGTAAGCGACCACGACGCATCCGCGGTTGGTCTCACGTGCGGCGGAATCCTTGACGTCTTTGTCGAGAAGGTGTCGAAACAAACTTTTCCCGAGTTGGCCGAGGTCGGCGCCGACATTGACGCCGGCCGAGCGCTCGCCATCGCGACTGTCGTCGAACATCTCGACCCCACGAGAGTCGGTCGGAGGATGATCATCCGACCAGCGGAGCATTCCGACATTTGTGGTTCGCTGGGTAGCGAACGGGCCGACGCAGCCGTCGCCGATGATGTCCGGGGCCTCTTGGCGACAGGTAAGACGGAGCTCCTTACTTATGGTCCAGAAGGCCAGCGGCGCGGTGAGGGGATGCGGGTCTTTGCGGCGAGCTTCGCCCCGCGTCCTCGGATGCTGGTTTTCGGGGCGATCGATTTCGCCGCTGCAGTTGCACGGCTCGGGACCTTCTTGGGATATCGGGTGACCGTCTGCGATGCGCGGCCGGTGTTCGCCACGCGAACCAGATTTGCCGATGCGCACGAGGTGATCGTGGACTGGCCGCACCGTTACCTGGCAGCGGAAGCCGATGCGGGCCGGATCGACTCACGCACGGTCGTGTGCGTGCTTACTCACGATCCCAAGTTCGACGTGCCGGTTTTGGAAATTGCCCTTCGGTTGCCATACCTCGGTTATGTCGGCGCCATGGGATCGCGAATGACTCACCAAGATCGTCTGCAGCGACTGCGCGAGGCAGGACTCTCAGACGTGGAAATCGGCCGACTTTCCAGCCCGATCGGCCTGGATCTTGGAGCGCGTACCCCGGAAGAGACTGCGGTATCGATCGGTGCGGAGATCGTCAGCCAGCGTTGGGGCGGCCAGGGCGGCCGTCTCAGCGAGCTCAGCGGGCGCATCCATCACGCGGCATCGTGATCGCTTCGCCATCAAGTCCCCTGAAAACGCATCTCTATCAGTGTCGAAACAGCCGAAATACGGCGGTTTTCGGCTGTCAGTGCTTCAAAATCAGGGCTGGATCTCCGGTCGTCGCGCGGTGCTGGCGGCGACGCACTCATCGGACAAAGATGGGGCCATGGACCTGACGCATCGCTTTAGCGTGGCCGCTCCCGTCGATAAGGCCTGGAAGGCCTTCAACGATCTGGAAGGGTTGGCCGCCTGCTTTCCCGGCGCCACGATCACCAGTGTCGACGGTGACGAGTTCACCGGCTCGGTGAAGATCAAGATGGGCCCAGTTTCCCTGATGTACAACGGATCCGGCCGGTATGTGGAACGCAATGATGCCGACCGCCGAGTAGTGATCGAGGCCCAGGGCGAGGACAAGCGCGGAAACGGAACGGCGACGGCGACCGTCACTGCATCATTCGCCGCGAGCGGTGAGCAGACCGACGTCGAAGTGCTTACCGACCTGGCGATCACCGGTAAGCCCGCGCAATTCGGCCGCGGAGTGATCTCCGATGCCAGCGACAAGCTGCTGGATCAGTTTGCGAGCTGCGTCTCGGAGCGATTCACTGACGGCCTCGGTACCGCGGCGAGCGAACTGGCGTCCACGTCTACCCAGCCCATCTCCGACGAGGCTGACACCGAGCAGACCATCGAACTCGAGGCGGTGCCCGCCGAAGAGGTACCCGCCGAGGAAGTGCCAGCTGAGGAAGTGACTGCGACTACTGCGGCCGCCGTGCAGGCGGAGTCCGTGAGCGCTCCTCCGAGTTCAGGTCAGCCTGCTTACGCTGCACAAGCCCGGGATGATGCCGGTGAAAGCACGCTTAGCGTGCTGAGCACGGTGCTGCCGGTGGTGCTGAGGCGGTACGGCCCGCTGCTCGCCATCGTCGGTCTGCTGATCTTCATCCTGATCAAGATCGTTCGGCGCAAGTCCTGATCTTGACGTGGACAGCGCGGTCTACGCGGTCACCGTTTGTGTACTGATTTCGCGCGGCGACACCTGGCTGCTGGTGGTCCGCGCGCCGGGTGTGGCGTACGCGCCGAACATGATCGGAATGATCGGTGGTCACGTTGACCTCACTGATCCGGTCGCTGATGTGCTCGAGATGACCGCGCGTCGCGAGGTGGTGGAAGAGGTCGGGCTTGATCTTGCTGGCGTACCGCTGACGTACCTGGAGTCGGAATTCTTTGTTACCGACGGTGGTGAGCGTCAGATCACGGTGACATTTACGGCCCCTGCGCCGCCCGAGGGCGAGCCGTTCGTGAATGCTCCGGATGAGCTCACCGAGGTCGGCTGGTGGACGCTTGACCATCTTGAAGCCGATCCCCGCTGTCCGACCTGGCTGCCGCCTCTGATCCGCCGGGCCCGTCGATCTGTGCCCTGAGCCTGTCGATATGTGCCCTGAGCCTGTCGAAGGGCATCTGGCACTTCGACAAGCTCAGTGCACATACGCACGATCTAATCGATAACTCGCAACCGGACCGTCTCTGCCAAGCCTTGCAGCTTATCGATCAGCTCGCGCGTCAGCCCGTCGCCTGCCACGTCGGTGATCACGTAACCGAGCTCACCACGCGTGGAGAGCACTTGGCTCTCGATGTTGACATTGGCGTTCGCCAGGAGACCGTTGACCGTAGCTAACACGCCGGGGACGTTCTGATGCACATGCAGCACCCGGCTGCGTCCAGTAACCCGGCTATCGCTCTGCACCTGGGGCAGATTCACCGACATGGTGGTGTGGCCGCTATCAGCATAATCGCGCAGCTTGCCAGCGACGAATCGACCGATATCGGTCTGCGCCTCCTCGGTCGAGCCGCCGATGTGCGGCGTCAAGATCACGTTCGGTAAACCCTGCAGGCTAGAGGCAAAGGACTCGCCCGCGCTCTTGGGCTCTTCTGCGAATACGTCCAGCGCAGCGCCGGCGATGTGGCCGCTGAGCAAGTGCTCGCGCAATGCCTCATGATCAACGACGAATCCCCGGCATAGATTGAGAAAAAGACTGCGGCGGCGCATTCTCCCAAACTGTTCGGCACCGAATAGACCGGCATTACCGGGTCGACCGTCGACGTGCAGGCTGACCGTCTCGGCAACCTCCAAGAGCTCCTCGAGTGTTTCGCAGCGTCGTGCGTTGCCGAGCGCCAGTTTGTCGGCAATGTCGTAGAAATACACCCGCATGCCGAGCGACTCGGCGACGACCGACAGCTGGCTGCCGATGTTGCCGTAGCCGACAATGCCCAGCGTGCGGCCGCGTACCTCGTGGGCGCCTTTCGCCGACTTGTCCCAGACGCCGGCATGCATGCCTGCGTTCTTGTCGGTGAGATGACGTGCCAGCGCGATGATCTCGGCAAGGACGAGTTCCACGACGCTGCGCGTGTTGGAGAAGGGCGCATTGAAGACGGGAATCCCCAAGGCTGCCGCGGCGCTGAGATCGACCTGGTTAGTGCCAATGCAAAACGCACCGATCGCCTGCAACTCAGGAGAGGCTTCGAGAGCGCGCCCTGTCACATTGGTTTTCGAGCGGATTCCCAGCAGCTGAACGCCGGGTAGCGCGGCGATCAGCTCCGCCTCGTCGAGAGCGCCCTTGACCGTCTCGACCTCGATGCCGCGTTCGGTGAGCAGCCGGACGCCCTCGGGGTGGATGTTCTCCAGCAATAACGCCTTCATGAGTCCTCGTTGGTGTTGTGCGGAATGCGGCCACCAGTCTAGGAATCCAGCTCCGGATCAAACCAAAATCTCAGCCGACGACCGAAGGCGCCAGCTCGGTGTAGCTCTGCCAGGAACCGCGCCCGGTCGCTGCCAGAATTCCGTCGAGGCATGCGTCGGCGAACACATCGGCTGCTGCCGCCAGCAACGTATTGAACGCGAACAGCGAGCGAATCCGGTCCTCCGCAACGGAGCGGCGCGAGGAGGCGAGGCAGAAGACGGTGTCGCCGTCAAACATCGAATGCACCGGCCGGATTGCTCGGGCCATACCGTCGTGCGCGACTGCGGCGATCTTGCTAGCTTGCGCCTTGGTCAGGGTCGCATCTGTCATCACGACACCGATCGTGGTTGCGGCGGGACGTCGCGCTTGAGCGTAGGCCGTCGCCAACGCCTCTCGTTCGCCATCATTGGGCGTTGCCAGGAGCTGCCTGCGATCAGCCCACAACCGGCCACTCGCCGGGTCCACGGCTGAGCCGGCCGCATTCACCACGACTGCGGCAGCCACCGAGACGCCCGAATCAAGCTCCATTTCGGCGTAACCGAAGCCCGCCTTGATTCCGCCACAGACTGCGCCGGTGCCTCCCCCAACCAATCCTGTCGCGGGCTGGGCTGAACTTGCTGCAGCGAGTGCCGAGAGTCCGAACTCATGCGTAGGCCGGTTACCGAATACGCCACCGCGACCAAGATCGAAGATGACCGCCGCAGGAACGATTGGAACCACCTGATGAGGCTCCGGACCAACCGGCCAGCCGATGTGAGCTGCTTCGAGGCCCTCCATGACACCGTTCGCAGCTGCCAGCCCGTAGGCGCTGCCTCCGGTGAGAACAACTGCATGAACTCGGTCGACCAGTGTCGTGGGGCTGAGCAGGTCGGTCTCCCGCGTGCCTGGGCCGCCACCGCGTACGTCTACCCCGCCAACCGCGCCGCCTCGGGCTAGTACGACCGTCGTCCCGGTGAGCCAGCCATCGCTGTCCGCGGTGTGGTGGCCGATCTCGAACCCTTCGATCACTCGCTCATTCTCACCGACTTGTCAGCGCCTGTGGTCGCTCTGGCAACCACTCATGCTGACAAGTCGGTGATGGTGAAGAGCGAGGAGCGCATGCCGAACATGTGCTGGAACGTCGTACCTGAGACCGTAGCCGTCCGAGAGCTTCCGATGATCTTGATGGTCTTGACCCGGCCGCCCCACGCGCCCGCGCCGTCGCGGCTGCTGATCTGCAGCCGCCGTACCGTACCGACCGAGGGCCAGGCCCGGCCGATGCTGCTCGCGCTAATCACCCGAGTCCATGCTTGAGACTTGATCACTCCGTCATAGGGATCGCGGTGTGCAGCGAGGTAGGGGTAGTCGCCCTGGGCACTGTAGCCACCGTTGGATGAGGCGAATTGCGTGAGCGCGACCTTGCCTCGATACGTGACGATCTTGCCGGCGGTCGCCCGCACCGCCGCATTGCCGTTGCTTGTTTCGCGGCCGACGCCACCATAAACCTGACAGGCGGTGGTGTCGCAGATGTCAAAGCCGGAGTAACCGCCGAAGTCACGTAGCCGGACCGCGTACGAGCGTGCCGCGACTGCCTGAGCCCGTACCGCGTCGGTCGCCCATGACGTGGGCATCTCTGCTGGCACGACACCTTTGACGTAATCCTCAAGCAAAACATTGTTGATCGTTCGGCCGCCGGATCCCCTCTTGATCAGCGCGACGGTGCCTCGATAGGAGCGCACCAATCCATGGGGCAACACGACCTTGACGATCTTGGAGCGAGTCGAGAACGACCAGGTGCCGGTGGTCAGTCCAGTCGACTTCGTCAGGTAGCTGCCGCTTCGGTTTCGGTAGCTGAGGCGGTAGCCAGTTCCTGAGCGACTAATACGCCACGATGTGTAGTTCGGCCCAACCGGCAGTGTGTAGCGATGGCCCGCGCCGTCCCGCACGGCGAGGCCGCTCGCCGGCAGCACCCGCATGCTGTTGTCGTTGTCAGCAGTGATCCAGACCTTGATCTTGGTTCCGGCCGGCATGCTGCTCAGCTGAGTGCCTCGGTAGTAGAAGGCAAGAATCTGCTTCCAGGACAGGCCTTTCCGCGCCGCCCCGTACGCGCCGTACTGCGACATGCCCCAGCCGTGTCCCCAGCCTGCGCCCCGAATAGTGAATCTTCCTGATTGTGCCCAAACAGCGGGGTCGGCCTGAGCGGGAATCGTCGTCAGCACCGTCGATGTGCCGATGACCGTGAAAGCCAGCGCACCACCAAGAAATCGCTTGATCCACCTAGCGCGAGTTCGGGAAGGAGACATAGGGCGTCCAATTCATTGGGGAAGTGGCCCTAGCTTGCAGGACGTCAATCGCAACACGCAAGTGAACAAATGAAGTTGATGTGACTGATGTGACGTCTGATGTGCCCTGAGCCTGTCTAAGGGTGGTCTTCGACGGTCTCAGACGGCATATGTATCGAGTGCGATCTCGCTTCCCTTGTCCGCCGAGGCATAGCAAGCATCGATCACGACAGCACGAGCCAGCGCCTGCTTGCCGCGATGGTTGGTGTAGTCACCCGATCGCACCTTCGCAATGAAGTCCAGAACGCTCTCCGTGTGCCGTCCATCGGGAGGCACGCTGGGATGCAGGGTGGCCGGCACGCCCGACATCTCGGTCCAGATATGGAGCGAGCGGTGGGGATCCTCTGGTGCACCCCACTCGATGCTGGCGCCTCCGTCGGAGCCGTACATCGTGACGTAGCAATAATCTTTCGCGATCCATTGCGCCCAACTCGACTCCAGCAACAAGGTCCCGCCGTCCTGCAGCCGTACAAAGGCAGTAGAAAGATCTTCCACGTCGAAGGCGCCGGGCCGTACTCCGGTCTTGCGCATGAAGGGTGAAATTGAGCTGCCCTTGCCGCGCGGCCCAAACTCCGCGTACGTCGCCGCGGTAACCGCGCGAACCGACGGCTCCCCAAGCAGATAGAGCGCAATGTCGAGCATGTGCACGCCTAAGTCCATCAGCGGTCCGCCGCCAGAGGTCGCACGGCGAGTGAACCAGCTGCCCAGGCCTGGGATGCCTTCGCGGCGCAACCAACCAACCTTGGCGTAATAGATCTTGCCCAGCAGTCCGGAGTCAATGATCTTCTTCAAGGTCTGGACATCACCGCGCTGCCGATGATTGAACGAGACATCCAGTACCCGATCATTGCGCTCCGCCGCCTCCACCATCAGGCGAGCCTTCTCGGCGCTCTCCGCCATCGGTTTCTCCGAGAGCACGTGGATGCCCGCATTGAGGGCTTCGACCGCAATCGGTGCATGCAGCGTGGTAGGCGCAGCGATGCTCAATAGATCAACTTTTCCATGATCAATAAGGCCTCGCCAGTCCGCGTAGCGATGCTCCTCGGCAATCTCGTACTCCTTGCCCAACTGCTGCAGCGCGTCGGGCTCCATGCCCGCCAAAGCGGCAAGATCAACATTGTTCGCGGCGGCGTAGGCCGCCATGTGCTGCTGGCCCGCCCACCCCAGGCCGATCACAGCGGCTCGTAGTCGATCACTCTCGCTCACGCCTCGACGCCTTCCGGAAGAACACCTCTGTCAAGCTGCGGCGCAGGCATGTCGACGACAGCCGGCGGTGCAAAGTTCCTGCTCTGCTCAGGTTGAGCCCAGAGCACGGCATTGGCGAGCACGTGTTTGATGTCGGGGTGGTGGTAGATCGGGTACGCCTGATCGCCGGGCGAGAAGTAGAACACTTTGCCCTTGCCGCGCCGCCAACAGCAGCCAGATCGAAAGACCTCACCACCGCTGAAGGTGGAAAGAAAGATCGACTCATCCGGTGCTGGAATGTCGAAGAACTCGCCATACATCTCATGTTCGTTGATCACGATCGGGTGTGGAATCCCGGCAGTGATCGGGTGGGACGGGTTGACCGTCCAGACCAGTTCGGTGTCACCAGAGTTGCGCCAAGCCAGCGAGCACGTAGTGCCCATCAGTCGGCGGAAGATCTTCGAGAAGTGGGCTGAGTGCAGCGCGAGCAGGCCCATCCCACCCAGAACGCGCTGGTGTACCCGATCGACGACCGCATCATCAACGTCCGCGTGCGTCGCGTGTCCCCACCAGGTGAGCACATCCGTCGCCGCTAAGACGTCCTCGGTCAGACCGTGCTCTGGTTGATCTTGAGTAGCCGTATTGACGATCACGGAGCTCCCGAGGAACTCCGTGATGCCGGCCGCGATTGCCCCATGCATGCCGTCTGGATAGCGCTCGGCCATGCCGGGCTTGTCTCGTTCGAATCGTTCGTGAAAATTCTCGCCCCATACGGTGACGCGGATCGGTGAAGTCACGTCTGCCTAGTTTGCCCGACGGGACACGAATGCTGCCACGCGGTCGACGCTCTGGCACGCTAGCTCTGACGGGGTGAATCATGAGGCATGGACTCCGAAGCCTTCTCCGTGAAGCGGTTGGAACTGCGGGCCTTTGACCTCAGTGAGCGAACGATCCGGCACGGCGAGGAATCCGCGATTCGTCGTCTCGAGCGATGGCGACAGCGTGGTTTCCTCATCGCCCAGTGCTCGGTGACCGCGGGCCTCGCATGGCTGATCGCGGGCCTGCTGCTCGGTCATAAAGTGCCCTATTTCGCCGCGGCGTCGGCCATCCTCGTCCTCGGTATGACGTATGGGCAGCGCCTCCGTCGTGGTGTGGACGTGGCGATCGGTGTGACGCTTGGCGTCGCGCTGGGCGATCTCTGGTTAGTGTTGTTCGGAGCCGGAGTCTGGCAAGTTGTGCTGGTCTGCGCCATCGCCATGTCACTCGCGACCTTGGTTGGTGCAAGCCCGGTGATCACGACCACGGCCGGCGCCAACTCAATCGCCGTGCTGGTCATGGCGCCCAGTCCTATTTATGGAGTTGAACGCTGGACTGACGCAGTAATTGGCTCCGCGCTCGCGTTGTTGGTGGCGACCGTGGCACCAAGTGGGCCGCTCCGCAAGCCAGGTGAAATCGCGGCCAAAGTTGTCGCTGGGATGGCTGACACGTTGGACGCGGCAGCCGATGCGCTCTCGGCGAAGGATGAGCACGGTGCTAGTACGGTGCTGGATCGGGTGCAGGCGGCAGAAAAGGATATGGCTACTTTCGACGCCGCTGCTGCGGAGGGCCTCGAGGTGGTCCGCCACTCCCCGTTTCGACGCCGACAGTTGAGCCTGGCAATCACATTGTCCGGCCTGCACCAGCCGCTCGATTCTGCCGTCCACAACCTCCGGGTATTGGTCCGAAGGAGTGTTGTCGCAATATGGCGGGGTGAGGAAGTACCTGTGACCTATCAGGATCTGGTCCGACGGCTGGCCGAAGCATGCAGATTCATCGCTCATGAGTTCTCAGAACACCGGCTTCCGACCGCTGCAAAGGACCAACTGCGAGAGATCGCCGAGGCGACTCCGCATCTTCACCTCACGCACTCCATCTCGGCCGTCGTGATCTTGGCTCAGATCCGCTCCACAGTGACCGACCTAATGGAGCTGACGGGTATGGAGTACGTAGAAGCGCGGGAGCTCATTCCCGACATGGACTGAGTCGATTTGCTTGATTTGGCTTGTCTCGGGAGCTGACGTAGGGTGGTGCACTGCCGACGCGGGGTGGAGCAGCTCGGTAGCTCGCTGGGCTCATAACCCAGAGGTCACAGGTTCAAATCCTGTCCCCGCTACGAGTAAGTGGCCTAGTCAGAGGCGGTTTCGGAAGGTTTTCGGAAGCTGCCTCTCGTTTTGCCTAGAGCGGCTGTGGGCAATTTGTAGGCAGCCCTTGCCGTCCGGTCTGCCAATCGCGACGGTCGATCGCGCTGGATGAACATGGACTTCGCTGCACCGCGGACTGAACTGTCGCTCGGAGTCAGGGCCAGAGAGAAGAGGTGGTCCGCCCGATGCGCGGGCACCAGACCTACAGCCATGGCGGTGTTGACCTTCAATACTCCGTCGAGACGGACGTGTGCAACGAAGTCTGGATGGTCGTGATCGCCCGAAACCTCGTCAGGTCCTTATGTAGGTAGAGGCCTGGTCCACGCAGAGGAAGATCATGAACGACAAGCTGCTCTATCGCATCCCGGAGGTCGCTGAGCATCTAAGCATCAGCCGCTCGAAGGTCTACGAACTCCTCAAGTCGGGCGAACTCCGCTCAGTTCACATCGACAGAAGCCGCCTGGTCCGCGCCCGTGACCTTCAGGCGTACGTTGACTCCTTGGCCGCCGCTTCGTGACTGTCAGCCCATTGCGAAACCTCAGGTCGGACCCGATCCTCAGCGAGCCGAACTCGATCGATCACGGCAACCCCTTGACCCCCAGACATCGGCAGCGTATCCACCGACGTCCTCAGACGTCCAGTTTTCCTTAAGAATAAGGATTTTGCACTTAGGCGTATTTCGGTGGACAAACCCAAATGGTGGTCAAAATGGTGGTCAGACCCATAGCTAAACAAGCGAACTAGCTTGATCAACTGGAGGCCGTGGATCGCATGCAACTGCTGACGATCAGACGGTAGGCGACGTAACGAGGGCAAGGCCGTTGAGCACTTCGACGGTACTGCGCGTGGACAATCTGACTCCCCCGGATTAGAGCTAAAAGGCTGCCGACGCCAAAGGCGGTTCAGTTGGGTGTTGAATCATTTCCTTTGCAATCGGTCTGACAGGTTCCGAGAGGGACTGACCAGGTGACGCAGCGTCGGCTCCAGGTATGTGACGGGCTCCACATCGGCGCGGGGCGTGGCTGCGTAACGTCCCGCCAACGGTTGCGCGCTCAATCCGTGAAAAAGAACACTGAGCAGGACCGTCAGTCCAATCGTTGCAACCACATCGTCGATTGGTCCAGGCACGCCTTGCAGGTCTTCCAGCGCAATCAAAGCGAAGATGATCGAAGCCAGTCCCCGTGGGCCGAACCAGCCAATGAACAACATCGTGGCCCAGTCCATCCGGGCACCGAGCAGCGAGATCGCCACTGGCAGCATGCGGATCACGGTCAGGCTCAGCAGAGCGTAGAGGAGGATGCGCCAGCTCCAATCCGCAGCTATGGCCGGGACGCCAATGGCCCCGAAAAGAAGCCAGCAGATCATCGATGCCAAGCCGCAGGTCTGCTCAACGTAGTAGACCTCTTTTTCTCCTCCCCGATGAGTGAGAGCGCCGAATGCGCTTCCAGCCACGAAGGCGGCGACGAAACCATTTGCGTCGACTAGCACTGCGAGGAGGAACGCGAGGAGCGCGAGTGCGAGTATCCCTGGGCCGGTGGACTCTTCGGAACTCCAGCCGCGCCGGCGAGCCGAACGCAGTAGCACCCCACCCAAGGCACCCAGCACCACACCAGTCAATGCACCCAGCAGGAGACCGAACAAGCCACGCAAACTTTGCTGCCATATACCGGCCTCGGCGGCGATAGCAGCGATAGACACAGTCACGATAGGAGTGACGATTCCGTCGTTCAGTCCGCTCTCCACGTTTAGCGTCTGCCGCACTCGATAAGAAACCCTGCGATCCGACATGACCGCCGAGCCAAGGGCGGCGTCGGTCGGGGCGAGTGCGGCACCCACCAGCAATGCGTACCAGAGGCTGAGGTCTAGAAATGTGGCGGCGGCCGCCGCTCCCAATGCGATCATCAGGGGCAGACCTATTGCCAGCAGTCGGGCGTAGTGCCCGAGGTCTTGTCGCAGCTCCGCGAATCGTATGCGCCTCGCATCTGCG
The DNA here is from genome assembly GCA_963798835.1 of uncultured Actinomycetota bacterium. Lineage (GTDB taxonomy): Bacteria > Actinomycetota > Actinomycetes > Propionibacteriales > Propionibacteriaceae > Microlunatus. The sequence goes on along the minus strand of CAWCVF010000017.1, from coordinate 17,781 downwards.
AACAGCACCCAAACAAGCGTGACCTCGGCAATGATCTTCGTCGAATGGGGGTCAGAGTCGACCTGCACGAGCTTGAGGCCTCCGCCCAAGATGAGGCCGACGGCCACGAAGAAGATCGGCGTCGAGATTGCCGCCGCCCGCCCCGAGATAATTCCCCAGACGAATATCGCCGCAAGGATCAGTGAAAGCGCAATATCCATGGCGCCATTCCCTACAGTTCGTTGACACCTGGAGCATCCGTTCAACTGGTGAGGGCGGCGGTGGCGCCCCTGGCGATCGGGCTGGCTGCGCGACGCTATCTGGCCTCTCGCCGGACCGCGGACCGACCACCAAGAATTCGGCTCGTAGCGCGAACCTTGTCGTCACTAGCCGCCAGGGACCTCGGCGACGCCGTAGGGCTCCAATGATCGCTGCAACCGTTCCCAGATTCGGCGGCAACGGCCCTGTTGATCATGAGGACCGCCGTGTCCCCCGGGATTCATGACGCCGTGACGAAGCGAGGCCGCACCCAGACCACCCAGGCCGCATTCAAAGATCAAAACTCTAAGCGCCCGACGGTGTTAGGAGCACCGACCCGGCCAGGAATCTCACTTAAGACGAAAGCAAGACCCCAAAACGCAGACTACTCAGCTTGCTCACCGCAAGATCACCAACGCCGACACCTTGGCTGTTGAGCCGGTCGAGCCGCCCGATCTGCCGCCGTCAGCCGACTCAGGTGGCCCGAGAAGCCATCGATCACCGCACCGGACGCGTACACGAACGTGGCTGCCGGTATCATGCAAACCCTCGCCGCTACAGTGACAGAACTAGCTGCCATCCGAGTCTGAAAAAAGCTGTAGAGGAGGATGAGTCCCATGCCGTTCGGTTCCCGCAGGGCGTTCCGCGTTGGCCCCTTCCTCGGCGTCAAAGTGTCGAAGCGGGGCCCCGGCCTCTTTGGCCGGCTGGGTCTGGTAACGACCAAGAGCCGCACCAGGACGCTACAGATCAGGTTGCCGTTCGGCATCTACACGAGACAGAAGTGGCGTAGGTCCGGCTGGCGGAGCTGACAGGCGAAAGCCCCGGGAGTCGCAAACACTCTCCGTGTTTCATCATCTCGATGCAGGCGCTATGCCTCCACGTAAGTGAACGCACGTCCCTGCACACCAGCTGAGCGCAGCAGCTTGGTTGTCGTGGTGGATCACAAGCCGCGTCGGTAACGTCAAGCAAGACTTCCCGCCGATTTCTGGCGTCGGCGGCGACCGTGTGGCCGGCAACGGTGCGGGGATCTTGATCGACGGTGTCATATATACCCGTTGCAAGGTGAACCGCCGATTGCGGAGACGAGCGGTTGGCGAGACGTCCCCGGCAAGTGACTGATCTTGTGTGTGTCAACGATGGCCGCCGTGGTGCTAGACGGCGGCGCTGCGGCCATCGAAGGAATCCGGCGTTTCCGCCTTTTTGGGCCGGATTTCCTGCGCCGCAACGCATCGGGGACGGTCAGTGACTCGTAGCGGCCGCTCATCGGTGCATATCGGATACAGGTGATCTAAGCATTGATCATGCATCCTGAGCTGGAAGAAGACCTCCGCGTACGCGCCACGCGATCATCCGGTGTCGGAGAGGACGACGACAGCACGAAGTGGGAGACTGGGCACGTGCTAGGCCGGGTCCTGCCGTTCACCGCCGGGGCGGTCGCCGCGTGCGCGACGCTCGGCTCGATCGCGAGCGCCGAAGTCAGGAGCCGGTGGTACGCGCGCCTCGAGAAGCCGGTCATTCAGCCGCCCGGTGTGGTGTTTGGACCGGTCTGGACCGCGCTCTACGCCGACATCGCTGTCACGTCGGCGATCGCGATCGACCGGCTGCAGGAGCACGATCGCGCCACGTACGAACGGGCGCTGGCCGCCAACCTGGTGCTGAACGCGAGCTGGAGCTGGGTGTTCTTCCGGTTCCACCGGCTGGGGCCGGCGGTCGCTGTCGCTGCCGCCTTGGCGCTCAGCAGCGGCGATCTCGTCCGCCGCACCGCGGCGGCGGACCTGAGGGCCGCCGCCGCCCTGAGCCCGTATGCGGCCTGGTGTGCGTTCGCCACCGTGCTGTCCGCCGCGATCTGGCGGCGGAACCGCCGCTGAACGAGGACCTCAGCGACCCCGCCGACGACCGCTGAACGCGGCCGCGCTGTGCCGTCATGGGCACGACCAGGTTTCGAGGTCACTTGCCGGTGCTTCACATAGAAATGAGGTTCTGGAATGGCTGGGTTTCCGATGCCGCCCGAAATCGCTATTGATCTGAGGGCGCAGGCGATGGCCGCGATCCATGCGTGGCTGCTAAGCGGCAAGTCCGTATTTGATGCGGTCGTCGGCTCCGACGAAGAGGCGGCCGTGCTGTTGCCGGCTGTGATCGGAGAGCTGTGCAGTGCGCTCGAGCGGTTGACCAGCTCCGCGGATCTGCGCCAGCAGGCGCCTAGATCCGTCAGTCGTCCGCTAGGTCCGCCAGCAGCGCCCGGTGGTCCGACACCGCAAGACGGAGCGCGGCGGTGTGCCGGACCTGTCCGAGCTCACCCTTGAGGAGCAGGTGGTCGAGCTGGACGAGCGGGTGCGCGGCGGGGTAGGTCCGATGTCTGGCCAGTGGCCGGTACCCGGTGATCGCTGTGGGGACGCCACCGGGGAGGTTCAGATCACCCATGATCAGGGCCGGGAGCTTGCCCTGCTCCACATGTCGGGTCACCCGCCTCAGCTGAACGAGATTGGAGCCGGGCAGGAACGACAGGTGAGTGCTCGCCACCCGCACGAGCCCATGTGGCGTCTCGATGTCGGCGATCAGCGCCACTCTGGGTTCTTCGCCGATGACGGCAGCGCGTCTGGGGCCGGGAAGCGGGAGGGTGAGGTGCGGGCCGGCCCCAGGCATCCGCAGCACTTCCCAGCTGCGGACGGGGTAGCGGGAGAATAGGGCGTTTCCGAACGCCGGGCCCGTGATTGGTGCCCTCGCCTACCGCGACCCATCGTGCGCCTGGCGTGCCGGCCAGGGCCGCGACGAATCGGTGGTCGACGCACTCCATGGCTTCGGCGACAATCGCGGCGAGGTCGGCATCGTGGGATCGCGGCTGGTACAGGTCGACCTCCTGCAGCGCCAGGATGTCCGGTGCGAGCGTTCGGATCGAATTGGCCAGCCGGTCGAGGTCGACCCGGTTCTCGCCGGGCGAACGTCCGTTGATATTGAAGGTGGCTAGTCGCATGGCTACATCAACGAGGAGGTGAGGCGCATCAGGTTGTCGAACACTTTCTCCCGCCGAGGCCGTCGCAGCCACTCCTCCAGCGTGAGCAGTCGGCTGTTGGCCCGGTAGTCGTCCTCGATCCGGCGCATCGCGTCGACGAACTCCCGCGCGTGCACCAGGACCATCACCTCCATGTGCAGGCTGAGGGAGCGGATGTCGAAGTTGCTGGAGCCGATGATCGCGACGTCCTCGTCGATGCTCAGGTGCTTGGCGTGCAGCACGGTCGGTGCGGCGAGGAGGTAGATCCTCACGCCGGCCCGCAGCAGCTGCTCGTAGTAGGAGCGCTGCGCGTGGAAAACAGCGAACTGGTCGCTGACCTCGGAAACGAACAACTCCACCTCGAGCCCCCGCGATGCCGCAGTGACCATGGCCATCATGATCGACTCGTCCGGCACGAAATACGGGCTGGTCAGGTTCACGCGCCGCTTCGCATTCTGGATCACGGCGGCGAACAGCTTGAGATTGTTGTCGTTCTCGAAGCTCGGACCGCTGGGCACCACCTGGGCGTCCCAGTCGCCAGGCTGATCGGCGAGCACGACCGGCCCCCGAGTCACCAACGGGAGTTCACCGGACTCGCTGAACCAGTCGGTGAGGAACACAGCGTCCAGCTCGCGGACGATCGGCCCCTCGAAGCGGGCGACCAGCTCGCGCCAATGCAGGCCGCGCGCGATGTTCTTCTTCAGGTGGTAGTTGTCGACGATCAGATTCTGCGAGCCGGCGTGAGCGATCAGCCCGTCGATCACAACGATCTTGCGGTGATTCCGCATGTCAATCCGGCGCAGCTGCCCCCTAAAGGGCCGGATCGGCAACATCGGGTAATACTGCGCACCCATGTCCGTCAGCATCTTGACGGTTTCCTTGCGGTTGGGGTAGGCAAATTGGGCCATGTGATCAGACAGCACCCGGACGGTCACCCCGCGCCCGCGCGCCCGCCGAAGCGCGTCGAAGACCGGCTCGGTCGTGTCGTCATAGACCAGGATGAAGTACTCGATGTGCACGTACTCCCGAGCCAGATCGATGTCGTCGGCGATCGCCTTGATCGTCTTTAGGTAGTCGCCGTTCAGGGTGGCGGTGTTGCCGCCGATCATCGGCAACGCGCCGAGGTTCCGGTTGAGCACGGCGATCGAAGGCAGCCAGTCCGGCCACTTGTCACGGTTGCTCCACAGCTGGTCAAGGCCGCCCTCGGTCCGCTCCAAGATGTCGTCGCTGACCTGGCGTTGCGCCTCCCGCCGACTCTTGGGCAGACGCCCCGCTCCGACCAGCAGGAAGAACAGAATGCCGAGCAGCGGGATGAACACCACCGCCATCACCCAGGCGATCGCCGACGACGGCTTCCGGTTCACCGACACGTAGACCGCAGCGGCCAATGCCAGCAGGACGTGAAGGGCTAGCGAGTCCCAACGCGACCCAGTCGATCGTGTCCATCGCGATCCTCTTCGATCCAAGCGGCTGCTCGACCCTCACGTCGGCGCGATCGTATTCTCCCGAAGGTCCGACCGGCAAGCACAGGCACGATCGCTCAGCGTCCCCCTAAGGGCTCACCCCGACGCCTCACTAATCGGCTTTCCCCCAAATCGACATGGGCAAGTTTGCGCCCCCAAGCCTCCAGGAGTGCCGGTATCACCAGCGCCTGAAGTTGGCCAAAAACGCAGTAAGAGCTGATCCGCCTCGCTCCCCAGGGGCGACTGCGGATCGGATGGCGCCCCAGCGAGCGGTGGTCAGGCTCCGGAACACCATGCCGATCATGCATTTGCGCGAGCCGCGTCCCGTCGCCGTTTCCAGCCAAGATCGAGGCCGAAACTGAGCAGCAGGATCAGGACCAGTGTCACCGCCGATACCGGCTCGCCAATCAAGGTTGTGAAGACGAATACCGAGAACGCAAGACCCGTGGTAAGAGCGCCCAACACGAGGATGCCGACCCGAGCACCGGTTTCAGAACGGACTCGGAAATGTCCAACCGTGACCAGAAAAAAGATCAGCAATGCGGCGGCGCTGCCGATGGAGGCGATGGCGGTCAAACTGAATCCGACCGGGAGCGCCAAGGCACCAGCCGCGGTGATCAGGAGACCTACGGGCACCCGACCGCCGAGCCGACGGCCCATCAGAGGCGGGAACCGGAGCCGCTCAGGATGAGCCGTTAGTCATCGGGGCCTGCGCACCGGGCTAATAGACAAAACCGGCAATCTTTGTCGGCCGAGCCGCGATAATCGGGTGTGCGACAGCTGTCAGTGCGTCATGAAGTTGCCACCAGACATGCCGCAGGTGATCATGATCCGGTGGCCGCGGCATTCAACCTTGGTGCCGACTGGCCTTCCAGGCACCGCGAGCGAGATCGCGCGGTTGTTCGCTCGGGCAAGCACCGAGCTAACTCGAATCAAAGCACGCCGATTCTGACACCGACCTCAAGCGGAGACCGAGAGATCTGATCTTGACCGCAGCAGCGTATGGCTCGGGCATCAAGGCAGAGTGGTGTGAGCCTTCGATCGGTTGAGCCTCAGACTTCCTGGTCGGCTGGCTCGTGCGCTTCAGCCAGCGTCTCCCACCGCTGCCAAAAGGATGACCGGGAGCATCGCGAGAGCGCCCACCGGGTCAGCCCACCACCAGCCGACTACCGCGTACGCGCCAACACCGAGCAACAGGTCAGTGACAGATAGGAGCAGACGCCACGTGTTCTTGGAGTCGGCCACCGGGGCGCAGCTTCCCATCTCCTTGCCGACCCACTGCTTGACAGACGCGATCGCAACTTGCCTGGATTAGTGGGCGGCCGGAGCGGCGTCGAGCACGGCCTCGAACTGATCCAGCATCCAGTCGAGCTCCTCCTCGGTGATGATCAACGGCGGTGCGAATCGAATCGTGATGTCGTGGGTTTCCTTCGCCAGTACTCCGCGTTGCGCGAGGCTCTCGGCGGCCTGCCTGCCCGACAGTACCGCCGGATCGAGGTCCACCCCGGCCCACAGCCCTACGGTGCGGACCTCGGTGACCCCCCTACTGCCTTCCAGGGGCTCTAGCCGGCTCCGGAGCCGCTCGCCCAGGACCCGCGCGCGTTCTTGGAACTCCCCGGTCTCCAGCAGGCCTACCACCGCATGACCAACCGCGACCGCCAGCGGATTGCCGCCGAAGGTCGACCCGTGGCTGCCCGGTGTGATCACGCCCAGAACGTCGTTTCGAGACACGACGGCCGACACCGGCACAATCCCGCCGCCGAGCGCCTTGCCCAACATGTAGACGTCGGGTACGACGTCCTCGCGTTGGCAGGCGAATGTCGTTCCGCACCGTCCCAAGCCCGACTGGATCTCGTCGGCAAGGAACAGCACGCGAGAGTCGGTACAGATCCGCCGTACTGCCGCGAGGTATCCCGCCGGCGGCACGAAAACGCCGGCTTCGCCCTGCACGGGCTCCAGCAGCACCGCAACGGTCCGAGGGGTGATTGCCCCAGCCACTGCTTCCGCATCCCCGAACGGGACAGCAACAAACCCAGGCGTGAACGGGCCAAAGCCGCGGCGCGCGACGTGATCGTTAGAAAAGCTGATCACCGTGGTAGTGCGGCCGTGGAAGTTGTTCGTCATCACCACGATCTGGGCCTGGTCCTCCGGCACGCCCTTGACGTCATACCCCCAGCGACGCGCCACCTTGATGGCCGTCTCGACGGCCTCGACGCCTGTGTTCATCGGCAAGACGCACTCCATGCCGGCCAGTGCCGCAAGATCCTGACAGAAGGGGCCAAGCTGATCGTTGTAAAAGGCGCGACTGGTCAAGGTGAGCCGATCAAGCTGGGCGCGCGCGGCTTCAATCAGGGCGGGATGCCGGTGGCCGAAGTTGAGCGCGGAATAGGCGGCCAGGCAGTCGAGGTAACGACGGCCGTCGACATCGGTCACCCAGGATCCATCGCCATGGGAAGCGACCACTGGCAGCGGATCGTAGTTGTGCGCCGCAAATGTCTCGGTCAGTTCGATCTGGCGGGCGCTTCGCGACAATGTCTCAGTCAAGGTGGCCTCCTATCCGATCAGCCATCTGCGGGCGAACCAACACCGAGCACGTCGAGCACAATCTGGACCTTCGTCCTGATACCGGCAGCCAACCTCTGGAAGAGATTGAACCTCGGGTGGTGGTTCAAGTCTGCCGGCCATCGTTTGGGTTGGCGCCCTTGGCGAAAACGAAACACCCCAAGATGACGTTTGTAAAAGTAGAGAAGTCCTCGCTGCCTTGGGGGAGACTGGTGTTTCCGAGTCAGCCTGGCGAAGCAAGTCGAAGGCCTGTGCCATGCGTGCCAGCGGTGCGCGCGCCGGGGGTCAAGGTGAATGACCGCAGGGTCTCCCGGGAACGGATACACCTGTCGCGGAGCTGCTGCATGAAGGCGTCGTGCTCCTCCCGCGCGCTGGACCCAAATGATCTCGTCGAACAACAGCTCCTCGACGTTGCTCGGCGTCGGCCGCATCATCTCCAGACCGGGACGATTCACGATAACCTGCTTGAGGACGCCGACCAGTCAACGTGGAATGTCATTTCAGCATCATTTTCTCCCATGCCGGTGGGCGGCCATCGTGCAGCCGCCCGGCGGGGACTCGAGATCAGCGTTCAGCCGAGCACTTGTGTGCCCGCGCGACCGGCCACAATCGCCTCGATCTCGGCCAGGGCGCCGATGGCTGCCCGCTTCTGAGTTCCCTCCACGAACGAGGCGGCTGCCTCTACCTTTGGCCCAATCGAACCTGCAGCAAAACGCATCGCACGCAACTCAGCTGACGTGACCCGGCCGAGTTGGCGTTGCTCGGGCATACCCCCGTCCGCGTAGACACCATGGACGTCGGTTGCCATCACTAATAGGTCGGCTTCGACCTCGCGGGCGAGAAGCTGGCTCGCGAGATCCTTGTCGATGACGGCCTCGACGCCGGTCAGCGTCCGAGGGTTTGCCGGGGTGAACATCGTCGGAACACCGCCGCCTCCGGCGCAGATAACGATGACACCCTGCTCTAACAGCCAGCGAATTGGCCGAATCTCGAAGATGCGCCGTGGCTGCGGCGACGGAACCACTCGCCGCCAGGACGTCCCGTCCTCGCGGAATGCCCAGCCTCTCTCGGCGGCCAGCCGGGCGGCCTGCTCCTGGGTGTAAATGGGTCCGACAAACTTCGTGGGATTTCGGAACGCTGGATCCCCCGGATCGACCTCCACCATGGTGAGGACGGTGGCAGCGGCACTTCCTGGGGTAGAACGTTTCCGAGCTCCTGTTCCATGACATATCCGATCATGCCTTCCGATTGGGCGCCCAGCACGTCGAGGGGATACGGCTCGACTTCGGCGTACGCCGCGGCCTGCAGCGCCAACAGACCTACCTGTGGTCCATTGCCATGAGAAAAGGACCAGTTCGTGCCTGCTAGCTACCGCGGCTATGGCGGGTGCGGCCGATCTGACGTTCCCGCTGCGTCTCGGCTGTCATCGGCTCGCCACGCTTGAGCAGTGCATTGCCGCCTAGAGCGATCACTACACGCATGAGTCCTCAGAACCTAGACGTTGGTGTACAGGAAGTTGCTGCCGCTCGCCCATCGACAAAGCCTGCCGGTTGGTGCTTCCACATTTTGCCCTCTTGCCACGCGCAGGCGGCTGCAGGGCGGCACAACCAACGGCTGGGAATTTGAAATCGCTGAGGAGATCCGGCGGCGAAGATCGAACGACATGACCGTCTTTCACCGTTGCCCGGCGGGATGACGCTAGTCGAGAGTTCAGGGCTCGATTCTGGCGCTCGCACACCCGGTAAGCCTTGGCTTTGGCGCATGAGCTGAATGGCCTCGTCTATTCCGAAGCCCACCGGCATGACAAGTGACAGGGCGAGTACGACCACTGATCGCCTGATCACCTTCTTGAATCAGCGGCTGGGTCATTTAGCCGTCTGACCGCCTGACGGCGACTTATCAATGGTGTCCTGACCTCGGACCTCCCCGTGAATGAAGATCGACCATAGAGCGCGGAGGGCGCGCTTCCCGTCAGCGCTTCATGATCGACTTGACCTCCGTTCCTGCGACCCAAAACCCGAGCAGGCCAACGATGGTCTGCGCCGACGATGCATGTCGTTACGACTGCAGCCGATGGAGGATCGCCGAGCCCGCCGAGCGCGTGCGCGAGCTATGGGCCTGGCGCCCAGGGTGGTATCACCCACAAGATGATGAACGCCACCCCCACAAGTAACCGCAGTGGAGACGGGGCGGTAACGCTTGCTTCTTTGGTGGCGGACGTTTTGCGTCGCATCCTGTCTCGGCCTCCTGTATGCCCGGTTTGTGCCACCTGTGGCGGATCATGCTGCTTCATCGGCTCGCGCACTGCCCGGCACAACTCTCATCGTTGGTCGACTGGTCCCGGAGGAGTGACGGCCACCTGTCCCCGCGGCTCAGTGAGCTAACCGCCCCCCGCGGCGGCGTACCGCTGCATGAAGAGCGCCTCGGCGAGTGCCATTGACTCGATTTCGCTGGGAGCCACACTCTCGTTCGGCGCGTGGATGAGCGCGGCCGGCTCCTCAACGCCTATCATGATCAACTCGGCATCCGCGTATGTTTCGGCGAAGACATTGCACAGCGGGATTGATCCGCGTTGGCCCAGGGTGGACATCGGTGTCCCGTAGGCGTCCTTCATGGCACTGGCTATCGCCTCGTACGCGGGCCCGTCCACAGCGGCTCTGAATGGTGCGCCCTCCGCCTCAAGATCAACCGTGATCTGGACCCCCAGGGAGCGACCGCGTGAAAATGATCAACAAGTGCCTGGTGGGCCTGGTCGGGAGCCATGCCGGGTGGAACGCGTAGATTGAGCCGAGCAGCCGCCCGCGGCACTATCGCTGCCGTTGACCCGAGTACCGGTGGGCAATCGATGCCGAGGATGGTCACCGCAGGACGCGCCCACAACATGTCACTGACACTGCCATCTCCCAGAAGCGACGCGCCGTCCAGCACACCAGCATCGCTTCGGAACTGCTCAGGCGGATACAGCTCACCAGTCCAACTCTGCGGTGTTGTCCAGCCCCGTGATCGTGGTGTCGCCCTTGTCGTCCCGAAGCGTTGCCAGCATTGCAACGAGCGCGGCCAGCGCATCAGGTGCAGGGCCACCGAACATCCCAGAGTGCACTTCGGACTTCAATGTCTGCACGGCCACCACGACGTTGACCAGGCCCCGGAGGGTCACCGTGGCAGCGGGCCGACCGACGGCCGCGTTACCGGTGTCGCAAACGAGGATCGCATCAGCGCTCAGCAGGTCTGCATTCTTGGGCACGAAGTCCTCTAGTCCACCAGTGCCCTGCTCCTCAGACCCTTCAACGACCAGCTTCAAATTAACCGGAATGTCGTCATCGAGCGCACGCAGTGCCATCAGGTGCACGACGATGTTGCCTTTGCAGTCCGCCGCGCCGCGACCGTACCAACGGCCGTCGACCTCGGTGAGCTGGAACGGCGGCGTACGCCATGCAGACTCATCGAGAGCGGCTGGACATCATAGCGCGCATATAGCAGGACTGTAGGTGCGTCCCTGTTGGAGCTTGGCCGGGATCCCACAACTGCCTGGCGTCGACACCAGCCTGCTGGGCAAGCCGCACGATTTCGTGTAGTTCACGAATCTCCGAGGTGGGTTCACCGACACACACCGTACGGGTGGTGTCGGATCCGTAGCCGAACCGCACGCCGCCGAAGTCCAAGACGACGGCATCACCTGGCTCAATCACCCGATCCCCGGCTTCGTGGTGCGGGTTAGCCCCATTCGGACCCGAGCCGACGACAGTGAAGTCGACCTGCTCATGTCCGAACTCTCGCAGCAAAGCAGCAAGATCAGCTGCGACCTCAGTCTCGCGCCGACCGGCGAAACGCCGCTGGACGATCTCCCCATAAGTCGAGTCCGCCGCGGCCCCGGCGGCGGCGAGCCGCATGGAGTTCGTTGTCGTCCTTGACCGCGCGCATCATCGGCAGGCATTCCGTCAGCGACGCGTAGCGCGACCCGGGTAGTGCTCGCTGCAGGCCAAGAAGATGCATCGCCCACGCGGAATCCGAGATGCCAAACGCACCGTCGGGGCGAAGCAGCGGGCCGGCGACCTCATATGGATCTGTCCCGTCCTCCCAATCGACCAGCGAGACGCTGCCCGCTCCCTCGGCAGCCTCGGCATCCGGCCGTTCGAGAATCGGCACAAGGAGGGTCGGATCATTGTCTGGAGAGAGCACGAGCATCGTCAGCCGCTCAGTGATCGCCGTTGGCCGGTATCCAAGGAGCCAGACGAGATCCGGACCAGGCGTAACGATCACTCCAGCAAGGTCGTTCTCCGCAGCGGTGCTCACGACACGCCTCATTCTCGCGGCGAAGTCATCGTTAGTGAACGCCGGCGGAACGGTGGGATTCGTCACTGTCATCGCAGCCTCATGCCCCGAACGCTAGGCATCAGAGCGGTGTCGGCATCACCCCGCGTGGGTGATAAGGACAGATATCCCCCATCAAGGGTGGTGCCTGGTAACCGGTGGAGGTGTTTCACTCAAGCCATGTCCGGATGGATGGCGTACGCACAAGACCCGATCTTGGCTGAGGAACTCGTCGCACGCGCTGTGGTGGAAAAAGTTGATCATGATCACGTAGTCGAATACCAGTACCAGGGGACGGCTGCCACGACCAACGGGGAGTCCGTCTGGGCTTTCCAAAGGCAAGAGCCGGTCACTGTACTTCTCCACAAGCGTTGCCACGCTTCGTCAGCGGCACCCTCAGATGGAGATTCTCCACGGCCTGAGCGAAGAAACCCGCTGGTGGTTTCTGATCCACTGGCGATTTGCCCGGAGCCTGGAACGAAGTCTCCGAGTCCGCGGCTGGTGTGATCCGCCCTGGCACGGATGAGATGCGTTCCTCAAGCCCATTGCACCCTGAATTCCGGGCGCCAACTTCCCCCTGAACGTCGACCTATCGGCGTCTCCATCCACACCTGCCACGGAGAGGCCCATGACCACCTCGCAGCAACGAAGTCAAGATCAGTACGCGGCACTTCGGTTTGATGAGCTGCCCGCACACCGCCGCCGGCAGTTGTTGACCATCGCTGCTATTCGCTCGTTCGCATCAATGGCAGTACTGGTGACGGCCTACTTCCTGCTTCCGTTCACTCGATTGTTGAACGGAAGATTGATCGTCGAGTTCGCGGCGGGGGTCCTGCTTGTCATCATCGTTCTCATTTCACAGACGGTGCTGACACTGCGTTCTGGTTATCCACTACTGCGCTCGGTCGAAGCAATGGCTACATCCATTCCTTTGTTTCTTGTCGTGTTCTCCACAACGCATTACCTGATCAACGAGCTCAACCCTGGTAGCTACTCGGAGCCGACGACCCGGTTCGATGCGCTCTACTTCACGGTGTCAACCTTCGCAACGGTCGGATTCGGCGACATCACCGCGATATCTGTGCCTGCGAGATTTGCGACACTGGTTCAGATGATCGGTGGCTTGATCCTTATCGGGGTGGTCGCTCGAGTGCTGATCGGCGCCGCAAGGCTCCGTGAGAACCGCAGATCCAGCAGCCAGTCCCCGGTAGCGTAGCTGTGTGCGGGCGCGTCTGGCGCGGGCCGTCGGCGCGTGCTGGCCGGCGCTTGCGGCAGACAGGTAAGGGCTCCGCATCGCAGGCCGCGCCTACTGCAGTTTGCACGTCATCCGAACTCATTACCTTCGGTTTCCACCATCACGACATAGTCCAGATGAGTTGGGACGCTCGCAAGTTCAGCCGGACAGTACAGCGGTCGTAAGACGTACCTCCTCAACCTCTCTGCACTCCCATGTCCCACACACCCATGCACCGGCGGAAGTCGCCCGTGTCGGCCTGACCGCCCGGTCGCCATGATCACGAACCTCAGGCGGATACTTCTGCGGTGCCGACATGACTCCACCCTTTCGTGGGATCAATGCCTCCACCAAAACCGGGACGGTTCACCCCGTCTGAGCGCCAAGCCTCCGCCCCACCAACATGCACGCCCAGGCCGGACCGTGGAACCGGCCCCCCCGAGCAGCTCTGTCACGCCCGCCCTACCTCGTGGCCCGGCGACACACCCAGGCCAAGATGATCACGCAGCCCGGACACCGCCATGAATGATCAAGGTCAGCGCCTGCGAGACTATTCTCGGCTGCGACTCCGCTCCCGGCGAGATCCCCCGAGCATCGATCTGGAAGAGGCGGTAACCCGCGGTCCGAGCGGTCGTCGCTGCTGGCTGACAGGAGTATCGGATGCGCCCATCGGTTAGCTACAGACGGTATGTCGTTGGGGTCCTTTTCGTCTTCATGCTCTTACACGAGACCGACCGGTTGCTCATCGGGCCGCTGACTCCCGATATCATGGCGACGTTCCACATCACGATGACCCAGATGGGGGCAGTGTCGACCGGCGCGCTGATTGTCGGAGCAGTGCTTTATCCGGTGTGGGGTTATGCGTACGACCGCTTCTCGCGCCCGAAACTGCTCTCGCTGGCGTCGTTCATCTGGGGGTCCACGACCTGGATCAGCGCAGCGGCACCCTCCTACCCGGTCTTTCTGGCCACGCGTGCGTCCACCGGCGTCGACGACTCGAGCTATCCGGGGCTCTTTAGCCTTGTGTCCGATTACTTCGGCCCCAAGGTGCGCGGCAGGGTCTACGGGCTCCTGCGACTGACGCAGCCGCTGGGCTACATCATCGGCATGGTTCTGGGGCTGATTCTGACTGCAACTCTAGGCTGGCGGGGTGTCTTTTATCTGACCGGTGGATTAGGGCTGGTGGTGGCAGGGCTGATCTTCTTCAGCCTTAGGGAAACGCCGCGTGGACAGGCTGAGCCAGAGATGGCCGGGCTCGCAGAGGCGGGCACCTACCACTTTGAGTGGAAGACGGCACTGGGACTTTTTCGAAAGCGCAGCCTGGTGCTGCTATTTATTCAAGGCTTCTTTGGGGTCTTCCCGTGGAACGCGATCACTTTCTGGTTCTTCGTCTATTTGCAGAATGAGCGCGGCTACTCGGATACGGCCGTACTGGTGACCATGATCCCAGTGGTCTTGATTCTGGCCGGCGGCTACCCCTTGGGTGGCGCGGTGGGCGATTGGTGTTTCCAGCGCACTCGGCGGGGCCGCATGGTGGTGTCCACGGTGGGCGTGATGGCTGGTGCCGCACTCATGGCCGCCGCACTCAACGTGCCTGTCGACAACCAATGGTTGTTCCTCCTGCTTCTGGGCCTAGCCGCGATCTTCATTCCTCTCGCGGACGCCAATGTGGTCGCGGCCGTGTTTGACGTGACCCTGCCCGAAGTGCGCAGCACCGCCTCAGCTGTGGAGAGCTTCATGGAATCCATTGGGGCAGCGCTCTCGCCCCTGCTGATCGGGATCGTTGCCGATCAAATGTCCCTCAAGAGCGCATTCTTGATCATTTGCTCCTCGGCCTGGGCGCTGTGCGCCGTCTTTTTTGGAGTGGCGGCCTACCTGGTGCCGCGCGACATAGAAACACTCCACCAGCAGCTGCAGGCGCGGGCCCGCCTGGAGGGCGAGCGGCAGACCGGGCCGCAAAAGGAAATGGTATGAAGATTGCGATTCTGGGCGCGGCCAGTGCGCGCGCGCCATTGGTGCTGACGGCGATCGTGAAGCGCCAGAAGCGACTCGGGCTCACCGATCTGGCGTTGATGGACCTGGACGGCGAGCGGCTGGACCTGATCGGGAGCGTCACGGCGCGACACGAGATCGGTGCCGCGTTCAAGATCACGCGAACCACCGATGCGCGCGCGGCGCTGAGCGGAGCTGATTTCGTGATCACTACCTTCCGGGTGGGAGGCATGGAAGGCCGGGTGGTGGATGAGCGCGTTCCGCTGCGGCGAGGCGTGCTGGGGCAAGAAACCACTGGGCCGGGCGGCTTTGCCATGGCCCTCCGTTCCATCCCGGTGCTGCTGGACTTTGTGGCCCTGATGCGCGAGATGTGTCCGTCGGCGTGGCTGGTCAACTTCGCCAACCCGGCCGGCCTGTTGACGGAAGCGGTGACACGCCTGGCCGGGTGGGAGCGGGTGGTGGGGATCTGCGACGGGCCGTCATCGATGGAGCGCGTGGCGGCGGCGCTGTTGGGTACTTCAGCCGACGAGCTGTTTCTCGATTACTTCGGGCTGAATCACCTCGGATGGTTGCGTGCGGTGATCTATGCCGGGCAGGACCGATTGCCCCAGCTGATTCTTAGCATTCAACAGGCCGGGGGAATGCCCGGACTGCCCTTCGTTCCAGAGTTGATCGCCGGCCTCGGGATGGTCCCAAATGAATACCTCTTCTACTATTACGCCACGCGCCACGCAGTAGACAACATCAACCGTGCGCCTCAAACCCGGGGTGAGCAATTGGTAGCAGCGAATGACCGACTGTTTTCGGAGCTGCGGCAACTAGCCGAGCAGGGCAAACCGGAGCAACGAGAGGCCGTCTACGACGCCTACGTTCAGAAGCGCGAACAGACCTACATGGAGCGTGAGACTGGCTCCGGACACGGCTTGGCATTGGCCGAACCGCGGCTGGCGCAGGCTTTCGCACCCGGTGAGGGCTATGCCGGGGTGGCCCTGGACGCGATCGAAGCGCTCGCGGGGCGGGCGTCGCGCCAGATCATCCTCAACGTGCCGAGCGCGGGCGCAATGCCGGGTCTGCCCGATGATGCTGTGGTGGAGATTCCGACCTGGGTGTCGCGCCAGACGGTCCGGCCAATGGCCGTCAAGCCTTTGCCGCTGCATTGCCTGGGCTTGATTCAGGAGGTGAAGGCCTATGAGCGGCTAACTCTGGAGGCGGTTCAAAAGGGCAGTTATGCTTCGGCCGTCATGGCGTTGGCGCTTCATCCCTTGGTGTCGGACTACGCGACGGCACAGGCGATTGTGGATGACTACCAGCGCGAGCTGGGAGACCTTCTACCGGTGTTGAGATAGGCCGCAATGCGCTGCGATGTTCTCGTCGTGGGCGACTACAGCATTGATCTCATTTTTGCCGGCCTACCAGGCCTGCCTGAGTCAGGGCGGGAGGTGATCGGTAATCAATTTGCCCAGTTGCCGGGCGAGTCTTATACCAGCGCTGTGGCAATGCACCGGCTGGGTTTGCGCGTGGGGTGGGCGGCTGACTTTGGTTACGACGACTTGAGTGCGCTCGCCCTGCGATACGTGCGCGCCGAGGGTTTGGACGATGCTCTCTTCGTTCATCATAAGCGGCCCTATCGCCGGATATCGGTAGCTGCTTCACTGCCAGACGATCGTGCATTCATCACCTATTACGACCCGGCCCCGGCTCGGCCTGCGGGCTTCAAAGCACTTATCACCACGACGGCACGCGCGCTGTACGTGCCGGGGTTCTACAGTGGGGTGCTGTTCGATGCGGGTCGCCTTCTGGTGCGTGCCAAGCGAATGCAATTGATCATGGATGGCAACCTGACGGCGGATCTGACGCTGGAGAGCCCAGGGCTGCGTAGGACGCTGGCCTATCTGGACGTCTTCTTGCCCAACGCCCTCGAGGCCCGCCACCTGACCGGTCAGGACGACCTCGAGCAAGCGGCACGCCAATTGGCGGCGCTGGGTCCTTTGGTAGTGGTGAAAAACGGGGCGATGGGCGCAATTGCTTGCCAGGCTGACCAGCTCTGGTACTCGCCGGCGCTGCCGGTGACACCGGTAGACACCACCGGCGCCGGTGATTGTTTCAGTGCCGGCTTTGTCAAGGCGCGGCTGATGGGGCGGTCCGTAGCGGAATGTCTGCGATGGGCCAACATAGTGGGCGGGCTCTCCACCTTGGGCCTGGGCGGCACGGGCCGGTGTGTCACGGCAGAGGAAGTGGCGCGATGTATCGATGGATCAAGAGAATGAGGGCCTGGCGTAAGACATGACGGACCGGGTGCCGCCGCACGGCGCTTGAGTGGACGCCGGAGGTGTCAAGGCGTGGGCGACAGCGGCGGCCAGCCGTCGGCTTGGGCCTTCCTCGCGGTGGCGACCTGCGAGGCGGTCGTGTCGGGGATGTCGGCTGATCTGGAGCCCGACATTCCTCGCATGCTGCTCGCGTCGGCGACGCGGTTTTGATCTTGGTTTTGGAGTATCCCACAGACGTGAACGCACGGCCGGCCGTGGTCCCATGGAAACTGCGCCCGGCCACGATTTGATACACGCTGGCCGGGACGGCTGGACGTGCGCACACTAGGCGACTCGGCTGCTTGGCTGAACCGAGACCCGTACAGCGTGGATACCCAGTCTCGGAGCGGTTAGTCAGTCGGAGCGGTTAGTCAGTCCTGTCGGCTCTCTTGGGCAGGTCAATGGAATGGGCGCGTCCGAGGGCGCCACGCACCAGATCGTCGGCCACTAGTCGCAGCTTTGTGTTGGTGGTCTGCGACAACCGCGTCAGGAAGCGGAAGGCCTGCTCGTCATCGATGGTATAGCGCTCCATGACGATTCCCATTGCCTGACCAATCGTCCGGCGAGTTGCCAGCGCCTCGGTGAGCTGTTCGACGGTGCGAACCATCCCCAATACGCCGGCCGCGGCGTTCGCGAACAGCTGCGCCACCTCAAGCGCGTCCTGATCAAGGTCGACCCTCGATTTGG
>CAWCVF010000016.1:0-204210 GCA_963798835.1 uncultured Actinomycetota bacterium | reverse complement strand
CTTGCTCAGCAGTTCGGCGCGCTGGTCAGCAAGGCTCTTGACGATCGCCGGATCAAGCCGGCTGCGCTCGGCTGCCCGGCTGGTCTTTTTCGGAAGGTCGTTCGTCGAGACCGTTGCCGTCAGGGTGGTGTGCTGAGCTGCTCCCGTCAGAGCCACCGATCCGGCAACGCCGAGCCCTAGAAGCGACACCGCTAGGGCAGCTACGCCATGGCGCAGCCAAATTCTCTTGTCCTTCCGGATGTCCTCAATCAGGACACGGCGCGCGAGCGTACGCTCCGACGACGAGCTTGGCACTCCAAATCTCCTCGTACGACGACAGGTTCCCCGAGTCCTGCCTCTGCCGCATATGAGGTGATCGCCTGCTGCTGGAGGCCCGCGTTTTGAACTTCAAACGGTGGACGCTTGGGAAACAATAACGGATGCGTAACGGGAATCAAGTCGATCTGAACAACTTCGGCGTGTCTTTTGGCGCAATGTGACGAATTTCGCTAGTGAAGGCGGTTCTCGTGCGGGCTCAGCTCGACGAAGTCCGCCCTTCGACTGGCTCAGGGCGCATTGAAGCGGGCTCAGGGCGCATTGAAGCGGGCGGGTCAGGGCGCATTGAAGCGGGGGTCAGGGCGCATTGAAGGCGCGAGAGGAGGGTCAGGGCGAATCGAGCTAATGGGTCGTCACGCCGTTGGAAGCAAGCCAGGGCTGCGGATTGATCGCCTTGTACACATCGCCGTACTTCACACCGGCGGGATAGAGCTCGAAGTGCAGGTGAGCACCGAATGCGCGGCCGGTCTCGCCAACGCGGCCGATGACCTGCCCGGCTTGCACTGTCTGGCCGGCGCGTACGGACATGGATGACATGTGTGAGTACATGGTTGTCTTGCCATCCGCATGCTTGATCGCGACGTGGTTGCCCGCCCAGTTGCCGGAATTGCCGGCATAGAGCACGGTCCCGGACTTAACCGCTCGGATCGGCGTGCCGTACGCGGCGCGGAAGTCCAGACCGGTGTGGTAGCGCGACCACATGCCGTACTCGCCAAAGTGAGCACCGATCACGCCACCCGGTACCGGCAAGACGGCCCCGCTGCCACCCGCACCACCGCTACCAGAACCGCCGTTGGATCCACCGCCGTCGGAACCACTGTTGCCTCCGCCGCCGTCGTTTGCGGTCGAGGAACCCGAGTCGGGCTTGGCGGGCTGGCGCTCCGCGGTCTGTCGCTTGTTCTCGGCCGCAACCCGAGCAGCGGTGGCGCGCCTTAGATTCTCGGCCGCGATTTGGGCGGCAGCCTCACGGCTTGCTCGATCGGCGGCTTTCAGCTGTTGTTGCCGAGCGTCACTGCCTGCGGCGTCGGCGGCGCGGCTGATCTCGTCGGCCGTCTTCGCCAGAAGTTCGTCCCGCTGGGCCGCCTGCTCCTGAACTATCGCGCTACGAAGCTCGCCGTTTCTCGACGCCTGAGTGGTTGTCGCTGGCTCGCGTCGACCGAAGGCGGCTAGGGCCGGATTCTTACTCTGGAATTGCTTCTCGGAGACCGCAGTGCCCTTGACCTTCTCTGTTCGAGTGGTGGCACCGTCAGTGGGTGCAGTCGAAACTGCGACAGACGTATCCGGAACTGCGGAGAGGTCTCGGGTTGTCCCGGCGTTGGTCGTCAGTCCGACTGCTGAGGCAACGACGAGGCCCAGCGCAGCAATAACGAGCGCGGCAAATCCATGCCAGAGCCAGCCCTTGTTCCGCGCAGGCTCGCGTGGAGCGCCGACGTCTGGAAATTCCCCGTAGTCAGTTTGCTGTTCCCCGGACAGCTCCC
The DNA here is from genome assembly GCA_963798835.1 of uncultured Actinomycetota bacterium. GTDB lineage: Bacteria > Actinomycetota > Actinomycetes > Propionibacteriales > Propionibacteriaceae > Microlunatus. The sequence continues at coordinate 202,417 of CAWCVF010000016.1, read as the reverse complement.
TCATCCCCTACTGGCGCGCTCCACCGAGTCGCAACTCGACGTGGCGTCCGGGAAGCTCCGAAGGGCTCCCCGGACAGCGCGCCTGCTTGTCTGATCTAGTTCCTGTCTTTGACTGGACCCCCGAAGTAGGCCAGACAACGCAAAAAACATAACAAGCAGGTAACGGAAATCTCAACGATTAGTCAAAAAACAACCAATATTTTTGTCGAGGCTGGACGTTAAGCCGTAGTGCGCGTGCCGTCTGGATCGAGCTGGCGCAGCGCCTGCGCGATGGTCAAGGCAATTTGCCTGTTGTTCGGCATCGAGAGGTGCCCGACTCCGTGCGCGACAATGTTCTGCACGTTCAGATCAGGATGGTCCATGCGGGCGTTGCTCCCCGGCACCACGAGATGATCGATATCGCTATAGAACGCAACGAACCGGGTACGGCATCCCGGAGCAGGCTCGGCGAGTTCCCTGATCACCGGCGAGTCCGGGGTGAGCTGCCGCACTAGCGGTAGCAGCGGCGCAGCCCACGCCAGCTGAGTGCCCTGATGGGGTGTGCCAAGCGTTACCAGAGTGTGTACCTGCCGGTCGCCGCCCAGGCGCTGGACGAAATAACGTGCAATAAGACCACCAAGACTGTGGCCTATTACATGAATGCGCTCGTAGCCAGTAACAGCGGACAGTTGGCTGATCGCCTCACCAAGCCGTAGGGCCGCGCGCGGAATGCTGGAGGTGAGCAGGCCATAGTCGTACGCCGCAACTGTTTGAAAGCCACGACGACGCAGGGCGTAGTCCATCACGGTGAAGGCGGCATGGTTGTCGATGATCCCGTGCACGAGCAAGATCGGTGTCTGGGCCGCTTCCACGCCCTGATGGAGAAGTCCGCGTTGCTCGGGACTGAGGCCGTGGAAATCGTGCCGGCCGCCAGCGACGATTGCCGAGGATGCCGAGAAAAGCCCGAGCGGATACATCATCAGGTGTGCCGTCGCCCAAGCGGCCTCAACGGCAAAACCAGATACCAGGCGCGGCAAGTCGAGCATCACGAGGCGAGAGAGCCTCGCGGGCGATATGCCTTCCTTGGCACTGGTCACCACGAAGAAATATTACCCAGGAGTAGGTTTGGCGTCGTGGAATCGGATGTCCAGTCGTCGGTTTCTCCACTGCGAATTGTCGTAGCCAAGCCCGGCCTCGATGGCCATGATCGCGGCGCCAAGGTTGTGGCGCGTGCCCTGCGCGATGCGGGCATGGAGGTGATCTACACAGGACTGCACCAAACACCCGAGCAGATTGTTGCAACGGCAATAGCTGAGGATGCCGACGCTATTGGGCTCTCTGTGCTCTCAGGGGCACACATGACGCTGTTTGCCAAGGTAAAAGAGTTGCTGCGGGCGGCCGACGCCGACGACATTGTGCTCTTTGGCGGTGGCATCATTCCCGATGCTGATCGGCAAGCGTTAGCGGAGATGGGCGTTGCCCAGGTCTTTACGCCCGGGGCCACCATGAGTGAGATCGTTTCCTGGGTACGTGCAAACGTCGGGACCACTCGTCGAGTTGATGCTGGCTGAGTCGTGTCGAGGGTTGTCCGGCGCGTGGTTCAGCGCGCGCGGTGCCCATGTCACTGGCCTTTCGCTGGTAGCCCTTCTCCCCGAGGTTAGCCCGGCGACGAACTGTCTCTGAAGCACGAAGAAGACGATGATCGGTCGGCAGGGCGTAAAGTTCCGACCCCGCGGAGAGCAGGTTGTAGTCGACGAAGAACTGCCCCTTCAGGTTGTTGAGGGAACTGGTGACCGGGAACCGTCACCGCTCTGTAGCAGCACCGTCGCCCAGAAGAATTCGTTGTATATCCAGGTCACTTGGAGCGTTGCCAACGCAGCCAGAGCCGGTCGGCATAGCGGCATGGTGATCTGCCAGTACTGGCGCCACACGCTCGCCCCATCGACCTCGCTGATTCGGTACAGCTCGTGGGGAGTGCCTTCATGTAGTTGCTGAGTACGAACGTGCAAAAGCCGACCTGGAAGGCGGTGTTGATCAGGATCACGGAATGTAGGTGTTCAGCATGTTGCCGGAATCGCTGATGGACAGCGGTAGCGGAGTGAACTTGAAGATGCTGAACAGCGGCGCCGCCAGCACTTGCGGCGGCAGCAGGTTGCCGGCAGTGAACATGATCAACAAGGTGATGTTGAACCGCCAGGAGAACCGGCTCACGGCGAACGCCATCAGCGAGGCGAAGAGCAGGGTCAGCAGCACTGTCGGCACCGTGATGATCACTGAGTTGACAAAGTAGGTGGCCAGGCCGGCCTGTTCCCAAGCGTTCGAGAAGTTGTCGAAGTTGTACGCGCCGCCGATGCTGAAGTAGCCGTACTTGTCCGTCTCGGACTTGGGTCGCAGGGCGGTATACAGCGTCCACAGCAGCGGGATCAGCCACATAACCGCCAGCGCGATCAAGATCAGATGCGTGCCGGTGTGGCGCTTTTTCGTCCGGCCCTTGGTCTCGACCGGAATGGGATTGGAAATGTGGTCGGGAGTGACGAGGGTATTAGCGCTCATGATCAGTCCTCCCGTCGGAAGGCACGGGAAAGATAAAAGGTGATAGGCACCAAGGAGACCACCAGCAGCATCACAGCCAGGGCAGAGCCCACTCCGATCACCTGTCCCTCACCGACCAGGTTCTGTACGACGAGCGCACCGATGAGTTCCAGACCGTTGGTCCCCCGGTTGATGATGTAGACGATGTCGAAGGCGCGCAGCGCCTCGATGATCGTGATCACCACGACGACGATGTTGATCGGTCTCATGGACGGGAAGACCACCCGGAAGAACGTCTGGCTGGACGTGGCACCGTCGATCGCGGCGGCCTCGCGTAACGACGGATCGATGCCCTTCAGCCCGGCCAGGTAGAGCACCATGATGTAGCCCGCGTGCCGCCAGGTGGCTGCAACGAGAGCGGCCCAGAGATTGATGCTCGAGTCGCCGAACCAGTCGATGGCATTCGGCCCGCCGGCGGTGCCGAGCACGTTGTTGATCAAGCCCTCGTTCCGGGCGTACATCAGCTGCCAAATGATCCCGACCAGAGCCAAGGACAGCATCACCGGAGTGAAGAAGATGCTCTGATAGATGCGGCTGCCACGGATGTTCTGGTCGAGCAGCACGGCAAGGAAGCAGCCCGAGAGGCGTCGCGACGACTGCGAGGAAGAGCAGCCAGATGATGTTGTGCTCGACCGCCGGCCAGAACGGCGGGTAATTATTGAGGACGAAGTCGTAGTTGCTCAGTCCGGCCGGCTTGATATCGGACAAGACAAGCGCGTTCCACTTCGTGAACGACAGCGCGATCGAGAGCAGCATCGGGATCCACACCAGGACGAGCTGGATCAGAGTAGGGATCCCCACCATCACCGCGAGCACGGCCTTGTCGCCCGATGACAACTTGTGGGACCCTCCGCGACCGCGAGTCGCCGGCTGCTTCGCCCGGGACTTTGCCGCGGGCGAAGCGACCTGCGTGCTCATCGCGCCCTACTGCTGGGCGTAGAGGGATTTGGCCTGAGATTCCAGATTGGCCGTATCGATCGTCTGGTTCTTGACGAAGCCCTGGAGCGCGGGAATCATCACGTTGTTCGCCATGGCCGGAAGGGCGTCTCGATCGAAGAACTGGCTGATGAACTTGGCGTTGGCAATCACTTCGGCACTCTTCTTGTTGATCGGCGTGAACTTCGATGTGTCGGTGCCCTTTGCGGTGGCGATGTTCGAGCTGTCGACCGCAGCGTAGGCGTCCTGCCCTTCGGCCGTGCCGGCGAAGGCGAGCAGGTCCTTGGCGGCTTGGTTGTCGCCACCCTTCTTTGACAGCATGAAGCCATCGATCGGTGCCTCGACCGCCTCTGTGCCCTCCATCGCCATCTCCGGGAACGGGAAGAAGTCGACGTCCGCCAGCACCGTCTTGTCGCTGAACTGCTGGGTCACGAATGACCCGAGCAGGTACATTCCGGTCTTCTTCTTTGCGAGCGTCTGGGCCGCCTCCTGCCACGTGGCACCCAACGCGGCCGGGTCGTGGTAGGGGAGGATCGCCTTCCAGTTGTCGAAGACGTCCTTGACCTTCTGCTGGTCCCAGGATTCCTTGTGGGCACATAGGTCGAGGTGGAACTGGTAGCCGTTCAGTCGCATGTTCAAGTAGTCGAAGGTCCCCATGGCGGGCCAGCCGTCCTTGTCGGCAAACGCTATGGGGACCAACCCGTCGGACTTCATCTTCTGGCAGAGCGACTTCAAGGCGTCGAATGTGGCCGGGACCTCGTAGCCCTTGTCCTGCCAGAGGCTCTTCCGGTAGAAGAACCCCCATGGGTAGTTGTAGTTCGGCACGAAGTACTTCTTGCCGTCGTCGCCGGTGGACGCCTTGGTGATGCCCTCGGAGAAGTTTCCGGCGATGCCCTCCCAAACGTCGTCCAGCGGAGCGACCAATCCCTTGGCCGCGTAGTAACGCATCCGGTAGCCAGCGAACCAGGTGAAGGCGTCGTCCGGGCTGCCCTGAAGGTAGGTGTTGATGTTGTTCTGGAAGTCGTTGTGCGGAACCGTATTGACGGTGATCGTGTCGCCAGACTTCTTCGAGAAGGCGTCGACCATGGCGGCAATGGCTCGTTTCGGCACGTCGTCTGACGCCGAGGAGCCTAGGGTGGCGGTCTTGGAGGCAGACGCACCGCCCCCAGCGGCCGGTGCTGAGGTTCCGGTGCAACCCGCCAGCAGCGATCCGCCACCTAAAACCACCGCTGATCCTGCCAGCCCCCCCAGCAGCCGACGCCGGCTGATAGTGGCTGAGCCAAGGGATCGAACTCCATCCTCGTTGATCATGAAATGTGCCTTTCGGATTGTGTGAACTCGGCGGCAAACGATGCCGGTCAGTATGGCGTGCAAACACCTGCATTGGGCCGGAAGTTACACCTGTAGATGAGGGGTAGCAAGACTTCGTAGCGAGTTGTGTCCAAGAATTTGTGGGGTTTGGCGAGATTGATCAACCCGATGTCCGCAAGAGGATCAAAGTGCGCGTCTGAATTGCAACGAGTCTAAGTAGAGGCTGAGAGCGGGCGCCCGCCCCAAGGTGTAGGCAGTCGATGTTGCACAGCGATGTCCTCGAGAATCGCGAATTACTCCCTGTGTCTACCCTGTAAGGTCGCTGAGAAAGAGTGGTTCCCGACGCTCCCCAGGCAGTATCATTCTCGCTCCAAGTCACTGTTTGTCTGGTTCGCTGCGCTGGCGACAGCGGTTGTTACATCAGCCGATGGCACGGCATATCGTGACAAACCACCTCGTTGATCAGAGCGCCTTGTCAGCAGTTCATCTACACCTGTAGATTCTGCGCCACGCGATGACGACGACCCCGAGGACCGTACCTATGGTCGCGAAACCAAATCTGGGCCGCACACCGGAACGGCTCGCGCATTATGTCTGATACGTCGAGGCTGCCGGGAGACGGACGTCCTCCGACAAGAGCTGATGTTGCCCGCTTCGCCGGCGTCAGCACCGCAGTTGTGAGTTACGTCGTCAACGACGGTCCGAAGCGAGTCGCACCCGAGACAGCTGCCCGGGTACGAGCCGCAATTGAGGCGCTGAGATATCGACCGAACGTTAACGCCCGTGCGCTCAAGACAGGCTCGACCGAGATGCTCGGATTGGTGATGCAAGACATCGTCAATCCGTTCTTTGCCGAGTGCGCACATGCGGTGGAGGTAGCCGCCGCTGCCTACGGTTGCGTAATCGTTCTGGCGACCTCAGATGCCAACGAGGCCAACGAGAGCCGGATCGTCAGCGATCTCGCGAGTCGACACATCGACGGCCTCCTCATTTCAACGGTCCTGCCACCCTCGGGTTTCCGCACGATCATGCTCCCCGGCCGGCATACCGTGTTGATCAACTGCTCGGCACCTGCTGCCGGCTACCTGGCGGTAGGCCCCGACGCGCGTGCGGGCGCCCGGGTCTTGGTCGACCATCTCATTACCGTCCATCGCCACCAGTCGGTCGCGTTGATCATCGGCGGGTCGAACGAGCCGGTTCCGGCCCCTCGCGAGCAGGGCTGGAGCGATGCCTTCCAGGCACACGAGTTGCCGCCTGGGCCGATAGTGCGGACCACGTTCAGCCGTCAAGGCGGGTACGAAGCCACGCTGCAGCTGCTGAACTGGCCGACCCGTCCGAGCGCCATCTTTGCGGCTTCTGATCAGCTAGCGAGCGGTGCTCTGAGGGCAATTCGCGAGGCGGGATTGGGCTGTCCTGAGGACATTGCAGTCGTTTCCTACGACGGCAGCTCCGAGTCGGAATATTGCTGGCCACCGCTCACAGTTGCTCGACAACCGATTCAGGCTATGGCCGAAGCCGCAGTGTCGATGGTCCTGAACCCAAGTCCCTCCGCCGGCTACCAGTGCTTCCCTACAGAGCTCGTCATTCGTGAGTCCTGCGGATGCCCGAGATGATCAACTTGCCCTCGGCGCATGCAGGCTGCTGATCGCGGATAGGCTTCGGTTCGTCTGTCCGGCGGGCGCCCCAGAGGAGGGTCGCTTCGTCTTTGAGCTGATCTGTTCCACCGCACACGGGCATGGAGGCAAGTGTGGATCTGTACGAGTACCAGGCGCGAGACATCTTCGAGGCCCATGGAGTTCCGGTACTGCGCGGTATTACGGCCACCACCCCAGCCGAGGCCAAAGCGGCCGCGGCAGCGTTGGGCACCCCCGTGGTTGTCGTGAAAGCGCAGGTCAAAACCGGGGGCCGCGGCAAGGCAGGCGGCGTCAAGATCGCCAAGAGCCCTGAGGAGGCCGAGGCTCGCGCGAGCGAAATTCTTGGCCTGGATATCAAGGGACATACCGTCAGGACCGTGATGGTGGCTGAGGGTGCCGACATTGCGGAGGAGTACTACTTCTCGCTGCTGCTTGATCGGGCGGAACGACGCTACCTGGCGATGTGCTCTAAAGAGGGTGGCATGGATATCGAGACGCTCGCATCGGAGCGGCCGGAGGCCTTGGCGCGGATCCCGGTCGATCCGCGAGTCGGAATTGACGAGGCCAAGGCCGCTGAAATTGTGGCTGCCGCTCGGTTCGCCGAACCCGACGCCAGTGAGATTGCTCGGGTCATCCAGTTGCTCAGCGCTGTGTACGAGAAGGAAGACGCAACGCTGGTCGAAGTCAATCCGCTTGTCAAAACCGGTGACGGCAAGATCATCGCCTTGGACGCCAAGGTCTCACTTGACGAAAACGCCGCCTTTCGGCATCCAGATCACGCCGCCCTGGCAGACAAATCGGCTGAAAACCCACTCGAGGCGGCAGCCAAGGAGAAGGGACTCAACTACGTCAAGCTCGACGGGTCAGTTGGGGTCATCGGCAACGGCGCTGGATTGGTGATGAGCACTCTGGACGTCGTTGCCTACGCCGGCGAGGAGTTCCCGTGGTCACCGAAACCGGCGAACTTCCTCGATATCGGCGGCGGCGCCAGCGCAGAGATCATGGCAAACGGGCTGGAGATCATCATCAGTGACAAACAGGTCAAGAGCGTCTTCGTCAACGTCTTCGGCGGCATCACCGCCTGCGATGCAGTAGCGAATGGGATCGTGCAGGCCTTTGAGCTGCTCGCCAGCCGTGACGAGCACGTCGAGGTGCCACTGGTGGTGCGGCTGGACGGAAACAACGCTGAGCTGGGTCGCCAGATCCTCGCCACCGCGAGGCTGCCGAAGCTGGAGCAGGTAGACACCATGGACGGCGCGGCTCGTCGGGCCGCCGAGCTGGCCGCGAGCTGAAGGGCGGGAGCATGGCAATCTTTCTCAACTCCGACTCCAAGGTCATCGTCCAGGGCATGACCGGCTCGGAGGGCCGCAAACACACGCATCGGATGCTTGCCGCTGGCACCCAAATTGTCGGCGGCGTCACACCGGGTAAGGGCGGACAGGTCGTTGAGTTTGCGAGGGCTGGGGTGCCAGTCTTCAATTCGGTCGGCGACGCAATGGCGGCCACCGGAGCAGACGTCACGGTGATCTTCGTACCTGCCAAGTTCACGCTCTCCGCGGTCGTCGAGGCCATCGAAGCGGAGATCCCGCTCGCGGTGGTGATCACCGAAGGCGTGCCCGTCAAGGACACGGCCGAATTCTTTGCTCTGTCGCAGGGGAGCTCGACCCGACTGATTGGTCCCAACTGTCCCGGACTGATCTCACCCGGGCAATCCAACGCGGGGATCATTCCGCCCGACATCACCAAGGCCGGGCGTATCGGGCTGGTATCCAAGTCCGGCACGTTGACGTACCAGATGATGTACGAGCTGCGTGACTTCGGCTTCTCGTCCGCGATTGGCATTGGGGGCGATCCGATCATCGGCACGACGCACATCGATGCGCTGCAGGCGTTCGAGCAGGACCCCGAAACCGACGCCGTGGTGATGATTGGCGAGATCGGCGGGGACGCCGAGGAGCGGGCTGCCGACTACATTGCGGCCAACGTCTCCAAGCCCGTAGTCGGCTATGTCGCCGGCTTCAGCGCGCCAGAAGGCAAGACCATGGGGCACGCGGGGGCCATTGTCTCGGGCTCATCGGGAACCGCGGGCGCTAAAAAGGAGGCCCTGGAGGCCGCTGGCGTCAAAGTCGGCAAGACACCCAGTGAGACTGCCGAGCTCATGCGCAAGATCATGACCGATCTGTGACGGATCGGTCGATTCGGCGTACGCCAGTGGACCAACTCTCTCGTTAATCCGCACAAGGCCACGAATGATGGCTCCAGCGGCCCTTTTGAGCTGCATTCGTGGCTATGTGCGGAGAAACAGCCTCTCGCCGGTCTGATCGACTTCTAGTTGACTTGCGTTGCTCGTTCACCGGCGCGCATCGCGACCGTGTTCCACTGATGGTTGCTGAAGTCGTAGTCACCTCTGGGATTCAGGAAGGTGTAGGCGACCTTAGATCCCGCCGCAACAATGCCGACCCGGTACTTGGCGGTACCCTGCGTCGACTTCTGATTGACGATCGCAGTCCAGCCCGAGACCTCGGTCTTCTGGGCACCGACGCTGGTGACCTTCGTCGAATTGGTCACCCGCGCTGTGAGCCTTCGCGACTTGCAAGCCGAAAGACTGGACTTGATCTTGCCCACTAGCTTGTCGGCGGTTTTCGCGTCCTTCATGGTTAGCACTATCTCGTTCAGGCCGAAGAAGTTCTTGCCGCTCTCGGGCAGGAGATAGACCCGTGAAGCTCTTGCCTTGGCCTTCTCGGTTGTCCAGTTCACGTCTTCGCACTGTGAGCCTTTGAAGTCGGCTTTGGGTAGCTCGACATCGGTGGCGACCCAGAGCTCCACCTTGGGTCCTGCTGGCGGGAGGTCGCCAACGGTAAGGAATCCTGGCTCGTCGCCACCCAACGGCGGAGGGCCCTTCTTCACCGAGAGGCGGCCATCACAGGCGCCGGCTGCCGAACCGCATTGCACCTTATTGACCTGTGCGAGGGCCTTGCCGACTGCATCGATGGCAATCGCGCGGGTTGGCTGAACGGCGTCAATGACATTCATGACACGGCCGGTGAGGTTGACAACGACACTATGGGCCTGGGTCTTCTTGCCGACGACCTCCATGACAACTACGCCGAGCGCCTGTTTTCCGATGCCACTGACTGAGCGGCCCGATTCAATATAGAAACCAGCAACTGCGCAGCTCCCGATGATCTTCGAGGCCACGACGTACGCCTGGCTCGCCTCCTCAGGTGAACCGTACGACGTGGCATTATGCAGCGCCTTCGGCGCGGACTGTCCGCCGCTGCTTTCCAGCACTCGAACGATTTCCTGCTGAGGCGTCGGTTGCCCCTCTACCGGGTCTCCGCTAAAGCAGGCGGCTGTCAGGCCATCCGCTTTCGCGCCCGGCTGGGTCGTAACGACCTTCCACTTGCGATCCGAGGCGATCGCCTTCGCTTGCTCTGCGGTGAGCATCGAATCATTGCTCAGCAAAGTGCTCCCAGCCGGGCCTGGCGGCTGGGCCGCGCCACCTGAGGGAGCCCCACCTGAGGCTGCGCTCCCGCCCGGAGGTGCTGAGGCGCTGGGCTGATTCTGAGGCTGGCTCCCGCCATTGAGAACGGCGTAGCCGATTACCAGGCCAATCACCACTACGGCTGCAACCGCCCCAAAAATGAGAGCGAGTTTGGCGCGTCCGCCGAGTGCCGTCCGCTCATCGTCGGCGTAGTCATCGATCGCGTCGAGTGCCTGAGTGCGGTGTTTCGTGGGCCGGCTGCGGGGCAGGATCGTCGTAGTTTCGTCGTCTTTAACCCGTGGTCGACGCGGTGCAAAGGCGATCGGGCTCATTGTTTCTTCAGTCGGCGGATCAGACTCCGAAGCAGGGGCCGTCCTCGGGGGCGGAGGCGGTGACCACGCGTTGTGCCGGCCGTTATCTCGATAACCGGTGTCTCGATACAGGGGCTTTGGCTGATCCTCCTCGAGCACACCAGGGCTAGTCGGGCCCGTCCCGTTTCGGTAGGTTCCCGACCCGTTCCGGTACGTTTCCGTTCCGTTCCCATTGGGGCCGGTTCCGTTCCCATTGGGGCCGGTTCCGTTCCGATCAGACCCCATTCCGTTTCGACTAGCCGGTCGCTCCGGCTGGGCGGGCTCGACATCGGGTTCGATGAAGGCTCGCCGGGGTCGATAGGTCGCAGGCTCCTGGTCGACCATGCTGAATTACTCCCCCCGAGTATCGGAGTCCATCGCAGGCTTCCTGGGCCGGCCGCTCGGATCGATCGAGTGCCGACAATCTCTCAGAGACTTTACCTCCGTCGGGCGTGTCTCGCGCATTCGCGTCCACACGCTGAGTGAGCATGGAGGCGCTATGCCGTCACTCCTGTCGTCTCGGCGAGCAGCCGCTGGGGTCACGCTGCGGGTTACTCCTGCCCGGAAAAAGGATGTTCAAGCAACTCGGTTGCGTCGTAAATCGGCACCGATCAGGTGGCACTCAGTCGCTGTGCTCGGTGGTGTGGTTGCAGCTCTGACAAGTTGGATTTTGTGTGCCGGCGTGACAATTACGGGCTGGCTTGCGGCGGATTCGGGCAGCTTTAGCGAAGCTGTTCGGGTCGGGACCCGGCTCTGGCTGCTGAGCAACGGCGTCGGCGTACGGATCGGCGCTATCCCGGTCACCTTGGTGCCGTGGGGCCTGACTGCGCTGATCGCGTTCATGATCTCCCGATTCGCCGCGGCGAGCGCTCGTCGAGTCCGGAAGGGCCAGGCAAGGGATGCTGTTCTGATCAGCGTCGTGACGGTTGGGGCTTACTTGCTGCCCGTGCTTGTGGTGGCAGTAACGCTCGGTGAGCCGTGGCGGGTTCCGGCGCGCTGGGCAGCAGTCATCGCCGTGCTTTTGGTTGCTGCGGTGTGGGGGAGCAGTGCTGTGCTGGGCGCCGGGCGAAGCGCTGGAAAGGGATGGGTCGTCGCGCGGGCCGTGCTCGCTGCCCAACTCGCCATGTTGGTGGCTGGGGCAGCTGTGCTGGTCACCGGTCTATGGCTGCATCTCAGTCGAGTAGCAGCGCTGCATGCGGCGCTACAGCCCGGCGTCGCCGGAGGCATCGCCTTACTGCTCCTCCAGCTGGCGTTCGCGCCCAACGCTCTGGTGTGGTCCGCGTCGTACGCGCTGGGCTCGGGATTCTCGCTGGGTGCTGGCTCGGTGGTGGCGCCAGCGGGCATCGAACTCGGCATTCTGCCAGGCATTCCGCTGCTCGGCGCACTCCCTTCGCCGGGACCCGGTGATTTCATCGAACTCTGGTGGCTTGCCGCTGGTGCCGCTGCTGGTGCCATTGCGTGTTGGGTGCTACTCGAAGCACGACCGGCCGTCCGATTCGACGAGGCGAGCTTGAAAGGCGGCGCGTGCGGCCTATTGGCCGGTGTGGCATTCGCCGGGGTGGCATGGGCTGCCAGTGGTGATCTTGGCACGCTGCGACTGGCCGGCCTCGGCCCACGGCTGTTTCCATTGCTGATCATGGCCGCGACGACCATGGGCCTCTCGGGCATGATCACCGGTCTCGCGCTGGGCCTAGTACCGCGCCGAACCCGACGCAAATAGCGATCCCACGCCGTAACGGAGCGCCATAGTGAGCTGAAGTCATGCGTCTCCTGCGCTCGCCGCGTCCGGAGCCACAGCGGCCTCGTAGGCATCGAGGGCAGGGATACCGGCTTTCTGCGAGTCAAGTGGCCCTCTAGGCTGTGCGTCGTGCCCGAGCCCCTCGCCACTACGCGCTTGGGCCGGGCGGCCCGTCTCGTCGTCCTGGTATCTGGCAGCGGCACCCTGCTGCAAGCGTTGATCGATGCCTGTGCGGACCCCGCGTACGGTGCCCAAATCGTCGCCGTCGGCTCTGACCGACCGGATGTCCAAGGGCTTACCCGGGCGGAACAGGCTGAGATCCCGACTTTTGTTCTGGCATTGCCCAACTACCCCACCAGAGCCGAATGGGACCAGGCGCTGACCGCCGAGGTCGCCGCGTACCAGCCTGATCTGGTGATCAGCGCGGGTTTCATGAAGCTCCTCGGCGCCGAGTTCCTGGACCGGTTCGAAGGACGCATCATCAACACGCACCCGGCATTGCTGCCGTCGTTCCCCGGCATGCACGGTCCACGAGATGCCTTGGCGTATGGCGTCAAGATCACTGGAGCCACGGTGTTCTTGGTGGACTCCGGAGTGGACAGCGGTGTGATCCTCGATCAACAGGCAGTGCCGGTTGCCGAGGATGACACGGTGGAGACCTTGCACGAAAGGATCAAGGTCGTGGAACGGGAACTGCTCGTCGCGATCACTCATCAACTTGCTACCCGAACGTGGCGAGTCGCCGACCGGAAGGTGCTGTGGACATGACAATTTCTCCCGACAGTGATGACGCGAGCCGCAGGCCGATCAGGCGAGCCCTGGTCTCGGTTTACGACAAGACAAATTTGCTCGTCGCGGCCCAGGCGTTGGTCGAGGTCGGGGCGGAAATCGTGTCCACCGGCTCAACAGCGGCGACCATCGCGGGCGCGGGACTTCCAGTTACCGCAATCGAGCAGGTCACTGGGTTTCCCGAGTGCCTCGACGGTCGCGTCAAGACCCTGCACCCGAAGGTCCATGCCGGATTGCTTGCCGATCTTCGGCTGGAGTCCCATCGGGCGCAGCTTGATGATCTTGGCATCGAGCCGTTTGATCTATTGATCAGCAACCTTTACCCGTTCACCGCAACCGTGGCCTCGGGTGCTAGTCCCGAGGAATGCATCGAGCAAATCGATATCGGTGGGCCGGCCATGGTGCGCAGCTCGGCGAAAAATCATGCTTCCGTGGCGGTGATCACCTCGCCCGACCAGTATCCGCAACTCACCGAAGCCATTGCGGCGGGTGGATTCACGCTGGCTGAGCGGCAGGCTCTTGCTGCTGCGGCCTTCGTCCATACCGCGACCTACGACGTAGCCGTGGCGAGCTGGATGGGCAACGTTGTCAGCGATCTCAGTGAGGGCACCGGCTTCCCTCGTTGGATGGGAGGGACGTGGGAGAAGGTCACCGGTCTCCGGTACGGGGAGAACCCGCACCAGCCAGCGGCCCTCTATCGCGTCACCGGCGCGGCTGGTGGCCTCGCGAACGCTCAGCAGCTGCATGGCAAGGAGATGTCGTACAACAACTACGTCGATGCTGACGCGGCGCGCCGGTCCGCCGGTGACTTCGACGAGCCGGCCGTCGCGGTCATCAAACATGCCAATCCATGCGGCATCGCCATCGGAACCGACATCGCCGAGGCTCATCGCAAAGCCCACGACTGCGATCCGGTTTCGGCGTACGGCGGGGTGATCGCGGCCAACCGGCCGGTCAGCGTGGAGATGGCGCGCCAAGTTGCCGGGATCTTCACCGAAGTGATCATCGCGCCCTCCTACGACCCGGGGGCGCTCGAGGTGCTCACGGCCAAGAAGAATCTTCGAATCCTGGTGGTCGAGCCGCCTCATCGTGGGGGCGCCGAGAGCCGTCGCATCGATGGTGGCTTGCTGGTTCAGCTCTCGGATCGGGTTGATGCTGATCATGACCGGGCCGTCAATTGGAAGCTGGTTGCCGGCCCGCCTGTTTCCGATGAGGTGCTGGCTGACCTCGAATTCGCATGGCGGGCGGCTCGCTCGGTCAAGTCGAACGCGATCTTGCTCGCCCGAGAGGGTGCATCGGTGGGCATCGGCATGGGGCAGGTGAATCGTGTCGACTCCTGCCGGCTGGCGGTCCAGCGCGCGGGGGAACGCGCGGCAGGTTCGGTCGCGGCATCCGATGCGTTCTTTCCTTTTGCGGACGGACCCGAGATGTTGCTGGCAGCTGGGGTCACCACCATCGTGCAGCCCGGCGGCTCGGTGCATGACGAGGATGTCATTGCGGCGATTTCAGCCGGTGGAGCGACCATGTATTTCACTGGCGCGCGACACTTCTACCACTAACTCAAGGCGAGGTCTGCATAATGACGGCACGGATTCTCGACGGCAAGGCGTTGGCGGCGACCATCAAGGCCGAGCTGAAGGACCGGGTGGCAACGCTTGCCGAACGCGGTCTCGTACCTGGTCTTGGAACAGTGCTCGTCGGCGATGATCCGGGCAGCCGCGCGTACGTCCGGGGCAAGCATCGAGACTGCGCAGAAGTAGGAATCGCCTCTCTCCAGGTGGAGTTGCCGGACTTCACCAGCCAGGACGAACTGGAAGCCGTCATTGCCGAGCTGAATGCGGACCCGGCTTGCACCGGCTACATCGTGCAGCTTCCCTTACCGCGACATCTTGACGACAGCGCCGCCATCGGCTTGATCGATCCCGACAAGGACGCCGACGGGCTGCATCCGGTCAATCTCGGCAAGCTGGTGCTTGGTGCACCTGGCCCATTACCGTGTACGCCCCGCGGCATTGTCGAGCTGCTCCGGCGTAACGGCATCCGGCTTGATGGCGCAGAGGTGTGTGTGATCGGGAGAGGAACCACCGTTGGTCGGCCGCTTGGGCTGCTGTTGACCCGCAAGAGCGAGAACGCGACGGTCACGCTGTGTCACACCGGAACGGTCGACTTGAAGCGCCACACCAGTGCCGCCGACATCCTTGTTGCGGCCGCTGGCCGTCAGGGACTTGTCACGGCGGAGATGATCAAACCAGGTGCGGTCTGCGTTGACGTCGGGATTACCCGAACCGAGGGCGGACTGGTCGGTGATCTTGATCCGAGTGTGTTCGAGGTAGCGAGCTGGGTGGCGCCAATTCCGGGCGGTATCGGCCCGATGACTCGCGCCATGCTGCTGAGCAATGTGGTGGAACGCGCTGAACAATTGGTGGCTCGTGCCGCGGCGGTCTGAACCAAGCGCGGCTGCCCGATCACTGCGCCAGTGGCCGCTGCTGATCGTGGTGATCGGCGTAATTGCCGGATTGGCGGTCAGCTATTTGGGCGAGTCCACCTGGCGGTTGGGCTGCCTGCTCATCGGGGCGTCCCTCGGGATCGGAGCCGTGGAACGCGTCGCGTTGCCCAGCAGGGATGCGGGGCTGCTTCAGGTACGGACCAGGGCCTTTGACGTCGCTGTCCTCGCGGTGGGCGCGGTAGCGATCATCGCACTCGCGATTGTGGTACCCGAGGGACGCTAGCCGCCGCTCTGGCTCACCCCGACGGCGACAACGATGATCGTAATGATGATCGAGATAGCGATTGAAATCAGCGCGATGATCGTAAAGATCTTGCCCAACATGCGGCCGATGCTGACGTTCTGCTCATTCGAGTACTGAATGCCGGAGGCCTGTATCTCTCGCTTGGCCTTATTTCCCATGTACCAGGCGATGGGCGCGAAGATCGTAATGAAGATGCCGAGAATCCCGAAGACCAAGATCAGCGTGCCTTGTGGGTGCTCCTGCGGCGGGGCTCCGTACTGCTGGCCGTAGGGCATCGGCGACTGCTGGCCGTAGGGCATCGGTGACTGCTGGCCGTAGGGCATCGGTGACTGTTGGCCGTAAGGCGCGGACTGCCCAGCGGGCGGGAATTGCTCTGACGGCTGATAAGGAGACTGAGAGCCTGGCTGTGTCTGGGGCTGCTGCTCTTCGTACGGATTGCTCATGCGCCCCATTGTTGCCTATGCCGATGAACGATGCATCAGAAACACTGCGCTGAATTCAGCGTGAGCCACGAAAGAAATTTGAAGCCAACGCATAACGCCAGAAGGATCTTTGAACCGCAGGCGGTGATTTCTCCAATAGTGGCGGCGTCAGTAGTTCGTGCTAGCAATTCCGGCGACGATGGCGAGCACGATGAATATCGTGGCCAAGACGGTGATCGAGACACCGACGATGCCGGTGATCATACCTGCGACCGCCTGGGAGCGGCCGCTGTAGCGTCCCGGGTCTGCATCGATGTCGTTCTTGACCCGGCGGCCGAGGACGATCCCACCGATTCCCACTAATCCACCGACAATGCAGCCCAGCCCCAAAACGGTGCCGAGGATGCCGAGGACAAGGGCCAGCGCAGCTTGGGGATGTGGCACCGTCGGCTCCGTCGGGCCAACGGTGTACGGACTGACTCCGCCGAAGCTGGGCTGGTACGGATTGGCTTCGTAGGGATTGCGGTAGCTGGGCGAGCTCCCATAGCCCTGGACTGGGTCGTATCGCGGGGTTGCCTGAGTGTCAAAACCTGGCCCTGGCACGCCATACGTGGAGTCGGCACTTGCGCTGCCGTACGAGCCGACCGGTCTGCCATATGGGTCAACTGACGGGTTTGCGTACGGGTCGCTCGCTGGGTACGAGGGCCAGTTGCTCGTGTACTGGCTGGTCGATTCGTCAGGGAGTGGCTGGTACGGGGTGGTCTGCTCAGGAGTGTTATCGGAGCTGAGCCCGTCCGCGGGACTTGATCCCTCGCGGCTGAACGGGTTCGGTTGTTGGCTTTCAGTCATGCGTTCCAGTGTGACGCACCACCGGGCACATTCCCTCTCACTACTGGATGAGGCCAAGTGTGCGTACGGCTTCCCGCTCCTCGATCAGCTCAGCGACGCTGCTGTCGATCCTGCCGCGGGAGAAGTCATTGATCTCTAGGCCTGGCACGATCTGATACGCGCCGTCGGAGGTTGTGCAGGGGAACGAGGAGATCAGCCCTTCGGGAATCTGGTAGGACCCATCCGAAGGCACTGACATCGATACCCACTCGCCTTCGGGTGTGCCCAGCATCCAGTCGTGCATGTGGCCGATGGTTGCGTTGGCCGCACTTGCCGCCGAACTGGCGCCCCGGGCCTCGATCACTGCGGCTCCGCGCTTCTGCACGGTGGGTAGGAAGGTCGACTCCAGCCAGCCCTGATCATTGATCAATTCGGCTGCAGACTGGCCACGTACCAAAGCGTTGAACAGGTCGGGATATTGCGTCGCCGAGTGATTGCCCCAGATCGTCATATGAGTGATGTCATTAACGCTCGCGCCGGTTTTAGCCGCGAGTTGTGCAATAGCTCGGTTGTGATCAAGTCGGGTCAGCGCATTGAAGCGCTCCGCGGGGATATCCGGTGCATTGCGCATGGCGATCAGTGCGTTGGTATTAGCTGGGTTTCCGGTTACCAGCACCTTGACGTCATCGGCTGCGTTGTCGTTAAGCGCCTGACCTTGAGGCTTGAAAATTCCTCCATTGGCCTCCAATAGATCCCTGCGCTCCATGCCTTTGGTACGCGGTCGCGCGCCGACCAAACACGCCACATTTACTCCGTCGAAGATCGTCTTGGGATCGTCGCCGATCTCGATCTTGGTCAGCAGCGGGAAGGCGCAGTCGTCAAGCTCCATCACCACACCTTCCAGCGCGTTCAGCGCCGGAGTGATCTCGAGGAGGCGCAACTCCAGCGGCTGATCGGGGCCCAACATGGAGCCACTGGCGATCCGGAACAGCAGGCTGTAGCCGATCTGGCCGGCAGCGCCGGTCACGGCAACCTTTAATGGGGTGGTCAAGGATTCTCCTCAGACATCGGACAGGGGGATATTTTGGTGATCGCTCGCGCAATGCCGACGCTCGCGATCACGAGGAATACGTAGGGTGACGCTAGCAAGCGGAGCGGTGCCTGGCACGGTGAGGTCTGTGATGGGTCTCAGTTCCGAGACGGATCCGGTCGCCGCTGCCGTTGCCGCGCTCGAAGGGCGGCCCGGCACGCGCTGGATCGGCGTCGACGGCAAGGGCGCGACCGGCAAGACATCGCTGGCAACCCGGATCGCCACAGTCCTGCCCGGATCAGTGATCGTCCATATCGACGACTTCGCGCGGCCCGATCTACGCGGCTGGGAGCGGGATCGATTCGTCCACCAGATACTGCAGCCGCTGCTGGCCGGGCAACCGGGCCGCTACCAGCGGTGGGATTTTGATCGCAACGTAGGCGCGGAGTGGCATACCGTTCCCGTCGGCGTGCCGGTGGTGGTCGAAGGGGTGTCCGCTACCGACGTACGGCTCGGCGTTCCGTGGGACTTCACGATCTGGATCGAGGTGCCGTACGAGACGCGGCTGGCACGGATCCTCGGGCGGGACGGTCCGGCGATGATGGATCGCTGGCTGACCGACTGGATGCCGAGCGAGGACGCGTACGAGCAGGAGCAGCGGCCCCAGGATCGGGTGGACCTGGTATATCGCCCGCCGTTCGCCGGATGAGACCGGCGATGGGAGATGCCGTCGGTTTTGACAGGGCGCTCGTTCGGTAGGTTGACGGCATGACGAAGATCAAGGTCGAGGGCACTGTCGTCGAACTCGACGGCGATGAAATGACGCGCATCATCTGGCATTTCATCAAGGACCGGCTCATTCACCCTTATCTCGATGTGAACCTGGACTACTACGACCTTGGCATCACTCATCGCGACGCCACCGACGATCAGGTGACAATCGATGCGGCGAACGCGATCAAGGAGCATGGCGTAGGCGTGAAGTGCGCCACCATTACCCCGGATGAGGCTCGGGTGGAGGAGTTCGGCCTCAAGAAAATGTGGACCTCGCCGAACGGCACCATCCGCAACATCCTTGGTGGCGTGGTGTTCCGCGAGCCGATCATCATCTCCAACATTCCGCGTCTGGTGCCCAACTGGACGAAGCCGATCATCATCGGCCGTCACGCGCATGGTGATCAGTACAAGGCGACCAACTTCAAGGTCCCCGGCGCTGGGCAGCTCACGATCACTTTCACACCCGAGGACGGCGGCGAGCCGATCCAGCACGTCGTTGCGAATTACCCGGCCGATGGTGGCGTGGCGATGGGAATGTTCAACTTCAACGACTCGATCGCCGACTTCGCGCGAGCATCGTTCTCCTATGGGTTGGAGCGCGGCTACCCGGTGTACCTCTCGACCAAGAACACGATCTTGAAGGCCTACGACGGCGCGTTCAAGGACATCTTCGCCGAGGTCTTCGAGAACGAGTACGAGGCGGACTTCAAGGCCAAGGGCCTGACGTACGAGCATCGGCTGATCGACGACATGGTGGCGGCTGCGCTGAAGTGGGGCGGGGGCTACGTATGGGCCTGCAAAAACTACGACGGCGACGTGCAGTCCGACACCGTCGCACAGGGGTTCGGTTCGCTTGGCCTGATGACGAGTGTGCTGATGACTCCCGACGGTAGGACGGTTGAGGCCGAGGCGGCGCATGGCACGGTGACCAGGCACTACCGGCAATATCAGGAAGGCAAGCCAACCTCGACGAACCCGATTGCCTCGATTTTCGCCTGGACCGGCGGACTGAAACACCGCGGCAAGCTCGACAACACTCCCGACGTAATCGGCTTCGGCGAGGCGCTGGAGGATGTTGTGGTCAAGTCGGTCGAGGACGGCGCCATGACAAAGGACTTGGCCCTCTTGGTCGGCCCCGACCAGCCCTGGCTCACCACCGAGGAATTCCTCGACACCCTCGACAAGAACCTGGCCACCCGTCTCCGCTGACTTGTCAGAATCTCAGCACCAAATATGGTGCTCAGATTCTGACAACTCTGAAAAGTTGGATGGGTTGTCCACAGATCTCTCGTCACTAGGTTCCTCTCGCTGACTCTTACGGCACAGAATCGGCGCCGTGTATGCAGCAACACGGGGGATACCTGAACTCAGCCGGACCGCCCGCTGGCAGATTGGCGTCGTCCATCGGGACCAGTGCCGGTCCATCGGTCTGCATCGCTCCTACATCCGCAACCAAGTGGACGCACAGCGGTGGATCGCCTTGGGCGACAAAGTGTTGTTGCTTCAGAACTCTCCGCCGAGCCGTCGGCAGTTGATGTGGATCGCGGTCCTCGATGCAGGTTCAAATTCTGCGTTGTGCAGCCATACGTCGCTGGAGTTGGCCGGTTTCAAGCCGTTCGCGGAAGAGGCGAAGCAGATTCATCTGCTTATCCCGCGGGGTGCAAAGGTGACGCGATTCTCAGGCGTGGTCGTTCATGAATCGCGTCGGCTTGGCGAAGACCGTTGGATGCGTCACCGTGGACTCAGTCGGACCGAGAATGCCCGCTCAGTGATTGATGCAGCAGCTTGGCAGCCATGGCCACGCTTTGCCTGTCTTATGCTCGCCGCCGCCGTCCAGCAACGGATCTGTACGCCAATCGAGCTGGACCACGCTTTGAGCTACGTCGGACGGGTGCATCACAAGGCGTATCTTCGCATCGCGCTGGCGGACATTGCGCGCGGCGCCCATTCACTCGGTGAACTGGATGTTGCCGATATCTGCCGGAGATATGGGCTTGTGCCACCCCACCGCCAAAGGAGTCGCCGGGATAGTCACGGTAAGCAGCGCTTTTTAGATTGCGAGTGGGATTTGCCCTCAGGCGAGATCGTCGTACTTGAGATCGATGGCGGCCATCACATGGATGTACTTCATTGGCAGGCGGACATGCGAAGGGAACGGGGAGTAGTCATTAGTCGTCGTTGGGTGTTGCGAGCGACATCCCTTGAAGTCCGCCTGGAGCCGCAACTGATCGTTTCTGATCTTAAAGCGATGGGTGTGCCGACAAGGTGACCCGAGTTGTCAGAATCTCAGCACCAAATATGGTGCTCAAATTCTGACAACTCGGTGGTTAAGGAGTCAGAGAGTGATGGCGCGGCCGATCTGTACGAGTTTCCAGCCGGCGTTACGCCAGGTGGGGGCGTGCAGCTTGAGGCGGCCGTCGATGATCACCTTGGAGGCCACCAGGCCGCCGAGGTGATCTGGGTCGAGCTGACGAAACTCGGGCCATTCGGTGAGGTGCAGTACGACTTCGGCGCCGAGCAACGCCTGTTCGACGCTGGCCACCTGGGTGAAGCCCTCCCGCGGTGGCAGTCGCGCCTGCGGATCATAAATGCGTACGTCCGCGCCGCATGCATGCAGCTGCTCGGCCACGGTCAGCGCCGGGGAGTTGCGGGTGTCATCCGTACCAGGCTTGAACGCCGCCCCGAGCACAGCGATGCGTTTCCCGACGACATCCCCACCAGCTTGATCGATCGCCAGCTCCGCCAGTTCGGTCCGCTGGCCGGCATTGATCGCCTCCACCGAATGAATGAAGTCACTCAGCACATTCACACCGAGCTCGTCTGCGCGTACGGCCAACGCGGCGATGTCCTTGGGCAGGCAGCCACCG
Source organism: uncultured Actinomycetota bacterium (assembly GCA_963798835.1). Taxonomy (GTDB): domain Bacteria; phylum Actinomycetota; class Actinomycetes; order Propionibacteriales; family Propionibacteriaceae; genus Microlunatus. The sequence continues at coordinate 180,930 of CAWCVF010000016.1, read as the reverse complement.
CCGAATCCCAGCCCCGCGTTGAGAAACTCCCGCCCGATCCGCTTGTCGTAACCAATGGCGTCGGCAAGCAAGACCACGTCACCGCCCGCTGCCTGGCACATCTGTGCCATCGCGTTAATGAAGCTGATCTTGGTCGCCAAGAACGCGTTGGCGGCGACCTTGATCAGCTCACTGGTCGCGATGTCACATCGCACCACCGGGGTACGGTCGGTGATCGGGATCGCATAGATCTCCTCAAGCAGGTCCAGCGCGTGCCGGGAGTGAGTGCCGAAGACCAGCCGGTCCGGGCGCAACGTGTCCTCTACCGCGTACGCCTCGCGCAGAAACTCCGGATTCCAGGCGACCTCGATGCCATCCCCAACCGGTGACAAGCGACGCAGCCGCTCTTCGAGCGCCCTGGCAGTGCCCACTGGAACCGTCGACTTGCCAACCACGAGCGTCGGCTTGGTCAACAGCGGTGCAAGTGTGTCAATTGCGGCCTGCAACTGGCTAAGGTCGGCTGCACCGTCGGGGCCCGACGGCGTGCCCAGGGCCAGGAAATGTACGTCGGCCCAGTCGGCGATTTCGGCGTAATCGGTCGTGAAGCGCAGCCGGCCGGATGCCGTATGCCGCTCCAGCAGCGGCTCTAGGCCAACCTCGAAAATGTGCGACTGCCCAGCATTCAAGGTCTTGATCCGATCGACATCGATGTCGACGCCGATCACCTCATGACCGAACTCCGCCAGGCCGGCGGCATGGGTAGCACCCAAATAGTTCGTGCCAATGACGCTTACCTGCAATGTCACTCGCAGATCCTCCCATAAATCACTGACTGCACCCGGCTGCGCCAAGTTGCGGGTGCATAACTACCCACTCGACAATGCCTAGCGCTGGACCTACGGATTGGCGTAGAGCACCAGATCCGCGAGCCCACCGTCTCCCACGGGTTCCGACGCTGGCTGAATACCAATCTCCCGATATCCCGCACGCTCGGCCACCCGGCGCGACGCCACGTTGGTCGAAGCGCAACGTATCAGCAGGGACGTGGCGAGCGCAGAGTTCTTCGCATAGTTCGTGACCAGTCGGACCGCCTCTGTAACGACTCCGTGACCTCGCGCATCCGGATGCGCCCAGTAGCCGATTTCGCCGCGGGTGGCATATCCGCCGAGCCCGTCCAGACTGATCGAGCCGAGGCAGCGGTCATCTGCGGGATTGGCGATGCACCACGTCAGACCGGCACCGCGCGCAGCCAGCTCTGCAGTTGCGTGCAGATAGGAGAGCGCATTCTCTGGGCGGTACGGCCGTGGCATGGACACCAGCCAATAGGAGGTACGCGGGTCAGCGCAGGCCTCGACGATGCGGTCGACATCGGAGCCGCGAAAGGCTCGCAGCGTCACACCGTGGCCCAGCATCTCGACAGGATCCAGCCAGCGCTGCGGCGTCCGCGGATCATCGCGAGTCAAGGTGGCAATCCAACCGTCCAACAGCTCGCCACGATGAACGAGCAGTCGTCGCACGGCACCGTCGAAGACGAAGCCGGCGCTAGCCGCAACCCGCCGCGACGGCCAATTGCCGACCACGGCTCGCCACCTGATGACCTGCAACCCCAGGCCCTCGAATCCGTACTCGCAGACCAGGTGCAAGGCGGCTTTCATGATCGAGCGGCCGCGGGCCTCCGGATGCAGCCCGAAGCCGACCTCTGCGACGCCGTCGCCTTCCGGACGAAGATCGATGCTGCCGCAAAAGCCGCGCTGACCGCCGCGCTGCGCTTCTATGGTCCAGCCGAGTCGTTCGCCGCTGGTCCAACCGGCGGCAGTCGAGGCGAGAAACTCCTCGGCATCGCGAAGCTGATAGCCGCCTTCGGGCGTAGGTACCGTCGTCCAGCGGATCATCTCGGGATCGCGGCACTGCTCCACCATTGCTGGAAGATCGCTTGTGCTGGCCGCTCGAAGTCTCACACCGGCCTCCGCGTCGATCAGGAGCGGTACCGCGTCAGGGAAGCTCCGGGCGAACGCCGCCGCGTCGGCCCGCGCGGTCGGCTGAATGGATCCGGCTGCGTCGGCGTTGCGATCTGCCATGGGTTTCATCCAACTCTTTGGTACACCTCGAGGTCACAATAGGGTTCTCAGCACCGGCCATGCCTGAACCCAGCACGTTCACTAGGCTTGCTGAGGTGAACGGCGACGCCGACTGTGACAGACCCTTGACCAACTCCTGCCATGACTAGCGTCGTCTTCAACGTCCTGTTGATCTTGCTCTTGGTAGTCATCCAGGGCGTATTTGTCGCCGCCGAACTCGCCTTGGTGTCGCTTCGGGAGAGCCAAGTCAAACAGCTGGCGCATCGAGGCAAACGCGGCCAGCTGATTGCGACGCTGACTTCGAATCCCAACCTGTTCCTCTCCGCCGTCCAGGTCGGCGTCACGCTGTCGGGCTTCCTCGCCGCCGCATTCGGGGCCGACAAGCTGGCTGGTGATCTGGCGCCACAGCTGGAGAGTCTGGGCCTCAGCGTTGGCGTCGCCGACACGATCTCACTGATATTGATCACGATCGCGATCTCCTACGTGTCAATTGTGATCGGCGAGCTCACTGCCAAACGTCTGGCTTTGCAGCGTGCCGAGGGCACCGCGCTAGCCCTTGCACCGCTGGTGGATTTCATCGCGCGAATCACCCGACCGGTGATCTGGTTGCTGGGAGTCTCCACGAATGTCCTGGTGCGGGTGTTGGGCGGTGACCCAAAGATCTCCCGTGAGGAGGTGACCAACGAGGAGATTCGTGCCATGGTCAGCGGTTCGACGACTCTCGGCGACGAGGAGCGCCGGATCGTCGATGACGTCTTTGCGGCCGGTGAGCGCAGTCTCCGCGAGGTCATGGTTCCGCGTACCGAGGTCGACTTCCTTCCGGGCGATATGCCTGCGCACCGCGCGGTCCGTGAATTGCTCAGTGCGCCGCATTCGCGCTATCCCGTGATCGGAGACTCCGCCGACGACGTCATCGGATTCGTGCATGTGCGTGACTTGCTCGATCCGGACATCAGCTCACGTACCACGCCGGTGGCCGAGGTCGCGCGACCCGTATTGTCGATGCCGGATACAGTGCCGGTGCTGCGAGCGCTAAGCGATATGCGGCGCAGCGCGTCACACCTCGCGATCGTCCTCGATGAGTACGGCGGCACCGCCGGCATCGTGACGATGGAAGATCTGGTCGAGGAGCTGGTCGGTGACATCACCGACGAGTACGACGTGGTCGTCGAAGAACGGATTGGCGTACGCGGCGACCTGGTGGTCGACGGCCTGACCACGCTCGACGATTTCGCCGAGAAGACCGGCTTGGTGTTGCCGCAGGGCCCTTACGACACACTGGCGGGGTTCTTCATGGCTCGGCTTGGTCAGCTGCCAGGCGTCGGCGACGCGATTTCACTAGAGCTCGAGTCGGTCGACCCGGAGGACGAAGAGCTAGCTCACGTGGAGCTCCGGGTGAGCGAGCTGGATGGGCGCCGGGCCGCGACCTTCGTGGTGCACCGCCAGGATGGAAAGGAGTTCACTCCGGTGGCCTCGTAGGGCTGTTGGATTCAGCCCACCCGAAAATCGCTCAGTTGTCACGCCGGACGCGTGAAACAATGACGGCCGAGCCCCGCAGCCGCCCAGAATCTTGGAAAGGACCAGCCGTACCCCATGTCCTCACACCGCAGTGCTGGCAGACCGCGCGTACTCTCGCTCGCCCAACCAACCGCGGATTCGCTGCATCTCGGCAATTTCCTCGGCGCGCTGCGCCAGTGGGTGCCGCTGCAAGAAGATCATGAGGCGTTCTACGGGATCGCCGATCTGCATGCGCTCACCGTCGCAACACCGCCGGAGGTGCTTCGGGAGCGGACGCTGCGGAGTGCGGCGCAACTGCTAGCCGCGGGCATAGACCCAGCAAGAGCCACGGTGTTCCTACAATCGCAAGTTCCCGAACACACTCAACTCAACTGGGTGCTGGGTTGCTTGACTGGCTTCGGGCAGGCGCAACGGATGACGCAGTTCAAGGACAAGGCCGCGAAGATGGGGCCCGACGCCACCAACGTGGGTCTTTTTACCTATCCGGTACTGATGGCGGCCGACATCTTGCTCTATCAGAGCGATCAGGTCCCGGTGGGGGAGGACCAGCGTCAGCATCTCGAGCTGACCCGTGACTTGGCGCTGCGCTTCAACTCCCGCTACGGCACGACGTTCGTCGTTCCGGAGCCCCACATCTTGCCCTCGGTCGGCCGGATTGCTGATCTTGCGGAACCGACGACGAAGATGAGCAAGACGCTGTCAACGCCAAGCGGCATCGTCGAGCTGCTTGACGATCCGGCCCTCAACATTCGCAAGATCAAATCCGCAGTGACCGATTCGGGACGCGAGATCATCTTCGATGAGATCAATAAGCCGGGCGTGTCCAACCTGCTCACGATCTTGTCGGCCTTGACCGATACGCCGATCGACATACTCGTGCAGCAGTTTGCCGGCCGTGGTTATGGAGATCTGAAGAATGCCGTGGCTGATGCGGTGACCGAGTTCGCGACGCCGTACCGGAATCGCACCTTCGAGTTGTTGGAGGAGCGTGGCGAGCTCGAGTCGATTCTTGCCAAAGGGGCGGACCGAGCCCGCGAGGTGGCCAGCGCCACATTGGCCGACGCGTACGACAAAGTGGGGTTGGTGTAAGGCCGCAAGTCTCACGTCTTTCCGCACAAGTCCACGAACGAAGGGCTGTTGAGCCGTTTCGAGCTGCATTCGCGGCCTTGTGCGGAGAAACGCTCGCCCGGCGGAGGGTTTGTCAAAGGTAGGTTTCGGGTCAAACCTGCCGCGGCGCGGGCCGGAACTAGAGCTCGATCGCCGGACTCAAGACCGTGGAGACGTCCCTCTCGTGTGGCACGTACAAGGCGAATTTGGCAAGGCCCGGAGGCACACCCTCGAACACAAAGCGACCGTCGTCATCGGCGTAGGTATTACGCGGACCATCCGGCAGCAGCACCTCAACTCGTACGCCGGCGCCAGGTGCAGCCCAGCCGTCGATGCGTACAGTGCCGTCGTCCAGCGGGGTCAGCGTCACCATCGTGGTCAGCGAATCGCTCGTGAACGTGATCGTGCGTACGGCCTCAGTAGTGGTGCTGCGCGTTCCCGCCGCTGCCATGTCGAGTTGGGTCAGCGTTGCTACCTCGGTATGCAAGGCATCGAGGGTGACATGGAACTGGATGCGGTCCGCCAGTCCGTCGGGGACGGGGTCGCGTTCGTCGTAGTAGGCACGCAGCGAGTTGAGTAGGGCGAAGTCGCTGGAATCAAGCTCCTCGGCAGCCAGCAGCTCTTCGACCTCGATCTCGCGATCGTTGTCGGATGCGTTCATCGGTGCTCCCAAGTGGGGTCTTGCGCAAGGGCGATCCGCAACTTGGCCAAGCAACGCCCCCGAGTAGGGCCAATGCTGCCTTGCGGCATCCCGAGCGCTCTTGCTAGTTCTGCGTAGTCGGGTCGGTCTGCGAAAGCGATCACCCGGAGCAGTGTCCGGCACCGCTCGGGCAAGGCCGCGATATGTCGCCACAGGCGGCTGTCGCTGTCATCACGGAGAATCGCATCCTCGATGGACGCCCCGTTGTTCGCCGCTACCGGAGTCGATTCGAGATCGTCGGTCTTGAACCGGATCTGGCTCTTGGCGACCCGCCAGGCCTCGCGTTTCGTGCTCACTACCATCCATTGCAATAACGCAAGCGGCTCGGTGATGGTGTCCGATTTGCGTACCAATGTCAGCCAGACCGTCTGCAACACATCTTCTGCTGATGCGGCGTCCAATCGAGACGATCGAGCGGTATGCCACAAGATCGGAGTGAGAATGTGGACGAGATCAGCCATCTTCGCGTGATCTCCATTGCGGTATTCCGCGAAGAGTCGGCCCGCCCGAGTGGCCAGGCTGTCTTCTACGGTGCCGCCAGTCATGCGGCACCTGCGAAAAGCGACCTCATTAGGCAAGACGCTACTCCGTACACCCGCGCCACGCATGAGGAAACTGCCTGGCGCGTCAGCCCAGTCATACCCAAGAAGAGCCTGCCGCAATCACTTCTGATACGTGTTGAATTGTCTCACTCGCTCCGCTCGCTCCGCGAGGATCGCGCTGGGTAGCCGCTGCCTTCCTTGAAGGGCTCGGCAATCAACTCAACCGATTCGCTCGTCGAAGTAGCACCAACGCCATGATTCGCCGGGCTCGAAGCTGCGCATCACCGGATGCGTTGTGTGATCAAAGTGCCGCGACGCATGACGCCCAACCGAGGAGTCGCAGCATCCGACGTTCCCGCAGCTGAGGCAGATCCGGAGGTGCACCGTACGCGTGCCCTCGCGTACGCAGTCCAGGCAGATTCCCGGACCGTTCGGATCGATATTCTCGGGGGCGTGGTCGAGATGACCGCACGGACCAGCCGCCGGCATCGGCGTCGCGACTGGCTCCTCCTCGCTCAGTTGCGCAGACCGCTCGGTAGCGATCGTGAGCATGGACTCCTCGATGTCGAACGCGCCGAGCACCTGTTCGATGATGTCGTGGTCGACCGTTCCGCTGGAGCGAATCTTGAGTACCTCGTCGCGCTCGATGTCGATGGTCTGCAGCCGCAGCCGTCGATACTGCTCGGCGGGTGTCTCGTCGTCCCCGGGCCTGCCAAGTTTCTCCCACATTGCGTCGGGCCGAGCTGCGATGCGGTCGCGGAGCAGCTTTACCGTTTCGGGCGCATCATTAGGTCCCAGAATGTCGCCGAGATGGTCAAGAGCGGCATTACTGGATGTCGTCAGCACTGTTGCCGCTTGTAACGCATCCGAGCGGGCGTCGGGGCCCCTGAGCCCGAGCGCGCGTACCAGGAACGGCAAGGTCAGGCCCTGCAGCAGCAAGGTTCCCGCTGTGACCACCATCGCAGCGAAGATCAACGTCTCACGGAATGGCACTTCCGGGGGGATCAGGAAGGCTGTCGCCAGAGTGACCACTCCGCGTAGCCCGGCCCAGCCAATGACGAAGGCATCGGACCAGTGCACCGCGACCTCGTGGGTGTCCCGGTCGCGGCGGAACAGGATCGGACGGGTGCCGAGCACCCAGAGCAATCGGATAATGATCACCCCAGCCAGCACCGCGGCGCAGAAGCCCGCAATCTGCCAGGCGGGAAGATCAGATTGGGAGTTGGCCGCGATGATTGTCTTGGCCTGCAGACCGATCAGCAAGAAGACGGTGTTTTCGAGCAGGAATTGAATAGTTGCCCAGTTCACCCGCTCACTGAGCCGAGACTGGCCGGACTGGATGACCGGCGACTTATGACCCAAGATCAAGCCTGCCGTGACAACTGAGATGACTCCGGAGCCGTGAAAGCCGCCGACATTGAGCTCCTCTGCTGGAAGGTAAGCCGCCAAGGGCACCAGCAGCGAGATCGCCGTGTCAAAGACCGGCTGAGTGATGCGCCTTCTGATGGGCACCACGATCAGCGCCACGATCACGCCGACCGCGGCGCCGCCGAGCGCTGCGACGAGGAAGCCAATACTTGCTTGCGCTGCCGTGATCGTGCCGGCCATGGCCGCGATCGCCACACGCAGGAGGGTGATCGCGGTGGCGTCATTCACCAGTGATTCGCCCTCGAGGATCGTGACCAGGCGGCGCGGCAGACCGACCCGACGAGCGATCGAGGTCGCGGCGACGGCATCCGGCGGAGCAACCACCGCGCCCAAGGCCAGGGCTTCTGGAAAGCTCACCGGCAGGATTAGCCACGTAATGAGCGCGACACCTAAGGCAGTAACCAAAACGAGCAAGACCGACAGCTGCGCGATGGAGCGGCGATTCGCGCGGAAGTCGATGACGGAGGTTCGAATGGCCGCGGCGTACAGCAGCGGCGGCAGGAAGCCAACTAACACAAGCTCTGAGGACAGTTCAGGGACGTGTATCAAAGGGAGAAAGGACAGGCCGATCCCCACCAGCATCAACAGCAGCGGCGCAGAGAAGTTGATCCGATTGGCCAGCGCCGTTACAGCGAGCACCGTGGCAAGTACAACCAGGATGCTGAGAGCGGTTTCCACATCGCCATGCTTCCATCCAGACTCGATCTGCGATGCCGACGGTATGTAAGGATCGGGTTTGTGACCGCTTCGGGTGACCCCGACGGGTCGACTCTGCTCACCTCGGCCGATGTGAAGGATCTGCTGTCGGCCGCGGTCGAGCATGCGGGTGGCAGCCTCGTTTCCTGGCGGCTGGACCACGTCGACGCCAATCCGAGGCGCTCCACGACGGCGACATACTCGGCGGCGGTTGACTGGCCGACCGGTCGGCGTACCGAGCTGTTGGGCGCCAGCGCCCGAGTCGGCGGGCGGAGCGGCAACGACGAGCGGGCCACGATCTTCGGGGACGGGGATCGCGAAGTGGCCGTCTGGCTCTACCCCAACGATCCGGACCTGCCCGGGCTGCAGCGTGCCGCGATCCCGAACGGGTTGGCTGCCGTGCTCAACGAGCATCGGGTCCTTGATCGTTCGGTGACCGGCGAGGACATCGCGTTGCAGATGATCAGTTACCGACCGCGGCGGCGTGCGGTGCTGAAGGCCGTGATCAGCACCAGCAACGGGCCGAAAACCTTCTTCGTCAAAGTATTGCGGGAATCGACGTACGCGCCGACGCTGCAGCGTCACGAACTATTGCGACGCGCTCGATTTCCGGCCGCGGTCGTGGCAGCCGCGACCGCCGACTTCGTTCTTGTCTTCCACGAGGTGCCCGGTCGGCCACTGACCCAAGCGATCTTCGACGAGGCGATGCCCTGCAGTGCCGAGAGCATGATCGTCTTGCTCGACTCCCTACCGTCGGCCGTTGTCGCACTGCCGCGTCGGCCGCCCTGGACCGGTGCCGTCGCAGCGTACGCGGAAATGATCGCCGCTGCGCTGCCAGTGCTCGATCCCCAGCTGCGCTGGCTGGTCGCACAGGTTTCCGGTGGTCTGACCGGAATGCCGCCCGGCCTGGAGCCCACCCATGGCGACTTTCACGAGGGGCAACTCTTTGTTGCGAAGGGGTTGATCACCGGTGTCCTCGACATCGACACGATCGGGCCCGGGCGACGCGCCGATGATCTTGCCTGCATGATCGCGCACCTTTCGACGATGCAGCGGATGACGGCTGAGCAGGCCGCCAGCTTGACCCGATTGATCAATCTCTGGCTGCAGGTGTTCGACACCAGGGTCGATCCCGCCGAGCTCCGGCTGCGAGCTGCGGGCGTGATCGTTTCCCTTGCCACCGGCCCGTATCGGGGTCAGGAGCCCAACTGGGAAAGCGAGACGGTCCGCATGATCGAATCTGCCGTGAGCCTCGTGCAGAGCTCAGTACGGGTGTGAGAGAAGGGTTCCTCGTGAGCGCAGAGACGGAGTCGGGGACGCCATTCCATCCCGTGTACGGACCCGAGGACCTAGCCGGTTTCGATCGTGATCATGCCCTCGGCGAGCCCGGCCGTTATCCCTACACGCGCGGCATCTACCCCGCTATGTACACAACCCGGCCCTGGACTATGCGGCAGTACGCCGGCTTCGGTACCGCGGCCGAATCCAACGCCCGATATCGCGATCTGATCTCCCATGGCACCACCGGGCTATCGGTGGCCTTCGATCTACCCACCCAGATGGGCTATGACTCAGATGCGCCCATCGCCGCCGATGAGGTCGGCAAGGTGGGAGTGGCCATCGACTCGATCGAGGACATGCGCGAGCTACTTGCCGGAATTCCACTCGACAAGGTGTCGACGTCGATGACGATCAACGCCCCGGCTGCAGTGTTGTTGTTGCTCTATCAACTGGTCGCCGAGGAACAAGGTGTGGCACCGAGCGATCTAGCCGGCACCATTCAGAACGATGTGCTCAAGGAGTACATCGCGCGAGGCACCTACATCTTTCCTCCGGAGCCCTCTCTGCGGCTGGTCAGCAACACCTTCGCGTACTGTCGTGAGCAGCTGCCGCGCTGGAACACCATTTCGATCTCGGGCTACCACATGGCCGAGGCCGGTGCGACCCCGACGCAGGAAATCGCGTTCACGCTGAGCAATGGGATCGCCTACGTCGAGGCTGCGTTGGCAGCTGGTCTGGCGGTGGACGACTTCGCGCCGCGGCTGTCGTTCTTCTTCGTGTCACGCACCACGCTGTTGGAGGAGATCGCCAAGTTTCGTGCTGCGCGCCGGATTTGGGCGCAGTTGATGCGTGATCAGTTCGGGGCGCGCGATGAAAGATCGATGATGCTCCGCTTCCATAGCCAAACCGCTGGCGTACAGCTGACTGCCCAGCAGCCGGAGGTGAATCTGGTACGCGTCGCGGTGCAGGCCCTGGCGGCGGTGTTGGGCGGTACCCAGTCGCTGCATACCAACTCCTACGACGAGGCCATCGCCTTGCCTACCGATAAGGCCGCCCGGCTCGCGCTGCGTACCCAGCAGGTACTCGCGTACGAAACAGATGTCACCAAGACTGTGGATCCCTTCGCTGGCTCGTACGCCGTCGAGTCGCTGACCAACGACATTGAGGCGGAGAGCCGTCGACTTCTGCAGGCGGTCGCCGATCGGGGTGGTGCGGTCGCGGCGATCGAGCAGGGCTTCCAGAAGGCTGAGATCGAGCGTTCGGCGTACCAGGTGGCCCGTCAGATCGATGCCGGAGAACGGGTTGTGGTGGGCGTCAACCGGTTCACCCTCGATGAGGAGGAGCCGTACGAACCCTTGCGCATCGATCCAGGCATTGCGGCGAAACAGGCGGCGAGGCTCGGGAGGCTGCGAGCTGGACGTGACCAAGCTGCCGTCGACGCCGCCCTCAAGGAGCTCCGCAGCGTCGGCAGCGGAACCGGCAACGTGCTGTACCCGCTTAAAGAGGCGCTGCAGCTAAACGCGACGGTCGGTGAGGTCTGCGATGCCTTACGGGATGTCTGGGGCATCTACCAGCCGTCAGACCCCTAGCTGCGAGCCTTCTTACGCGGGCAGTCCACGTTTCTCGTCTCAGGATGGCTAGCGAGGCATTGCGACGCGCATTCGATACTCGTCAGCTATCTCAAGATGGTTAACGGTGGTGTAAGACGCTCGAAACAACTGACAAATCTTTACCAAATTCCTACTGTCTTGTTACGACTCGGAATGGTGCCACCCGGCAAATCGCCAGCGTGCAAGACTGAGCGCGATGTCCGTATCCGACTCTGACTCCGCGCGTCACGCCGAGATTTCGCGGCAAGCCGCCGCTCTCAGCGAGCGGCTCATAGCTATCCGGCGGGACATCCACGCCCATCCGGAGATTGGGCATCGCGAGTATCGCACCACGGCTCTGATCGTCGATGAGCTCGAACGCGCCGGGCTCGTGGTGAAGGTGCTTCCCGTCGGTACGGGCGCCTACTGCGACGTGCTGCCCGGCGGTTTCGACGACTCTTCCGGGCTGGTCGGCCTGCGTGCTGACATCGATGCTTTGCCTATTCAGGACGGCAAGGACGTCGACTACGTCTCCAAGAATCCGGGGGTATGTCATGCCTGTGGGCATGACGTGCACACCGCGATTCTCATTGGCGTCGGGGTCGTGTTATCGCGACTCCGTGATCTTGACCTGCTGGCCCGCGGCGTCCGGTTGATCTTCCAGCCCGCGGAGGAGACGAGCCCAGGCGGCGCGCTCGACGCCATCGAGGGCGGGGTGCTGCACGACCTGACCGAGATTTACGCATTGCATTGCGACCCGCGTACCGATGTCGGCCAGATCGCCCTGAAGGTCGGGCCGATCACCTCCGCCGTCGACCAGGTCAACATCGTCTTGAGCGGCACCGGCGGCCATACGTCGCGGCCGCAACTGACTCAAGACGTCATTGGAGCGCTCGGCGCGCTGGCGACCTTGACGCAGCTCCTGCTGTCTCGTCGGATCGACCCCCGCAGCGGCGTATCGCTGATGTGGGGATCCATGCATTCCGGTTCGGTGGCCAACGCCATTCCGCAGACCGGCGAGATTGTGGGAACACTCCGCGCGCTCGACGCCGACGGCTGGCATGCGGCCAAGCAACTCATCCCTGAACTGGCGGCGGAGATTGTCCGGCCGTTCGGGGTCGAGGTCGAGGTCGCGGTCACCGACGGGGTACCTCCAGCGGTCAATCATGCTCGCGGCGTACGCCGGCTCACCCGAGCGGCGGAACAGATCCTCGGACCGGATGCGGTTACCGGCACTGAGCAGTCGCTGGGTGGCGAAGACTTCTCGTGGATGTTGCAGGAGGTCCCTGGTGCCCTGGCACGTTTGGGGGTGAGAACTCCTGGCGAGCTGTGCCCAGACATTCACCAGCCCACTTTTGTGGTCGATGAGACTTGCATCCCAGTTGGTCTCAAGGTGCTGGCGGAAGTGGCGACCACGTACGAGCGAACAGCAATCTGAGGCATCAGACACAGAAACAAAACTGGTACCGAGTCCTTATCAGCTAGCAGCCCGGAGCGTCGTGGTCGGAGTTAGAGTCGGTCTCAGACCCGACTGTGGCGAGGATGCGTTGCTTGAGGCGGCTGGGGCGAGAAAAAGTTGTGAACTCTTCTGCGCGGGAGGCATTACGTGAAGAAAACTCTGACTATCGCCGGCGGTCTTATCGGTGCTGCTGCCTTGGCCCTCGCCAGCTGCGCTCAAGCGCCCGGAACCGGCTCCTCTGCAGCTCCCAGTGCTCCCGGGAGCGCCAGTGCCAGTGCGTCCGGTGCCGCATTCAAGGCCTGCATGGTTTCCGACTCGGGCGGTTTTGACGACAAGTCGTTCGACGAGACGTCTCACAAGGGTTTGATCGACGCCAAGGCCGAGCTTGGCATCGAGACTGGAGAGGTCGAGTCGCAGACAGCCGCCGACTACCCAAAGAACATTCAGTCGATGGTGGACGCAGACTGCAACATCATCGTCACCGTCGGCTTTGTGCTCAGCGACGACACACTCGCCGCGGCCAAGAAGAACCCCAACATCAAGTTCACCATTGTGGACAACTTTGACCCGAAGACCTACCCGGCTGTTAAAAACCTCAAGCCACTGACCTTCAATACCGCCCAGTCAAGCTTCCTTGGGGGATACCTGGCCGCCGGCATGACCAAGACCAAAAAGCTGGGCACCTTCGGTGGCGCCAAGATCCCGACAGTCACGATTTTCATGGACGGCTTCAGCCAAGGCGTGGACTACTACAACAAGCAGAAGGGCGCCGACGTGAAGGTCCTGGGCTGGGATGCAGTCAAACAGGATGGACAATTCACTGGCGACTTCGAGGACGTCAAAGGCGGCCAGCGTACGGCGCAGGGCTTGATCAGCCAGGGCGCTGACATCATCTTCCCGGTCGCCGGAACGGCCGGCATCGGCGCTCTACAGGCGGCCAAGACCAGCGGGGGCAAGGTCAATGCCATCTGGGTCGACACCGACGGCTGCGTGAGTGCCGAAGCTTACTGCCCCAACATCGTCTCGAGCGTCTACAAGGGCATGGATGTGGCCGTGTTGAATGCCATCAAGGCGGCCAAGGATGGGTCGTTCTCCAATGAGCCTTATGTGGGCACCCTGGAGAACGATGGCACCGGCATAGCACCATTCCATGACTTCGACTCCAAGGTTCCCGCGGAGCTCAAGTCGGAGCTGGACGCCCTCAAGGCCGACATCATCAGCGGCAAGATCAAGATCGAGTCGAAGTCCCAACCCTCGGCATGATTGCCCCCGCCATCATTGAGAGGTGACGCAAACCTCGAACCCCGCAGCCGGAACAGGCCTTCGGCTGCGGGACATCACCAAGCGGTTCGGCGACCTGGTTGCCAACGATTCAATCGATCTGGATATTGCGCCAGGTGAGATCCATTGCCTGCTTGGTGAGAACGGGGCGGGTAAGACGACGCTGATGAACGTGCTCTACGGGCTGCTGCAGCCCGACGAAGGCACGATTTCGATCGACGGCGTCGAGCGCATCCCAGCCAACCCCAAGGAGGCAATCGCAGCCGGGATCGGCATGGTGCACCAACACTTCATGCTGGTCGAGGTCTTCACGGTGGCTGAGAATCTCATTCTCGGCCGGGAGGAGAGCACGGCAGGCCTGCTCAACATGGGCCAAGCACGGCAAACCGTTCGGCAGCTGTCAGAGCGCTATGGGCTAGAGGTCGACCCAGACGCGGTGGTCGAGGAGCTTCCGGTCGGTGTCCAACAGCGAGTTGAGATCTTGAAAGCGCTGGCCAACGATGCCAAGTACTTGATCTTGGACGAACCGACTGCGGTGCTCACGCCGCAAGAGATCGACCAACTGATCTCGGTGATGCGTTCGCTGCGGGACGCGGGCAAAGCGATCGTCTTCATCACTCATAAGCTGCGTGAGGTACAGGCCATCGCGGACAAGATCACCGTGATCAGACACGGCAAGGTGGTAGGGACCGCCAAGCCGACCGACTCCGAATCCGACCTAGCCGAACTCATGGTGGGCCGTGCCGTCCAGCTGAGAGTGGACAAGGAACCGGCCACGCCGTCAGCCGAGCCGCGACTGGTATTGAACGGGATTTCCGTCGCGAGGCCGAACGGCACGCTGGCCGTGGAAAATCTTGGTCTTGAGGTGTTCGGCGGTGAGATCGTAGGCATCGCCGGTGTTCAGGGCAATGGGCAAACCGAGATCGCGGAAGCGCTTCTCGGCCTGACTCCGGTCTTGACAGGATCGATGCACCTAGACGGTCGGTCGCTGACCGGGCTGACCCCGAGGGAGACCATCGCTGCCGGCCTCGGCTTCGTCCCCGAGGACCGTAAGCAGGATGGCTGTGTCAGCACCTTCACCGTGGCCGAGAACTTGATCTTGAACCACTATGCCGAGCCTCCGTACGCGCGCGGCATCGCCATGGATCTGACAAAGGTGCGGCAGAACGCCGCCCATCGCATCGCCGAGTTCGATATCCGTACACAGTCCATCGAGGCAACGGTGTCGTCACTGTCGGGTGGCAACCAGCAAAAGGTGGTGCTGGCCCGCGAGCTCTCCCGCCCGCTGGCGCTCCTGGTCGCCAGCCAGCCCACCCGCGGACTCGATGTCGGGGCCATCGAATTCATCCACAAGAGGCTGGTCGAGGAGCGAAACCGTGGAACGGCCGTGGTGATCGTCTCGACCGAGCTGGACGAAGTTGTCGCCTTGGCCGATCGGATTGCAGTCATGTACCGCGGCCGAATCATCGGTATCGTGCCGCCGGACACCTCACGTGAGGTGCTTGGGCTAATGATGGCCGGCGTCCCGATCAAGGAGGCTTTGGCTAGCGCATCCATGCTGGCCGAGGAGGGCGCGATCCAAGCCGGACACGGAGAGCTGCCTGATGAGTGACCCGCTGCGGTCTGAGCTCGTCGAAGACCGCCCCTCGACAAGCCCAGGGCGCAGCGCCAAGCGTCGCGTCACGATCCCGTGGTCCGACGTGCTCATTACGATCGCATCGATCGTGCTGGCATTTCTTGTCGGTGCTTTGCTCATGATCTTTTCTGACACCGAAGTTCGAAGCAAGTTTGCCTACTTCTTCGCCCGGCCTTCGGATGCGCTGATCGCCTCTTGGGAGAAGGTCAGCAGCGCGTACGGGGCATTGATCAAGGGCGCGGTTGGCGGGTATGGGCCGATCACTGAGACGACCGCCCAAGCAGCTCCGCTGATATGTGCTGGGCTTGGTGTCGGTCTCGCATTCCGCGCCGGCTTGTTCAATATCGGGGCTCAGGGTCAGGCCATCCTCGGCGCGATCGTAGCCGCCTACATCGGGTTTGCCTGGCACCTGCCACCCGGCATTCACCTACTTCTGGCCACTCTCGGCGGGCTCCTCGGTGGCGCATTCTGGGGAGGCGTCGTTGGCTGGCTGAAGGCGAAGACCGGGGCACATGAGGTCATCGTGACGATCATGATGAACTACATCGCTGCCGGACTATTGGCCTACTTGCTCACTACGGCCGCATTCCAACGGCCCGGGCGGAGTGACCCGATTTCCCCGATCGTGGACTGGAACGCCGTCATGCCGCGCCTGCAGGGCGGCCAGCTCCACTTGGGTTTCGTGCTTGCCCTGCTCGCCGCAGTTGCGGTCTGGTGGATACTGGACCGCTCCACCACCGGGTTCGCGATCCGCGCGGTCGGTGCGAATCCGAACGCCGCTGCCACAGCCGGGATGAGTGTGGCGCGTACGACCATGATCACCATGTTCTTGGCAGGCGCACTGGCGGGCCTGGCGGGAGTCCAAGCCGCCTTGGGTCCGAGTGCTTCAGGACTGCCGGTGCCGCTCTCGGTTGGGATCGTTGGTTCGATCGGCTTTGACGCGATCACCGTTGCACTGCTTGGCCGGTCAAGGCCGTTGGGCATCGTGCTGGCCGGCCTGCTTTTCGGTGGGCTACACGCCGGCGGTCTGGCGATGCAAAGTATTGCCCAAACACCGCTCACCCTGACAACAGTGCTGCAGGCGCTGATCGTGCTCTTTGTTGCGGCGCCTGCGCTGGTGACCAAGATCGTGCCGTTCCTCAAGCCTCGCAAGACAAAGGCGCTTGGTCCGGTTCCTGAGGGAGGACTGGCGTGAGCGTCGATACCGTGGAGCGGGCTGCACCGCCTGCCGAGGTGGCTCGGGTCGAAACACCCCAGAAACGCCGCCAACGCATCTCAACCGGGGTGCTCATCGGGGTCGTCGGGGTCCTCCTCCTGATCGGCTTGGCATCCACAACCGGTAGCGCCCGATTTGCTCTATCCGACGCGTTCGATGAGGTGCAGTTGCCAACCGTGACGGTGCCTGGCTTCGCCACTGTCATCGTCTGTGCGCTGCTCTGCCTCTCGGCCGCAGCCGGCTACTTGTCCGGGCGGATGCGCGGTCGTTGGCCGGTGTTGGCGGGATCGGTGGCCGGTCTGGCCGTTCTCATGGGCTTTCTCACGTGGGCGGCGTCTGGCCGCGAGCTGCCGTTCCCGGTCAGCAATCAGTTCGCAGGCACCTTGTCGCTCGCCACGCCGCTGGTGTTCGGCGCACTGTGCGGCGTGTTGTGCGAGCGCTCCGGAGTGGTCAACGTATCGATCGAAGGCCAGTTTCTTTCGGCGGCTTTCGCAGCGGCCGTCGTAGGTAGTCTTACGTCTTCAGTTGCGGCGGCCATGATCGCCGCGGTGCTGGCAGGTCTTGCCATGGCTGCACTACTCGCGGTCTTTTCGATCAACTACCTCGTCAACCAGGTCGTGCTCGGTGTCGTGCTCAACCTACTGGCGGTCGGAGTCACCGGCTTCCTCTTCGACCAGCTCGTACAACCACCGTCGAGTGAGTACAACTCGGCACCGGTGCTCGAACCCATCCCAATTCCGGGTCTCGCGAACATCCCGTTCTTCGGCCGCGTGCTGTTCCAGCAGAACATCCTGGCTTATCTGGCGGGGATTTCAGTCGTCCTGGTCTGGCTGGTGCTCCAGCGGACGACATGGGGTCTGCGGATCCGAGCCGTAGGCGAGCATCCGGAGGCGGCCGACACGGTTGGTATCAGTGTCCGTGGGATTCGCTGGTCGGCCGTCCTGGCGGGCGGCGTGTTCGGTGGGCTCGGCGGCTCCTTCTTTACCCTCGCGTCGACAGGTTCGTTCGCGAAGGAGTTCACCGTCGGCTACGGCTTCATCGCGCTCGCAGCAGTGATCATGGGCCGTTGGCACCCAGTCTTGGCCTCGATCATGTGCCTGTTTTTCGGCTTCGTCACCCAGATGGCGTCCCAGCTGCAAACACTGAACACTCCCATGCCAAGCCAGTTTCTGTTGATCTTGCCGTACGTCGCGACGATCATCGCCGTTGCTGGGCTGGTGGGTCGGGTCAGACCGCCAGCCGCCGACGGCATCCCGTTTGAGAAGTGATCATGAGCCCTGACCCCGAGGGCATGCGCCCTGAGCCTGCAGCTATGAGCCCTGAGCCTGTCGAAGGGCGGTCAACGGTCAATTGGGAACAGCTGCGAGCTGCCGCCACCGAGGCCAGCCGTCACGCGTACGCGCCCTATTCCGGCTTCCCGGTGGGAGCTGCTGCACTCGTCGATGACGGACGTATCGTCACTGGCTGCAATGTCGAGAATGCCTCCTATGGGGCTACCCTCTGCGCCGAGTGCGGCCTGGTGTCTGAGCTTCACGCGAGCGGCGGGGGACGGTTGATCGCTTTTGCTTGTGTCGATGGAGCCGGGTCCGCTCTGATGCCGTGCGGCCGCTGTCGTCAGTTGCTGTGGGAGCATGGCGGGGCCGAGTGCCTGGTTGACACCCCGACCGGCATCCAGCCGATGAGTGAGGTACTACCGCAGGCCTTTAGTGCTCGTGATCTTGCTCGGCGTCGATCATGAGTCTCGATCTGGAGGCGCTGCAGACCTTTCCGAAGATCTCACTCCATGATCATCTGGATGGTGGCCTCAGGCCGCAGACGATCATCGAACTGGCCGCTGAGATCGACTATCCCTTGCCTGCTGATAACGCTGCTGATCTTGGTCGTTGGTTTGTTGAGTCGGCGAACTCCGGGTCGTTGGAGCGATACTTGGAGACTTTCGATCACACGATTGCGGTCATGCAGACCGCGCCCAACCTCGTGCGAGTTGCCAAGGAGTTCGTAGCAGATCTTGCCGTCGATGGCGTTATCTACGGTGAGGCCCGCTGGGCGCCAGAACAACACCTGCAGGCGGGCCTGAGCAAGGCGCAAGCGATCCAGGCCGTACGCGACGGTCTTGCCGATGGCATGGCGGCGTGTCGGGCGGGCGGGCATGACATCGAAGTACGCCAGTTGCTGACAGCCATGCGGCAGACCTCCGATCCGACGCCAGACACCGCTCAGCTCGCGGTGCGCTACCGCAGGCAGGGGGTTGCGGGGTTTGATATCGCCGGCCGGGAGAAAGGGTTTCCTGCCGCCCGGTTCTTGGACTCGTTCCGACTGCTGCGCCGACAGAACGCCTACTACACCATTCATGCCGGCGAGGCCGGCGGCTGCCAATCCATTTGGGAGGCCGTTCAGGTGTGCGGCGCCAATCGAATCGGTCATGGCGTCGCGATCACCGAGGACATTCAGCGCGACGAATGCGGACGTGACGCGCTCGGTGACTTCGCGGCGTACCTTCTCAACGAGCAGATCCCGTTCGAGATGTGCCCGACCTCGAATGTGCAGACTGGCGCAGTGGCCTCGATCAGCGAGCATCCGATCAGTCGATTGGACCGTCTGGGGTTTCGGGTGACGGTGAACCCTGACAACCGATTGATGAGCGCCACGACCCTGACCAGGGAATTCGCTCTTCTTGCCGACGCTTTTGACTACTCGATGGATGATGTGCGGCGGCTGGGAACCAATGCGGCCATAAGTGTCTTCGCGCCGTACGAGGCACGTAAGGCTTTGGCGGAACGCATCGCCGCCGCCCGTTAGCCACGGACCATCCGGCCGTGGAAATTGGAAAGGCCGCGGGGCCCGCCGGGCTAGGGTTTAGCCCATGACTTCGCGTGTCCTCGCCGCAGTGGCGTGGCCGTACGCCAACGGCCCGCGCCATATCGGCCACGTCTCAGGCTTCGGAGTTCCCTCTGACATCTTCTCCCGCTACATGCGGATGAGCGGGCACGACGTCTTGATGATCTCGGGCACCGACGAGCATGGCACGCCGATCCTGGTACAGGCCGAGCGGGAAGGGCTGAGTCCACGCGAGACGGCCGACAAGTACAACCGGGTGATCGTGAATGATCTCCGCGATCTTGGGCTGTCGTACGACCTATTTACCCGGACCGTCACGCGCAACCACTATGCGGTGTCCCAGCAGCTCTTTCTCGGGCTGCATCGCAACGGCTATGTGGTGCCCAAGATCACGATGGGTGCGGTGAGCCCCTCCACCGGCCGGACGTTGCCGGACCGCTACATCGAAGGCACCTGCCCGATCTGCGGCTATCCCAGTGCGCGTGGTGATCAATGTGACAACTGTGGCAACCAGCTGGATCCGGTCGATTTGATCAACCCGGTGTCACGGATCAATGGCGAGACGCCCAAATTCATCGAGACCGAGCACTATTTTCTTGATCTTCCAGCCCTTGCGGGATCGCTTGGGAAATGGTTGAGCGCTCGGACCGACTGGCGGCCCAACGTGTTGAAATTCAGCCAGAATCTGCTGGAGGATCTGCGGCCTCGGGCGATCACTCGTGATCTTGATTGGGGCGTGCCAGTGCCGCTGGACGGCTGGCGCGATCAGCCGATGAAGCGGCTTTACGTATGGTTCGATGCCGTCATCGGCTATCTGTCCGCCTCGGTGGAGTGGGCCAAGCGCAGCGGTGATCCGGACGCTTGGCAGCGTTGGTGGATCGATCCGGATGCCCGTAGCTACTACTTCATGGGCAAGGACAACATCGTCTTTCACACGGTGATCTGGCCTGGAATCCTGCTCGGCCACAATGGCGAGGGCGATCATGGCGGCACCGTCGGGCCGCTCGGTGAGCTGCGGTTGCCCGACGAGCTCGTGTCCAGCGAGTACCTGACGATGAGCGGCTCAAAGTTCTCAACCAGCCGCGGCAAGGTGATCTACGTCGGCGATTTCCTGCGCGACTTCGGGCCGGACGCTCTGCGGTACTACATTGCCGTAGCTGGTCCGGAGACCGCTGACACCGACTTCACCTGGGACGAGTTCGTACGCCGCACCAACTTCGAGCTGGCCAACGAGTGGGGCAATCTGGTCAATCGCTCGATCTCCATGGCGTACAAGAACAACGGCGCCATCCCGGCGCCGAAGACCCTACTCGATATTGATCATGACTTGTTACGCACCTCTCGGGAGGCGTTCGACACTGTGGGCGCTCTGCTAGGGCGCAGCCGGTTCAAGCTCGCGATCACTGAGGCCATGCGGCTGGTGGGGGCCGCGAACAAGTACATCTCCGACACCGAGCCGTGGAAGCTGGCCGGCGATCCTGAGCGGCGCGACACGGTGCTGCACACTGCGCTTCAGGTGGTTTCGGATGCCAACACGTTGCTGACCCCATTCC
The DNA here is from genome assembly GCA_963798835.1 of uncultured Actinomycetota bacterium. Classification (GTDB taxonomy): domain Bacteria; phylum Actinomycetota; class Actinomycetes; order Propionibacteriales; family Propionibacteriaceae; genus Microlunatus. The sequence continues at coordinate 160,029 of CAWCVF010000016.1, read as the reverse complement.
TGCCTCATGCCGCGCAGCAGGTTCATCAGGCTCTGGGCGGGACCGGAGTCTGGGCCGCCGAGCCGGAGATCCGCGAGGTGACCGAGGAGGGCGGGCCCGACTATCCGGTGATCATGGGCGACTACGACGCGGAACAGGCCCGCTGGGACTTTCACCCGATTACGCCAGGTACGCCGCTACAGCGGCCGACCCCGCTGTTCCCCAAGCTCGACGAGTCACTGGGTGAGAGCGGCCCTGAATGGGCCCCCATCAAAGCTGAATAGCTGTCGGAGGTAGCCATTAGCTTCTCCCCTGTGGGAGGAGAGGACATCTACGATGAGTTACATGACGGCGGAGTCGAGAGTTGAGTGGCTGCCACATGGCCGCGACTTCACTCGTGCCGATCTTGATGCGATGCCGGATGACGGCAACCGTTATGAGCTTGTCGATGGGGCGATAATTGTGACTCCGGCGCCTCATTTGCCGCATCAGGTTGTCATCACTCAGATGTGGCTGTGCCTTTACCAGGCTTGTCCGGTGGACATGCGAGCACTGGTCGCACCGTTCGATGTCACGCTGAGCGAGGACACCGTCGTCCAACCTGACGTCCTCGTTGCGGCGAGGTCGGATTTCGATGATAGATCCCTCAAGGGATCGCCCTTACTCGTGGTGGAAGTCCTCTCGCCGAGCACACGACACCTCGACCTTGCCTTCAAGCGGGCCCGTTATGAGGCGGCTCGTTGTCCGTCGTATTGGGTCGTCGATCCGCTTGAGCCGTCGATCGTTTGTTGGGAACTGCGCGATGACCGGTATGAGGAGGTTGCGAGAGCTGTCGGAAGCCAGACGATCACACTTGCATCGCCATTTCCGGTCACCCTTGCACCGGACGAGCTGACCGACTAGATCCTTTGACGGTTCGCGGCAGCCAGCGCCGCAGTCAGCTCTTCGGAGTTCAGTGATGCACCGTACGCAGGCGCACCAGGTTCGATCCGCCAGCTCTCGGACAACGGCCCGGCGTCGACCACATCGAAACCGAAGCCGTCGATCAGCTCGGCCACCTGGGCCTTGGCCACGAGGTCGTCCCCAGCGATCACCAGGGCTCGTCGGTCCGGGGTAGGTGGCGGCGTGGCGTCGCTGGTGATCTGGTGTGCGTAGATGTGGTTGAACGCTTTGACCACATGCGCCCCGGACAGCCGCTCCTGCAGCAGCCCAGAGCTGGTCAAGCTGCCGTCGTCGAGAGCTGCAATGTGGCCATCGCGTTGCGGATAGTAGTTGTTGGTGTCGATCACCACCTTGCCAGCCAAGGGTTCGGCTGGGACATCGCCGATCGCCCTCAACGGGATCGCGACAACCACAAGATCACCGGCGTTGGCTGCCTCTTCGGCGGTGCCCGCACGGGCTTGCGGGCCTAGTTCGGACACCAGACCCGCCAGTGTCTCCGGTCCGCGGGAATTGCTGATCACCACGTCGTAGCCGCTGGCTATTGCAGCGCGGGCAACCTGGCTGCCGATATGTCCGGCGCCGATCAGGCCAACGGTTTGGACTCCGTCAATGGTCATGACGCCAAAACCTGTACCAGCGCTCAGCTATTCCTCTCAGATGCGTCGGCTAGTAGGAGGTGCCACCCGAGAGTGACAACGCCCCCGTCGGATGCCACACCGTCTTGATCTCCAAGAAGGCGCGCAGCCGTGCAGTGCCAGGTGCGGCCGCGAAGTCTGGCTGGCCCTTTGGGACATAGACCCGCTTGACCGTCTCGGCCGCTGCCTGCTCCAGCGAGGTACGCAGCTCGGCATCGGCGCCGGTGAGATCAAGGGCATTGACATCCGCGTGCGCGGCGAGGTGTGGAGCAAGTTCGGAAATTCGCCCGGTCAAGATGTTGATCACACCTGCCGGCACATCCGATGTCGCAACCACCTCGGCGAAGGTGATAGCGACACACGGATCGGTTTCGGCAGCGATCAACACGCAGGCATTGCCGCCGGTGATCACCGGAGCAAGAACTGAAATCAATCCCAGCAGCGGCGAGCCGGACGGCGCCAAGATTCCCACGACGCCGGTCGGCTCTGGAGCGGAGTAGGAGAAGTAGGGACTCGAGACCGGATTGGAGCTTCCCAACACGGCAGCGAGCTTGTCGGTCCAGCCGGCATAGTGGACTAGCCGATCAATCGCCGCATCGACCTCACCGTTCGCGAGCTTCGACGACGCGCCCGTACTGATCATGATCAGTTCCACGAACTCAGTCCGCCGGCCTTCCAGCATCTCCGCGATCCGATAGATCACCTGACCGCGGTTGTACGCCGTCGCCTTGGACCAGGCCGCGTATCCCTTGCGGGCCGCAACCACCGCATCACGAAGATCTTTACGGGAAGCGAGTGCCGCATTCGCCATGAAATGGCCGTCGCTGTCATGAGCTTGATACGTCCTGCCGGATTCCGAGCGGGGAAACGCGCCACCGATGAAAAGCTTGTACGTCTTGGCGACTGCCAAGTGGCTCACTGCAGCACCGCCTCGTCGTCGGCGTCAAGGTAGGCGGCCAGGCCGGCCGGTCCGCCTTCCCGGCCGAAGCCGGATTCCTTGTAGCCACCAAAACTTGCCGCCGGGTCGAACCGGTTGAACGTGTTGTCCCAGATCACGCCAGCCCGCAGTGCGGCTGCCATGCCCATCGCCCGAGAGCCCTTTTCCGTCCACACTCCGGCCGACAAGCCGTACGGACTGTTGTTCGCCTTGCTCACCGCTTCGTCGGGCGTCCGGAAGGTCATCGTGGTGAGCACGGGCCCGAAGATCTCCTCACGTGCGATCCGCATCGAGGGAGTCGCGTTGGTAAAGATCGAGGGGGAGAGGTAGAAGCCGTTCTTCGGCAGCGGGCATGAGGAGGACCAGAGCTCCGCGCCCTCGGCAAGGCCAGCGTTCATCAGCGCCTTGATCCGGCCCAGCTGTGCCTCGGAGTTGATCGCGCCGACGTCGGTGTTCTTGTCCAGAGGATCGCCGACCCGCAGGGTCTCGATGCGCTGCTTGAGCCGCTCGGTGAACTCCTCGGCAATCGACTCCTGGACGAGGAGACGAGAACCCGCACAGCACACCTGGCCCTGGTTGAAGAAGATGCCGTTGATGATGCCCTCGACAGCCTGGTCTTGCGCGGCATCCTCGAAGATGATGTTGGCACCCTTGCCGCCGAGCTCCAAGGTGATCTTGCGGCCGGTGCCGGCCAGCTCCCGTTGAATGCGGCGTCCGACTGCGGTTGAGCCTGTAAAAGCGACCTTGTCTATGCCGGGGTGATTGACCAGCGTGGAGCCCACATCTCCTGCTCCGATGACGACGTTCACCACACCAGGCGGCAGATCGGCATCGGCGATGATCTCAGCCAGCACCAAGATCGACAGCGGCGTGGTCTCGGCCGGCTTGATCACGACGGTGTTGCCGGCGGCCAGCGCCGGGGCGATCTTCCAGGCCGCCATCAACAAGGGAAAGTTCCACGGAATCACCTGCCCGGCGACCCCGAGTGGTTGCGGTGCGGGCCCTAAGCCAAGATGTTGCAGCTTGTCAGCCCAACCAGCGTGGTAGAAGAAGTGCTGCGCCGTGCTGGGAACGTCGAAGTCCCTGGTCTCCTTGATCGGCTTGCCATTGTCAAGGGTCTCCACCACGGCAAGTTCTCGGGACCGCTCGGCAATGCCGCGCGCGATGCGGAATAGATACTTGCCGCGTTCAGCGCCCGACATTGTCGACCAGACGTTTTCATAAGCCTGGCGTGCGGCGTTGACCGCCCTATCGATGTCGGCGGCGTTCACCGTCGATACCGTCGACAGCCGCTTTCCGGTCCCCGGATTAATGGTGTCGCGATCTTCGCCGTTACCTTCCTTGAAGCTTCCATCTATGAAGGGCAGATAGCGGTCCTTGATATCGCCAATGGCACTGGACTCCGGAGCCGGGGAGTATTCCCAATCCATGATCTCTCTCAATCCACGGTGACATAGTCGGCGCCGGAGTAGTGGCCGTCCAGCTGCGCCCGGCGTTGCATGATCAAGTCATTGAGCACTGAAGAGGCACCGAAGCGGAAGTAGTACGGATCCAGCCACTCTGGGCCGGCCACCTCATGCACCGCAACCAGGTAACGGATCGCATCCTTCGCGGTTCGGATGCCGCCCGCGGGCTTCACCGCGCGCTGCTCGCCGGTCTGCGCCTTCCAGTCCTTGACGGCCTGCAGCATGACGTGGACGACGGGCAATGTGGCGGCAGGGCTGATCTTGCCTGTCGAGGTCTTGATGAAGTCGGCGCCAGCGAGCAACGCGAGCCAGGAAGCACGGCGTACGTTGTCGTAGGTCGCCAGCTCGCCGGTCTCCAAGATCACCTTCAGCCGTGCATTGCCGCACGCCGTCTTGACCGCAACTATCTGATCAAAAACGCTCCCGTAGTGGCCTGCCAGGAATGCGCCGCGATCGATCACCATGTCGATCTCGTCGGCGCCGCCGTCGAGGGCGACCTTGGTGTCGGCGAGCTTGACCTCGAGGCTGGCGCGGCCGGCCGGAAAGGCCGTAGCGACCGATGCAACCTTGACGCCAGAACCCTTCAGTTCAGCGACCGCCGTAGGCACCATGTCGGGGTAGACGCAGATAGCCGCCGTACGCGGGGTCTCCGGATAGTCCGGATCCGGCAGCATCGCCTTGCGGGCCAGATTCCTGACCTTTCCAGGCGTATCAGCCCCTTCCAGCGTGGTCAGATCCACCATCGAGATCGCCAGATCGATGGCCGCAAGCTTGGAGGCTCGCTTGATCGATCGGGTGGCCAGGCCGGCAGCCCGTTGCTCGATACCGACGGGGTCGACACCAGGAAGGCCAAAGAGGAAGCGGCGTAGCGACACTTCGTCGACAGTCGCGTCCGCCAGGTGCCTCGGCAAGACGGAGGTTGCCATACATGCGATCTTAGAGGCGGGCGGAGAAGCGCTTACCGATCGAGGCTGTCCGCGCTCGGTAGCAGAATGTGCACGTGCAAGTACCCCATCCACTCATGCGCGAAGAGCAAGCCCAAGCCACGGTTACGCCGCTGGAGCTCTTCTTCGACCTGGTGTTTGTATTCGCCTTGACGCAGGTGACCGCGTTCATGGCGGATGAGTTGAATTGGCAAGGAATCCTCCGCGGTGCGTTGGTGATCATGCTGCTGTGGTGGGCGTGGACCGGGTATGCCTGGCTGGCCAACGTCGCAAGCGCCGAGGAGCCGCTTATCAAGCTCTCCATCCTCGCCGGAATGTCGGCGATGTTCGTGCTGGCTCTGTGTATCCCGGAAGCGTTCGACGACCTGCCGGGTGGCCTCAACGGACCTGTGGTCTTAGCTGTGTGTTATCTGCTCTTTCGGTTCATGCATTTCGTGATGTTCATGATCATCGCTCAAGATGATCCGGGGCTACGCTCCCAACTGCTCCGCTTCGCACCTAGCGTTGTGGCGGGCAGCGCAGTGCTGCTGGTCGCCTCCCAGTTCCATGGCTGGGTGCAGACCACGCTGTGGGTGCTGGCGCTGGTGGCCGATTACATCGGTACTGCGCTGGGCGGCTTCTCTGGGTGGCGGCTGCCGGCCCCGGGCCACTTCTCTGAACGGCACGGCTTGATCGTCATCGTTGCGCTTGGCGAGTCGATTGTGGCGATCGGCGTCGGCGTAGCGAAAGAGCCGATCTCGTGGGTGATCATCATTGCCTCACTGTTGGGTCTGATCCTGGCGTTTGCCCTGTGGTGGGCCTACTTCGACGTCAGCGCATTGCTCGGCGAGCATGCTCTCGCCAGCGAGCCGCCGGAGACTCGGGTGAGGATGGCACGCAACGCCTACTCGTTCGCCCACATGCCGCTAGCGGTTGGCATCGTATTGGTCGCCTTCGGCCTCAAGGAGGTTCTGCTGTACGTCAGCGACAGCAGTCATCACGAATTGACCGATCCCTTGCCGCCCGTCGCCTTGGCAGCGCTGGTTGGTGGCGCCGCCATCTACCTGCTTGGCCACGTGGTCTTCAAATGGCTCACGGTGCACGCCTTCTCAGTGGTACGCGTAGCGGCGGCGGCAGTGCTGTTGGTGGCGACTCCCTTGATCGCCGAGACCCCGGCCTTGGTCCAGCTAGGTGTTGTGGCTCTGCTGGTTGCCTGCGCGGTGGTGATCGAGTCAGTCGTCTTTGCTCAGTCCCGACGCAAGATCCGCGCGGAGCTGGCGCCGCACTGAGCCGCCTTAGCCGAAGGCGTTCTCGCCGGTCAGTGCCTGGCCGATGACCAGCTGGTGTACCTCTGAGGTTCCTTCGTAGGTCAGCACCGACTCCAAGTTGTTGGCGTGGCGCAACACGGGATATTCCAAAGTGATCCCGTTGGCGCCCAGAATGGCGCGGCATTCCCGGGCGATGCTGAGCGCCTCCCGCACGTTGTTGAGCTTGCCCAGGCTGACCTGTTGCGACTGCAGTCGATGATCATCTTTGAGACGCCCGAGATGCAGTGCGAGCAGGAATCCCTTCTGTAGCTCCAACGTCATGTCCGCCAACTTGGCCTGAGTGAGCTGAAACGAGGCAAGTGGGCGGTCGAAGACCTCGCGCGAAACCGCGTAGTCGATCGCTGCCTCCAGACAATCCCGCGCTGCGCCGAGGGCACCGAAGACGATGCCGAAGCGGGCCTCGTTGAGGCAGGAGAGCGGCCCGCGCAGACCGGTTGCCCCCGGAAGCACGGAGTCAGGTGGCAGATGCACGTCCTCCAGCACCAGCTCTGAGGTGATCGAGGCACGCAGCGAGAGCTTCTTGCTGATCTTGGGCGCCGAGAATCCCGGAGTGTTGGTCGGAACGAGAAAGCCCTTGATTCCTTCGTCGGTTTGAGCCCAGACGATCGCGATGTCGGCAACTGAGCCGTTGGTGATCCACATCTTGGTTCCGTTGATCACCCACTCATCGCCGTCGCGCTTCGCGCGGGTCCGCATCCCGGCCGGGTTGGATCCGAAGTCGGGCTCGGTCAGCCCGAAGCAGCCGATGGCTTCGCCCGCTGCCATCCGGGGCAGCCAGGTGGTCTTCTGCTCCTCGGTTCCGAACTTCCAGATTGCGAACATGGCAAGGGATCCCTGCACCGACACCATGCTGCGTACGCCGGAATCACCGGCCTCGAGCTCCATACAGGCAAGTCCATAGGAAACGGCATTCACTCCTGCGCAGCCGTAGCCTTCCAGGTGCATGCCGAGCAGCCCGAGATCGCCCGCTTCTCGTATCAAACCAAGATCAAGATCCCCCCGCTCGTACCAGTCGGCGATATTCGGCTTGACGCGTCGGGTCACCCATTCCCGAACTGTTGCTTGGATATCTCGTTCCTCCTCAGTGAGAAGATGATCAATGCCAAGCAATTCGAGTGGTCCGGTTCGGCTCATCGTTCTCCTATCTCAGCTAGCGTGCGCGCCGCCTTCTCGATTTCCAACTCGCTGAGCAGCACATGCTCGGCTGCCACACCCAGCGGTACAAAGCTGTCCTGGCTGGCCACCCGCTGAATGGGTCCGCTGAACCCTCCCTCGACCAGCGCGGTGACCACGCCTTCACCCACCCCTCCACTGTGCCGTGTCTCGTCTACAACGAGCACTCGACCTGTCGACTGAGCCGCCGCGAGGATGTCCTCGATCGGCAGTGGGGCGAGCCAGCGTAGATCCAGAACCTGCGCGGCAATACCCGCAGCAGCAAGCCTTCGTGCGACCCGCAGGCTCATCGGCACTCCATTGCCGAAGCTGATCATGGTCAGTGCTGGCGGGGCGGTGTTGGGTGCTGAGCTCGTCGGAGCGCGCTCTTCGACCGGCTCAAGGCGCAAATACATCCGCGCTCTGCCAATCGGTACGTGCTCCTGATCATCAACGGCTAGCCAGGCTTGATCACCAGCCTCGTAGAGGTCGCGCTGGTGATACAGCGCGATGGGCTCGAGGAAGACCGACAGCGTCGCATCGGCGATAGCGGCAGCGGTACAGGTTCGCAACATCGCGGCCGCATCATCGCCGCGCGCCGGGCAGGCCACCACCAGCCCGGGAATGTCCCGTAGCACCGCCACGGAATTGTCATTGTGGAAATGCCCGCCGAAGCCTTTCTGGTAGCCGAGTCCGGCGATTCGGACAACCATCGGATTGCGAAAGCGGCCGCGGGAGAAGAACGGCAGGGTGGCACCTTCGCCGCGTAATTGATCTTCGGCATTGTGCAGGTAGGCCAGATACTGCACCTCAGGTATCGGGATCAGCCCGGTGAGACCCGCGCCCAGTCCAAGACCAAGAATCGCCTGCTCGTCGAGCAGCGTGTCGAAGACCCGAGCGGAGCTATGCTGACGAGCCAGGCGCGCGGTGACGCCGTAGACCCCGCCCTTGACGCCAACGTCCTCGCCGAAAACGATCACTCGGTGATCTGCGGTGAGCAGCTCGTCGAGTGTCGCATTGATCGACTCGGCGAGCGTACGTTTACGGGGGGTCGGCTCTTCGATCTGCTCGGGGCGAATCGTCAGGGTTCGAACGATCTCGGCGACTCGAGCAGGGTTACGGGGCGCGAGAGGCGCCATAACCTCAGCCGCGGAGCCCAGTCGTCGATCGTTCGCAACTTCGGTTACTTCGCGGTCGATCTCGCTACGAACGTCGTCGTAACACGCGAGGATCTCGGCCGCGCTGACACCCATTCCGCGGAGGCAGGACGCGGTGGCGAGCAGCGGGTCGCGCGCATAGTCCGCCTCAATCTCCCGCGGTTTTCGATAGCTGACCTCGGCATCGCTGCCCGCGTGGCCTCCGAAGCGTACGGTCCGCAGGTTAAGAAAGACGGGCTGTCGCCGGTCGCGTACCCGGTCGACGGCATCAGCGATCGCCGGCCAGGCATTCGCTGGATCAGAACCATCGGCGGAGACGTAGGACAGCCCAGGCCTTGACCCGTACGCCGCCTCGATCCACCCAGCCGGCGTCGGGACCGAAATGCCGAAGCCGTTGTCCTCACACACCAACAGAATCGGCACAGGCAGGCCTCGGAAGGCGCTGGCCACGGCCGTATTGATGGCACCGGCCGCGGTCGAATGATTGGCCGATGCGTCTCCGAACGAGCACACCACGATGGCGTCTGACGGCCACTCGCTATCCACGCCGAGGCGATGGGCTCGATGGAGTGCGATTGCCAAACCAACGGCTCTGGGAAGATGCGAGGCGATGGTCGAAGTCTGTGGGATAACAGCAAGATCCGGATGCCCGAAGACCTTGTGCCGGCCCCCGGCAATCGGCTCATCGGCAAGCCCCATCAGTCCCTGCAGGACGTCGCGAATCGCCGTTGATCCGGCAACCTGCTGGGCCCTGGCCAGATAGAAACCGCCTGAGCGGTAGTGCAGCAGAGCCGGATCACTCGGACGCGCAGCCATGGCGACCATGGCGTTGCTCTCGTGGCCAGCAGAACCGATGGTGTAGAAGCCGCGGCCCTGCTGCTGCAACTCCCGCGCCACGAAGTCCAGGTGTCGGCTGGCCGCCTGCGCACGAAACAGCCTCCACCACGACGCCGACTTGTCAGAATCCAGTTGAGTTATAGCCGCACTAGATTCTGACAACTCGGCGGTAAGGGAGTTGCGGAAGTGGGTGTCGAGCGGGTGCATCAAAAGCGGTTTAGAGCCGGAAGGTGGTGTCCGGAGTTAGCTCGAGGATGTCCATCTGAGCCTTCTGGAGTCGGCCCGAGTAGTCCCAGTTCACCGCTTGCCAGCGAGTGAACTGGTCGAGCACCCAGATGCCGGATTGCCGCGACCCGTTGCCCGACCTGCCGTTTCCCCCGAACGGCAGGTGGGCCTCGGCCCCCGAGGTCGAGTTGTTGATCGACACCATGCCGGCGCCGATCTTGTCGCGAAACGTGAAAGCGTCCTTCGGATCGGTGGTGTAGATCGAGGACGACAGTCCGTAGCCAGGAGCGTTGGCTAGTTCGATCGCCTCGTTCAGCGTCTGGTAGCGGGTGATCCCGACAATCGGCCCAAATGTCTCCTCCATGAAGATTCGATCACCGGGCCGTACGCCGTCGACAACCATGGGGTGGTAGTACAAACCGGTGCTCGGATCGCCAAGAAAGCCGTCCCGCGGATTGTTCGCCGTGATTCTTCCGTACGCCGCCTGGACTTCGTGATGCGGCTCAATCCAGTCCAGAAACTCCTCGTACCGTTCAGCGAACTTCGCATCGAGCATCGGGCCCATCAGTACGTCCTGAGTGGGGTCGCCTACTTTGGCGCCGGCAACCGCGGCGTTGAACTTCGACACGAATTGATCATGGACTGACTCGTGGACGATCACGGTGCCCAGCGACGTACAACGCTGGCCAGCAGTGCCGAAGCCCGAGAACAGTGCGCCTTCCACAGCAAGATCAAGATCGGCACTGGGCGTGACGAGCAGCGGATTCTTGCCGCCCAGCTCGAGACAGGCGGTCTGCAGATGCCGCCCGGTCAAAGCGCCGATCTCCCGGCCAACCGCGGACGATCCGGTGAAACCGACTTTGTCGATCATCCCGGACTCGAGTGCTTGCTCGAGCCCGGCGAAGGTCTGCGCGCCGTCGGCGTGTACGACATTGAAAACGCCGTCCGGCAATCCGCCACCGTGTACGACAAGATCGTGGAACGCGGCGCTGATCACCGCTGAATACTCCGCCGGCTTCCACACGATCGTGTTGCCGGACAGCAGGGCGGGCACGATGTACCAGGACGGCACGGCAACCGGGAAGTTGCCGGCCGTAATCACTGCGACGGTGCCGACCGGCCGGCGAAAGGTGAACAGCTGCTTATCCGGCATCTCACTGGGCACCGTCTGTCCGTAGAGTCGTCGACCCTCGCCGAGGAAGAAGTCGCAGGTGTCGACAATCTCCCGGACCTCACCCAGTGCCTCGCCGTAAGGTTTACCAATTTCGGCGGTGACCAGCCGAGCAAGCGCCTCGGCATTGTCTTCGATCAGTCGGCCGATATGCGCAATCGCGCGCCCGCGGATCGGCGCCGGTAGAGCGGCCCACGATTCTTGCGCTTTCTTGGCCGACTCGGCGGCCCGGACGAAGGTGCCGGCGTCGCCAAAAGACACTTCACCGACCACTTCGTCCAGGCGTGCCGGATTGGTGCTTGGCGCGGTCAGGCCACCAGGCACCGGCGCGCCGTCGATCACCGAGGTCACCAGCCCATGGCGGGCTGGTGACTCTTGGGTGATGGCGTCGGTTGACGCGGGTCCATTCACGAGAATTGCAGTTCCTTGCTTGCCACGCGTACCACCGAGCGGCAGGTCGCTGCGATGGCTTCTTCAATCTCATCCTGGCTCACTGACAACGCCGGCCGGAAGCGTACGGAACGCTCGCCACAGGGCAGCACGATGAGTTTTTCGGCCACGCGCAGATCGTTGAGAACGGCGTCGCGCTCCTCACGGTTGTCGAGGTCGAATGCGACGAAGAGCCCGCGACCGCGAACGTTGCTGATCAGCCCGGACTCATTCCGAAGCTTCTCCAGTCCGGCCACGAGTTGGGCACCCTTCGGCCCGGCCTGCTCGATCAGACCCTCCGACTCGATGATCTCCAGAACGCGCTGCGACCGCACCATATCGACCAGTCCGCCGCCCCACGTGGAATTGATCCGACCGGAGACGGCGAAGACATTGTCTGGCACCTCGTCGACTCGGCCGCCCGCCATGATGCCGCCGACCTGTGCCTTCTTGGAAAAGGCGACGACGTCCGGCTGAATGCCCAGTTGCTGGTAGGCCCATGCCGTCCCGGTCGTGCCGACTCCGGTCTGCACCTCGTCGACGATGAACAGTGCATCGTGTGCGTGTACCAGTCGGAGCATCGCCTGCAGAAACTCCGGCCGCATGTGATTGTCGCCGCCCTCACCTTGGATCGGTTCGGCGATGAAGGCCGCGATGTCATGTGGATTCGCCGCGAATGCCCGCTCCGCCTGGCGCAGCGCGCGTTTCTCGGCGGCGATCACCTCAGCAAGGTGATCGGCGAGCGGATGGGTGATCGCGGGCACGTCGATTCGTGGCCAGGCGAACTTGGGAAATCGGTCGGTCTTGTGCGGTTCGGTATTGGTGAGCGAGAGCGTGTAGCCGCTGCGGCCGTGGAAGGCATGGCTCAGATGCATGATCTGAGTGCCGAGGTTGGGGTCCAACCCAGCCGCCTCGTTCTTCCGGCTCTTCCAATCGAACGCGACCTTCAGCGCGTTTTCGACCGCCAGCGCGCCACCTTCGATGAAGAACAGGTGGGGGAGCGCCGGATCGCCCAGGACGCGGACGAACGTTTCGACGAACTCGGCGTACGCGGTGCTGTACATATCCGGATTGGCCGGCTTATTCACAGCGATTTCGCCCAGCTCAGCGACAAAGGTGGGATCGTCCGCCAAGCCCGGCGGATTCAGTCCAAGCGGAGCCGAGGCGAAGAACGTGTACATGTCGAGATAGCGCTCACCAGTTCTGGCGTCGACCAGTCGGCTCCCTCGGCTGCGGTGCAAATCAAGCACCAGCTTCATTCCATCTGTCAGCACGTGCCGCTCCAGCACCTCATGCACCTCAGAAGGTTGGAGGTGAGTCTGTTCGGCCATTGTGACTCCTTCCCCGAGCAAAAAAAATCCATGTGACCCCCGCACAGGTACCACAGATTCTAACGCAGATGTCGCAATTTGCCCTAATATGCCGACCAGAACTTAGGCCCTCAATCAGGAATCGCTGCGGATCGCTGGAATTCCGAGGATTGCGGACATCTCAGCCCTCATCGTCGCGAGCATCTTTTCCGCGTCGGCTCGGGCGGTAACCAGCTCGGCGTAGTCGGGAACCCGTGCTTCGAGATAACACTTGAGCTTTGGCTCGGTACCGGATGGGCGCACCACAACCTTGATCGTTTCGGCGCTGATCAGCACGGCATCGGTCGGTGGCAGCTGCTCAAAACCATCAGCAAGATCCACTACCGACGCTGGCTGCCCAGCGATCACCCTCGGCGGATCAGCGCGCAACCGTGCCATGGCAGCGGTGATGATCTTGATATCGTCCACTCGGAGTGACAGTTGATCAGTCTCGTAGACGCCATGGCGACGAGCGATCTCATCCAGCCGATCTGCAACGCTGTGTCCGGCGGCCTTCAGGCCCGCAGCCAGCATGAGCAGCCGGGCCAGTGCCGATATGCCGTCCTTATCAGGCACCGCCACCGGGTCAACGCAATAGCCAATCGCCTCCTCGTAGCCATAGACCAGGCCTGGTACCCGTCCAATCCACTTGAATCCCGTGAGGGTGTAGACGAACGGTTGGTCGTATGCCGCTGCGATAGCGGACAGCTGGGAGCTAGAGACAATCGAGCAGGCGTACCTGCCGCGTACGCCGCGCCGCAACGCATCCTCACCCAAAAGCACGCCGAGCTCATCACCCCGCAACATCCGCCAACGTCGGTTGATGATCGTGGCGGCCGCCAGGCGGTCGCCATCCGGATCATTCGCGACGACCAGGTCCGCGCCGATCTCGATTGCCCGCGCGAGTGCCAGGTCGATGGCTCCGGGTTCTTCGGGGTTCGGAAACGCTACGGTCGGAAATTCCGGATCAGGCTCTGCCTGCTTGGCGACCACATCGGCGGGCGGAAAGCCGCATGCCTCCACCACCCGTTCCACCAGGGACAGACCCACGCCATGAAGCGGCGTGTAAACCCAGCGCAGCTGCCGCGGCGCGTCGGGTCGCACCCACCCCGCAATGCGATCGACGTAGGCATCCACCAACTCATGTCCCAAGATCACATATGACTGAGACCGTGGCACATCGTCGAGGCTGTGCTTGGCGACCTCGTCGATCCTGGCGGAGATCTCCGCGTCTGCTGGTGGCACGATCTGAGAACCATCGCCTAGATAGAGCTTGTAGCCGTTGTCTTGCGGCGGATTGTGTGATGCGGTGACCACGACGCCGGCCACGCAGCCAAAATGGCGGATGCCAAAGGCCACGACTGGGGTGGGCAGCGGACCCGGCGTGATCATGACCTGGAAGCCGGCAGCGGCCATGATCTCGGCGGTGTCGCGAGCAAAGACGTCGGAGTTATGCCGGGCATCGAAGCCGATGATCACTGCGCCGCCAGCCAAGCCATGATCAAGAAGGTAGCTAGCCAGTGCTGCCGCCGTCTGACCGACGACCACCCGATTCATCCGATTCGGGCCCGGACCAAGTGCGCCGCGCAACCCAGCGGTGCCGAACTCGAGTCGCCCGGAGAACGCGTCCACGAGTTCGGCAAGTGCGCCGGCGTCTCCCGCTTCCGCTGCGCCCAAAAGATCATCGACGTGCTGCCGGGTTTGCTGATCCGGATCTTGTGATATCCAGCTGGCGATGGTGCGCGCGAGGTCGCCGGACACCCTCGACGCGCCCGATTTCACAGTGCAGCCGCGATACCGGAAAGCAGCTGCCCTAGCCGCGGCGCTGCCTGCTGACCCGTTACGAGCACTTCCTCGTGGCGGAGCGGCTCAGCGGAAATACCGGCGGCCAAGTTGGTGATCAAGGAGATGCCCAGGACCTCGGCACCGAGCTCGCGCGCCGCGATGGTTTCGAGTGTGGTCGACATGCCGACCAGATCGCCGCCCAGCAGTCCCGCCATGCGAACCTCCGCAGGCGTCTCGAACTGCGGCCCGCGGAACTGCACATAGACACCTTCGGGCAGATCAGGATCGACCGTACGAGCAAGATCACGAAGTCGTGCCGAATAGGCCGCGGAGAGATCGATGAAACGCGCACCCAACAGCGGAGTGCTGCCAGTGAGATTGATGTGATCACGAATGAGCACCGTCGAGCCGGGTGGACGCTCAGGATCAATGCCACCGCAGCCATTGGTGAGCACGATCGTGCCGGCGCCCGCGGCGATGGCCGTGCGCACGCCATGAACCACCCGATCCGGTCCATGGCCTTCGTAGAGATGGGTGCGCCCTGTGAAAATGGCCGCGATCTTGTCGCTCGGGGTCGAGGCGATACGTAGCGCACCGCCGTGTCCGATCACGGTCGGCCTGGCGAAGCCCGGCAGCTCAGCTAACTCGCAGCTGCCGATCGGCTGACCAAGATCATCTGCAGCGGCCGACCATCCAGAGCCCAGGACGAAGGCGACGTCCAGTGCGGCGACGTCGAAGCGTTCCAGAATGGCCGTTGCCGCAGCTTTGGCCAAGGCGTACGGATCAGTAGGCAAGCCATTGTTACCCATGATCACCAACCACTGTTACAGGGACGCGAACGCAAATCGGCGACGTAGTCGTCGGGGGCTCCCGCCGCCTCGGCTGCGTCGGCCAGGATGCCGATCGTCCGGGCGCTCGGGACGCCACCCTCGAAGTCATTGAGCACATATACCCAGGCAGGCAATTCGCCGTCGAGCGTTGCCACGCGGACTCGGAGTTTCCGATAGAGGCCGGTGTCGGCGCTCTCCCATTGATCAAGAGCGTTCTCGTCGCCGCTCGTGACGTCGTACAGCGCAACGAAGACCTGGCTTTCGGAGTGCTCGGCGAGTGTCGGCAGCGCACCGTCCCAGCCCTCGCCACCGAAGGTAATGCGCCAACCCACGGCCCACCCCGTGCCGCGTTGTGGGGAGTGCGGGCAGCGGCTGGCCATCTGGGTTGGATCAAGATTGCTTCCGTACGCCGCGTACAGCACAGCAGCGAGGCTATCGGGTCCGCGCCTTCTCAGGGAGATGAAAGAATGCCGAAGGTGACCCGGGTTGTGATTATCGGCGGCGGACCTGGCGGTTACGAGGCAGCGCTGGTGGGGCGACGGCTGGGCGGCGAGGTCACCCTGATCGAAAGCCATGGAGTGGGTGGCTCGGCCGTGCTGACCGACTGTGTTCCGTCAAAGACCTTGATCGCTACCGCGGAAGTCATGACTGACGTACGCCAGGCGGCTGATCTTGGACTCCGGTTTGGTCCCCATGATCAAGACGATGTCAACGCCGGCGTGCGTGTTGACCTGCCGAAGGTGAACGGGCGAGTACTTGATCTTGCCAGGCAGCAATCCTGCGATATCACGGAGCGCTTGCAACGCGAGGGTATCAACCTGATGCTCGGGCACGGCCGACTGGACGGGCCCGATCGAGTGATCGTCAGCAGCGCCGACGCCGAACAGTCCCTGCCTGCGGACATGATCTTGATATCCACCGGTGCCCAGCCTCGTGAACTGCCGGAGGCAAAACCGGACAGCGAGCGGATTCTGACCTGGGCGCAGGTCTACGGACTGACTGAGCTGCCGCAACGGCTGATCGTCATCGGCTCGGGCGTCACTGGTGCGGAATTCGCCAGCGCCTACGACGCCCTTGGCTGCGACGTGGTGCTGGTCTCCTCACGCGACAGAGTGCTTCCCACTGAGGATGCCGAAGCTGCTCAGGTGCTCGAGGACGTTTTCACCCGCCGGGGCATGACGGTGCTGGCACACTCACGCGCCCAGTCGGTTAAGCGCGATGGTGATCACGTTCTCGTGACGCTCACCGATGGGCGCACCGTAACGGGCTCACACTGCCTGCTCGCCGTCGGGTCGGTCCCCAACACCTCAGGCATCGGCCTCGAGGAGGCGGGGGTAACGCTTGATCAGCGTGGCTTCATCGAGGTCGATCGAGTGTCGCGAACGTCGGCGCGAGGCGTCTATGCGGCGGGCGACTGCACCGGCGTGCTGATGCTCGCCTCGGTGGCGGCGATGCAAGGCCGTATCGCCATGTGGCACACATTGGGCGATGCGGTCACTCCTCTCGATCTGAAGACCGTGTCAGCGAATGTCTTTACCGCGCCGGAGATCGCCACGGTGGGAGTGTCTCAGCGGCAGGTGGACTTAGGCGAAGTGCAAGCACGCGTGATGACTCTGCCATTGCAAGGAAACGCTCGAGCCAAGATGCAGGGCAGCCGCGACGGCTTCGTCAAGCTCATCTGCCGAAACGTCACCGGCATCGTGATCGGTGGCGTCGTGGTTGCTCCGCGGGCGAGTGAGTTGATCTTCCCCGTCGCCATCGCGGTCGCGCAGCGGCTGACTGTTGCCCAAGTGGCCGAATCCTTCACTGTGTATCCATCGATGACTGGCTCCATCGCCGAGGCCGCGCGGCGCCTCAAGGGCGCCGGCACCATCAGCTGAACTTGCGTCTGGGGCGCCCAGATTTCTTGGGTACGGTTTCTTTGTGAGTCTGGCAACAACGGTCGCTCCAGCGACAGTGGCGAAGCTGTTGCGAGACCGCACATGGGTAGCACTCACCGGAGCCGGAATTTCTACCGATTCTGGGATTCCTGATTATCGCGGACCAACCTCGATACGTGCGACACCAATGCAGTACAGCGAGTTCGTCGGCTCTGTGGATGCGCAACAGCGTTACTGGGCGCGCTCCTATCTCGGATGGCGCCGGATCGGTCAGGCGAAACCCAACGACGGACATCGGGCGCTCGCCGACCTGCAGACCGTCGGACTGGCCGGAGTGATCACTCAGAACGTCGACGGGTTACACGCTGCTGCGGGCAGCCGACGGGTGATCAATCTGCACGGGGACATCGCCGCCGTCGTCTGCCTGGAATGCGGTAATCGCTCGGCACGCAGCGAAGTGCAGCATCGGTTGTCGAAGGTGAATCCGGACCTCGACGAGCCGCGGCAACTCGAGCATGCCGAGTTGCGGCCTGACGGCGATGCCGTCGCTCGCGAATGGCAGCAGTTCCAGTTGGTCAGTTGTCTGCAGTGCGGCGGTCGACTCAAGCCCGATGTGGTGTTCTTCGGCGAATCGGTGCCGAAAGCTCGGGTCGAGGCCGCGTACGCGCTCGTGGAAAGGGCGGAGATCTTGGTGGTCTTGGGCTCGTCGCTGACTGTGATGTCGGGGTTGCGTTTCGTACGGCATCACGCCAAGCAACAGCAACCGGTCGTGATCATTAATCGTGGTCCGACGCGCGGTGACGACCTTGCGACCGTGAAGGTCGATCACGGCTGCTCGGAAACACTGACGGAGCTTCGTACCGTCCTGTTGCACTAGTGCGGGACGGCGTTTCTCGGCTGGCCGGGCCCCAGCGGGCACAACTCTCCCGTTACTCCGCACAAGGCCACGAATGCAGCGGAAACCCGCGGTTCAGACGTTCGTCTGTGGCCTTGTGCGGAGAAACGACTGAAGCGCTACTCGAAAATATCGCCGAACATGTCGCCGATCCCACTGCCGACGTCGCTGACACCGTCGCCGATGCCACCCATGAGATCGCCGACGCCCTCGCCAACACCGGAGAACATGTTCCCCATGCCGCCGAACAGCAGGCCGCCGATCAGCATGCCGGAGAGCATGTCGCTGCCACTCCACCGGCTGTAGTAGCCCTGGGCCCACGGCGCGTACGCCTGGCCACCTTCCCAATACGGCACCCGCTGCGCACCGACCTGCACCGTACGGATGTACGGATCAGCTCCTGCAAGCACCCGCTCGGCATCTGCGGGGCAGGCGGGAACCGAGCGCGGCACGCCCCCAGGCGGAGCCCAGCTGACGTCCTGCGAGGAGGGCCCGTGCGCCGGGTTGAAAAAGCAGGGAGGGCGCTTGGCAGGCAATGGCTCGCCTACGATCCGCGCCTTGACGCAGGCGACCGCATACCGCCCGTCCTCCAAGATCTCGGTGACGTGCCGGATCTCTTCGGGCTGGGTTACTGCGTCCAATGACATCTTCGCGTTGTCGTACGCGTCCAAGGCCCGCTGGTAGTCCTGCTGCATCGGCTCATCGAGCGCATGCCCGGCGACATCGGAGTCCAGCCGTTGCAGCTCCTCGCCGAACTTGGTGACATCCTCATCGGCTGCGCGCTTCGACGTGGCTAGTTGCGTCTCGAGTGCCGCCCGCTCCTCGGCCTGGCGCTGCCCAATGGCATGCCGCCGGTAGAGGGCGACACCGCCCACAATGAGAGCTGCCACGATGAGCAGCACGAGGAGTTCCATGGGTCACAGTGTGCCCGCGGCAAAACGTGGTTTCCCCTTGTCAAAGTGTCTTCTTACCGACCTTTTAGGCCTCATCGATACTCTCGGGCCGAACGAAACAACCGCTTGTCCACGATGCGCAATCGGGGTGCACTAGTCGACTATTTCGCACAACGTGGACCCGCTGGTTACGGTGGCTCCCACCTGTGCGCTGAGGTTCTTGACTGTGCCGCCACGGTGAGCGGTCAGCGGCTGCTCCATCTTCATTGCCTCAAGCACCACGACAAGATCGCCAGCCTGCACCGCATCACCGTCGGAGACGGCGACCTTGACGATCGTGCCTTGCATTGGTGAAGTCAACGCCGTGCTGGACAGGCCCTTGGTCGTCGCTGCACTTTGGCGCTTGACCGGCTTCCGCGGCCTGGCGCCGGCCGATCCATTCGCCGTACCCAGGCCGGCTGGCACCATCACCTCCAGCCGCTTGCCGTTGACCTCAACGACGATCTTGGAGCGCTTGAGTGGCTCAGGTGCTTCCACAGGGACGCCGGCATAGGGCTCGATGTGGCCCGCGAACTCGGTCTCGATCCAGCGCGTGTGTACGCCGAAGCGACCCTCCTCGGCGGTGAAGGCCGAATCCTCTACAACAGCGCGATGAAACGGGACAACCGTCGGCATTCCTTCGAGCTCAAGCTCTTGCAATGCGCGGCGCGAGCGTTCCAGCGCCTGTTTTCGGTCAGCACCGCTGATGATGATCTTGGCGACGAGCGAGTCGAAACTGCCAGGCACCGTCATGCCAGCCACATAGCCCTCATCGACACGGACGCCCGGTCCGGACGGCGGTCGCCATGTCGTCAAAGTTCCAGGCGCGGGCATGAAGTTGCGGCCAGCGTCTTCGGCGTTGATCCGGAATTCGATGGAGTGTCCGGAGATCTCCGGATCCCCGTAACCGAGGGGTTCGCCGTTGGCAATTCGGAACATCTCGCGTACCAGGTCAAGGCCCGTGACCTGCTCAGAAACCGGATGCTCCACCTGAAGACGGGTATTCACCTCGAGGAACGAGATCGTGCCGTCCTGTCCGACCAGGAACTCACAAGTCCCGGCACCGACATAACCGGCCTCCGCGAGAATCGCTTTTGAGGAGGAGTAGAGGCGCTTCACTTGTTCGGCTGAGAGGAACGGCGCTGGAGCCTCTTCGACCAGCTTCTGGTGGCGGCGCTGCAGCGAGCAGTCTCGGGTGGAGACCACCACCACATTGCCATGGCTGTCGGCCAGGCACTGGGTTTCAACATGGCGTGGTCTGTCGAGATAGCGCTCCACGAAGCACTCGCCTCGGCCGAACGCGGTAACGGCTTCCCGTGTCGCGGACTCGAAGAGCTCGGGAATTTCGCGCATCTCGCGGGCTACCTTGAGGCCTCGACCGCCGCCGCCGAAGGCGGCCTTGATCGCAATGGGCAAGCCATACTCTTCGGCGAAAGCGAGAACTGCGTCGGCATCCTCGACGGGGTCGGAAGTACCGGGAACCAGCGGAGCACCGACCTTTTGGGCAATGTGGCGGGCCTGCACTTTGTCACCCAGGGCTTCGATTGCCGCAGGCGGTGGTCCGATCCAGATCAGCCCCGCCGCGATCACCGCCTCCGCAAACGATGCGTTCTCGGCGAGAAAGCCATAACCGGGGTGGATCGCGTCCGCGCCGCTGCGCCCGGCGATGCTGAGAATCTTGGCGATATCGAGATACGTCTCGGCCGGAGTGGCGCCGCTCAGCGCGTACGCCTCGTCAGCGAGCGAGACTGGAAGCGAATCCGAGTCCTGGTCAGCGTAGATCGCGACGCTGGTCAGACCGGCATCGGCCGCGGCGCGAATCACCCGAACCGCGATCTCGCCACGGTTGGCGACAAGCACCTTGCGAATTCCCACGCGTCCTCCCCATGGAAAGGGACCCCACCGGCCAACTCTAGTGCCGCACGAACGGGCTGCATCGGAATGCAGCGGAGTGATCCTCGGGAGCTTGTGCCACAGCTGCGACTTAAGCTGCCCATTGGCTGGCTATCCGAGATGGAGGATCCTGATGACGCGGCGAGGTTGGCTGCTCTTTCTCACACTTGGCGTGTTCTGGGGAATGCCCTACCTCTTCATCCGCGTCGCGGTCACCGACTTTGATCCGGTCGTTGTGGCATTTGGGCGCACCGCTATCGCCACGCTGCTGCTTCTGCCACTTGCTCTCAAAGCCCGCGCACTTCGGCCGTTGCTGCCGTACTGGAAGATTCTGCTGCTCTATACAGCGGTGGAGATCATCGGCCCGTGGGTGTTGCTCGGACACGTCGAGCAGCGACTCAACAGCTCCACGACCGGCCTGCTGATTGCGATGGTGCCGATGGTCGCTGCAATCATCTTGACGGTCACCGGCCATGATCGTCTGGATCTGCGACGCAGTGCCGGTCTGCTCCTCGGATTGATCGGTGTCGCCCTGCTGGTCGGCCTCGATCTCGAGTTCGATGATCTTCTCGCGATCGGCCAGCTCCTGCTGGTTGTGATCGGCTACGCGATCGGGCCGATCATTGTGAGCCGCAAGCTTTCCCACCTGCCTTCAATCGGTGTCGTCACCGGCTCGCTCGCGATCGCCGCCGTCGCGTACCTGCCGTTTGCGGTGTTCCTGTGGCCGGACCAAATCACCGCACGGGCGGCCGGCTCCGTCGTCGTCCTTGCAGTCGTGTGTACGGCCGCGGCGTTCCTGGTGATGTTCGCATTGATCGCCGAAGCAGGCCCGGCCCGGATGACCTTGATCACCTACATCAATCCGGTAGTCGCCATCTTGCTTGGCGCTCTCATCCTCGACGAACCAATCACCGTCGGCCTCGCTATCGGATTCCCCTTGATCATTCTTGGATCAATCCTCGGCACTTGGCGCAGCGCCCCACCGCCAGACACGGTGGTTACCACCTCCACCGACGCTGTCGAACCAGCCGACGAATCAAACGTTCGCTGAAAACATCACTCCAGCGGAGCCTGCAATCCAGGATTTACGCTCTCCGGCTCAAGATCAGCGCAGGGGCCGCCGCTAGCGTGAAGTTTTCAGCGAGACATGCTCGTCCGTTGTGAGGAGATGTGATGGCTGCCGGAAGTTATGACTACGTCACGCCGGGTATGCGCTGCGCCGCTACGTCGGCCGCCCGATGGCGCCGTGGCCGGCCCGGTCGATGACGCCAGCCTGGCGCGGTACGTCCGCGAACACGCCCAGACGGCCTACCACCCGGCGGGGACCTGTCGCATGGGCACCGGCGATGGCGCCGTCGTCGACAGTGAACTACGGGTGCACGGCCTGGACGGCTTGCGGGTGGTGGACGCCTCGGTGATGCCGCGGCTCATCCGCGGCCATACCCACGCGCCAACCCTCATGATCGCCGAACGCGCAGCCGACCTCATCCGAGGTAGCAAAATCAGCGTGGGCCCCTCCAAGTATGAGTTGCAGGGGCCCACTGTGTAGCCGGAGTTAAGCGACGTCTCCAGCTGACCAGGCGACCCGACGGATCCCAACCACCCGTCACCGGCGGCTGCGGCGAGTTGCCTCACCGTGCGAATCCTCGGTTCTTTCCCAGTCCCGCTCTCCCTTGCGGGAGTGCGTAAGAGATTTCTACAGCCTCCCAGGACCGCCCGCAACCGAATCTGAAAAAGAAATCCGAGAATTTTCTTCCTCCACTGGCCTGTCCACAAAATGGCCGAAGTCATACACCGAAGTGATCAAATTCTCCACAGCTGAGCCACTTGGCTGTGGACATTGAGACCCGACGCCGTCGGCGATCGGGCTCTCGAGCAAGGCGCATTAGGCTTTGCTCGTGCAGCCGCCTCCCGACACCAAGGACTGGACCTGGACGCTGACCCGACGGTGTGACCAGTGCGGGCTCTCGGCCGGCGAGATCGAGCCAACCGACCTGGCAGAGCGTGCCTTCGTCGCCGCCGAGGAGTGGGTACAGATCCTGCGCTCGAGCCCGGCGGTCGCAGCTCGCCCCCGTCCCGATGTCTGGTCACCGCTCGAGTACGGCGCCCATGTACGCGACGTCTATCGCCTCTTTGATGCCCGTCTTTCTCAGATGCTCGAGGAGGACACGCCGACCTTCACCAACTGGAATCAGGACGAGACGGCCATCGAGGAGCGCTACGGCGAGCAGGATCCCGAGGTGGTCGCTGACGAGCTCGAGACCGCCGCACAGCGTTTCGTTGCCCGCATGCAGTCGCTCACACCCGATCAGTACGCACGACGCGGCATAAGGTCCGACGGCGCGGAATTCACGGTGGTGACCTTCCTGCAGTACTTCCTGCATGACGTGATTCATCATCTCTGGGACGTGACCGGCCAGCAGGATGCGGCTGCCTCGCTTGCCTTGGAGTAGCACATTGGTTCGGTGCCTTCGACAGCCCAGGGCACATGGGTTCGGGTGCCCTTCGACAGGCTCAGGGCACATTGGTTCAACCAGGCAAGCGCTCTAAGTCGGCTCGGCAACGTCTCTCAAGATCATCTAGCTCGCTCAACGCCTCGTTCAGGTCTCGACGCTTCGCCAACAGCGCATCACGACGCTTGCCGATGTCGGCGATGAGGAAGGTAAGCTGCCCGCGTTCACCTGGAGTCTCGTCGTACATGTTGATCACATGGGCAATCTCGTCGAGGGTGAAGCCGAGCCGTTTGCCACGCAAGATGAGCTGAAGGCGTACCCGATCCCGATCATGGAAGATTCGAGTTGTGCCCTGGCGCTCCGGCGTGAGCAGCCCGCGGTCCTCGTAAAACCGGATGGTTCGCAGCGTCGTGTCGAACTCCTCGGCGAGTTCGCCGATGCTCCAGGTTTGATCAACCATCACGCCACCCCTCCGAACGCAGTCTAGGCCTGACGCTTACGTAAACGTCAAGCTATGCTAGCCAGGTCAGCGACGACGAAAAGAGCCTTATGACCAGCACATTCGCGCTCGGCGATGAGCACAACGACTTTCGCGCGGCGGTTGCGGACTTCGCGGCTCGCGACCTCGCCCCTCATATTGAGCGCTGGAATGCCGCGCACCAGATGCCACTGGAAGCGATCAAGCTCATGGCAAATCTCGGTCTCTTCGGCCTTGGAGGTCCTGAGGAATACGGCGGAGCAGGCGACTTCTCCAGCCTCTGCATCGCCATCGAGGAGATCGGCAAGGTCGACCAATCACTCGGAATCACCCTCGAGGCCGCCGTCGGGCTCGGCATCACTCCAATTGCGCGCTTCGGCACCGCGCAGCAGAAGGCCCGCTGGCTACCTGATCTTCTTGCCGGCGAAGCGCTGGCGGCTTTCGGACTCACCGAGCCGGAGGCCGGATCTGACGCCGGCGCGACCCGCACCCGCGCCGCATTAGTTGATCAACAATGGGTGATCGACGGCAGCAAGCAGTTCATTACCAATTCCGGCACCCCCATCACCTCACTCTGCACAGTTACGGCTCGCACGGGCACTCGCGACAATGGAAATCCGGAGATCTCGGCGATCATGGTGCCTATTGGAACCTCCGGCTTTGACGTTGGCCCGAGTTACGCAAAGCTCGGCTGGCACGCCTCCGACACGCATCCGCTGACCTTCACCGACGTACGAGTTCCTGAAGATCATCTGCTTGGTGAGCGCGGACAGGGGTACCAGCAGTTTCTGTCGACCTTGGATGACGGACGCGTGGCCATAGCAGCCTTGGCATTGGGGTGCATCCGCGCCTGCCTTGAGTTGTCGACGCAGTACGCGTTGCAGCGCACCTCCTTCGGTGTCCCCATCGGTCGCAAGCAGGGTGTGGCGTTCCAACTTGCCGATCTTGATGTGATGGCGGCTGCGGCTCATCAGCTGGTGTACGCAGCTGCGGCGATGCGTGATCATGGTGCCGGTGCACGGGAGTTCAACCGCGCGGCCGCGATCGCGAAGCTCTACGCCACAGAGTCAGCTGTCAGTGCCGCACGCATCGCCACCCAGGTGTTTGGGGGCTACGGATTCATGGAGGAGTATCCAGTGGCGCGTTTCTACCGGGACGCCAAGGTGTTGGAGATCGGCGAAGGCACCTCGGAGGTACAGCGGCTGTTGATCGCCCGCCGGCTCGGCCTCCCGGTGGAGTAATCGATCATGGACAGAATCGGTGCCGCACGCGACCGTACGCTCTCACCGACCGAGCGAGCGGCGGCCAAGCTCGCCAGTGCTAACAAGCTCTTCGTACGCGATCGGATCGCCCTGTTGTTCGACGAGTGGACCTTCGTCGAGGACGGCCAGCTAGCCAATGCCATGACCGATGATCTACCGGCCGATGGCGTCGTAACAGGCCGTGGCCTGGTCCAAGGGCGAGCAGCCCTCGTGGTCGCGAACGACCCGAGTGTCAAGGCGGGATCCTGGGGCGCGCGGACTGTGGAGAAGATCATCCGCATGACCGAGGTGGCACTACGTGATGAGTTGCCGATCTTCTGGTTCATCGATTCAGCTGGAGCTCGCATCACGGACCAGGTTGATCTGTTCCCAGGCCGAAGGGGAGCAGGCCGGATTTTCCGCAACCAGGTAGCCCTGTCCGGCAAGGTTCCGCAGATCTGCTGCCTATTCGGCCCAAGTGCCGCGGGCGGCGCGTACATACCGTCCTTCTGTGACGTGGTGATCATGGTCGAGGGGAATGCCTCGATGTATCTCGGCTCCCCCCGGATGGCGGAGATGGTGGTGGGGGAGAAGGTGACGCTCGAGGAAATGGGCGGTGCCCGTATGCATGCGACGATCTCAGGTTGCGGAGATCAATTGGCCACTGATGACGCGGAGGCGATCGACCAAGCGAAGCAGTATTTCTCTTATCTGCCTCAGAACTGGACGACCCCGGTGCCCAGCTACGACTCGGTGGAGCCGGCGCGGCGGTTCTCGGATGATCTTGTGCCAACGCAAGAGTCAGCAGGATACGACATCCGAACGGTGATCGAAGCGATCGTGGACTCCGGCTCATTCTTTGAGGTCAAGCCGCTGTTTGCCCCCGAGCTGGTGACCGGGTTTGCATTGCTGGACGGCGAAGTAATCGGAATCGTGGCAAACCAGCCCGCCGTGAGGGGCGGGGTGTTGTTCGTCGACTCAGCGGACAAGGGTGCACGCTTCATCTGGCAGTGCGACGCCTTCAACATTCCGCTGCTCTATCTCGCCGACGTCCCAGGATTCATGATCGGCAGCGTCGTCGAGCGGCAAGGCATTATCCGGCATGGCGCGAAGATGATCACTGCGGTGGCCGAGGCGACCGTGCCGACCGTCTCCTTGATCGTACGTAAGGCGTACGGAGCTGGCCTCTATGCGATGGGCGGTCCCGGTTTCGGTCCCGACGCCTGCCTGGCGCTGCCGACCGCCAAGATCGCCGTGATGGGCCCCGAGGCTGCGGTCAACGCGGTCTACGCCAACAAGATCGCCGAGATCAGCGACGAGGCCGAGCGGACGGCGTACGTGGAGCGGTTGCGCAAGGAGTACGAGGTCGATATCGACATCTTGCGATTGGCGAGTGAACTGGTCATCGACGGCATCATCGAGCCGCGCGATGTACGCCGTGAGCTCATCGCTAGATTCGCAGCCGCCGCGACCAAGGACCGGCACTTCTCCAGCCGACGGCACGGGGTCCCGCCGGTGTAATGCTCGCTGAGCTGTCGATGTGTGCCCTGCGACACGCTCAGGGCGCATGTTTCGAATTAAGTCAAAGGGGCAGTCTTCGGAACACCGGCCGCGGGACGTGACGCAGCCCCGACATAACGGCGCGCAACGCGCCCGGCACCCAGATGAGCTCACGTCTGGCACCGATGGCATCGGTGATCGCCTCAGCGACGTCGTCCGGCGTCACCGAAAGCGGCACCTCATCGAGCCCTGAGGTCATCTTGGATTTCACGAAGCCCGGGCGCACCACGAGTACGCGTACCCCATGATCACGCAGCGCTTCGCCCAGCCCGAGGAAGAAACCATCCAGGCCAGCCTTGGTCGAACCGTAGACGAAGTTGGAGCGCCGCACCCGTTCGCCGGCGACGCTGGATAGCGCCACGATCCAGCCGTGCGCCTGAGCTTGCATGCGCTGGCCGAGCAGCACCCCGAGATGCACCGGAGCGGCATAGTTGACCTCGGCCAGCTCAAGGGCAAGATCAGGATCCTGCCAGGCCCGTTCCGGGTCGCCGAGCAGGCCGAAAGCGACAACCGCGATGTCAATGTCACCACCGGCGAAAGCAAGATCAATAGTTGCTGCATGTGAGTCATGATCCCGAGCATCGAGATCAACTTCGGTGATCTCGCAGCCGAGACTCTTGAGCTCGGTCGCCGCCGCGGTACGCCGCTCGGTCGGTCGAGCCGCCAACACGATGCGCAGACCGGGCCGCGCATAGCGGCGTGCGATCGCCAGAGCAATATCGGATGTGCCGCCAAGCAGCAGCAGGGATTGCGGTGCGCCCACAGCATTGATCATGCCGCACCGCCGACGGTGGGCTTGCTGAGTTCCAGTCGACGAGCCAGATCGGAGTTGAAGATCCCTTCGGGATCAACCTCACGGCGCACCGTAAGGAAGTCGTCAAGCCGGGGGTACATCTTGCGAAATGTCACCGCGCTAAGCCGTGAGTCCTTCGCCAGATAGACCCGGCCGCCGGCTCCGACGACCTCGGTGTCCAAGGCATCGCAAAGCTTGTCCAGACCGTGCTCTATGGGCAGGTCGACCGTCAAGGTCCAACCGGGCATCGGAAATGACAGCGGCGATGGATTGCCGTCACCAAATCGCTTGAGCACGTTGAGACACGACAGATGACCCGAATTGATGATCATTTCTAGGCAACGACGGAACGGTTCTTCTTGATCGAAGGGCACTACGAACTGGTACTGCAGAAAGCCATTCGGCCCATACACCCGATTCCACTCGGCAACTGTGTCGAGCGGATGAAAGAACTGCGTGATGTTCTGCAGCTCGCCGACTCGATGCTTCGGGGCCTTGCGATACCAGACCTCGCTGAATGCCTTCGCGGTCGCCTTGTTGATCATTCTGTTGGGAAAGATCTCCGGAAGAGTGCCCAGCGAAGGCGCCACGAACTTCAGCGGATCACGCCTCAGCTTCACGGGCAGTTCGGCGAGGCGTGCCTTGTTTCCGCGCGTGAGCACCGCCCGCCCCATGTGGCGCCCTTTGGTCACAGCATCGAACCAGGCGACTGAGTAGGTGTAGTCCTCATCTCCGTCGGTCATCCTGCGCATCAGGTCGTCGATATCGGAGCAACGGTCCGTGTCGACGGAGAAGTACGCGGTTTCCGTACGCTGCAAGGCGACAGTGGCGGCCAGCACAGCGCCGGTCAGCCCCATTCCACCGATGGTTGCCCAAAACAACGCCGCGCTGTCGCCGTCTGGTGTGAGTTTTCGTACCTGGCCGTCAGCCATCAATAGGTCGAGGGAGCGTACGTGGTTACCGAAGCTTCCTTCGGTGTGATGGTTCTTGCCATGTACGTCGGCGGCGATCGCGCCTCCGACCGTCACTTGCCGGGTACCAGGCAGTACCGGAACCCACAGCCCGAAGGGCAGGAGGGCGCGCATCAACGCATCAATGCTGACGCCGGCCTGCGCCGTCACGGTTGGCGGTTCCCCCGCCGCATCCACGGACAGAATGCGATTCATTTTGGTGAGATCCAGCGCAGTGCCGCCGGCATTCTGGGCTGCGTCGCCGTAGCTGCGGCCGAGTCCGCGCGGTACCACACCACGCTTGGTGTCGGAGGTGCGTAACGCAGATACGGCGTCTGCCACCGAGTCGATCTGAGCGAGATGCGTCATGGTTCCGGAGGCGCGCCCCCAGCCGTGCAGCTCAACAAGCGGCTGCGGAATCATCGGCTGCTCTTCTGGCAGCGAAGGCTTGATCGCCGGCACGGCCTCGTCACTCATCTCAAACCCGCTCTTTCGCTAGAAGAAGACAGCGACGGAAATCACTACCAGCCACACCAGGCCGAGTCCCTGCAGCACACGATCATTCAGTACGACCTCCTCTGGCTCGCCCGCGGTGCCGGCGTCGACCTCGAGCGCGTACTGCAGCAGGCCCAAGGTGAAAGGTGCGATCGAGATCGCGGTCCAAGGGATGCCAAATGCGCCGTTACCACCGTTCTCGAAGGCCCAGAGGCTGTATGAGATCAACACCATGACGGCGGCCAGCATCCAGGCGAAGCGCAGGTACGACTCTGAGTAGCGGGTCAATGATCGTCGCGTACCTGCTTCACCGCCCAGCGCCTTCATTTCGGAGTATCGCTTTCCCGCGACCATGAAGAAGGAGCCAAATGCCGCCACCAGCAAGAACCACTGACTCAACGGGATCCCGGTCGCCACGCCACCAGCGATGGCGCGCAGCAGGAAGGCGCTGGCCACCATTGCCAAGTCCACCACTGGCAGGTGCTTGAGGTATGCGGAGTAGAGCATCTGAAGCGAGATGTAGACGACCATCGTGATACCGAGCGGCGGTGAGACGAAAAACCCGAGAGCCAGGCCACAGGCGCCGAGCACGGCCGCCAGCCCGAGTGCCGTGCCCGGCTTCAGCTCTCCGGCGGCGATGGGCCGGAACCGCTTGGTGGGATGCTGCCGGTCCTCCTCGACATCACGAACGTCGTTTACGAGATAGACCGATGCGCTCACCAGACAGAACGCGACGAAGGCCAGCGCGGCCCCTTTGAGAACGGCTGGCTCAAACAGGCGCCCGGCCGCCAGCGGCGCCGCTAGTACGAGGAGGTTCTTGACCCACTGACGGGGTCGCATGGCGCGGACCGTGGCGGGCACCCGGCTGTGGCGAACAGCAACCTCAGTGGATTCGGACATCAAGACGCTACATTATCGAGCCCTTGGGAATGCAGAGCTGCCGATGGCCTCGCCCACTACCTTGGAGCGCGTGCGAATCACGAAATGTCACGGGCTAGCGGCAGTCGTGACATTTCTTGTTTGCCTGCTTGTGGGTTGCAGTGCTGGCCCCTCAAGCGATTCCACGCCGGCACCACCTGCGGTGTCGGCAGCCTCACCGCCGTCCATCCCTTCCAACGGGAGGACGCTCGCGGCATTCGGCTACCTCAATGGACCGATCTCGCAGTTCTCGCTACCACGCTCGGCTCACATTACGACGAAGGTCGATCAGCCGAACAACGTCGTAGCAGTGATCTCATCTCCATCGCCGGAGGCGATTGCCTCCTACCTCCGGCGTGCCTTGCCGGCTGCCGGCTTCGACATCGTTATCGACAATCCCGAGGCGAACACCATGACTTTTACCGGCAATGGCTGGAGCGGCAGCTTCACGGGCAACTCCCAGGTGTCGGCGATTCTGCTTCGGCCATGACGCTGATGGTTTCGGTACCTCACTGCGAGGCCGGTAATCTCCTCAAGGCAGAGTGCGGACGAGGTCAGGGCGGCGTTTGAGTTGATGTTGCTGCAGAGACAAGCGCTGCTGCAGCGCACTCGATTGCTCGGGCCAGCATTCGTCGCGGCAGTTGCCTACGTCGATCCCGGCAATGTGGCAACCAACACCCAAGCCGGCGCCGCTTTCGGTTATCTGCTTTTGTGGGTGCTCGTCGGGGCGACCTTGATGGCCGGTCTCGTGCAGTACCTGTCAGCGAAGGTGGGCTGGTTAACGGGAGAGACCTTGCCGGCACTCGTGGCACGCCGCAACTCGCGGCTACCGCGAATCTGCTACTGGGCCCAGGCGGAGCTGGTTGCCGTAGCGACCGATCTGGCCGAAATCGTCGGCGGTGCAGTGGCACTCAACCTGCTCTTCGGCCTACCACTGGTGACGGGAGCACTGATCACAACAGCGGTCTCGACCGGATTGCTCTTGCTGCAAAACAGTCGCCGGCAACGCACCTTCGAGCGGGTGATCACCGGAATGCTGGCGATCGTTACGGCCGGCTTCCTGGCCGGGTTGGTCGCCTCGCCGCCTGATCCCGCGCAGGCTGTGGCCGGACTGGTGCCGCGACTGAACGGAGTCGAGAGCGCTGTTCTTGCGGTTGGCATGTTGGGTGCAACCGTTATGCCGCACGCCATCTACCTCCATTCGGCATTGATCCGAGACCGTCACGGACGGGCCGACCCGGATTGCGCCGCGCCGATGCTGCGGACTATCCGGCTCGACGTCGGGCTCGCGATGCTGGTCGCGGGCACGGTCAATATCGGCATGCTGCTGCTGGCTGCCAGTACCTTG
Organism: uncultured Actinomycetota bacterium; assembly: GCA_963798835.1. Taxonomy (GTDB): domain Bacteria; phylum Actinomycetota; class Actinomycetes; order Propionibacteriales; family Propionibacteriaceae; genus Microlunatus. Next base: position 129,048 of record CAWCVF010000016.1, on the reverse strand, counting down.
AGCGGATTGAATGTGGCGGGCTTACAGGCCGCTCACAGTGCAATCGCCGTCGAACTCGGCCCCCTGATGGCCGGACTGTTTGCGCTGGCTCTGCTGGCGTCCGGCTTGGCCTCGACTTCGGTCGGCGGTTATGCGGGCTCGGTGATCATGGACGGTCTGCTACGGCGCCGCATCCCGATCATCTGGCGCCGGCTGCTGACCGCAATTCCCGCTTTGATCTTGCTCGGCTTGGGCTTGGAGCCAACGCGACTGCTGATCTTGTCGCAGGTGATCTTGTCATTCGGGATTCCGTTCGCGCTGGTTCCGCTCGCCCGCATTGCCGCCGATCGCGATCTGATGCATTTGGTTCCGACCAGGCGAGCGACAATCGGCATCGCTTGGTTGGTGATCGCAATCGTGACCATGCTGAACTTGATCTTGATCCTGCTGACGGTGTTGTGAGTGCCTTACTTCGAAAGGGGTCACAGGCGGCAAGAAATCGTTGCAACTGATGTCGTTGATGACCACTTGCGGAGGGAACAGGCGTTAGCGGTGCGCCGATTAGTTGTTGCGAACGATCACCCGACGAGCATTGAGAGTCGAGTCATCCTTGGTGGCGACTACCAGCACTCGGTCTGACGAATCGATGTCAGCGACCTTTGACTTTTCCCCGTTCTCGCGCACCCTGGTGTCTTTGTTCAGCGAGTAGGTGTCGACGAAGCCATCGTTGCTCTTCACCGTGAGTGACGTCCGGCTGATCTTTGCTACACCACCACGCTGGAAGACGATCACTTGGTGCTTCTTTCCGCCAAGCGTGACTTCACCATGAAGCGCCCGAGCCAGCACATGTCTGCGAACAAAGCCCCTACGCTCGCCTTTCTGATCATGCTTCTCGCTGGGCTTGGCGGTCGGTGTTTCCGTGGGGCTGCTCGTCGACGTGGCAGTCGGTTTCTCAGACGGTGTGTCCGCGTACGCGAGTCCGGCGCCAATACCACCCACCAAAGCGACGGTACCGACTCCCGCGGCAATGCTCTTGGTCAGCTGCTTCATGCCTGCTCCTCCTCCGACGTTGCCCAGCGGACTTCTCCGGGGCTCGCTCCAGTCTCAGACCCAGATGCCGCGCAACCGGACTCGCCGCGACGGTCCTTCAGCAACCCTTCAGTTTTTTGAAGCCGCTCGCGCAATCGCGCGTGAAACCCGCCTACTTCGTCGTCGCTCGCAGAGGAAAAGCGACTCCGCTCTCTCCTTCTCAGCACGGCGGCGCGCGATTTACCGACGCTCGCGGCTCCACAGGCTCGGCCACCAGATGCCAAGCTCGTTCAGCATGGTTCGGAGCAGCGGCAGACTGATGCCGACCACGTTGTGATGATCACCTTCGATCTTGGTGATGAACGGGCCGCCGAGTCCGTCGATGGTGAACCCACCGGCCACCAGGAGCGGCTCGGTGCTGGCAACGTACGCCCCAATCTCCTCATCAGTGATATCCGCAAAGTGCACAAGCGTCGATGCCACCGCGGTCCGTGTGGCGATGTCTGTGCCGCGATGCACGATCACGTGATGACCGGTGTGCAGAGTTCCTACTCGCCCACGGATCTCCAGCCAGCGCCGCACAGCGTCGGCCTTCGTGCCCGGCTTGGCGTAGCCGACACCATCGAGTTCGAGCAACGAGTCGCATCCGATCACCACCGTCGGTGACAGCTCACCATCGACTTGGCGTCCATGATCAATTCGTGCAGCAACGGCCTCCGCCTTCAGCCGGGCGAGATGCGCAGTCAGTTCCGCGACGCCGACGATAGCCTCTGCATCCTCTGCAACTCCGGAGACGATCACTTCCGGATTCAGCCCGGCGTTGCGCAGCGTCCTGAGCCGCGCCTCCGACGCCGACGCAAGAACAAGGCGCACCTGGGCAGTCAAATTTCCGATCAGATCCGAGCGAGAGCCGCGCGCAGCGGATCAAGTCCTAGAGGTCCCAGATTCAGGGCATCCGCGTGGAACTTGCTCAAGTCGAAGGCTGCACCTTGGCGGCGACGCGCCTCCTCTCGAGCCTCGAGCCAGATCCGCTCACCCACCTTGTAAGCCGGGGCCTGACCAGGCCAGCCCAGATATCGATCAAGCTCGAAGCGCAGCGTCGGCTCGTCGGTCGAACAGTTATTCATCATGAACTCAAAGCCGGCATCGGGCGACCAGCGCTGGCCGGGTCGAAAGCGCCACGGGTTGATCTTGGGAATCTGCAGCTGCAGGTGCATGCCAATGTCAATGATCACTCGGATGGTGCGGAACGCCTGCGCATCGAGCATGCCCATCCGGCTGCCGAGCTCGAGGTATCCCAGTTCGTCCATCAGTTGTTCGGCGTACAGTGCCCAACCCTCGCCGTGGCCCGAGCAGAAGCAGAGCTTTCGCTGCCAGCGATTGAGCAGTTCGGAGCGGTAGGCATTCTGGGCGATCTGCAGGTGATGGCCCGGCACGCCCTCGTGGTAAACGGTGGTGACTTCTTTCCACGTCGAGAAGGTATCGATGCCCTCCGGTACTGCCCACCACATCTGGCCCGGCCTGGAGAAGTCCTCGGCCGGATCCGTGTAGTAGATCGAGCCGTCGTGCGTCGGGGCAATGCAGCACTCGATCTTCTTGATCGGATCTGGGATGTCGAAGTGCTTGCCCGACAGACTGTCAACGGCTCGATCAGCAAGATGCTGCATCCAGGCGCGAAAGGCTTCTGCGCCGGCAATGCGGCGCGCCGGATCACCGTCGAGTGCCGCGTACGCGGCCTTGATGTCTGGCTCGCCTACCAAGTCCTGGGCAATGGCGCGCTGAGCCTCCTGGATGCGATGCAACTCATCGAAACCCCACTGGTAGGCCTCCTCGAGGTCGATCACTGCGCCGAGGAAGTACCGCGAGTCGAGCGCGTACCGTTCCTCTCCGACGGCATCGAGGCTCGGAGCGAGAGGCGCCAGTGAGCTTCCCAGCCAGTCGGCGAAGTGGGAGAACGCTCGCCGGGCCTCATCTGCTGCCGCTCTGATATCCGATTTCAATCCGTCATGATCGGGCGCACGAGTAACCAATGACGCGAAGAAGTCGTCGTTTCCGGTCTCGCCTGTCCAGGATCTGATCTGATAAATGGTGGCGTCGATCTGACGGACCGCCGAGATGTTTCCGTCGCGGGCTTCGGTGCTCAGCGTTTCGCGAACTTGACTAAGCGGACGTTGCACTGAGCGCAGTCGTGTAGCGATATTGCGCCAGGCGTCGTCAGAGTCAGTCGGCATGAGATCGAAAATGGCCCGGATCTCTTGCGCCTGCCCGGCGATGACGCTCACCCGGGAGGCCGTGATATGTGCGTCGTAGAGCTCCACATCCATGCCAAGCCGCTCCAGCATCGCCTCCTTCGCGGTGTTCTCCCGCTCGTCGCCGGGTGTGGCGGCATGGAGGGCCGCAATGGTTCGGCGGATATGAGCAATGCGTTCGGCTAACCCGCTGGGGGAGTAGTCGCTCCAGGAGTCGTCATGATCGGGAATGCCCAAGTAGGTTGCCGTCTCCGGGTATAGCGCGACGCACTCGTCGACGTAGCGATCGGCGATGGCGTCAACCTGACGAACGCTCGGCGGCGGCCGCTCAGCTGGATCCGGTTGAGTCCCTGGGGGCGAGGGCATGCCGACAGCGTAGAGCGGTGTGTTTGCCGGCTAAGCGCGGGATCCCAGCCTCGGGCCTAAGGTCGCTGCTATGCAGGCCGCCGGAAGCAATAAGGCAGTTGAACGGGTCTGGCGAGCGCTCTCGGCTGAAGTGTGCGAGGCATTGACAGTCGGGATGAGGCCAACCGACCTGCAGACGCTACTGCTGAGCGTGGCTCAGGCTCGCGCTCAACAGGTGGATGCCGCTCGTCTGATGCGTCAGTGGGGTGAGGACCGATTCGTACGGCCTGCTGCGGCGGATCCGCGTCGGTTGGCCGTATTGGACGCCCTGCTTTGGCAACATCTCCCGGCGCAGTTTGAAGGTGTCCTGCTTGCACCCGTCGCGCCGCTCGGGACCTGCGCGGCCGTAGCAGGAGTCGACCAAAACCGGATCGTGTCGACCGTACGCCGTAGCGAGGTGGTGAGCGATCCAACTAATGCCTTGGCGATTGAAGCGGCGCAGCGCAGGCGGCGAACCAACGATGACATTCACGTCGTGGCATGTCATCGCGTGTTGCGTGGCCAGCGCTTTCACGACCCAGACGCCGCGGCGCACTTCGAGCTCTTCGCGCTCGTTTCCAGCGGTCGTGATCGTGGCGCGCACAGCACCGAACTCGGGTTTTTACAACTCCACCTTCGTACTTGGTCAACTTTGCTGGACGAAACCCTCGGCGCAGACGCGTACGCGATGGAGTTCACGACATTTGGTGATCAGCAACTGAAGGAGTTGATCATCGAACGGTTGCAGCCGGGTCTGCCGCGACTCGTGGAGAATTCTGAGCGAACACGTGGCGCCGGGTATTACCGCGGCCTTGCCATCCGCATTGTCGCTGGGCCTGACGGGCGCCAGCACGAGATCGGAGATGGAGGGCTGACGGACTGGACAGCCCAACTGCTTTCCAACGCCAAGGAGCGGTGCCTGATCTCGTGTGTGGCGACCGAGCGACTGCTGGCGGCTATGTCCAGTTCTTGATCACCGCCGGGCTTGACTACGAGCATGTCGATGTGTTCTTGTCCTGGTCAGCTGCGCTGGATTGCTCCGTTGTTCCGCACAAGGCCACCAATGATGGCCTTTCGGGCCGTTTTGGGCTACGTTCGTGGCTTTGTGCGGAGAAACGCCAACCGCGGAAGATGCCGAGGCGATCCAGAGCAGCTGATTGATCAGCGACGCCCTGCTCCGAGCATGCCACCCAGCATGTCGAGTATCGATCCCGCAGCCGACTGCCCTGCACCGCCGCCCGCTGCGCCACCGCCGAGCATCGAGTTCAGCATGTCGTTGAGTGGATTGCCTGATCCGCCGCCCGCGCCGCCGAATGGATTGTTCTGGCTGCCTGCTTGACCCTGACCCATGAGTCGCTTGGACAGGTAGGCCAGCACGATCGGGGCCAAGATCGGCAGCAGGCGTTGAATCAGGCCGCCGGACTGGCCGCCCAGATTGCTACCGAGGGTCTGTGCGACTTGATCTTGATTGGGACCGAAGACGTTGCCGACGATCTTCTCGCCGTCAGCCGGGTCAACTTGATCAAGGTTGACTCCGCCATCGATCAGTTCGCTGGGATGATCGCCGAGCGCTCCGGCCAGCGACGCGGCGCCGGCGGGATCCTCGGCGTTGGCCTGCATTCCACCGAGCAGCGCCGGAATTGCCTGCCGGGTCGCTTGTTCGGCTGTGGCTTCATCGACGCCCAGGAGTGTGGCGAGCTGGTCCATGGGAATGTCGGTGAGGATGTCGTCTACAGCACTCACGGCTCAGCCTTTCTGCAAGCTGCCAGGCAGCGCTCAGTGGAAGAGGAAGTAGTACGAGCGACACTACTGCGGGCGGCCCGACATCCGCCAGGCATGAGGACCGGGCTGCAGAGGGCTGCGAACTGATCGCCAGTACGCCGACCAGCCTGAGCGAGCTGGCGTCGTCTGCTCCTGGCGCGGCCGTCCGAATTGGGCGGACAAGACGATCATCACTGCTGCCAGTTCATCGTCGGTCGGCGAACCTTTGACGATGGAGAACAGCGGATCCTGATCATCCGGGCTGGTCATAACGGGATGTTGCCGTGCTTCTTGGGAGGCAGCGTCTGGCGCTTGGTGCGGAGCAGCCGCAGCGCCCGCGTAATCTCTGCCCGAGTTTCATGAGGATTGATCACTGCGTCGACGTAGCCGCGTTCTGCGGCGAGGTAGGGATTGGCCAGCTCGTCCTCATACTCGCTCACCAGGCGCGTACGCATCGTTTCGGGATCATCGGTTGCCGCCAATTCCTTGCGATACAGGATGTTCACTGCTCCTTGGGCGCCCATGACGGCGATCTGCGCCGTCGGCCACGCCAAGTTGAAGTCCGCGCCGAGATGCTTGGAGCCCATCACGTCGTACGCGCCACCGTAGGCCTTGCGGGTGATCACCGTGACGAGCGGAACGGTCGCCTCGGCGTACGCGTAGATCAACTTCGCGCCCCGCCGGATGATGCCGTTCCACTCCTGATCAGTACCTGGAAGGAAGCCGGGCACGTCAACAAAGGTGATCACCGGAACATTGAACGCATCACAGGTGCGCACGAAGCGTGCTGCTTTTTCCGATGCATCGATGTCGAGACATCCGGCGAAGTGCAGTGGCTGATTCGCCACTACGCCCACGCTGCGCCCGTCAATGCGACCAAAGCCGACCACGATGTTCGGTGCGAAGAGCGCATGCACTTCGAGGAACTCTCCATCGTCGACAACCCGCGAGATCACCTCGTGCATGTCGTACGGCTGATTGGGGGAGTCTGGGATCAAGATGTCAAGGTCACGATCGACCTCATTGGGCTCGAGGGCATTTTCTACGTCGAAGATCGGCGGATCCTCGAGGTTGTTCTGGGGCAGAAAGCCGATCAGGGAGCGTACGTAGAAGATCGCATCCTCTTCGTCTGCCGCGAGATAGTGTGCGTTGCCGGATTTCGTATTGTGGGTGCGCCCGCCGCCCAATTCCTCCATCGACACGTCCTCACCGGTCACCGTCTTGATCACATCAGGACCGGTGATGAACATCTGCGAGGTTTGATCCACCATGATCACAAAGTCGGTGAGGGCAGGGGAGTAGACATGCCCGCCGGCCGCCGCACCCATAATCAACGAGATCTGCGGGATGACTCCAGAGGCGTGCGTATTGCGGCGGAAGATCTCTCCATAGAGGCCGAGCGAGACGACCCCTTCCTGGATTCGAGCACCGCCACCTTCGTTGAGACCGATCAAGGGGCAACCGGTCTTCAACGCAAAGTCGATGATCTTGACGATCTTTTCTCCATAGACCTGACCCAGGCTGCCGCCGAACACGGTCACGTCTTGGCTGAAGACACACACCGGGCGGCCCTCAATGGTGCCGAAGCCCGTAATGACTCCATCTCCGTAGGGCCGCCGATTCTCCATCCCAAACGATGTCGCTCGATGCCGAGCGAACTCGTCCAGCTCGGTGAATGAGTCCGGGTCCATCAGCAGCTGGATGCGTTCCCGAGCCGTCTTCTTGCCTTTGGCGTGCTGCTTCTCCACGGCAACAGCCGAGCCCGCATGAACCGCCTCCTGCATGCGGCGGTCCAGATCGGCCAGCTTTCCGGCAGTGCTGTGGATATCCGGCACCGGAATCGTGCGATCCATGATTGAGAAATCTAGCTAAGGTTTAGGGTCCGGTTATGCCGACCTCTGACCTGATCGATCTTTTAGAGCTTCGGCAGGAGCTGATACGGCCCGGCGGCTTGTGGCAGCAGGTTGATCTGGTGCCGGAGACCGGCTCGACGAATGCGGACCTGGCTGCCCGCGCCAAACAGGGCGAAGCGTCAGGCACCGTGTTGATCACTAACTACCAGTCCGCGGGCCGAGGACGACAGGGTCGTACCTGGACGGCGCCGCCCGGCTCTGGCATCGCGATGTCCATTCTGGTGAGGCCCGAACGGATCGATCCGAGTCGCTGGACCTGGCTGTCGCTGCTGGCTGGTCTTGCGGTGAGCGACGGAGTACGCAGTACGGCTGATCTGCCGGCCGTTCTCAAGTGGCCTAACGATGTTCTTATTGCTGAGCGCAAGGTGTGCGGCATTCTCTCCGAGCGAGTCGATACTTCCCATGGCGCGGCCTGCGTTGTGGGTATCGGCGTAAATGTTGGACTAGCCGAGGACCAGCTCCCTGTGGCCACCGCCACGTCGCTGGCAATTGCTGCCCGGCAATCTGGCACAGAGCCACCCTCGCGTACGGCGGTCATCGCCACTGTGCTCGCGGCGTTCGAGCTGCTCTACGGTCGATGGGAAGCACAGGCAGGAAGGGATGCCTCCCTCTCCACCGCCTATGCCGAGCGCTGCACGACGCTCCGTCGCCCCATTCGCGTGCTGTTGAGCGAACAACGCAGCGTGGAGGGTATAGCGGACCGCATCGATCCAGACGGCCGACTCGTGGTCCGTACGGATGCTGGATTCGCGGTTTACGGCGCTGGAGACGTCATCCATCTGGAGTCCTGAAGGATTGTGGGCGGTGTGTCAGCATTGACGGCGTGGGTCTACCTGAAAAGGTGCTGGGCGCGGACGAGCATGTCGTCATCCACACCAGGACACATGTCAAGGCGATGTTGTTACCTACGCTCGCTTTCGTTCTGATCGCCGCAGCGGTTGGCGTGGGCGCTGCGCTGATCCCACATCAGGCACGTCCCATCGGACAGCTGGCGATCCTCGGACTTGGACTGGTACTCGCGATCTGGCTGGTCCTGCTGCCGTTCCTACGCTGGCGGACCACCACGTACACGATCACCAATCGCCGATTGATCACCCGCAGCGGCATCCTCAATAAGGTTGGCAAGGACCTGCCGCTGAACCGGATCAATGACGTGTCTCACGAGCGCAGCCTGATGGATCGCATCCTCGGTTGTGGATCGCTCATTGTGCAGACGGCCGCCGAGGACGGCACGATCGTGCTGAAGGATGTGCCAGACGTCGAGCATGTGAATCTTCAGATCACCCAGCTGCTCTTCGGCCCGCAACCCGGTTCTCAAAACCCGCCAGTACCGCGCTCATGACGGTCGAACTCGGGCGGCCTGCGGCGCATGTCGCCGAAGTGATCATGAATCGCCCGGATGCCCTGAACGCGCTGTCCACTAGCCAGGTTCGGCGACTCGATGACGCCGCGACGACGCTGGCGGCCGATGATCAGGTCAGCGTGGTGATCATTTCCAGCGCGTTGGCACGAGCCTTCTGCGTCGGCGCTGATCTCAAGGAGCGACGCGGCGTCAGCAACATGGAGCTGCTTCGGCAACGACAGGTGTTTGAGGAAGGATTTCGCGCACTTCGTGCAATCCCGGTCCCGATGATCGCCGCTGTGGAAGGGTTCGCGCTCGGTGGCGGCTGTGAGTTGGCGCTGTGCTGTGACTTGATCGTCGCATCGGCCAGCGCAACTTTCGGGCTGCCCGAGGTGGGGCTGGGTTTGATTCCCGGCGAAGGTGGGACCCAGTTGCTCCCTCGCCGGATCGGGCTGAACAAGGCGGCCGATCTGGTGTTGACCGGGCGAAGGGTCGGTGCCGAGGAGGCGCTGCGGCTCGGGCTGGCCGATCGGTTGGTTCCTGAAGGTGCGGCGCGGACCAGCGCGCTTGAACTAGCACAGCAGATCGCCACCAAGTCTCCGATCAGCCTGCGTGTCGCCAAACGGGCGCTGAAGCAGGGCATCGATGTCGACTTGATCACCGGCTTGGAGATCGAGAATCAGGCGTGGCAGGAAGTGGCTTCTTCGGCGGACCGGCTTGAGGGCATCGAAGCGTTCAATCTGCGCCGAACGCCGAACTGGCCGAGCTGGCAGGAGAGCAGTCGGTGACTGAGCACCCGCACCAGCTTCCGCAGCCGGTTGAGTTGCCGGTCGATGAGCGAGAGAGCTCGTTGCCGCTGCCTGCTCAGCTTGGCCGGTTCATCATTACCGGCGGTCTCTCGGCGATCGTGGACTTCGGATTGCTGGTGATCTTGATGGCGCTCGGGCTCGGGCACACGCCGGCCAAGGCCATCTCCTTCATCGCCGGCACGACGACCGCGTATCTGATCAACCGGCGCTGGACGTTTCGAGCGTCGCCCTCGACGCGCCGTTTCCTTGCGGTCGTGATCTTGTACGCCGTGACCTTCGCACTGCAGGTCGGCCTGTTCAGCGTGCTGTTCACCCTGTTGACCGCGCAGGGACTGAGCCGTTTTCCGGTCCAGGTCATCGCCTTCGTCATTGCCCAGGGACTTGCCACCACGGTCAACTTCATTGTGCAGCGCTCGGTGATCTTCAGGCTGCAGTGACCGGTGCTATAGACCGGTACGCTTCGGCGGGTGAGCACTGCGCGAGGCTTCACCATCGGCATCATCGGCGGTGGCCAGCTGGCACGGATGATGCACGCCGCATCCATTGGCCTGGGGGTCAACATACGGCTCCTCGCCGAGACGTCCGACAGCTCTGCCGCTCAGGTGGTGCACGACATCACCGTCGGTGACTACACCGATCCAGCGACCGTGCGGACTTTTGCCGCGGGCTGTGATGTCGTCACCTTTGACCATGAGCATGTCCCTACCAGCCTGCTGCGTGAGCTCGAGTCCGACGGTGTAGCGGTACGGCCCGGGCCAGACGCACTGGTGCACGCTCAGGACAAGGCGATCATGCGGGAGCGACTCGCTTCCTTGGGGACGCCCTGCCCGGTCAATCGGGTGGTACCCGATGCAGCGGCGCTGGCCGCTTTCGGTTCCGAGCAGGGCTGGCCGATCGTCGCGAAGACATCCCGAGGCGGATATGACGGGAAGGGAGTGTGGCGCCTCGACTCTGCCGAGCAGGCAGGTGAGCCCTTCGCGCAGTCGAGTGATGGGGTGCAGATCATCGCCGAGGAGTTCGTGGACTTCGCGCGTGAGCTCAGCGCCCTCGTAGTGCGGTCGCCGTCCGGGCAAGCGGCGGCGTACCCCATCTCCGAATCTGTGCAACGCAATGGCGTCTGCGTCGAGACGACCACACCCGCACCGGACCTCGATGATGATCATGCACTTGCGGCCCAGCAGCTGGCGCTCAAGATCGCTCACGAGCTGGGCGTCGTCGGAGTGCTTGCCGTTGAGCTGATGCAACGCGCAGACGGCTCCATCGTCGTCAACGAGCTTGCGATGCGACCGCACAACACGGGGCACTGGACGATTGACGGCGCCGTCACCTCCCAGTTCGAGAACCACCTGCGCGCCGTGTTGGATCTGCCGCTCGGCGACCCGAGCAGTGTCCGGACCTGGACCGTAATGGCCAACGTCCTTGGGGGGAAGATCGATGATCTTCCGTCAGCGTTGTTGCACTGTTTCGCCCGAGACCAGCGGCTTCGCGTGCAGTTGTACGGCAAGCAGGTACGCCCAGGCCGGAAGGTGGGCCATGTCACCACCTTCGGAGATGATCTTGCTCAGACTCAGAAGCGGGCGCGGCATGCTGCGGCGTACCTGATGGGAGATCCCAATGCCTGACGATCTTTCTCAACCCAGGGTGGGGATTGTGATGGGTTCCGATTCGGACTGGCCGGTGATGGGCGCCGCTGGACTGGCGCTGCGTGAGTTCGATGTGGGTTTCGAGGCCGATGTAGTGTCCGCGCATCGGATGCCCGAGGCCATGATCGACTACGGGCGTACGGCGCACACTCGGGGACTCGAGGTAATCATCGCCGGCGCCGGTGGCGCGGCCCACCTGCCGGGCATGCTGGCATCCGTGACGCCCCTGCCAGTGATCGGCGTACCGGTGCCGCTGAAATATCTCGATGGCATGGATTCGCTGCTGTCGATCGTGCAGATGCCCGCTGGAGTACCCGTCGCCACAGTCGCGATCGGCAATGCCCGCAACGCCGGTCTGCTTGCGGTACGCATCCTTGCGACCGGTGATCATCAGCTGCGGCAGCGGATGATCGACTTCCAAGATCAGCTTCGACAGTCGGCCGAGGCCAAAGGGGCAGCGGTGCGGGCCCGTGCGCACGACCAGAACAGCGGTCCGGACTAAATGTCAGGCGTAGTTGGAGAGTTGTTGGGAGGCGCTGGGCTGCTGGGCCGAGGGCTGCGATTGATCGCTCGTCGGCCTCGATTGTTCCTGCTCGGTGCAATCCCGCCAGCGATTACGTCAGTGATCTTTACGGGGTTGTTCGTCGTGTTGATCACCCAGCTCAACCCGACGGTCGACTGGCTGACGCCGTTCGCCGACGGCTGGACTCGCAGCCTGGCCACTGCGATTCGTGCGCTCATCGGCGCCGCATTAGTCACCGGCGCTGCGGTGCTCATGGTGATTACGTTCACCACACTGACCCTCGCCCTTGGATCGCCGCTGTACGACAAACTGTCTGAATCGGTCGAAAGCGAGTTCGGTGACGTACCTGAACTCAAGGAAAGCGTGGCACGCGGAATCTTTCGAGCCCTACGCCAGGCCCTCGCGCTCATCGCGATTTCGGCCGTCGGGGCGTTGGCGCTGTTTGCGGCAAGTTTCGTGCCCGTCCTTGGACAATTCGTCGTTCCAGTGATCTCTGCTGTTTTCGGCGGCTGGATGCTGTCCATAGAGCTCATCGGCTCAGCCTTCGAACGTCGCGGGATGCTACGGCTTGCGGATCGCCGAGCCGCGATGCGCAGGCGGCGGCTTCGAGTGGTTGGTTTTGCTGTTCCGACTTTTGTCCTGCTGGCTATCCCGTTGGCCGGCGCCGTGGTCTTTCCGGTAGCGACCGCCGGAGGCACCCTCCTGGCGCGCCAACTCCTGAGTGAACCCACGTAGTGTGATCACCTAGCCACCAGGAGGTTGTCATGTCTGAGCTGTCTGTTCAGCTGTATACAGTGCGCGACGCCTTAGCCCAGGATTTCGATGGCACTTTGGGCAAGCTCGCATCGTTCGGGTTCACTCACGTCGAGCCGTTCGCTCTGCTCAACTTCGCAGACGAACTGCGCCGTGGCCTTGACCGAAGCGGCCTGACGGCACCAACGGCGCATGTTCATCTGCTCGGTGAAGATCAGGATGCTATCTGTGCGCTGGCAGCGGAGCTCGGCATCCAGACGATCATCGAGCCGTACGTCGATCCTGCCCGCTGGGAAAGCGAGGCAGACATCAGCGAGATTGCAACCGAGCTCAATGCAGCAGCAGAGCGAGCGGCCGCGTCTGACCTCAAAGTGGGCTACCACAATCATCACTTCGAACTGGAATCCAAGATCAGCGGCGTTTCCGCGCTCGAGGTGTTTGCGGATCGGCTTGCACCAGAAGTGGTTTTGGAAGTGGACACCTATTGGGCCTACGCAGGCGGCGCCGACGTACCAGCCTTGCTGAAGCGCCTCGGTGAACGGGTGGTCGCCTTGCACCTCAAGGACGGTGACGGAAGCCTCGATACGAGCAAACAAGTCCCCCTGGGATCGGGTGTGTTGCCGGTGTGGGACATCGTCGACGCGGCTCCCGAGGCGCTTCGTGTCGTCGAGTTGGATGACTCTGCAACTGACCTGCTCGAGGCCGTACGGGCTGGCCGCGAGTTCCTTCTGGCCGATCGAGCATGATCATGGGCAGCCCCATAGGCGTTGGGGTGATCGGTGCCGGCACGATCAGCGACACCTACCTGGAGAACCTCACGGGGTTCGCCGACACCGAAGTCTTTGCGATCGGCGACATCGTTACTGAGGTTGCCAAGGAAAAGGCCGCCAAATACGACATCCCTGCCGCCGGTGATGTCTCCACCGTGCTCAACCACCCAGATGTAGAGATCGTGGTCAACCTGACCATCCCGGCCGCACACGCAGAAGTGGCGAGTCAAGCGATCAGGGGTGGCAAACACGTGTGGAACGAGAAACCGCTTGCTCTCGACCGAGTCAGCGGCAACAGCCTGCTTCGCGAGGCTGAAGCGGCGGGACTGCTCGTTGGCTGTGCCCCTGACACTTTCCTTGGCTCAGGACTCCAGACGGCTTACCGACTGATCGACCAGGGCATGATCGGCGCACCTTTGACGGCGCTGGCGCTGTTACAGCTGCCCGGGCCGGAATCCTGGCATCCGAACCCGGCGTTCCTCTATGCCGTGGGCGCTGGTCCACTCTTCGATATTGGGCCCTACTACCTGACTGCGATGATTCAGGCCTTCGGCTCAGTCTCCTCGGTGGCCGCTCTTGGTTCGAAGGCTCGGGAACGGCGGGTGATCGGCTCTGGGCCGAAGGCCGGAGAAGAATTCGATGTCATGGTTCCCAGCCATGTAAGCGCGCTGGTCCAGTTCGAGTCCGGCCAGTCCGCGCAAACCATCTTCTCTTTCGACTCGGCGCTTCCCCGTATGCTGCTCGAGATCAATGGCACCGAGGCGACCATCCTGTTCCCCGATCCCAACCAATTCGACGGCGATGTTGCTATCAGACGGCGTACCGGCGAGGAATGGGAGACGGCGGCCACTACGAAGGCGCTCTCGTCCCGCGGTACTGGAGTGTTGGACATGGCTCGCGCGCTGCGCGAGGGCAGGCCGCATCGAGCCCAGGGTGCGCTTGCCTACCACGTCCTGGACACCATGATCGCAATCGCAGAGTCAGTCGAGTCGCGTGCTTTCGTCGAGGTTGAGAGCTCGGTCGACAAGCCGTCCCTTTTGCCGGAGGACTGGGACCCGATGGAGCGCACCGTCTGAGCGACCACCGAGCAGCCGAATAGGCTCAATCTGTGACCGAGTTCGCGGAGATGTATCGGCCCAGCGAAGAACACGAGGCCTTCCGCGCCGCAGTACGCGAGCTGTGCGAGGAGAAAGTAGCTCCCAACGCGGCTGAGGCGGATGAACTGGCGGAATTTCCGAAGGCGTCCTTCGAAGCGCTGGTATCGGCTGACTTTCACGCGCCGCACATTCCAGAGGCGTACGGCGGCGTGGGTGCGGACGCGCTCGCGACAGTGATCGTCATTGAGGAGATTGCCCGGGTGTGCGCGGCTACGTCTTTGGTTCCGGCGGTCAACAAGCTCGCCAGCTTGCCGTGGTTGCTCGCGGGCTCGGAGGAAATCAAACAGAGATACCTGCCACCTATCGCTCGCGGCGAGGCGATGGCCTCCTATTGCCTGTCCGAGCCAGAGGCCGGCTCAGATGCGGTCAGCATGCGGACGCGCGCCGTACGCGACGGTGATCATTTCGTCCTCAAGGGGGTCAAGCGCTGGATCACCAACGCAGGACTGTCCGACTTCTACACCGTCTTCGCGGTCACCGATCCCGACGCTCGCTCCAAGGGGATCAGCGCTTTCGTGGTGGAGAAGACCGATGCCGGGGTGTCCTTCGGAGCTCCGGAGAAGAAGCTCGGTATCAAGGGCTCCCCGACCTGCGAGGTGTACCTCGACCAGGTCCGGATCCCGGACCTCCGAATGATCGGTACCGAGGGCAGCGGCTTCGAGACAGCGATGCGCACCCTTGACCACACCCGTATCACCATCGCCGCACAGGCGGTCGGCATCGCCCAGGGAGCGCTGGACTACGCACTGAGGTATGTCACCGAGCGCAAGCAGTTCGGCAAGGCGCTCGCGGATTTTCAGGGCTTGCAGTTCATGCTCGCCGACATGGGAATGAAACTCGAGGCTGCAAGGCAGCTCACCTACGCAGCCGCTGCCAAGTCTGAGCGTCATGACCCTGATTTGCCTTTCTTCGGTGCGGCCGCGAAGTGCTTTGCCTCGGATGTGGCCATGGAGATCACGACCGATGCCGTGCAGCTGCTGGGTGGCTACGGCTACACCAAGGACTATCCGGTTGAGCGCATGATGCGGGATGCCAAGATCACTCAAATTTATGAAGGCACCAACCAGATCCAGCGCATCGTGATGGCTCGGCAGTTGTTGGCCGGACTGCCACGCTGAGCATGCGGGGGTGTCCTTGTTGTGATGTCACATGCCAGCCTTGACATCACTGGGATTCGGATCATGCTTGAGGCATGGCTTCGCGAGCAGTGTTTCCGCTGCGCTGGCGCAATGAACGGCTTCGTACGCTGACCGCCGAGGTTGCCTCTCGGCTTGGTATCAGCCAGAACGAACTGATCGAGCAGGCGATCGAGCACGAAGTCGTCGCCCGGGGTGGAATGTTGAGTGATGATCTTCGAGCCGCCGCAGACCGGCTGGCCGAGCTGACCCAGGAACAGCAGGAGCGCATTCAGGCACGCGGCTTCGAGCACTACGTAACCGGTGAGGGCCAGCGAGAGCCCCTTCAGGCCCAGCTAATCCAAGCCGGACCGGTGGATCGCGTTGCCGTGGATCGGGCTCCTCAGCGAGATGTGGCAGCGATCTACAGATCGGCGCGTGCCGAGCTGGCATGACCTCTCCGTCGTGGCAGGAAGACAATCCCGACAATCTGTCCCTCATCCAGAGCAACGTCGCGCAACTGATCATGGAGCTGCGCGCCATCGCTGAGGACAGGATGCTCCCGACCCGGGAGACACTCTGCCACTGGCATGCCCGGCTCTACGTCGGCTGCGAGGTGCCCGTATCCGGCTACGTCGGCCACTTTCGGGGCGATCCAGCCGTGCAGCAGCTCATCGACTACGAGGTGGGACTGGGCGCGCGGCTCAAGGATGGCAGTCTGGAGAAGATGGGCGTCTGGGCACGCCGGGTCAGCAACGAGATCGACGGCGTGTTAGCCGGGCTGCACGCGGTCTTCGCCGAGCTTGATGCGCGGCTGCCAGTCGGTAAGCGACCCAGCAGCGCCGACCAGATACTTGAAGTGATCAGCTTCGCCGCGCTCGCTCACGGTGAGTGCTTGCGAGTTCATCCGTTCGCGAACGGCAACGGTCGTATCGCCCGACTGCTAGTCGCGTTCATTTGCCTGCGCTACGGCCTGCCGATGTTCTTGCACATCAAGCCGCGGCCGGAGAATGAGGACTACATCCGCGCCAGCCGCGACTCGATGGGCCGCCCACCTGATTTCGTCGGCAATCACACGACAACGACATCGGTCTTCGCACACATGCTTGCCGACGTACTTGCCGGCGAGCGAGTCGCTTGATTTAGCCGGGAATGCCAGCCCGGCGGGCGGCGTCGAGCAGCACCCCAGCAGCGACCTCGAGGCCTTCAATGCGGCCAAGTGAGGTGTCCTCATGTTCGATGTTCACGAGCATGTCGGGATCGACCGCGTACAGGGCAGCGAGCCAGGTCGACCAGTAAACGGCGTCGTGCCCGCGGCCAAGTGCCACGAAGTCCCACGCTGCGTCTTTCGGCCACTCATTGGCCCACTCGTCCCCACCGAGGTTCGTACGAGCCTCCTCTGGACCCAGCCGGCGGAACCGGTTGTCGAGCACGCCGTAAACAGCTGCGGCGGGATTGATGCGTACATCCTTCGCCGCTGCATGGAACACAAGGGGGCCGAGGTCTTGTACGACCGCCACCGGATCCATCCACTGCCAGAACAAGTGCGAAGCATCCAGCTCGACGCCGATATTGGTTGCGCCGGTGCGCTCCACCAGCTCGCGGATGCCAGCGGGATTGAACACCAGGTTCTGCGGGTGCAGCTCAAGCGCCACTTTGACGTCGAGATCGGCCGCCTCTCGGTCGATCGCCCGCCAGAAATCCTCGGCAACACTCCATTGGTAATCCAGTACGTCGAGCGCTCCAGAGTTCCACGCATTCACGATCCAGTTCGGTCGCCCGCCACCCGGCTCGCCTGCCGGCAGACCCGACATGGTGACGACGCGGTGCTGGCCGAGGCGATTCGCGAGCCGGATGCTGCGGCGTACGTCTTCGGCATGCTGGGCACCGATGACCGGATCAGGGTGCAACGGGTTGCCGTTGCAGTTCAGACCCGCGATCTCCACTCCGGTGCCCTCGAACAATCCAAGGAATTCATCGCGCGCGACGTCTGAGGAGAGGATGTCGTCGAACGTCGGAATGTGAGTCGCAGGCAGGAAACCGCCCGAGTTGAGCTCGATGCCGGTGAGGCCGAGCTTGGCGATCACCTCAATTGCCTCCGGCAGCGACCGGTCGTGCAGGATCGCGTTATATATCCCGAACTTCATCGTGCGACCTCCGTTCGCTGTGGCGCCACCTTCACGGCGGCACCGTCGTTGGCGGCGGATTCGGCGACCGCCGCGAGAATCTCCATGTTGTGTACGCCCTCGTCGAACGAGGCGTTGCGAGGCAGGGAGTCGGCCTCGTCGATGCCGGCAACCTCCTCGAGGAAGGCGCGAGCCTGGTAGTAGAAGCAGTCGTTGTGGCCAACGCCGACGCCTGGGGCATCCATCGGCAGTCCACCGGCGAAGTAGGGGTGGTCCGGACCGATGATCACGCGCCGGAACCCGTTGCGTCCGCTCGGGCCGTCGTTGAGCATCAGCTGGAATTCAGCAGGACGCTCCTCCTCCCACGTCGCGGCGCCCTTCTCACCGAAAACCTCAAGCGCTAGGCCGTTCGGGTGGCCCGCGGCGACGCGGGAGACCTGGACGACACCAACGCCTTGCTCAAACCGTGCACTGAAGCTGGCGTAATCGTCGTTCTCGACCGGCTCGTAGGTGTCGCTCACCGCAACATGTTCGTGGCCGACGACAGCGCCGAGTGGCAGCGGGCGTTCCTTGATCGCAGTGGCGAATCGGCCGCCACTGACCTCCTGCACGTCACCACTCAGGAACTCGACGAGGTAGGCGAGGTGGCTGCCGATGTCTGCGAGTGCCCCGGTGCCGGGAGCGCCCTTGAACCGCCAGCTCATCGGGGCCATCGGGTTGCATGCGTAGTCGCACCAATAGCGGCCGTCGATATGCAGAACGCGACCCAGCGTGCCGGAGGTGACGAGTTCACGGAGAGCCGCAATGCCAGGCGCGCGGCGGAGGGTGAAGCCGATGCGAACCGCGGTGTCCGCGCTACGCGCGATGTCTGCCATAACGCGGGCGTTCTCGAGGGTGTCGCTCAACGGCTTCTCGCACAGCACGTGCTTCCCGGCGGCGACCAGTCCTTCCACAATTTCGCGATGCAGATTGTTGGCGACGACCACGCTGACGACGTTGATATCGGGGTTCTCAGCAATTGCCTGCCAGGATGTGTCATTGCGTTCATAGCCGAACCGCCTAGCCGCAAGGCTGCCGAGCTCTGGGCTGATGTCTCCAATGGAGACAAAGCGCAAGTCCGGCAATGTGGACTCATAAAGTGTCGGCGCGACACGGTACGCAGCCGCATGTGACCGGCCGGCCATGCCCGCTCCGATCACTGCAACACCAATCGTCATGATTTTCTCCCTTGATTGAGCATTCGCTCGGACTCCTGCTGCCCACGTGGTGGCAGCCCTGCATTTCGATATACGTCGTCGATGAGCTCGGCGTTAGCGACCGAGTCATTCACATCGATCAAGAACGGCGCGCCGGTCCGCAACGTCTCGGTCAGCGCAGCGAGCTGGTAGGTATACGAGGTTTGATCGCCCAAGATCTCTTCCTCAGTGTTGTCGCCTTGGATGATCACGATCCGGTTGTCCGTGTGCGGGACGGCAACGTCGACGTCTGGATCATCAATGACGTCGGCGTAGGTGCCGTGAACCCTATCGACGCCCCGCTGTTGCGCGAATGCCTCGGCGCGCGAGCGATCCCGGGCAGCAACAGCGACCAGCCGATGGCCGAGCGCTTCGGACGGATCGACGATCCCGTCGTCGGCAATTCGAGCCGCGCCGAGGATGCCGATCTTGAGCGGTTGTGGCATCACGCGACCTTGACCGACATTGAGAACCCTTCGCGTGTAGCGGCTACTAGACCGGTCTAGTAGATCGGTCTAGAATACGATGCAATGACTCTCATCCATATGTCAAGTCAAAGTCGAAAGCTTCCCACCAGATGACTGGACCAGTCCGAAGTGCGCGGCCAACCATGGCTGATGTCGCCGTAGCCGCGGGCGTCTCCAAGGCCCTGGTTTCTATCGTCTTCAGAGGCGCGGCTGGTGCCAGCGAAGCGACGCGAGCGCGGGTATTCCAAGCTGCCGAGCAGTTGGGTTATCGCACCAACCGAACGGCGAGCCTGTTGAAGCTGCATCGGACCCGGCACCTTGGCGTCACCATGAATGTGCGGAATGCCTTCCATGCCGAACTAGTGGAAAGCATTCAAGAAGCCGCCGATCGCGAGGGCTACCAGATCGTGCTCAGCACGGTGACCGGAAGCCACGATGAGCGTCGCGCAATCGAGACGCTGCTGGAGTTCCGGTGCGAATCGTTGATCTTGCTTGGCTCCGAGCTCGGAAAGCCGACGCTCGATGATCTTGCAGCAACCGTCCCGGTCGTTCTGGTGGGCCGTCGGATCGCGACGGACAGTGTCGATGTCGTTCGGACTGCCGATGACAAAGGATTGGGGCTCGTCATCGATCATTTGGTAGCTCTTGGTCACCATCACATCGCGCACATCGACGGCGGTCGGCACCCAATCTCGGCGGACCGGCGCCGCGGCTACCGCACGGCAATGCGCCGGCACCACGAAGATCGCCACGTGCTGATCGTGACAGGTGGTACGGGCGAGGCGGACGGGTGGCGAGCGGCCGACCAATTGCTCCGGCTTGATCAACTACCGACGGCGGTCACGACCTTCAATGATCATTGTGCGATGGGCGTGATCGACCGGCTGGCTCGAGCCGGCATCGCCGTTCCGGACGCGAGTATCGGTGACCGGCTACGACAATGCGCCGATTGCGCAATTCGCAGCGGTCAATCTCACGACAGTGAGTCAGGAGGCGGCCACTCAGGCCCAATGGGCGGTACGCGCCGCGGTTGAGCGGCTGGAAGGAGTTCGGCTGGATACGCAGGAATCCGTCCTGCCGCCGCGGCTGATTGTTCGAGGCAGCACTGGTCCAGTCGCTGTGCCCTGAGCCTGTCGAAGGGCTATGACAGGCTCAGCCCGTATGAGGCTCAGTGAGCTGCGAACTCAACAGCTCGACCCGTCCGCAGGCTTTCCAGCGCCGCATCGGCAAGAGCAAGCGCCTCGCGCCCGTCGGCGAATCCGGGACTGGGTTGGCTGTCTTGCTCCATGGCCATGATCAGGTGATCGAGCTCGGCGCGGTACGCAGCTGTGTAGCGATCGAGGAAAAAGTTGAGGTACTTAGGCGCCGCCTCGGTCTGGGTCGCGGTGGACAGCCGCACGCTGGTCTGGTGCTGGTTGCCGACGCTGAGCATCCCGGCCGAGCCGAACGCCTCCAACCGCTGGTCATAGCCGAAGGCACTGCGGCGGCTATTCGTGATGTGGCACAAGGCTCCATCGGCTGCGCGCAATACAACGACTGCGCTATCGATGTCACCAAGCTCGGCGATGTAGTCTGCGACGACATTCGCGCCTGTGGCATAGACCTGCTCGACCTCTCCGAGAAAGAAGCGCGCAAGGTCGAAGTCGTGGATGGTCATGTCGCGGAACAGCCCGCCGGATGCCGCAAGGTACTCGCGCGGCGCCGGGGCTGGGTCACGACTCACAATGGTCAGCTGTTCGAGGCGCCCGATGTCGCCAGCAGCGATTCGATCATGCACCTCGCGAAACGATGGATCGAAGCGCCGGTTGAAGCCAACGAGCACGGTGGGGTTCAGCCCGCCGATCTCGACCCAGCACCGATCGACCTGGGCGAGATCTAGGTCGATCGGCTTCTCACACAGCACTGCTTTCCCACCTCGTACGGCCCGGCTGAGCAGATCGACGTGCGTAGGTGTAGCCGAGGCGATGACCACCGCATCAACGCTTGGGTCATCGATGGCGCTATCGACAGTGGGAGCGCTCTCGGCGCCGTACCGCTCGGCCACATCGAGCGCAGCCGACTCGATAGGGTCGTATACCCAGGCCAGTTCGGCCTCGGGATGGACATCGATCGAGTCGGCGTGTACGCGCCCGATGCGTCCGCAGCCAAGGAGGGCGAAGCGGATCAACCTCGGCTACTGCCTTCCAGTTCGTGCGCTAGCTCGGTGAGTTCGTCACCGCCTGCCATCTGCCGGGTGAGCTCGTCGAGCGCCACTTCCGAACGCTTCTTGTCCAGTACGGCCCGGCCCAGCTTCAAGATGATGAAGTGGTTGCCCACCAGGTACGCGTGGTGCGGGTTGTGAGTGATGAATACCACCCCCAGCCCGGCATCGCGTGCGGCCGCGGTGTATTTAAGGACCACACCGGACTGCTTGACACCGAGAGCGGCCGTAGGCTCGTCCAAGATCAAAACCCGAGCGCCGAAGTACACTGCGCGCGCAATCGCGACGCATTGCCGCTGACCGCCGGACAAGGTTCCAATGGGTTGATCGATGTCCTTGACGACAATGCCCATCTTGCGCAGCTCCTCGTCGGCGATGCGCCTCATCTCCTTGATCTTCATTCCTGATAGCGGAAGCTTGCTCCCAGTCATCTCCGAGCCGAGGAAGAAGTTACGCCACACCTCCATCAGGCTGACCACGGCAAGGTCCTGGTATACCGTAGCTATGCCGTGAGCGAGAGATTCACGGGGAGAGCCGAAGTGAATCTCTTGGCCATCGACTTTCACGGTTCCCTCGTTGTGGGGATGCAGGCCAGAAATAATCTTGATCAATGTTGACTTGCCTGCTCCATTGTCGCCAAGCACACAGGTCACCTCACCCGCGTTGACCTCCAGGTTGATTCCCGTGAGGGCTCGGATTGCTCCGTAGGTCTTGCCAACATCGACCATTTCGACCAGAGGCTCACCCTTGTGCAGTGTCGGATCGGCGTGTTCTTGCAGAGTGTCGGTCATGTCAAGTCGCCTTTCTCGTTGTGGAGAGTCGCTTCACGTACAGGTTGACCATCACGGCGAGCAGCAGCATGATGCCAAGGAATGCCTTGAACCAGTTCGGATCCCAGCCGGCGTAGACGATGCAGAGGCTGGTCATGCCGAAGATGAATGCGCCGATGGCCACACCCCACGCGTTGCCGTAACCGCCGGTCAGCAGGGTCCCACCCACAACTGCGGCGATGATGTAGAGGAACTCGTTACCCACGCCGTTGCCGGCCTGCAGAGTGACGAACCGGTAGAGGTAATGCATGCCGGTGAACCAGCACAGGAATGACACCGTCATGAACAGGCCGACCTTTACCCGTGTTACCGGCACGCCGACGGCGCGCGCGCTGGCAGCGTTGCCACCGACCGCAAAGATCCAGTTGCCGATCTTTGTCCGCTGCAGGATCCAGGCCGACAAGATGACGAACAACAACCACCATATGACGGTGATCGACAGTGAAACGGAGCCGATCTTGAACTCGTGGGCGAAGATGAAATTCAGCGAGTTGAAGCCGTCCATCTGGCTGATATTTTGGCTGGACACTGATCCGGTGACGAGTTTGGTTACGCCGAGGTTGGCCCCCTGCAGCACGAAGAACATGCCCAGGGTGATCAAGAAGCTGGGAATACCGGTGCGCATCACCAAGTAGCCGTTGATGAAGCCGACCCCCAGGCAGAAGATCAGCGAGATGATCACGCCGACCCAGAGGTTCAGCCCGAGCTGATAGCACAGCATGCCATTGACCAGACCGGCGGTGGTGACAAGCACGCCGGCGGACAGATCGAACTCGCCGCCGATCATCAGCATGCCGACACCGACCGCCACGATGCCTATGGTCGAGGACTGGTAGAGGACGGTGAAGAACGCAGCCGGTGTGCGGAATGCCGGTGCGACGATCAGGAAGAAGATGAAGATGACGATGGCCGCGACCAATGCTCCGACCTCGGGGCGGCCGAGCAGTCGAGTCGTCCAGCTGACTTGGACGCGGTTGGAGGCCTCAGCCGGTGTAGGCGGTGCGGTCTTGACAGGTGTACTCATGGTGCAGCTCCTGTGACTTGTGTCCGCGGTGGTCGGGCGAACACTCGCCCGACCATCCTGCGAGGCTTCGAACTATCGGGTGTTGTTCTTGACGAACGGCAAGACCGTGGCGATGTTGCTGCTGTCGACGAAGGCCGGGCCGGTCAGGACCGCTTTGCCACCACCGAGAATATTGCCGTTCTTCTTATAGAGATAGAGCTGTGTGACAGCCATGTAGCCCTGCAGGTAGGGCTGCTGGTCGATGTACCACTGGACCTTGCCGTCCTGCACAGCCTGCGCCAGGTCGGGGTTGGTGTCGAAGGTGCCGACCTTCGCCTTGCTACCGGAACCCTCGAAGGCCTTGAGGGTGTCGAGGGCCTGTGGCGCGCCGAGGGTGATTACCCAGTTGATCGCCTTGTCCTGGCTCAGCTTGGCCTGGATCGCTGAGGTGACCGCGGAGTCGTCCGCGCCGTTGACCTGCAGGTTCTCAGTGTTCGGGAAGCTGTCCTTCACGCCCTTGCACCGGTCCTCGAGCGCCACCGAGCCGGTTTGCTGGATGGTGCAGAGGATCTTGGTGGCGCCGGCGTCCTTCATTTTCTTGCCCGCTTGCTGTCCGGCGAGGAACTCGTCGGAGGAGAAGTGGGTGAGAGCGCCGGCCTGCTGCCAGTAGTCGAATCCGGAGTTGAAGCTGTCCACTGGAATGCCGGCGGCGATTGCTTTCTTCACCGTGGGAATGAGGGCATCTGGGGTCACAAGTGTGGTCGCGATGCCATCGACCTTAGAGTCGATCGCGTTCTGAATGAGAACAGCCTGCTTGGTGGCGTCAGGATCGGCGGAGTACTTCAACGTCGAGCCCGTGTCTTTGGCGGCCTGTTCGGCGCCCGCTCTGATTCGATCCCAGAACGTGTCGCCCGGTGTCTCGTGGGTGATCATGGCAAACGTATAGCCGGAGTTGCCGCCACCTCCGCCGCCTTGGCTAGCTTGCGTTTCGGGAGCGCCACCGCCGCTACAGGCAGCTAGGGCGAGTACGGCAGCCGCTGCAAGAGCGGTGAGGGACAAGCCCTTGCCAGATCGGCTACGGGCCCAGCCCTTTGCGGATCGAATCATCTGCGATTCCTTTCGTTGTGTTTCGGGCCAAGCCCGGACTGCGAAAATGAGTGAGCGGAGCTCACGACGTTGAACCTAAGCAGTGGGGAAGGTTTGAGGCTAGAAGCGCGGCGAGATCGTCGCCTTTACGTGATACGAGGCCCGTTGTGCGGGCATGAGACACACGAACAACCCTGCGCATAGAGCTGACCTCCAGTGTCCAAGGTCGGCGCCCGTGGCCGACGCGCCCTAGCGTGGCGTATTCACTGAAACCTTGTCAAGAGTTTGTTCTAACATTCTTACTTGCCGCTGACCTGGGATAACAAGCCGTGCTGAGCAACAAGTTGCTACTTGGCGTATTTGGCCAGTCCCGAGGTGTCGCCCCGAGCGATTGCCGAGAACATCGCCTTCGACTTCGTCGGATCCCACAAGACGGCCGAGCCGACGGGGGTTGGAGCGCCGGTACTGGAGACCGGAACGGTCAGCGTGAGCCCGCTTCCGCTGGAAATTCGTTTCATCGCGATGGCCAGCATGAGCGCCTCGGGCAGCGACGTGTCGCGGCCCAATTTGATCGCGTCGGCAATGGCCATGTTGAGCTTCCAGTAGCGGACCGGGTTGAGCACCGTGGCCGGCGAAGCGGCCTTCTTAGCGATCGCACCGAGCATCTCCCGCTGGCGCTGCACTCGGCCAAGATCACCAAGCGGATCAGCTTTGCGCATCCGTACGTAACCCAGCGCCTCAACACCGCTGAGTGTTTGACAGCCTTTCGGCAAGTCAATGTGGCTGTCGCGGTCCTTGATCGCTTTCGGTAGGCACATCCGGATGCCGCCGAGGGCGTCGATGATGTTGACGAAACCACCGAAGCCGATCTCCATGTAGCCGTCCATCCGCAGCCCGGTGTTCTGCTCGACCGTCTGCACCAGCAGCTGCGGGCCACCGAAGGCGTACGCGGCGTTGATCTTGTTCTTGGCACTCTTGGGAATGTCAACATAGGAGTCACGCGGCACCGAGATCAGTGCCGGTTTCCCACCCGGCGGGACGTAGACGATCATGATCGTGTCAGTGCGCTGACCACCGGTACTGCCTGTCCCGAGTCGTTTCTGCTCGGCCTTGCTGAGTCCTGCGCGAGAGTCGGAGCCGACGAGCAAGAACGTCTTGCCAGGCTGATCAGCCGGTCGCTGCCCGGATGGCGCGGCGTCCACCCTGGCTATCTGGGTCCAGGCGTACGCGGGTACCCCGACCAGCCACAAGATCAGCAGCAGCAGCAAGATCAACAACACCCGGAAGACGTTGCGAACCGGATGCCGGCGCTTTGCCGAGGTGGCGGGCGGTGGCGCCGGCCGAGCAGGTGGCGGAGATCCGTATTGGCTGGGGCTGGGTGGAGGATATGAGGCCCGGTTCTGCGGCGGCGCTTGGGACGCAGTTCGCGGCGGGCTCGGCATCACCCGCGTACGTTCGGGCTCGGACTGCTGCCGCTCCCGGCCGTAGAGCCAATCGAGATCGTCGCCGCTCGAAGACATATCGCAAAGGTACCTGTCCGGGCTTTGACGACACCTCGAGCTAATCGGTACCTGTCGGCGTGGCTTCAACACCGAAACACGCAGCACCGAAGATACTGGCAGAGCATGCGGGCTGAGCCTGTCGAAGTCCGGGTGCGGTGCCCTTCGACATGCTCAGGGCACAAAAGCCTTCCCCTAGCAGCAAGAACCGAAAGGGCTCCCAGGTGTCCACTCGCACCGCGGAGATTGCGCCGCGCGCCTCGGCCTCGTCGCACAAGTCACAGCACCGCAGCCAGCGGATCAGACGGCGTCGTGCATGGACGCTGTTGATCATGACGCTCCTGTTGCCCGGTTCTGCCCAACTGGTGGCGGGCAACCGCCGCGTGGGTCGAGCGGCGCTGCGCGTGTGGGCCGCATTGTGGCTGCTTGCAGTGCTCGGCGTACTTCTCGCGCTGCTCCTGCCCGAGGCGGCGTTTTCCATGATCACATCTGCGCCGGCGCTAACGGTGATCAAAATTGGATTGATCAGTTTCGCCCTCTGCTGGGTCGGCTTGCTTGCTGACGCCTGGCGGCTCGGTCATCCCTGGGATCTTGGCGGCCGTGGCCATATCGCCCTCTCGGTGATCACGGTGGCGCTGGCATTCACGATCTTCGGCGGCTCGATCACTGTGGCGTCCCTGGCGTCGGCTCAACATGAGCTGACAGCGACGGTCTTCTCCGGCGGTGGTGATCATGTTGCGCAGCATGGTCGACTCAATATCCTGCTGATGGGTGGCGACGCCGGGGCTGATCGTGTCGGGCTCCGGCCGGACAGCATGACCGTGGCGAGCGTCGATACCGAAACGGGCCGTACGGTGTTGATCAGCTTGCCGCGCAATCTGCAGGCCACGCCCTTTGTTGATTCCTCACCACTGCACGCCCGATTCCCTCATGGCTTCCGCTGTTCGGATGGCTCATGCATGCTGAACGCGGTCTACACCTTCGCAACGGGTCATCGCGGCCTCTATCCGGACGTTCCGAACCCAGGTGCGCAGGCCACCAAGGAGGCTGTCGAAGGGGCGACTGGGCTCAAGATCAATTACTGGGTATTGATCGATCTCAAAGGATTCGAGTCGCTGGTGAACTCCGTTGGCGGCATCACTATGGATGTCTACCGCAAGGTACCGATCGGCGGGGGTAGCACCAAGATCTACGGCTACGTACAGGCTGGCAAGAATCGTCATCTGAACGGTAAAGAGGCTTTGTGGTTTGCTCGGTCGCGGTCCGATTCGTCCGACTACGACCGGATGCTGCGCCAAAAGTGTGTGATGCGCGCGATGCTCAATCAACTGGATCCCATCACCGTGCTGACCAAGTTCAACAAGATCGCCGAGGCCGGCCGTGAGGTGGTCGCCACCGATATCCCGCCGTCGGAGATCGGAACCATGATGAGTCTGGCGCTGAAGACCAAGAGTCTGCCTGTGTCCAGCGCGGCCATGGTGCCGCCGCTGATCAATCCGAATGCCCCGGACTTCGCGCTCGTACACAGCACCGTTCAGAAGGCGATCGAGGACTCCGAGGCCATCGACAAGCGGGCGAATGAACCAGCTGTGGCGATCACGCCGAGTCCCTCGACTGCTGCCGCCAAGCCCAAATCGGCAGCCTCGTCGTCGAGAAGCAGCCAGACGGATGATCTCGGCAAGGTCTGCGCAGCTTGACTTTCAATCATGCGGCGTTTCTCCGCACACAGCCACGAATGAAGGCCAATTTCGGCCGAACAGGCCCTATATCGAACCGTGTGCGGAGAAACGCAAGTTAACGCTGGTGGTCTGCGACGAGCTCAGCTTCGGAAATTAGGATGACCGCGTGACATCACCCGTCGAGGAAGTCAGCACGCGCTGGCCGGGCGTCTCGGTGGTCATGCCTGTTCTCAATGAGGAACGTCACCTCGAGGCCGCGATCCAACGCGTGCTTGATCAGGACTATCCGGGTGAACTCGAAGTGATCATCGCCGTTGGTCCGAGCGCCGACGGCACCCGCAAGATCGCCGATGCGCTGGCGGCTGCCGATCAGCGGATTCGTGTCGTGGACAATCCAGCGGCGCGTACGCCGTCCGCGCTCAATCTCGGGATCGCTGCATCCAGCCACAAGATCATCGTGCGAGTGGACGGACATGGCGAGCTCACCGACGGCTATATCAGGCGGGCCGTTGAGCTGCTCGACGAAACCGGCGCGGCCAATGTCGGTGGAGTTATGGACGCACAAGGCACGACCCCTTTCGAGGTGGCGGTGGCCACCGCGTACACCACCCGACTGGGATTGGGCGGCTCAGCGTTCCACTTGGCCGAGTCGCCGGCCGCAGAGGCGGAGACGGTCTTTCTGGGCGTCTTCCGCAAGGATGCGCTGGTTGCAATCGGTGGCTTCGACGAGACGATGTACCGCGCGCAGGACTGGGAGCTCAACTACCGGCTGCGCACCAGCGGCCACAAGATCTGGTTCTCTCCTGAGCTGCGGGTTACCTACCGCCCGCGCTCGACGCTGCGAGCCTTGATCAAGCAGATGTATGAGACGGGGAAATGGCGTCGCGAGCTCGTCCGGCGCCATCCGGAGACTGCCAATGCTCGGTATTTGGCGCCGCCGCTGGCGGTGCTGGGAGTTGTTGGCGGCGCTGTCGCGGGACTGCTTGGCGTAATCGTCGACTCCCGGCTCCTACGTCTCGGCTTTCTCGCGCCAGCGGGCTATTTCGCAGTGATCGTCGGCGGCTCGCTAGTCACGGCATGCCCAATATCGGCGGCGGCTCGGCTGCGACTCCCAGTGGTGTTGGCCGCGACTCATCTCGCATGGGGAGCCGGCTTTTTGATTGGCCGAGCGCCTCAGCGATAACCGAGGCCTGGCCCGAGCTCGCAGGGTATGGCACACTCTGCCGTGTTCCGCATTGCGGCACAGACTGCTGAGCGGGGTAGGAGTTTCGATCTCATTGGTGTCAAGAGACCTTGAGCCGGGGCGGCCCCTTGTGGGGTCGGTGCTTCGAGCGATGCGGCTGCTGGATCTCTTTGAGCGTGGGCGGCCCGAGATGTCTCTGGCCGAGTTTGCGCGCCGCAGCGGCTACTCAAAATCGACGACCTATCGCCTCCTGCTCAGTCTGGAGAAGGCGGGTTGGTTGGAGCGTACGCCGCAGGCAGCCTTCCGGCTGACGATCAAGCCTTTTCAAGTGGGCAGCATCCTGGTGGACAGTCTCGAGCTGCGCCAAGAGGCTGGCCGGATGATGGTGCAGATGGCGGCCGAGATCGACCAGTCGGTCTATCTGGTGGTGGCCGCTGGGACGCGTGCGGTGTGTTTGGAGCGTATTGACAGCGGACAAGGGATGCGCCTCGTGGAACTGGACGTCGGAGGCTCGCAGCCGCTCCATTTGGGAGCTGCTCCGCGGGCTTTGTTGGCATTCGACCAGGACCGGTTATTGCCGCCCTTGTTGAGGGACGGATTGATCCAGAGGACTGAACACAGCCTGGTCGAACCTGCAGACCTGCTGCGCGATCTCGCAGAGACGCGGCGGCGCGGCTACAGCATCTCTGACGAGGACGTGACGGTAGGTATCGGAGCTATCGGGGCTCCGATTCTCGATGCCGACGGCCTTGCGGTTGCGGCGCTGAGCTACGGCGGCCTGAGGCAGCAGGTCTTGCCACCGAGGCCGACACACGTGGCGTGCTTGCTGCAGGCCTGCCAGGAAGTCTCGACGCGGCTCGGTTACAGGCGGCCGGCTAACTGATTCTCAGTCTGATTCGCAATCTGTTGACAGCGGTCACTAGGCAGGTTTAGCGTGCCGCATAATAGAACGTTGTACCGCGTGGCGGAACGCTTGGGTCGTTTCATACCGGCGGTGGGGGCCGTTGGGTACGGAGAGCGCGCCGTCTGGCTACCCGAAGGAGAGCTGCCATGGCGACTGCGCACGGGGCAAGCGCCCAGTCAAATATTCCGGCCGGCGACGACAGCGGTTACACCGGCTACTTGATCAAATTGACGGTGATCTCGACCCTGGGCGGGTTGCTCTTCGGCTACGACACGGGCGTCATCTCTGGCGCACTGCCGTTCTTGAAGGAGGACCTGCAGCTGTCCAGCGTGCAGGAGGCGAGCGTCGTCAGCTCGCTGCTGTTCGGCGCCATGATCGGAGCTCTGATCGGCGGCAAGCTCTCAGATGTTCTAGGGCGCAAGGGTGCGCTGCGGTTCTGCGCCATCGTGTTCTTTATCGGCGCATTGGGCAGTGCTCTGGCGCCGTCATTCGCGGTCATGCTGCCAGCCCGGATCATCCTCGGAATCGCGGTCGGGGCTGCCGCGGCAACCGTGCCGGTGTACTTGGCGGAGATGGCGCCGGCACACCGACGGGGCCGAATGGTGACGATCAATGAGCTGATGATCGTTGGTGGTCAGTTGCTGGCTTTTGCGATCAATGCACTCATTAACGCCCTCTTCGGCGGTCAAAGCGTCTGGCGCTGGATGCTCATTGTCGCGGCCATTCCAGCGATCGCGCTGTTCATCGGCCTGTTCTTCCTTCCCGAGTCGCCCCGCTGGTACGCGGTGCGCGGGCGGCTTGACGAAGCAAAGCATGTTCTCGGACTCAGCCGGCCTCCCGAGGAGGCCGCCGCGGAGTACAACGTCGTCGCAACGCACGCGCAACGCGATGTCTCGGAGGACAAGGGCGCAGCGCTTCGTGATCTTCGGGCGTATCCCTGGATGCGTCGGGTCCTGTGGATTGGAATCGGCCTGGCCATCGTGCAACAGGCGACGGGCATCAATACAGTCAACTACTACGCTCCAACGATCTTGGAATCGGCTGGTCTTGGCACCAGCGCCGCACTTGTCCTTACCATCGCCGTGGGCGTCGTCGGAGTCGGCGGCACCATCCTGGGCATCTACCTGCTCGGCCACGTCAACCGGCGTCCGCTGGTGATGACGGGCTTTATCGGAGTAGCGGCGGGTCACCTGGTTCTTGCCCTGATGTTTCTGCTTCCTGAGTCGCGAGGGCGGGCGTACCTCATCCTCGTCGGGATGCTGATTGTGGTCTTCTTCGTTCAGACCTTCGTCGGCACGCTGATTTGGCTGCTGTTGTCGGAGATCTTCCCGATGACGATTCGGGGATTCGCGATGGGCGCGGCGGTATTTATCCTCTGGACCACAAACACGATCATCTCGTTCGTGTTCCCGTTGCTGGTGGGAGCGCTGGGCGCGACACTAACCTTCGGTTTGTTTACCCTGGTCAACGCCTGTTCCTTCCTCTTTGTCTGGAAGTTCTGCCCAGAGACTCGTGGCCGCACGCTTGAAGAACTCGAGGACGACTTCCGCGAGCACGACGCCTCCCACCTGGTGCACACCGCTCCTACCGGCGTATACGGGTCATAGCAATTGACATTATGTCTTAACAAAGTTTAGGATCGGCGTATGCCTCTTGTTCGCATTGACGTCCAAGAAGGCCGTGCGCCCGAAGAACTTCGCAAGCTGGCGGACACCGTCCAAGACGTCATGCTTGATGTCTTTGCGGCTCCGCCGCGTGATCGATACCAGATCATCACCGAACATCCCAAGGGACACGTCATTGCCGAGGACACCGGCCTTGGTTTGGAGCGCTCCGAGGGGATCGTGATCATTCAGATCTTTCAGCAAGGCCGGTCCAACGAGCAGAAGGTCGCCATGTACGCAGAGCTGGCGAAACGCCTGGAGGCAGAATGCGAGGTGCGGCCAGAAGATCTGATCGTTTCGGTCATGGCGAATCGGCATGCGGACTGGTCGTTCGGTATGGGTCAGGCTCAATTCCTCAACGGAACCCTGCATCCGCCGATCTGAACTCAACATGACCATTTGTCTGTACAAAGTATTGACACGATGCAGACGGGCACATACGGTGCTTCGTGAGCGACGATGCGTAGCGATCTTGATCTCAAAGGAGAGCCATGAGTAGCGATCCTCAAAACCGCCCGAATGCCGAGGTCGAGCCGTCGTTGGATGTGCTCACGTTTGGCCGCAGCGGCGTTGACATCTATCCGCTGCAGGTGGGCGTTGGGCTCGAGGATGTGCAGACGTTCGGCAAGTATCTCGGCGGCACGACCGCCAACGTCGCGGTGGCCGCGGCGCGGCTTGGAGAAAGGGCCGCAATCATCACCGGCGTCGGCGATGATCCGTTCGGCCGATACGTTCGTAAGGCGCTTCGCGACCTGAATGTCGATGATCAATATGTGGTGACCAACACTCAATACGCGACGCCGGTGACGTTCTGCGAGATCTTTCCGCCCGACAATTTTCCCCTCTGGTTCTACCGCAAGCCGACGGCACCGGATCTGCAGGTGAAACCGTCGGACATCGATTTCGATGCGGTACGCGCCACTCGACTGATGTGGCTCTCGGTGACTGGACTCAGCGAGGAGCCAAGCCGCGAGTCACACTTCGCGGTGCTGGAGGCGCGGGCGCGCAAGCGGTTCACCGTACTTGATCTTGACTATCGACCCATGTTCTGGGATACCCCGCGGCATGCGACTGAGCAGGTCCAGCGTGCCCTGCCACACGTCACAGTCGCTGTCGGTAATCGCGAGGAGTGCGAGGTTGCAGTCGGCGAAACCGAGCCCGAGAAGGCTGCCGATGCCTTACTTGACGCCGGTGTCGAACTGGCAGTGGTGAAACAAGGCCCCAAGGGTGTGCTGGCCAAGACCAGAAACGAGCGGGTCGAGTCTCCGCCGATACCGATCCGCCCACTGAATGGTCTCGGAGCCGGTGATTCGTTCGGCGGCTCCCTGTGTCATGGGCTGCTGGCCGGCTGGCCGCTGCAAAAGATCCTGCAGCACGCCAACGCGGCGGGTGCCATCGTCGCCTCTCGACTGGAGTGCTCGACTGCAATGCCAACCGAAGCCGAGATCGAGACGTTGCTCGCCGGCGGAGATCCCAACGAGCATCTCGCCGACTCGCTTGCCGTACATTTCGCTACTGCGAGTGCCCGATGAGCACCATCACCGACTCGACGTCGGACAACCCAGTTTGCACGTTCGATCAGCGAGCTGAACGAGATCCGCAGTCGCGATCCTGGACGCATCAAGCGACTGCTCACGGGTCGGCGTAAGCGGGGATTGCTCGGTCCGGACGGCAAGCTCATGATCATTGCGTGTGATCACCCAGCACGCGGTGCACTGAGTGCCGCAGGCAAAGGGACCGCGATGGCAAGTCGTACCGACCTGCTGGATCGGTTGGTGACGGCGCTGACCCGGCCCGGGGTTGACGGTCTGCTCGCCACTGCTGACATCGCCGAGGATCTGCTGCTGCTC
This sequence comes from uncultured Actinomycetota bacterium, assembly GCA_963798835.1. Classification (GTDB taxonomy): domain Bacteria; phylum Actinomycetota; class Actinomycetes; order Propionibacteriales; family Propionibacteriaceae; genus Microlunatus. Next base: position 95,895 of record CAWCVF010000016.1, on the reverse strand, counting down.
GGTGTCTTGGAGGAGAAACTGGTGTTCGCCTCGATGAATCGTGGCGGCCTGCAGGGGGCGACGTTCGAAATCGATGATCGCAACACCGGCTACGACGTACGCGGCACCGTCGACGCCGGATTCGAGGGCGCCAAGATGTTGCTCCGTATTGATCTTGAGGACCCGGCCACCGTCGCAACGATGGAGCAGTGTGGCCAGGCGGTCACCGAGCTCAACCGTGCCGAGCTGATCGCGATGGTCGAGCCCTTCATGTCCAGTCGTTTCGGTGGCAAGATCATCAACGATCTCTCTCCGGATGCAGTGATCAAATCCGTACATATTGCGCAGGGCCTCGGTGCCTCCAGCGCGTACACCTGGATGAAACTCCCGGTGGTCCACGAGATGGAACGAGTGATGGATTCGACGACACTGCCGACCTTGTTGCTTGGCGGCGATCCCGACAGTGCGCCGGACGAGACTTACGCGGCTTGGCAGGCGGCCCTGGATATGCCTTCGGTACGCGGACTGGTAGTGGGCCGCACAATGCTGTACCCCTCCGATGACGATGTCGCGAAGGCAGTCGATACGGCTGTCTCGCTGGTTCGGTAACGAACGTGGATTCGCAGTATTTGTTGCGGTCAGGCGCCGCGGTATCTGGCCCGTACGAGGTCGATGTGACCCCGGAGTCGGCGGGGTGGGGCTATTCCTCCCTGAGGATCATTTCGCTCGAGCCGGAAGGCAGCCAGCGCTTCGATACAGACGCTGATGAGGTGATCGTGTTACCGCTCAGCGGTGCTGTTGCGGTCGAGGTTGACGACGCTCGTTGCGACCTTGACGGCCGCTCGTCGGTGTTCGCCGGGCCCACCGACCTTGCCTATGTTGGCGCCGGCAAGGCGGTCACACTGCGATCCGCAGCTGGTGGGCGATTCGCGCTGTGTGGTGCACGCAGCCGATCGACGCTCCCGCTGCGCTACCTAGCGGCTTCCCAGGTCCCGGTCGAGCTGCGTGGCGCGGGTCAGTCCAGCCGCCAGGTGCGCAACTTCGGCACGCCGGATTCGTTGGAGGCCGCCAAGATCATTGCGTGCGAGGTGATCACTCCGGCCGGCAACTGGTCTTCCTATCCGGCGCACAAGCACGACGAGGCCAGCGAAAGCGAGTCGGAGTTAGAAGAGATCTATTACTTCGAGATCGCCGCCGGTCCGGATGGTCAACCAGGCTTCGGATTCATGCGGACTTCCTCCTCACCTGATCACGATATTGAAGTCCTCGAAGAGATCCATGATCGCGACACGGTGCTGGTGCCGTACGGCTGGCATGGCCCCTGCGTAGCGGCGCCGGGCTTCGACATGTACTACTTGAATGTGATGGCCGGGCCGGGTTCAGAGCGTGCCTGGAAGATCTCTGATCATCCTGATCAGGCTTGGGTACGCGGTACTTGGGAGTCCCAACCCGTCGATTCGCGGCTCCTTCCGCAGACTGTCCAGGAGGCTTGATGCGTCAGATGACTCGGCTTACCGTCTCGCAGGCGCTCGTCAAGTTCCTCGGAGCCCAATACTCCGAATCCGACGGCGAGGAGCAGAAGCTCTTCGCCGGATGCTTTGGAATCTTCGGACATGGAAACGTCGCCGGGATCGGCCAGGCCCTGCTGCAGGCTGAGTTGGAAGAACCCGCCACGTTGCCCTACATCCTGGGTCGTAACGAGCAGGCCATGGTGCATACCGCGGTCGCCTACGCGCGGATGAAGAATCGGCTGCAGACCTATGCCGTCTCTACTAGCGTCGGCCCGGGTGCCACCAACATGCTGACTGGCGCGGCCCTGGCCACGATCAATCGGCTGCCGGTGCTGTTGCTGCCCGCTGACACGTTCGCCGACCGGAGCGCGTCGCCGCTGCTTCAGGAACTCGAGCTGCCGGACTCGGGCGACGTGACGGTCAATGACGCTTTCCGCGCCGTGTCGAGGTACTTCGACCGGATCTGGCGTCCCGAGCAGTTGCCTGCCGCCTTGCTCGCGGCGATGCGGGTCTTGACCGATCCGGCGGAGACGGGTGCGGTGACACTCTGCTTCCCGCAGGACGTGCAAGCCGAGGCGTACGACTGGCCAACGGCTCTCTTCGAGAAGCGCGTGTGGCATGTAGCCCGGCCGCTCCCCGAACCGGCTCGCCTCGAGGCTGCCGCGGAGATCATCAGGTCTGCACAGCGGCCGCTCATTGTGGCGGGTGGCGGAGTCACTTACTCCCGAGCCCAAGATGCGCTCGCAGCGTTCTGCGAGGCGACGGGCATTCCGGTCGGCCAGAGCCAAGCTGGCAAGGGCACGCTGGTCTATGACCATCCGCAGTGCCTCGGCGCCATCGGCTCCACCGGCACCACGGCCGCAAATGCCGTTGCTCGCGACGCCGACGTGGTGATCGGCATTGGCACCCGTTATTCCGACTTCACCACCGCAAGCCGGACGGCCTTTCAAAATCTGGACGTACGGTTCGTCAACATCAACGTCGCGGGAGTCGACACGATCAAGCATGCCGGCTTGGCTGTCCAAGCCGACGCCCGCGAAACGCTGGATGCCTTGCTTCAGCTACTGCAGGGCTATCGAGTGGATGAGTTCTACATCAACCAATACAGCAGACTGGATGCCGCGTGGGACGAAACGGTGCAGCAGGTCTACCTGCCTGAAACACCCAACGCCGGCGCAGCCGGCTTGCTCACCCAGAACGAGGTGATCGGCCTAGTCAACGAGCTGTCCGACCCCCGAGACGTCGTGGTGTGCGCTGCCGGCTCCATGCCCGGCGATCTGCACAAACTGTGGCGGACTCGTGACCCCAAGGGCTATCACGTCGAGTACGGATACTCCTGCATGGGTTATGAGGTGGCCGGCGGTCTAGGCGTACGGCTGGCCTGTCCAGATCGCGATGTCTTCGTGATGGTCGGCGACGGCTCGTATCTGATGATGGCGACCGAGCTAGTGACCGCCGTCCAAGAGGACATCAAGATCATCACCGTGCTGGTGCAGAACCACGGGTATGCCTCGATAGGTTCACTCTCGGAGTCCCTGGGCTCACAGCGGTTCGGGACCCGATACCGCTACCGGAACCCAGAAACCGGCCGGCTGGATGGCGAGAAGCTGCCTGTTGATCTTGCTGCCAATGCAGGCAGTCTTGGTGTCGAGGTGATCAAGACCACTACAGCGGGCGAATTCGCCGAAGCAATCAAGGCGGCCAAGGCTGCTGATCACTCCGTCGTCATTTACGTCGAGACCGACCCGCTGATCGGTGCTCCGGATTCGGAGTCGTGGTGGGACGTGCCGGTCAGCGAGACCTCGACGCTCGAGTCCACCCAGCAAGCACGCAAGACCTACGACGAACACAAGGCAACTCAAAAGCTGTTCCTGTAGAGGAGGTTATGTGTCATCCACGATCACGATCGGCACCGCTCCAGACTCCTGGGGAGTCTGGTTTCCTAGTGATCCTGAGCAGGTAGCGCCGGAGGTTTTCCTTCGCGAAGTCGCTGAGGCCGGCTATGAGTGGATCGAACTCGGTCCCTATGGTTACCTGCCGTCGGATCCGGTGAAGCTCAGAGATCAGCTCGACGAGTACGGGCTCGGCGTACTGGCAGGCACGGTATTTGAGCACCTGCACAGACCCGATTCATGGGATGCGGTATGGACTCAGGTCACCGACGTGGCCGCGCTGACGCAAGCGACCGGAGGAAAGCACATCGTCGTTATCCCTGAAGTATGGCGACACCACAAGACCGGCGAGCCAGTAGAGAATCGTGAGCTCACTGAGGAGCAGTGGGAACAGAAGACGAGCGGTCTGGATGAGCTGGGGCGAAGGATCTTGGAGGAGTACGGGCTCCATGTGCAATTCCACTCCCATGCTGATAGTCACGTCGGATACCAGCCAGACATCGAACGGCTGCTGGAGTCAACCAATCCCGAGTGGGTGAACTTGTGTTTCGACACAGGTCACATTGCTTACTACGGCGGCGACTGCTTGGAGCTGATCGAGAGGTATCCCGATCGCATTGGCTATTTGCATCTCAAGCAGGTCAACCCGCAGATCGTTGAGCAGGTGCTCGACAAGGACCTCTCCTTCCCCGAGGCAGTGCGGATGGGGGCCATGATCGAGCCGCCGCTGGGAGTTCCCGACATGCCGCCATTGCTCGAAGCCGTGGCAGGACTGGACCGTGACATCGAGGGCATCATCGAACACGATCTGTATCCCTGCTCCCCGGATCTCCCATTGCCCATTGCAAAGCGCACCAAGTCCTACCTCAGCTCCTGCAGCGGGGCGACCATCGAGTTTGGGAGACAGTCATGAGTGATGATCTGAGGGTCGCCGTTCTCGGCGTCGGGATGATGGGCGCGTTCCATGTGGACGCGCTGAGCAAGCGGGTGCGCGGTGCCCGGGTGACCGTGATCAACGACTTTCTTGCTGACAAGGCAGCTGAGGTGGCGGGCTCGATCGGCGCGCGCGCCGAAGCCGATCCGATTGCCGCGATCAACGATCCAGATGTTGATGCGGTGCTCATCGCCAGCCCTGGGCCGGCCCACGCCGAACAGCTGGCCGCTTGCCTGGATCGCGGCATTCCCGTGCTCTGTGAAAAGCCGCTAACCACCGACATCGCTTCTGCTTATGCGATCGTTCAGAAGGAAAAGGAGCTTGGCAAGCAGCTCATTCAGGTCGGTTTCATGCGTCGCTTCGATTCGGAATACGTCGCATTACAGAAGTTGATCGCTGATGGTGGGCTTGGCATGCCGCTCATGGTGCATTGCACGCATCGCAATCCCGCGGTCGGTGATCATTTCAATTCTGAATTCATGATCAGGGATTCGGTGGTGCATGAGGTCGATTCGGTCCGCTACCTCCTAGGCGAGGAGCTCAGCAGCATCGAGGTGATCAAGGGCGCGGCTACGAAGGACGCTCCGCACGGCACTCACGACCCGATGTTGGTGATCTTCGAGACCGAGTCTGGCGTCATTGTCACCGATGAGATCTTTGTCCGCAGCGGCGTGGCGTACGAGGTGCGCACCGAGGTTGTGGGCGAGCAAGGCAGCGCTCTGATCGGCTTGGACCAGAATCTGCAGCTGAAGTCCACGGACGGCCGCTGGGGTGGCGGGATCACGCCCAGCTTTGTGGAGCGCTTCGGGCAGGCGTACGACGTGGAATTGCAGCGCTGGGTCGATGCGGCGAAGGCGGGGACGATTGACGGCGCGAGCGCCTGGGATGGATACGCGGCCGTTGCGGTCTGTGAGGCGGGCGTGCTGGCGCTCCGCAGTGGGGTGAAGTTTCATGTTCACCTCGCCGGCGGCTCGTCGATGGCAGCGATCGAGCCTGAGGAACCTCATGCCGGAATTCAGGCGCCTGATCTGGAAGGAGCCTGGCCGTGAAGCTCGCCCTGGATCCCCAGATGTTTTACTCGAGCAGCTCGGTCCACGAGCTGCCCGACATCGTGGCCAGCTTGGGGTACGACTGGATGGAGCTCTCGCCGAAGGCCGACTTCGTACCGTTCTTCCGCTATCCACGGATCGATGACGGCGGCGTCAAGCGCCTGAAGAAGATCACCTCTGATGCTGGGATCGGTATCGCCTCGGTCCTGCCGGTGCTGCGCTGGTCCGGCCCTGACGAAGATCAGCGACAGGCGGCTGTCCGCGCGTGGAAGCGGGTCATTCAGATCACCGTCGATCTTGGAGTTGAGGTGATCAACACCGAATTCAACGGTCGGCCGGAGGCGCCGGAGACTGCGGAGGCCCAGTTCTTGAAGTCGATGGATGAGCTGCTGCCGATCTTCGAGAGGGAGGGGGTGCAGTTGATCATCGAGCCGCACCCGGACGACTTCATCGAGGATGGGCTGGAGGCCGTGAACATGATTCGCGGCCTGAACCGGGACTGGCTCGGCTTCCTTTATTGCACCCCGCACGCCTTCCATCAGGGCCACGACGCGGCAACGATCATCGAGGCCGCTGGCGACAAGGTTCGGTACGTCCATCTTGCAGACGCCTGGAGTCATCTGACCTCCAACGGGTTGCGCTACATCACCAACCCGCCTGGCAATCCGGCCCGCGTACACCAGCACATGGAAATGGGCATGGGCGAGGTCGACTACGACGCTGTGTTCGCAGCGCTTGCGTCCGTCGACTTCGACGGGGTGCTCAGCAGCTGCGTCTTCGGGTGGGAGGAAGACGCGCGCGGCGTATCGGAACGTCAGCGCGAAAAGGCGCTCGCCCTCATCGACAAGCACTTCGGATCCGATAAATCGAGCAATCTCAGTTAGGAAAAGTCATGGCAACGACCCTGCACCACTGGAAGTCCGGGGAGATCTTCGAAGGCAACAGCGGACGCTTCTCCGACGTAACGAATCCGGCCACCGGTGAGATCACCGGGCAGCTTGCACTCGCATCTCAAGACGACGTCAATGAGGTCGTCGCCGCGGCAAAGGCAGCGTTCCCGGGGTGGCGAGACCTGTCCCTGACTAGGCGCACCCAGGTGCTCTTCCGCTTCCGCGAGCTGTTGAATGACCGGAAAAAGGAGCTAGCCGCGATCATTACTGCCGAACACGGCAAGGTGCTCTCTGATGCTCTTGGCGAGGTCACTCGTGGCCAGGAGGTCGTTGAGTTCGCTTGCGGTCTGCCTCATTTGATCAAGGGAGGCTACTCCGAGAACGCCTCGACCAAGGTGGATGTGCACTCCACACGCCAGCCGCTCGGGGTAGTCGGCATCATCTCGCCGTTCAACTTTCCGGCGATGGTTCCCATGTGGTTCTATCCGATCGCGATCGCTGCCGGGAACACCGTGGTGCTCAAGCCCAGCGAGAAGGTGCCGACGGCCGCAATCTGGGTTGCTGAACTGTGGAAGGAGGCCGGACTTCCCGACGGTGTCTTCAACGTTCTGAACGGCGACAAGGTGGCTGTGGATGGGCTGCTCACGCACCCCGATGTCGAGTCGATCTCCTTCGTGGGATCTACCCCGATCGCCAAGTACATCTACGAGACCGGGACTACACACGGCAAGCGGGTGCAAGCTCTGGGCGGTGCGAAGAATCACGCGCTGGTACTGCCCGACGCGGATCTTGATCTTGCCGCTGACCAGGCCATCAACGCTGGCTTTGGCTCGGCAGGGGAGCGCTGTATGGCTATCTCTGTGTTGCTGGCGGTCGGCGACATCGGTGACGAGCTGGTAGCCAAGATCAAGGAACGCGCCCTGAGCTTACGGACGGGTGATGGGACCAGAGGTTGTGACATGGGTCCGATAGTTACAGCACAGGCCCAGCAGCGCATATCTGGCTACATCGACGCTGGCGAGGAGGCCGGTGCAACTCTGGTGGTCGATGGGCGCGACCCGGAGGTCGATGCCGATGGCAACGGATTCTTCGTCGGACCGACGCTCTTCGATCATGTAACGACCGACATGAGCATCTACCAGGATGAGATCTTCGGGCCAGTACTGTCGGTAGTTCGGGTCGATAGCTACGAAGAAGGCGTGGAGCTGATCAACGACAACCCGTACGGCAACGGCACGGCGATCTTCACCAATGATGGTGGCGCCGCTCGGCAGTTCCAGAACGAGGTCAAGGTTGGCATGATCGGCATCAATGTGCCTGTTCCGGTACCCATGGCGTACTACTCCTTCGGTGGCTGGAAGAACTCGCTGTTCGGCGACACTCACGCCCACGGCGTGGAGGGTTTCCATTTCTTCACGCGCGGCAAGGTGATCACCACACGCTGGCTGGATCCGAGCCACGGCGGTCTCAACTTGGGCTTCCCGCAGAACGCCTGAGGACCCGCCATCTACTCGACGGAGGGCACAGACATGGCAAAGTGCAGTCGGTGAAGCGCGCGGCAGCTGACGCCTCCATCGAAGAGGTTTGATCAACTTTCCCCGCTCCGACTTCATGCGGCTCGTCCGGTGGGTAGTGGTTCGTCGAGGCATCGGTAGTGTTCGGCGTCGGGCATGGTCCAGTCGACGCCGTGGTCGTCTCTGACGCAGGCGAGCCAGGCGAAGGTTTTGGCACGGTGGTGGCGGCGACAGAACATCCCGCACTGACACTTTCGAACGTGTGAGCGATAGATGGGTTTGTGAAGCGCATCACATCGGAGCTGTGTTGTTCGAGGTCTGCGACGGGCTCAGAGCGCATTTTGGGTAACCGAGTATGCGACCCAAGGCGTTGCAACCGCCTAGGGGATCAGACACGAATATCGACCAAGCGCACGTGGTCGTATCCAGGAGGAGGCTCCATGGCCAAGCAGGTTCTCGTCACAGGCGCGTCCGGCTTTGTGGGCGCCGCACTAACCGAAGCACTGGAAGCCGACGGTTACTCCGTCCTGGCGATGACCCGCCATCCTGACGCCTACTCAGGTGTAGGTAAGCCGATCTTCGGCGACGTTGACGAGCCGGACAGTCTCCGTTCCGCACTCGCTGACGCCGACGCGGCCTATTACCTGGTGCACTCGCTGGCTAGCCAAGACTTCGTCGAGAGAGACGCTGCGGCAGCCCGGTCGTTCGCGATGGCAGCTGCAGACGCGGGCCTAGAGCGGATCATCTATCTCGGTGGTTTGGGCATAGATGACGCGAACCTTTCCGCCCATCTGAAGTCACGCCGCGAGGTCGAGCGCCTGCTGCCCAGCGCCGGCGTACCGACCACGGTGTTGCGAGCGGCGATCGTCATCGGACACGGCGGCATCTCGTGGGAGATCACCAGACAGCTCGTCGCCCACCTTCCGGCCATGATCGTTCCCAAGTGGGCGACCACGCGTACCCAGCCGATCGCCTTGGCCGACGTTGTTCGTTACCTGGTCGGCGTACTCGAGCCAGAGGCAGCCAAGGGACGGGTTTTCGAGATCGGCGGACCTGAGGTGCTGACCTACGCCGAGATGATGCGGCGCGTTGCCCGGCTGCGCCATCACCGGCAACTCTTTATGCTGGCCGTACCGCTTCTGAGTCCTCGACTGTCTTCTTATTGGTTGTCACTGGTCACCGATGTCGATACCGCAACGGCCCGCAATCTGGTGGATTCCATGAGCAACGAGGTAGTCGTCACCGACTACTCCATAACCGAGATCGTTCCCGGAATGCCCATGGGCTACGACGACGCGGTTCGCGAGGCGTTCCGACAGCGAGCCATCGCCCGAGCAAAGTCGTGAGCATCGGCCCTAAGCAGATGGTCCGGCGGGCGGTGGACATCGTCCGCCCGCTGTTGATCGACAAGGTGGAACGAGATCACTGGCAAACCGACGCTGCATTTACCCGCCGCCGGATCGTCGTTGGAATCACGTTGGCCGTCGGCGCGACACTGCTGGGCCTGTCCTTCTCGGTGCGACAAGGGGATCCAGCCTTCTACCCACTAACCTTCGGCCTCGCTGCTACGTGGATGCTCGGGAGCCTGCTCTCCGGCCCGCTGCACCTGGGCCACGTCCTGCGTGGTGGCACGCTACGACGTCCGATCATCACACCAATCGCCTCGGGCCTGCTCTTGGTCGCGCTTTTCGTTGTTGGCGCTTTCGTCATCCGTACCGTTCCGGCGCTGGCCAGCCTCACTGAAGACGTTCTCGGCTACGCGCGACTGGGCAATCTCTGGATCATCGTGGTGATCACACTTGTCAATGGCGTTGCTGAGGAGCTCTTTTTCCGTGGCGCGCTGTTCGCCGCCATTGGCGTATGGCATCCGGTGTTGATCTCCACCACTCTTTACGCGTTGGCAACCGTTGCCGGTGGCAATCCCGTCCTGGTGTTTGCGGCCGTTGTGGTCGGCGCGGTGGTGGCGCTCGAGCGACGGGCGTCGGGCGGCATTCTGGCGCCGATCCTCACCCACATCACCTGGTCACTCAGCATGCTGTTTGTGCTGCCACCGATCTTCGCTGGAGCTGTCTGATCACATCCTCAGGGCACATCTACGTGCTCGGTGTGGGCGATACGCGCCAGTTGATCAGCGTCGCCACCTACCACGAGGACCGCTGAGCCATTGGTCATCAGAGCCGTCACCACACCATCACGGCAGGTGGGCCACGGATCCGCCGCCTGCACCAGACGCCGCGACGCCGGCCCCTCGACCGTTACAAGATCAACTTGGCTCAGCGTTCGCTCCTTGTCGACCCATGCGACCGTATCGGGAGCGGGCTGCGCGCCAAAAAACCGGTCCGCGTGCGCGCGTACCTCGACGGCGTAATCTCGTACGCCGTCCGGCAACGGCTCAGCAAAGCCAAATCCGAGGGGATGCAGCGCACAGGCGAAGAGATCGCGAGCGGGATGGTCCTGCCAATGCCGGCCGGCGACCACGGCCACAGCCAGCGGGTCATCGGTGAGATCAACCGACAGACCGGCCTGCCAGCAAGCGAGCTGCCAGACCGCGGTCAGCCAGTGACCGGGCGCCTCGACCGCGAGCGGCATGCTGATCACCTCACCCTCGGTGGCGGCCACCTCCTCGACCAGCAGGTTCGATGTTTTGTCGACCCAGTTGCTGAAGCTGGCGGCCGAGAGTTCCACCCGCTCGCCGGAGCGGAGATCGTAGTAGGTGAGGAGTGGCGCCGAGCCGTCGTTCTTGACGCGCTGCCGAAGTCGCTCGGCGATGAGTGTGCCCATAGCCGCCCACCCTAAAAGCAACTCACGTCAGCGATCGTCGACGTTGCGCCGCTACCCTTTCCGCATGCGTTACGTGCTGATCATGGCCGGTGGATCAGGAAAGCGTCTCTGGCCGCTGTCCCGGCAAGACATGCCGAAACAGCTGTTGCGGGTGGTCGGCGGCAAAAGCCTGCTTCGTATCGCGTACGAGCGGCTGGACGGCATCGTTTCGCCAGATCACGTGCTGGTCTGCACAAGCGCCGACTACGCCGACATCGTCGCCGCAGAACTGCCTGAACTGAAGCCCGTCAACATTCTCGGCGAGCCGGAAGGTCGCGATTCGCTGAACGCAGTGGCCTGGCCCGCCGCAGTTCTCGCGGCACGCGATCCCGATGCGGTCGTCGCGGTCGTGACCTCGGACCACATCATGCATCCGGTTGCGGCATTCCAGAGCGCATTGCTGGAGGCCTTCGAGGTAGCTGAAAGCGGTGAGAACTTTCTGGTGACCTTCGGAGTAGTGCCGACCGGCCCCCACACCGGTTACGGATATCTGCGGCGAGGCGAGACCATCCCCGATCATCCAGACGTTTTCTCCGTTCTCGAATTCAAGGAGAAACCCGATCGCGACACCGCTGAGGAGTATCTCGCCTCGGGCGAATACTGGTGGAACTCCGGCATGTTCGTCTGGCGCGCACGTACTTTCCTTGATCAGCTCGAGGTCCTGCAGCCCAAGACCTACGCCGCGGTCAGCGAATTGGCCGCTGCACCATATCGGCTCAACGAGATCTATCCGCAGCTGCTCAAGATCAGTGTCGACTACGCCGTGATGGAGCCGGTCTCGCGAGGCGAGGGGAGTGCCCGGGTCGTCGCTGTCCGGTTGCCGATCACCTGGCACGATGTCGGCGGTTTCGCAGCGCTCAGTGAGCAGCTGCCGCGTGACGAACACGGCAATGCGACTCATGGTGTCGCGGTACTCGTCGACGCCCGAGACAATCTGGTGATCAACAACGCTGAAGACGGCCGGGTGGTTGCGGTTGTCGGACTAACCGACACCGTCATCGTGCAGACACCTCAGATCACCTTGGTGTGCCCGATCACCGAGGCTGAACGGATCAAGGACCTAGTCGCCCAGGTCACCGCACAGCTCGGCGGTGATTACGCATAATCCGCAAGATCACCGACTTGTCAGCGTGGGTGGTCGCTCTGGCAACCACTGGTGCTGACAACTCGGAGTGCAGAATCCTTACGCGCCGTTGGGTTCCGGAGAATTGGCGACCGGGTACTTTGTCATGAAGTCCTTGATCGCGGCACCGCTGACACTCGTGCAGGCCTGCCGTACGCCCTGCTGTTGAGCCGGGTTGCTTGGATCGTTCGGGTCGGCAGTCCAGCGGGTGATCATGATGCTCTTACCGGCTGGGAACCCGGCACCATCTGCGTCCGACCATGGCGCCGCGATGAACTTGTCGGCTGGATCATAGTCGTCACTGCCGAAGGTCTTGGCGATTCGCTGCAGATTCTTGATCTGCTTGCCGGGGGCGTCGGCCCGATACCACACGACTGTGTAACCGTGCTCGAGGTTGTGCACCAGTGTCTCGACCGGTGGCCGATCCGCGGCGGCGTAGAAGTGCTTGGTGAACGGAGCTGGCGTCGGCCAGTGCTTGCCCGAGTCTGGCGGGCTCTCGGCGTAGTCGACCTTGGTGCCCTCGGCAACGTGATCTTGGTTGCCGGTGGCCGGATGCGTGGCGATCGGATCGCAGCCAGCCGCGGCAATGCTGGTGCCAATGTCTTCCAGCGTCGCGTTCCGCGCGCGGTAATCGTCGACGAAGAGGTAGACCGGATAGGCCAACAGTGCCACCGCCAGGACCAGGCAGATCACCAGCAGCCGGATGGTACGGGTCCGCTGCTCCTTCTTCCGCGCCGTCTCCAGCGAGGCGAGTTTGTCTCGGCGACTCTGCGGCGGGGATCCGCTCTTAATGGAGGCGCCGCTCTTCGGCGCAGCCTTCTCCTCGCTTTTGGCTTTCGCCACCTGGTTTGCTCCTACCGATCCGTCTCAAGGAGTGGCGAGTCTATCTCGACCTGCTGAGGACCGTCTGTCCGTAAGTCGACAGACATGATTGCCCGCAGCAAATCCGCGGCCGCTGGGCTCAGGTTGGCCTCGGCCAGCAGGCGGGAAGTTCGTTCCGCGCTCTCGAGTGTCACCAACTCCTCATAGCGATGCACCTGACCAGTGGCTGCCAACGCCGCGGCGAGTACGGCCTCCCGGCTGCCGTAGCCGAACATGTCGTCAGCAGGGTCACGAATCAAGTCCCGGCCGCCAGAATCGGTCTCTGACAGGAGCTGCCCGAGCCCGCGTACCACGGCGACGGGACGGCCGCGCAGCTTGCCCTTCACGAGGTCGGCGGCTGCCGCTATCTCATCGGCAACGGCCATTGCCGTGACCTGCAGTTCGTTGCCGTACGCGTCCCGGGCGCCGATGTAATCCTCGACAGCTCGTACTCCGGAGATGCCGATGGCGTGGTCGGTCTGGCCAAGCCGCCACGGCCGGCCAGCGGTGTCAGAGATGATCACTGCCAGCCGGAGACCAGTCGCCGCCTGCAGCCGGTGGTGCAGCAGCGCTGCGCTCGCGTCCGGATCACGAGGCAAGAGCAAGATCGAGTTCGTCGCCAGATTGGAGTTGTCGATGCCGGCTGCGGCGATCGTCAAGCCGGCTCTGGTGCGGACAATCCGGGTCTCTCCCCGCCGAGCTACGGTGCGCCGAGCCTCCAATGTGATCATTTCGGTACGCCGGGAGGCCGGCTCGATACGGCCTTCGGCCTTGCTGATGATCTTGGAGGTGACAACGACAATGTCGTCGTTCCGCAGCGGTCCCGCAGGATCGGCATCGATGGCCGGAAGAATGATCTCAGCAAGATCAGTGCCGGGCGTCACCTCACCAATCCCGGCTGGGGCGAAGATCGTGATCACGAGGTGGCCGACTTGATCGCGTAACTCACGAAGTCGGCTGTGCTCGTTGGATCTCGCATGATCAGATCAGTGACGACGACGCGGAGCCCAGCTTGCTGAACGCGTTCCGTGGCAGCGGCGTCGGCAGTATCGATGGCCCAGGCATCCAGCACGCCACCGCGCTGCCGAGCGCCATAGTGCAAACCCACTGCAGCGGCATCCACGTCAACGCCGATTGCTGGAAGCAGCCGATGGGCCATACCCAGCACAGGTGAGCCGCCCAGGATGCCGGCGAATCCGATCACCGGCGCGCTCGCTGCCCGCAGCACCTCCCGCAGGCCCGGCACGGCCAGGATCGGGCCGATGGAGACGACAGGATTGCTGGGCGCAACCAAGATCAAGTCGGCCTGCTGCAGCGCGTCGACGACCCCGGGCGCCGGTCGCGCGCCGTCCAGGCCGACGAGAGCGACCGCGAGTGCATCCGGCTGGGCATGAAGGCGTACCCAGTACTCCTGAAAGTGCACCGCCCGCCGTTGCTCCGGGGCGTCCGGATCCATGATCGTCACGTGCGTCTCGACGCGGTCATCGGTCATCGGCAGCAACCTGAGCTGCCTATCGTCAGCCAGCCAACGGGTGCACAGCGCCGCTGTCACCTCCGAAAGCGGGTAGCCGGCGTTCAGCATCTGGGTCCGCACCAGGTGGGTGCCGATGTCGCGATCTCCCAGCGAGAACCACGTCGGCTCAACGCGGTGCGCGGCGAATTCCTCCATCACTCGCCAGCTCTCGTCCTGGCGACCCCAACCGCGTACCGGATCAGCGCCACCGCCGAGGGTGTACATGATCGTGTCGAGGTCGGGGCAGATGCGCAGTCCGTGCAAGGTGATGTCGTCAGCGGTATTGGCGATCACGGTGATCTGTGCCGTCGGGTACGCGCGGCGTACGCCGAGCGCGAACTTTGAGCCGCCTACGCCACCGGCCAAAATCGCGATCTGCACCGCACTAGTGTTCCGCAGTGCAGAATCTCAGCCAAGCGCGGGCCGCCCCAGGCGGCATCGTCCGGAGCGCCGCTGGCCGTCGGTCATAAGGTCACCAGATCGGGCAGTTCTGCCGCGCTAGGCACCCAGTAGTGCCAGGGTCGATACGCTGAAAGGCGTGGAAAATTTAATGCGGCTGCGTGAGCCCGCGGCTTGGGTTGCCTTGGGAGTCTTGGTGCTCAATATCATCCTCGCTCTCGTGGCGCTGGCAACCGTGGACGGCTCTCTCCCGAGTGTGGGATGGGTGTTGAGTGCCCGACTCGCAAACCCGGTGCCGTTACTTGTTCTGACCGTCTTGGTGAGCTTCTGCGTGCTGCGGGACCGCACGCCTCACGCCCGCCAACTCACCATCAGCAGCCTGATCGTCGGTGGCATCTCCGTACTCCTCGGCCTGACATTCGCTTTGCTTGGATTCGGCGCAACCGCGTCGGTTCTTGCGGTGTTTGCGGCCATCGTGCCGCAGGCAATCTCGGTGATCGCGATTGCATTTTTGATCAGGCTTCTGCAGCTGCAAGCTGTGCCGCGCCGGTTGCCCGCCGGAATCGGCCTGGTGCCGTATCCCTCGGACGCCCTTCCGCCGCCTCCCACACCCGAGCCGCCAGACCCGCGCCTGCAACCAATATGGCAGCCTGACGCTGCAGCCGGGGCAGCCTGGCGAACGGCCGGTGATGCTGCAGCCGGTGCGCCCGCGAGCGGCTGGGGAACCGACGCCTCCGCAGGCTGGCAGCCCATCCCCAACCAGCCGAGCACACCTCAATCAAGCGGCCAGCCGAACGCGCCGTTCAACGGA
This sequence comes from uncultured Actinomycetota bacterium, assembly GCA_963798835.1. GTDB lineage: Bacteria > Actinomycetota > Actinomycetes > Propionibacteriales > Propionibacteriaceae > Microlunatus. The sequence continues at coordinate 80,599 of CAWCVF010000016.1, read as the reverse complement.
ATTCAGACAAATCCGCGGACAACCCTGCCGGTCCCGGAACAGCCGCCGGGTATGCCTAACGATCCGGGGGCTGACCAGGGACGACGGAATTCGCAGCAACCAGCGCTGGACTGGTGGGACCGGCCGCAGTCCTAATCTGGCGCTTCGCTGCCGAACTTTACTCAATATCAGGAAACCACTTGACTTCTGTGCATTGACAGGCATGTAATTTCACCAATGTCATTTGCGGATTTTCTGCTGATCCGTCGGAGCCGTACTCAAACTGAGTTGCTGCAGATCCAGGGGGGACCTAGTAGCAGCGAGTGACAGGTGGGAAAACGGGGTTATCCATCATGCGGGGTCGAGGAGGCACAATCCAGATGTACGAGCTGAGGGGCACCGAAGAGGGGGGTGCACTGAGCTGGCAGGAGCGCGCACTGTGCGCGCAGACCGACCCAGAGGCGTTCTTTCCGGAGAAGGGTGGTTCCACGCGCGAGGCCAAGAAAGTTTGCTTGGCCTGCGACGTACGTGGTGAGTGCCTGGAGTACGCCCTGGCCAACGATGAACGCTTCGGTATCTGGGGCGGATTGAGCGAACGGGAGCGCCGAAAGCTCAAGAAGCGAGCCGTGTAGCCGAGACAGGTTGTCGGTATCTCAGTTGGCTCGCGTAAAGTAAGGGGCCGCCCAACCGGGCAGCCCCTTTTACGTTTGTTGTGGGGCCCGTTTGGTAATCGGGGGTTTCACAGGATCTGATGGATAGCCACATCACCCTGACCGGTTCTTATGAGGACCGACCAGGAGGCTCTGGCGCCTGGCATGGGCTCACGCCGGTCAGTGTTGAGGACTTCAGCCTTGATGAAAGTCCATGGGCGTGGGCGGACTACGTCGACGAGGAGACCGAACGGGTCGACATCTCCGCAGCGCACGTCACCGCTGTGCTGGTCACTCTCGATGCGGCACGCTGGCTGCCGGCGACGCTGGATGCACTGGCCAAGCTGGATACCCGGCCCACCCGGCTGATCGCGATCGACAATGCCAGTACCGACGCCACCGAAGAGCTGCTGGACGAGGCGCGTCGGCGTGGCGTAATCGACGCGGTCTACCACGGCGAGCGCTCGCTCGGCTTCGGCGCAGCAGTCAAGGCAGCTCTGGACTCTGATTCCGCCAATCTTCAAGACGACGCGGACACAGTCGGGTTCCGCGCTGTCTCGGTCCACGACACGCGCTGGCTGTGGCTGCTTCACGACGATGCCGTGCCGGCACCCGATGCGCTGTATCAACTCCTTGCTCATATCACGATCGACCCGAGCATCGATCTCACCGGACCTAAGCTGCTGCTTCCGAGGCGTCGTCACGGCGGTCAGCCGATCAGCGAGGTCGGGGTCAGCATTTCTGACACCGGCCGCCGGGAGCTCGAGCTCGACGTGGATGAGATTGATCAAGGGCAGCGTGATGAGCCTCAGGAACGGCTCGGCGTGTCCACCTGCGGCATGCTGGTACGTACCGCGGTCTGGGAGCAGCTCGGTGGCCTTGACCCGTCGCTCCCGGTGTTCCGGGACGGCGTCGAGTTCGGCTGGCGTGCGCATCTCAGCGGCTACAGCGTGGTCACGACGCCGAGTGCTCAGGTCACCCATCGTCAGGTGGGCCGCGCTGGACTCCGGCCGCACGGCCTGACCGGTCGTCGGCCCGGCAAGGTCGACCGGCTTCTTGGCATGTTGGTTGTGGCTGGTCACGCCCCGCGTAGGAGCTTGCTGTTGGTGTGGCTGCGTCTGGTCTGGAGCTGCCTGGTACGCGCTGTCGGTTACCTGATCGGCAAGGTACCCGGCCGCGCGCTGGACGAGATGCTAGCCCTCGGCGCGTTCGTCGCCCATCCCCGCCGGCTCGCTGACCTGCGCAAGCGGACCACTGCCGTCGAGCCCGTGCCGGGAACTCGCGAGGTCGTCGAGTCCTTACGGCCCCGATGGTGGAGCGGTCTACGCGTCGGATTGGATGCACTGACCGGTGCCGCGTCGGAGCGTTACCGATCGCTAGCGGGCGATACGGATGTCGCCACCCTCGATGAGCTGACTGGTGACGACTTCAGTTCGGCAACCGAGGAGCGGCGCACGAGCGTGTGGCTCAGCCCGATTGCGCTGACGATTGTCGTCGCGCTTGTCGCAAGCGTGGTTGCTGCGCGTAGCCTGATCGGCCGCGGCTTCTTAGCCGGTCCGGCCCTTCTTCCCGCGCACGACAGCCTGGTGAGCCTTTGGCGTACGGTGGTCGCCGCGATTCCAGGCGCGCCGCTCCAGATCACCCCACCATGGGAGGCGCTCACCGCACTCGGTTCCACGCTGACCTTTGGCCAGCCAGAGTGGTTCAGCACGCTGCTGCTGTGCGGGGTCGTACCGCTCTCGCTGCTGGCGGTGTATCCGTTGGCTCGCCGGGTGATCAATGACCGCCGCGTGCGGCTGTGGACCTGCGCCACGTACGCGTTGCTGCCGGTGCTCCTAGGCGGTACGAATCAGGGCCGGCTGGCGCTTAGCGTGGTGGCCATCGGCCTGCCGCTCTTGATCATGGCGTCGCGCGCCCTGGTGCTGCGCCGGACCCGAACCCCAGAGGCCTGGCGAGGTGGCTGGGGCGCCGGAGTGGTGCTGGTGGTGCTGCTGGCTTTCGAGCCGTCCATGATCATTCCTGTGCTGCTCTTCGCTGTTCTGGGAGCCGTCATGCTGCGGCGCACGCCCCGCAAGATCGGACGAATCGGCATTGCACTCGGGGTACCGCTGATCGTCTTGTTGCCTTGGCTTCCAAGTCTCATCACTGCTCCGGGGCGGTTGTTCGTCGGGCCTGATTCAGCACTGGACGCGGTATCGACGGCACCGCAGGTGTGGCAGCTGCTGCTCGGGCGTGATCTTGGTCCTGGCCTGCCGCCGCTATGGGTGGGAGCCGTGATCTTCGGCGTGATCTGGATTGTCGCCATCCTGGGGCTGGCCCGGCGTCCGAGTCGACGCGTGGTTCTCACGGCCTGGATCGCCGCGCTCACGGCACTTGCCATGGCGGTCGTTCTCTCCAGGCTGGTGGTTTCCGTGCCTCCGGTGGGCATCGAGGTACGGCCGTGGGTTGGCAGCTACGTGCTGCTCGGGTTCGGCGCGTTGATCTTCGCCGGTGGGATAGGGCTAGACGGGTTGTCGATAGACATGAAGGAGCGCAGCTTCAGCTGGCTGCAACCCGCCTCCGTGCTGGCCGGCATCGCCGTTTGCCTGGTCAGCATCGGTGGTGCCGTCTGGTGGGTGTGGGCCGGCGCGCAAGGCCCCATCGAACGAACCCGCCTCAACGCGATTCCGCCGTACGTGATGAACGCGATGAAGTCAGACACCCGACCGCGGCTGCTCGCCATTGATCTTTCTTCCGGCTCCGCTGGCTATGCCGTGCTCTCGGATGATCACATTCGCCTAGGTGACGCCGATCGGGGCTTCGCCTTCGGGGGATCGGCGGCGGCGCGTGATCAGGTTAATGATCTTGCCGTACGCCTGGTGGCGGGGACCGCGGATGCCGACATCTATCCTCAGCTCGCAACGCTCGGCATTGGCTATGTCTGGGTGACGGGCGCTGGCCAAGATGTGCAGGCCCGGATCGACAACACCCCGGGCCTCGGAGTCGCCAGCGGCAACGAGCGCGGCGTCGTGTGGAAGCTCGACCCGGCTGTGTCGCGTGCCGTGCTGGCCGATGGCGCTGCCGGTGACATGCCGATAGGCCGTTCACCCGCACCCGTGCCATCGGGCTCGGAGCAGCGAGAGCTTCGAATCGGTGAGGCCGCTGACGTACGCTGGCGAGCCAATCTGGACGGCCAACCACTCGGGCAGGCGGCGGACGGCTGGCAGCAGGTGTTCATGGTGCCCTCCCGTGCCGGCACGGTGACCTACACCCTTCCTTCGTTCATGCCATGGCTCCTGCTGGCGCAAGCCTTGGTGCTGCTCGTCGCCGTCGTACTGGCTGCCCCTGCAATTCGCCGGCCTGAAGTACGTGATCCGGCCAAGACCGCACGGCGTGCGGCGACGCTCTCGGAGCTCGCGTGATGTCTGATCTGCGACTGCGTGACGTGACGCTTTCGGGCCGCCGGGCGATCGTGCTCGGTGCCGCCTTGCTCGCGCTGCTGGTAATTCTCGGCGGCGGCACCCTGCTGCGTGCGGAGGCGCCGGCATTACAAGCGAGCTATAGCCCCCAGGTTGGCCGTACCACCATGATCTGCACGGCAACACCACCGTTGAGCGGAAGAGCAAAAAGTGAGGTTTCCGCAGTCGCGCTCCGGCAGGAGCCCGATCGGTCCGGCTCGCTGAGCGCGTCGAGGCTGGACAGGAAACCCGTCGCGCTCAAGTTGAGCGAGCCAGGCAAGGGCGCGCCGCCGTTTCAGACCGACGCATCAATCGTCATCGCGGCCGATGGAGCCATGGCGACCGCGAGCAGTGCCGTGATCGTCGATGACGTGAAAACCGGTACTGAGGCTGGGCTGAAGGCTGCGCCATGCCTAGCGCCGGCAACCACGCACTGGTTTCCCGGCCTCGGCGCGACCGATGAGGACCGTACGGACCTGATCTTGAGTAACCCCGACGATGCGCAAGCCCAAGTTGATCTTCGGTATTACGGTCGCAGCGGTCGGATTGCGGTGCCAGGCAGCCCCGGCGTGGTGATCAGAGGCCACGACACTCGTCCGGTTTCCCTCACCAAGCTGCAAGGTGAAAGCCCAGTCAGTGTTGCCGTGCAGGCGAGCCAGGGCCGCGTCACGGCGGTAGCCAAGCGGACCCAAACCAGCCAGATCAAGCCCGCTGGAGTCGACTGGCAGCTGCCGTCCACGTCTCCGGCCAAGGTTGTCCTCATCCCTGGCGTACCCGCCGGTGAAGGCAACCGACAGCTCGTGGTGACCAATCCGAACAACAGCCGGGCGACGGTAGATGTGCAGGTGCTGGGCTTCCAGGGCCCGTACACGCCAAGCGGAGCGGGCTCAGTCGATGTGCCGCCGGAGGGCACGGCAACGGTGAACCTGCAGCCCGGCCTGGCCGGCGAGGCAGCCGGCATCAAACTCACCAGCGACGTGCCGGTGACCGGCGCTGTTGTCTCGACCAGTCGACGCAGCGGGGCAGGGAGTGATCTGGCTGTTCAATCTGCTGCCGCACCCCTGATCGGGAGCGGAGTCAGCGCTCTTGCCACCACCAATCTCGCCGATAGCGAGTTGATCATCAGCAATGGTGGAGATGCAGACGCTCAGGTGAGTTTCGAAGTATTCAGCTATGAAGGTGTGACGCTGCGGACCGCTGACGTAGTGCTCGCTGCGAACAGCACCGCAACGAGACGGCTGAACTCACCGGCGCCTTCCTACGTGGTCGTCAAGGTGCCGGACGACTCCTCGGTGGTCGCCGGAGTCGTACTGACCCAGCCAAATCGGGACGTGGCCGGATTGGCCACTATTCCGCTGAGCTCACCTGATGTGGCCAGCCGGGCACCAGTGACACGGCCTGAATATGGGGCTGGCCGGTAATCCCCGAAAACGCATCACGAGTAAGCCGTAGAGGGCCGGTTCGGCCTGTATTTGGTTCACTGGTGATGCGTTTTCAGGGCTGACTATCCACAACCGCCGTTACTGCTGGCTGTTCCCATCCACAGATATGGCGCTGGGCGCACGATCTGACTGCTTCTCCGCAGGCTCTCAATGTGAGTGCACGTGACGAGGTCAAGTTGCTGCTAAAGGCCGGCGGTGGGCTGCTACTACGGCGAGATCATCCGCAGCTGGGTGGTTCTTTCGACTGGCTGATTCGCGAAGGCAGGCTTGCGACGGTGCTGCCCGGTGTCTATGCCACCTCAGAAATTGCCGGGACTTGGCAGACACGGGCTCGGGCGCTTGCGCTGCGTCATCCAGATGCCGTGCTCCTTGGCGCTGCTGCGGCGCGAATCTCCTTCTGGCCAGCCGCACCCCTCGATCATGTCGACGCGGCAGTCCGCTCGTCCCTCAAGCCGCAACCTGGTTTCACGTTCAACCGGCGTCGCATTCCAGCGGAGCTAATCGCCGAGCGTGACGGGCTGCGGTACTCAGTGCCAGCCCTGACCGCTATCGACCTTGCGACCTTCGTATGCAGCGATGCCATCGATATCGCGTTACGGGTCAGAGCTGCAAGCCTGGCCGGCATGTATCAGGCATTGCATATGACGCCGCACCGCGCTGGCAATATGGAAAGGCTCGAGCTCCTTCTCGACTCACGAAATGAACCCTGGTCGGCCGCCGAACGCCTGAGTCACCGGCTGCTTCGTGCTGCGGGAATCACTGGCTGGGAGACAAATCTGCCCGTCGAGATTGACGATCAGCTGTACTTCATCGATATCGCGTTCAAGCAGCAGAAGTTGGCGGTCGAAATTGACGGCCGGCGACATGAGACGGATCGGGACCTGTTCGAGTCCGATCGGTGGCGGCAGAACGCGCTTGTGGCTGACGGCTGGCGAGTGCTGCGATTCACCTGGGCGATGTTGCGAGACCATCCTGAGGTCTTCATCGCCGCCGTTATCGAGGCGCTGCACTGAAAACGCAGCACGATTACCTGCCACAGCCGGGTTTTCGGTGCTTGAGTGCTCGTGAGTGCTGCAAAATCAGGGCGACTCAGTCATCATCCGCGCCTGCGCCGTCGGGGTCGATCTCATCAACACTGCGACCGGTGAGCGCCGCGAGCTGTTCGACGATCGTGCGGTAGACGAGAATCCGCAGACCATGACGGCTGACCGCACGATGCTCCAGCGGTCGGCGATAGACCACCACCTGGCTCGGTTGATTGGCCGTTCCCTCCAGCGCGGCAGCCAACGGCACCTGCTCACCGGACCAGGCCATGTCGAAATGCGGCACATCCTCGATGCCAAACGTGATTCCCACAAGTGCGTCAGGGCACTGCAGTCCGACCCGATCCACGGCATCGTGGACCGCTTCGGTGAAGAAGTCGGCCTTGCTCGCCGGGTGCGGCGGGTGTGCACGATGGCTGGTCAGCGAGTTCGGCAAGGACAGGGGTCCGCGAAGGCCACGACCGTGACGGTCACGACGCCGACTGGTCACCTGTGCACTGTAGCTGGGTTGGGTTGCTCCCTTCGCCAGCGCTCGCTGGTCCGGACACGGCATCGGGTCCCACGCTCAAACCGGCCCGCGGAGTACCGTCAGGCAGGTGAGGTCACGCCGATGCTCTCGAGCTGGATGCCCGAATCCAGCCACCTCGACGCTGACTTACGCCTATCGAGATTCCACGGCGGTCCTGGGTCCACTGGCGAACCAGGTCGAGCCACATTGCTACGACCTCTGCCAAGCGCACGCGCAAACCCTGTCGGCGCCTCGTGGCTGGGAAGTGATCAGGCTCGTTGTCGAGGAGGAGCCGAAGCCGAGCACCGACGACTTGCTGGCTCTTGCCGACGCCGTACGCGATGCCGGGCTGTCCTACGATCCTCCGACCGGACCGATGGACGCGCCCAGTCAGCGTCACGGCCTCGTCGAGTTGGCACGTCGCGGCCATCTCACCGTTCTCGCGGATCCTGGAGCAGCTGACGCCGGTCGCCGGACGCCGACGTGATGCGCGCTGAGCTCGTCGAAGCGCCTAGTTGTGCTCTTCGACAGGCTCAGGGCGCATCTAGGTCTAAGATTCTCACTTAATGATCAAGCGGGGGATCTTCAAAGCTAACGACATTCGTGGAATCACCGAGGGCCCAGACCCGGAGTGGGATACGTCCGGGGCGTACGCCATCGGTGCAGCCTGCGTGGATGTACTCGACCTCCGGAGCGGCGCCGCCGCGCTCGTGGTTGGTCGGGATATGCGACTCAGCGGTCCGCAGATGGTTGGTGCCTTTATTGATGGGGTGCTGAGCAGCGGGGTCGATGTAATCGACATCGGCCTATCGAGCACTGACCAATTGTGGTTTGCTTCTGGCTGGCTTGATCTTCCAGGTGCGATGTTCACCGCCAGCCACAACCCTGCTGCATACAACGGCATCAAATTCTGCGTGGCGGGCGCCAAGCCGATCACCTCAGCCAACCTTGCCGACATCGCCGAACGTGCGAGCCGGCCAGCAGCCGCTCCAGCCGAGACGCCCGGTAAGCGCACTGAGCGGGACGTCCTCACCGCGTACGCGGAACACCTGCACTCACTGGTCGACCTGACGGGTATCCGGCCGTTACGTGTGGTCGTCGACGCCGGTAACGGTATGGCCGGTTACACCTCACCTGCGGTGCTCAACCGTGATGATCTTGAGTTGATCGGTCTGTTCACCGAGTTGGACGGCAGCTTTCCCAACCACCCACCAAACCCGCTCGAGCCAGAGAATCTTCGGGATGCGCAGGCTGCGGTCCGAGACCATACAGCTGATCTTGCTTTGGTCTTCGATGGTGATGCCGATCGTTGCTTCATCATTGACGAGCGCGGCACCGTCGTCAGCCCTTCGGTGGTGACGGCGATGATCGCCACGGATGAGCTGGCCCGCGAACCAGGCGGCACCATCGTCTGTAACAAGATCACCTCGCGGATAGTGCCAGAGGTCGTACAGGCCGAAGGTGGCAAGATCGTGATCACCAGGGTGGGTCATACCTTCGTCAAGGCCGCTATGGCCGAGCACGACGCGATATTCGGAGGCGAACACTCCGCGCACTACTACTTCCGCGACTTCTGGGGAGCTGACACCGGGATGCTCGCCGCGCTGCACGTGCTTGCATCAGTCGGCCATGCCGACCGGCCGTTGTCAGAATTGGTGGCTCGATTCGACCGCTATGCCGCATCCGGAGAGATCAATACCCGGGTCGCAGACCAGCAAATGATCATGGACCGCGTCGCGGCGGCGTTCGCTGATCGCGGCGAGCAAGATCGAATCGACGGGCTGACTGTCGCTGGCCCAGACTGGTGGGTCAACGTACGACCAAGCAACACCGAGCCGCTGCTCAGGCTCAATGTCGAAGCCGCCACTGTCGAAACAATGGAGACTTTGCGCGACGAGACGCTAGGTTTGATCCGCGCCTGAGGGGTGGACTTGAGGAGGAAGAGCATGGCAGTCGAACTGGCGCCGGAGTTACTGGAGATTCTGGCCTGTCCCAACTGTCATGGAGCACTGGCTGTTGATCATGAGCGGGACGAGTTGGTGTGCTTGGCTGCCGATTGTGGTTTGGCCTATCCGGTGCGAGAGCAGATTCCTGTGTTGCTGATCGAGGAAGCCCGCCGTCCCCACTCGGGCGTGCGTCGCCCGGGCGCCACACCGGGTCGGTGATGTCAATATTCAACGACTCCTGGCTGGATGATCAAAAGGCGCTAGCCGGGGCCGATACCATCCTGCGCCGACTCGCCGAAGCCGGAGCACGGGTACGGCGAGAGGCGGCTGATTCGGCGGAGCCGATCAATCAGTTACGCGGGCTGCCGCGGCCGCGCGCAGTGATCGCCGCCGGGACTGAGGCGCGCTTCATCCGGGCGATGCTGGAGCCGGTATGCCCGGTGCCGTTCGTTGCTTGGCCGACCCACGGCCTGCCCGGCTGGGTGGGGGCCCTCGACCTCGTCGTGGTCATGGCCAGTGAACGTGCCCCCGCCGGTGTGATCGCCACGGTGCATGAGGCGGTACGCCGCGGCAGCCAGCTGTTGATCGCGTGTCCGCGTCTGTCCACGATCGCCGAGCATGCCACCTCCCGATCAACGATCATGCTGCCGACCGCGACCGCCGATCCTCTTGCGGCGGCGATTGTGGTGCTGGACGGGTTGCACGAGATGCAGCTGGGACCGGAAGTTCATCCAGCGCTTGTTGCCGACGCGATGGATCTTGTCGCCGAGGATTGCTCGCCATTTGCCGACGTTTCAGAGAATCCGGCGAAGGATCTCGCGATGGGACTGGCGGACGCTCAGCCACTTGTCTGGGGCGGCTCGGTCCTCGCCGCGCGCGCGAGCCGCCGGATTGCCGAAGCGCTGCGAGCCGGTAGCGGACGCGCCGCCCTGGCAGCCGACGCGGAGGCGCTTTTGCCGATCTTGGAATCCATCGCGCCCCGGGATCCCTTTGCGGACCCGTTCGAAGATCAAGTATCGGTCGACCGAAGGCCGACTCTGGTGCTGCTGGATGATGGAAATACCGAAGCGCTGATCCGTTCCGATCATCAGCGACTTGTCGCAGCAGCCGAACGCAACGACGTGCGGGTCTGCCCGATCGCGCACTGGTCCGGGTCGGACGTCGAGCGGTACGCCACCTTGCTGCAGACCGGAATGTTCGCTGCCGTCTACTTGGCCGTCGGTCTCGGCCGCAGCCTGGATCGGTGACGCAGCCGCGGCTCTGGCAGGATTTGGCATGTGAGCGCCGAGGGCGGGACAAGGGCAGTCATCGCTGCTTTGTTGGCCAATGCCTTCATCGCGGTCACCAAGTTCGGGGCGTGGGCGCTGACTGGAGCCTCCTCCATGCTGGCGGAGGCGATCCACTCCGTGGCCGACTCGGGCAACCAGGTGCTGCTGCTGGTTGGCGGCCGTCGTGCGAAACGGGGCGCCACCGCGGAACATCCCTTCGGCTACGGCCGGGAGCGTTACGTCTTCGGCTTCATCGTGTCCGTCGTACTGTTCAGCGTCGGCGGCCTGTTCGCGCTGTACGAGGCGTATCACAAGTGGCACGAGATCGCCGAAGGTCATCCGAACGAGCTGCTGGAGAGCAGATGGTGGTGGGTGCCGATCGTGATCTTGGTCGCTGCGATAATCGCGGAGAGTTTTTCCTTCCGGACCGCCATCCGAGAGTCCAACAAGACCCGCGGTAGCCAGCGTTGGAGCAAATACATTCGTGCCGCCAAGGCACCCGAACTACCCGTGATCTTGCTCGAGGACTTCGCCGCCTTGGTGGGATTGGTCTTCGCGCTGTTCGGTGTCGGCATGACGCTGCTGACCGGCAACGGCATCTTCGACGTGATCGGTACGGCGATGATCGGTCTGTTGCTCGTCGCGGTGGCAATCACGCTCGCCGTCGAGACCAAGAGCCTGCTGCTCGGCGAGGCGGCAAGCCCCGAGGTGGTTGCTCGCATCGAGCAGGCCCTGACCAACACCCCGGGCATCGAGCAGATCATTCACATGAAGACGCTGCATCTCGGTCCGGAAGAGGTGTTGGTTGCGGCCAAGATCGCTGTCGTGCCGTGTGACACGGCACTAGAAGTCACCGAGACGATCGATCGGGCCGAACGCAGTATTCGTGAGGCCGAGCCTATGGTCACGGCGCTCTACCTGGAACCAGATATCTATGACCCGAACTACGTTCCAGATCCACGACCGGAACGGCCAGCGTCTTCGACTCACTGACCCTCCGAACACGGATCCCTTCGGACAAGATTCCACACTGCTCGGGTGCCTCCCCTAGGCTTGCGCACATGGATTTTCGCGTTGCCGACCTGAACCTCGCCGACTTTGGCCGCAAGGAGATCAGCCTCGCTGAGCACGAGATGCCCGGGCTAATGGCAATGCGGGCGCAATACGGCGACTCCAAGCCGCTGGCCGGGGCCAGGATCGCCGGATCCCTGCACATGACAGTGCAGACCGCGGTTCTGATCGAGACACTTATAGCCCTCGGTGCCGAGGTCCGGTGGGCTAGCTGCAACATCTTCTCCACACAGGACCACGCCGCCGCTGCCGTGGTCGTCGGACCCGACGGTACGCAGGAGGATCCGAAGGGCGTCTCGGTCTTCGCATGGAAGGGCGAGACGTTGGAGGAGTACTGGTGGTGCACCAACCAGATCCTCAGTTGGCCCGACGATGAGCTAGCCAACATGATCCTCGACGATGGCGGGGACGCCACGATGCTCGTCCATAAGGGAGCCGAGGCGGAGAAGGCCGGCGAGGTGCCTGAGGCCACCGACGAGGACTCTGCGGAGTGGCTGGTGTTTCTGGAGTTGCTACGCCAGACGCTGGCCGAGGGACAGTCCTGGATTGAGGTGGCGAACGCCATCAAGGGCGTCACCGAGGAGACCACCACCGGCGTTCACCGGCTGTACGAGATGATGCGCGCTGGGACGCTGCTGTTCCCCGCCATCAATGTCAACGACTCGGTCACCAAGTCGAAGTTCGACAACAAGTACGGCGTTCGGCACTCGCTCATCGACGGCCTCAACCGAGCCACCGATGTCTTGATCGGTGGCAAGATCGCCGTCGTCTGCGGATACGGGGACGTCGGCAAGGGTTGCGCCGAATCACTGCGCGGCCAGGGCGCCCGAGTGATCATCACCGAAGTTGATCCGATCTGCGCCCTGCAGGCAGCGATGGACGGCTTCCAGGTGACCACCCTCGAAGACGTCCTGGACGTCGCCGACATCTATGTCACCGCGACCGGCTGCCGCGATGTGATCACCGCCGACCACATGCAGCGAATGAAGCACCAGGCGATCGTGTGCAACATCGGGCACTTCGACAACGAGATCGACATTGCCGGCCTGGCAGCGCTGCCAGACGCCAGCAAGGTCCATATCAAGCCCCAGGTCGACGAGTGGCAGTTCGCGCGGAATGGCCTCGAACCGCATAGCATCATCCTCCTCAGCGAGGGCCGGCTGATGAATCTGGGCAACGCCACCGGGCATCCGAGTTTCGTGATGAGCAACTCGTTCACCAATCAGGTGCTTGCCCAGATCGAGCTGTTCACCAAGCCGGAGCAGTATCCGCTGGGGGTGTATACCCTTCCGAAGCACCTCGACGAGGCTGTCGCCCGGCTGCATCTAGACGCTCTCGGGGTGAACCTGACAGAGCTGACACCAAAGCAGGCCGCCTATCTCGGCGTAGACGTCGGCGGCCCGTACAAGTCTGATCACTACCGGTACTAGATGAAGATCGCGCTCGAGCACCGCACGACCTACCGGTTTGATCGGCCGATTGCGATCGGGCCGCACGTCATCCGGCTGCGTCCAGCGCCTCACGCGCGTACCCCCATCGAGACCTATTCGCTCACGATTTCCCCTGCCGACCACTTTCTCAACTGGCAGCAGGACCCGTTCGGCAATCATCTAGCGCGCGCGGTCTTTCCGAGCAAAGCCAGCGAGCTGGACATCACCGTCGGCATGGTGGCCGACATGCGCGTGATCAATCCGTTCGACTTCTTCATCGAGGAGTACGCGGAAACCTTCCCGTTCAGCTATCCAGCTGATCTGGCCGCTGACCTCAAGCCGTACCTCGACATTCCAGCCGCGGCGCAAGGCCCGGTCTTTGCCGAATGGGCAACCGGTAGCGGCTTTCCGACAGGAGACGGGCAATCGACGGTTCAGTTTCTCGCTGACCTGAATGCCGCCGTTCACCGCGACGTCGCTTACTCGGTCCGGATGGAACACGGCGTACAAGCACCTGATGAGACACTCACTCGGCAACTCGGCTCCTGTCGGGACTCGGGCTGGCTGCTCGCGATTGCGTTACGGCACTGCGGGCTGGCAGCTCGATTTGTCTCCGGTTACCTAGTGCAACTCGCCGCCGATCAACCGAGTTTGGATGGTCCGAGCGGGCCAACCGAGGATTTCACCGACCTGCATGCCTGGGCCGAGGTCTATATTCCGGGCGCCGGCTGGATCGGGCTCGACCCCACATCGGCGTTGTTTGCCGGGGAGGGCCATATTCCCTTAGCGGCAACGCCGCAGCCGTCCTCCGCTGCAGCGATCACCGGAGTGACCGAGGCTTCCGAAACCCGGATGGAGTTCGCCAACAAGGTCTGGCGGGTGCAGCAGGAGCCGCGTAGCACGCTGCCGTACTCAACTGATCAAGTCGCTGACATTTCGCGGCTCGGCGAGGCGGTCGATCAGCGACTGCAGGCAGCGGGTCTCGAGCTCACCATGGGCGGCGAGCCGACGTTCGTCTCGGCCGACGACATGACCTCGGCGCAATGGACGGTTGCTGCCGATGGTCCAGAGAAGCGCACGATGGCGAACCGGCTGGCAGCAGCGTTGGCCGATCGCTACGCCAAGGGCGGGCTAGTGCAGCGTGGAGAGGGCAAGTGGTATCCCGGTGAGCCGCAGCCTCGCTGGCAGATCGGCCTCATCTGGCGTAGCGATGGCGAGCAGTTGTGGAGTGATCCGGCACTGTTCGCCGATCCGTCTAATGCCGCTCAAGCCGATCCAGACGCTGCCGCCGCGGCTGAGCAGCTGGCCAAAGCCATTACCGCGGACTTCGGGCTGCCCGCCGCCCAGCTACAACCGGCTTTCGAAGATCCGCTGGCTCGACTCGCAGCGGAGGTAGGCCAGCCGATGGGCCCGCGGCCGACGGTCGATCCCGAGCGGCCCGGTACAGAACTGGTCAGTGAGTTGGATCGCGCAGCAGCGGAAGCAGCAGCCTGGGTGCTGCCGTTGGTTCCTTCGTGGTTTGGCGAAGGGTGGGCCAGTCCGGCCTGGACCACCAGGCGCGGACGGCTAGTTCTGGTGCCAGGCGAGTCGGCAGCAGGATCTCGGCTGCCGCTAGACGCTCTTGACTGGGTCGATCCCTCCTACGCCGGCGAAGAGTCCTATCTCCGCGCGGAACCACCACTCAGCGATGGAGAGGCGCCGCGCGCCGTCGTCGTCGATCCGAGAGAGGCACGAGCGCGTACCGCGCTCGTGGTGCAGGCGCGAGACGGCTTTGTTCACGTATTCCTCCCTCCTTTGGAGAGGCTCGAGAAATTCCTCGAGCTCGTGCGGCTCATTGATGGGGCTGCGACGCAGACGCATACATCGGTGATCTTGGAAGGCTACGGGCCGCCTCCGGATCCACGGATCAAGACGATGTCGATCACTCCGGATCCTGGGGTGATCGAGGTCAACGTTCACCCCACCGCGAGCTGGGCTGAGCTCTCAGAGCTCACCGCCACGTTGTACGCGATCGCCCGCGAGCAGCGGCTGTGCGCCGAGACCTTCGCGTTGGACGGGCGGCACAGCGGCACCGGCGGCGGCAACCACCTCACCCTCGGTGGACCCGAACCTCTGCGCTCACCGCTGCTCCGCAGACCGGACCTGCTAGTCAGCATGATCACCTGTTGGCAGCACCATCCAGCCTTGTCCTACCTCTTTGCAGGGCGTTTTGTCGGCCCGACCAGCCAGGCGCCCCGCGTCGACGAGGGTCGGCCGGAGACGTTGTATGAACTAGAGATTTCCTTTGCAGAACTCGAGGAGCTAGCAGACACCGAGCACCGGCCCTGGGCAATTGACCGCGCGCTACGGCCACTGCTCACCGACATCACCGGCAACACCCACCGCGCCGAGTTCTGCATCGACAAGCTTTACAACCCCGACTCGCTGCGTGGCAGGCTCGGCCTGCTCGAGCTGCGCGGCTTTGAGATGCCGCCGCATCCGGACATGGCTCTGGTCCAGGCGTTGCTGGTACGAGCTCTGATCGCCCGCTTCGCGGAGGAGCGATATTCGGCCCCGCTCGTGCGTTGGGGCTCGGCCCTGCATGAGCGATTTCTGCTGCCGCATTTCATCCTGGCCGACATGGCGGAGGTTGTCGCCGATCTCGTTGCCCACGACTTTGAGTTCGATCTTTCCTGGTTGCTGCCGTTCGTTGAGTTCCGATTTCCGCGCATCGGGGTAACCAGCCTCAGTGGGGTGGAACTGGAACTACGCAGCGCCATCGAGCCATGGCACGTACTGGGAGAGGAGGCGACCGCTGGCGGCGTCGCACGTTACGTGGATTCCTCGACCGAGCGGCTGCAGGTAGCGGTGACAAACTTCGTGACCGAACGGCACCTCCTGACCTGCAACGGGCGACCGGTGCCACTGACCGGGACCGGTACGCCGGGATCCTTCGTTGCCGGTGTCCGCTACAAGGCCTGGAAACCGTGGTCGGCGCTGCACCCGACGCTGGATGTCGATTCGCCCTTGGTCTTCGACCTCATCGATCGAGCGAGCCGCATCTCGCTAGGCGGCGCCACCTATCACGTCGTCCATCCCGGCGGTCGTGCGTACGAGCATCCACCGGTCAACTCCTTCGAGGCCGAGGCGCGACGGCAGAAGCGGTTCGAGGCCAGAGGCCACACCACCGGTGTGATCGACATTGCGGCGCTGGACTCTGAGCTGATTCGCCGAGCAGCCAGCAGCGATGAGTATCCGCTGACCCTCGACCTGCGCCGCCGGGTGCCACGTAGCTGGGGGCTGGGCGGGCCCCGGCTCGGGGGTGGTGGTCGGTGACCGTCCTGAGCCGTTATCTGGCCGCTGCCAGCCAATCCACACCGCCGGACCAGGAGCCGGTCTTCGATGAGTTCGCAGCCGCGGACGGCACCGTACGCCACGGTTGGTCTGCGCTCCTGAATGGTCTCGATGAGTTCGCCGACGCCGACTTGCTGCGGGCGCAACGCGAAGTGGCCCGGCTCCTGGAAGACGACAACGTCACCTACACGCCCAACCCCGCGTCAACCGTCTCGATTGCCGAGGAGCCCAACGGCCATGGCCCGCGGAACGCTGCGACCGTAACCGATCTGGCGGAGCCGCAGCCGTGGCGACTGGATCCGCTGCCATTGATCCTCGATGATCGCGAGTGGGCCAGCCTGGAGGCCGGCCTGGTACAGCGGGCGGAGCTGCTGGACGCGATCTTGGCCGACCTTTATGGCGCTCGTCGGCTGCTGTCCCGGCAGCAGCTTCCGGCTGAGGCGATCTTTGATCATGACGAATATCTGAGGCAATTGGTCGGCACCCAGGCGCTGACGAGTTCGCGTCTTTTCATGGTGGCGGCCGATCTTGGACGGGATAACAGTGGCCGGTGGAAGGTGATCTCCGATCGCACCCAGGCGCCCTCCGGCGCGGGTTACGCCATGCAAAACCGCCGGGTGATCTCCAGGGTGATGCCGGAGATCTATTCTCAGGCCAACCTGCATCGGCTCACACCGTTCTTCCAGGCGATGCGGCTAGCCCTCGTCGATGCCGCACCTAAGGCAGTCGAGGACCCGCGTGTTGTCGTGCTAAGCCCGGGCACTCTTTCCGAAACCGCCTTTGACCAAGCTTTTGTTGCCTCGCTGCTGGGTTTCCCGCTGCTCGAAGGCAGCGATCTGACAGTCCGTGACGGTCGGCTTTGGATGCGTGTACTCGGCAAGCTGGAGCAGGTCGACGTCATTCTGCGCCGGGTCGACTCGCTGTGGATGGATGCCCTTGAACTACGGCCCGATTCTCGGCTTGGTGTCACCGGCCTATTGGAATGCGTCCGACAAGGCACGGTAAGTGTGCTGAACAACCTCGGCTCTGGCGTGCTGGAGAATCCGGCCCTGATGCCATTCCTCCCCGAGCTGTGCGAACGGCTGCTCGGTCAGACACTGCGGCTGCCCTCGGTCGAGACCTGGTGGTGTGGTGATCGGCTGTCGTTGAACCACGTACTGAACAAGATGGACTCCATCGTCATCCGGCCCATCAGCCGTGGTCACGGTCGGAGCGTACGAGGAGCAGCGTTGACGAGGCAGCAGCGGGAATTGCTGGCGGACAAGATCAAGGCCGCGCCGCATCGCTTCGTCGGGCAGGAGGTGTTGCATCTGTCCTCAGCACCCACCAGTGATCACGATCGGCTGGTACGCCGCAATGTCGTGCTTCGCTCCTTCGCCGTACGCAGCGGCACGTCGTATGCCGCGATGCTGGGCGGCCTGGCCCTGGTGACCGACGACAGCTCCGATGATCGCGGCGTGCTCGTCAGCGATCCCGACGGCCAACTCGCCAAAGACGTCTGGGTGGTTGGCAGCGAGCCGGTTGCGGCAGCACGGATTATCGCGCGGCCCGCCGGTGAGGAGGCTGGCTTTGTGCCCGCCCTGTCGGCGTCGATCGCCATGGTGCCCCGCGTGCTGAGCGATCTTTACTGGTTTGGCCGGTACGCCGAACGGGCGGAGGACTTGCTTCGAGTGCTCCTCGCAACGCGTACCGTCGCGATCGAGACCGACCTCGACGTGACGCATGGGCAGGCCTTGCCAGTGATGCTGCAAGCCGTCACTCAGGTAAGCACGACGTACCCAGGCTTCCTCGGGTCGCAGGTCGAGATGATGGCGGAGTTCCGCTCCTTGCTGCTCGATCGGCATCGCAACGGAACCGCCGCCCAATCTCTAAATGCTTTGTCAATGGCGGCACAAGGGGTACGCGATCAGCTTTCCGAAGACGTCTGGATGGTGCTGGCTGATATCGAACGGGGACTCGCCGCGCTCGAGGCCAATCCGGAAGATCAAGGCCTGCAGCTGACCGATGTAAGCGAACGCGTGCTGTCCGGGTTGCTGGCGTTGGCCGGGATCGCAACCGAGAACATGGTGCGCGACCCGGGGTGGTACATGCTTGATGCCGGTCGCGGGCTGGAGCGGGCGTTGCAGGTCTTGGCACTGCTGCGCGTCACGATCTGCCGGGAGCGCTCACCCGAGATTGACCGCACGGTGTTCGAGGCGGTCCTTATGGCAGCGGAGTCGATCGTCACCTTCCGGCGCCGCTATCGCGGACGAACTGGGGTCGAGGAGTTGCTTGAGTTGCTGGTGATCGATCCGTTCAATCCACGTTCGGTCGCTTATCAGCTGCAGCGGATTCGAATCGACCTGCGGGCGCTGCCCAACACCTCGCCGACGGCACGGCCGCTGCGACTGCTCGACAGCCTGGCCGAACGGGTACGCACCAGCGATCCGGTCGCGCTGGCTGAATCCGCAGATGGCCACCGGTCCGAGCTCGATGATCTGCTCGCCGGGCTCCATCGGCAACTACGCGACTTGTCCGACGCAATCCGTGATCAATATCAACGGCAGCCGCCGACGTTGCAGCCGCTGTTTCGTCCAGATGTGGTGGGTGGTACCGCGTGACGACCTATCGCATTGAGCACCGTACGACCTACACCTACGACTCCGATGTCACGGGAAGCCACGGTCTCATTCACCTCAGGCCCCGCGATCTCGCCTGGCAGAACTGCCTCGCCCACGAGATCACGATCGAGCCCGAGCCGGCGGATCTTTTTGCCCACGTGGACCTGTATGGCAACACCAAGTCCTACTTTCATGTGGTGCAGCCGCATACCCGGTTGATCGTCAGCGCGACCAGCGTCGTCGATGTCGAAGTCCAGACGCTGGATCCAGAGATGTTGGGTATGCCGTGGGAACAAGCGGTACCCCGTTCTCGGGACGATGATCATCAGGCAATGTCAGCTGAAGCGTGGGAAGCGATTGACTTCACTTTTCCATCGCCGTACGTCGAGATTCCCTTCTCGATCAGGAAGTACGCCCGTGAATCATTTACCGCCGGCCGACCGATCAACGATGCACTGGTCGAGCTGATGCATCGCATCCATGGCGACTTCACCTACAAGTTCGGGTCGACCAGCCTCAGCACCAAGGTTTCTGATCTGCTGGAGAAGAGAACCGGGGTCTGCCAGGACTTCGCGCACTTCATGGTGGCGAATTTGCGCTCACTGGGGCTGGCCGGACGCTACGTGAGCGGCTATCTGGCTACCCGGCCGGCGCCCGGAAAGCCGCGTCGGGTCGAGGACGCCGCAAGCCACGCCTGGGTGGGTTGCTGGATCCCTGGTGGCGGCTGGCTCTATCTCGATCCGACTAACGACCGCCTCATCGATGACTCGCATACCACAGTTGCGTGGGGTCGTGATTACGGCGACGTACCCCCCGTCAAGGGCGTGATCTTTACCGAGGCCAAGAAATCAAAGATGGAGGTCTCGGTCGACATGGCCGAGATGTGAGGCTCGGACCCTCACGATCGCGTGTCGCGCTTCGACTGGCACAGTGAACTACCGTGCGCGCGTTTGTTTGCGAGGTCTGTGGGGCGGAGCTGTTCTTCGAGAACTCGGTCTGCGTCAGCTGCGGTTCAGCGGTTGGGTATTCCCGGGAACAAGGCAGGTTGGTGGCCGTCACTGATGATCAGCCGATTTGCGCGAATCTCAATCTCTGCGGCTGCAACTGGATCGCAGATCCGTCGTCTGCACCCGGGTTGTGCTTCAGCTGCCGGCTCACTCGAACGCGGCCAGCGGATGCCGATGCAGTAGGGCTGGCACAGTACTGGGTGGCCGAAGCCGCCAAGCGCCGGCTGATCTTCGGACTCGATGAGCTCGAACTGCCGATCATGATCAGCAATGGTTCCGTCGGATTGGCGTTCGATCTGCTGTCCAGTAGCCGGAGCAAGATCATCACTGGTCATCTGAACGGGATCATCACCCTTGACCTTGCGGAGAGCAACGATGCCCACCGGGAGGCGCTGCGCCAGAGCATGGACGAGCCCTACCGTACGGTGCTGGGGCATTTTCGCCACGAGGTAGGCCACTATTACTGCGAATTGCTCGCGCTGACTCCCAATCGCCGGGACGAATTCCAGCGACTGTTCGGCGATGAGACCCTCTCCTACGAGGAGGCCTTGCAACGCCACTATTCGGGCGGGGCCGGCCAGCAGTGGCAGGGTGATTTCATCAGCGCGTACGCGACCATGCATCCGCTCGAGGATTTCGCGGAGGTTTTCGGCCACTTTCTGCACATTGCGGACACGCTGCAAACAGCGGGGGAGCTCGGGCTGCTGCCGCAGCCGGAGCAGTCTGGCAACACGTTCACGACTGTCGGAACCGCTCGGAAGCTGCGCGAAAGCCTGCTGGAGAGGCCGATGGCTGACGTGGTCGGAGAGACGTGGTTGCCGCTGACCAAGGGCCTGAACCAGATCAACCGAAGTATGGGGAAACCCGATCTCTACCCGTTCGTGCTGGCTCAGCCGGTGATCGCGAAGCTGGCGTTTGTTGCCGATCTGGTCGCCGACGCCGAACCGCTTCCGAAATAGCTATCCACGCGAGCCTGCGAGGCCAAATTACCCTCGAGCTACCACGAAACTGTCCAAGCCGGCGCGGGCCTTGCCGAGCTCGTTCCAGGGCCCCGGTACGTTCACGATGGCAAGTCCGCTGGTGGGGAACTTGTTGTCCAGCTGAGCCCAATCTTTCGATTGGGTGCGGACACAGACGTATTCCACGAGGTCTGGGACGCCCGGGGCATGGCCGAGTACCAGCAAGGTGTTGATCGCTTCTGGCGCAGTGCGGATCAGTTTCAACAGCTCGGGCACCCACGCTTGATAGATCTCACGCCGGTACTGCACTTCCTTTGCCGTGGCACCGCCTGCCATAGCGCACTCCCAGGTCTGCCTGGTACGGGTTGCCGTCGAGCAGTACACCAGGTCGGGACGCAACGAGCGTTCGCTGAGAAATCGACCGATGGCTTCAGCGTCGCGGCGACCTCGCGGAGACAGCGGCCGCTCATGATCATCGACATCAAGATCCCAGGAGGACTTGCCGTGTCGGACGAGCACCAGCGTCCGCCGGTTGTTGGCCTCGGAGTCCATGGCGTCAGACTAGAGGTACGCGCACTCGAGTGGCAGTGGGTGGGCCTCAACCCGCCGAGTTGTCAGAACCCAGTTGGCCTATAGCCCAACTGGGTTCTGACAACTCGGCGTACGGGAGGCAGTCAGTCCTCGCCGGCTCCAGAGTCCAGAGACTCCCAGATTTCTCGGCATTCGGGGCATACCGGGAACCGCTCGGGATCCCGGCTCGGCACCCATACCTTGCCGCACAAAGCAACCACCGGCGTACCCATCACCATCGCCTCGGTCAGCTTGTCCTTTGGGACGTAATGGGAGAAGCGTTCGTGATCGCCTTCGTCAACGCGATAGTCGGGCCGCTCTTGCGTACGCTCATCGACAATCGTTTGAGCACCGGGGCTGGGTTGCTGACTCACGTTGGCCAGTTTAGACATGGGGTATGAGCTAGGCACGGCACACGCCTGCGAGCGTCGGGAATCGCGCGCCAACGATCGGAGGAACGATGAGCGAACATGCTTTTCGTTCGCGAAGAGAGACGACGATGTTGGATTCCAGAGCGCGATGCGCGAGCAGGCGCAACAACCGAATAGACCTCGAGTCGGCATGAAGTGATGGACTAATGGGATGACAACGCAGGAGACGACGGACGCGGCTGAGGTTGCCGCACCCCAGGTCTCCCAGCGCGCCTTGACCATCGGCTTGTGCGCCATCGTTGTGGCGATCGCGTTCGAAACGATCGCCGTTGCGACAGCCATGCCGGTTGCTGCTCGGGACCTCGACGGGCTGAAGTATTACGCCTGGGCGTTCTCGGCGTTCTTGATCGGGATGCTCTTCGCCACGGTGGTCACTGGCCGGCTCAGCGATCGAATCGGTCCTGCGAGGCCGCTGATGGTCGGCCTCGTGATCTTCCTGGCTGGCCTGGTCGTTGCCGGTTCAGCGCGTCACATGGCCGTACTTATCGCGGGTCGGCTGGTGCAGGGTTTGGGCAGTGGCGCGATGAACGTCGCCATCTACGTCTGCGTCGCAATGGCCTTCAGCCCGCGACAGCGCCCCAAGATGTTCACCTACATCTCCACCGCGTGGGTGTTGCCGTCGTTCATCGGTCCACCCGTGTCCGCGTGGCTGACGCAGCGGCTGAGCTGGCACTGGGTGTTCTTTGCGGTCATTCCGCTCGTCATCTTTGGCGGAGCAATGGCCTTCCGCAGTTTGCTGCGCATGATGCGGTCGCACCAAGCGCCCGAATCCAGCGGAACCAAACCCGCACCGCTGTGGGCTGCCGGACTTCTGGCCGTGGCTGCCACGTTGCTGCAGCTAGCCGGCCAGCGGTTGGACTGGCTCGCAGTCGGCCTGGCGATTGCAGGCGTCGCGGGGCTTCTTGTGGCGCTGCCCCCGCTCATGCCACCCGGGTTCTTGAGACTCCGGCGCGGCCTTACACAGGTCATTCAGACCAGGGGGTTCCTCGCTGGCTCGTTCTTCGGCGCTGAGGCGTTTGTACCGCTGATGTTGGTGGAGCAGCGAGCGGTTCCGCTGTTGCAAGCCGGGGTGGTACTCACGGTAGGCTCCATCGGCTGGACCGTCGGCTCATGGCTGCAAGCCCGGCCATGGCTTCGCATGCGGCGCGACTGGGTGATCACTCTGGGATGTATCTCTGTCGCTCTTGGAGTTGGGCTGGTCGGCCTGATCGCCTTCCTGCCAACGTTGCCTTACATCCTGGTTTCCGCCGCGTGGATATTCTCCGGCCTCGGAATGGGGCTCGCTACCTCGAGCACCTCGCTTGCAGTGATGAGCTTGTCCGACACGGCTGAACAGGGGCGAAACGCCTCTTCGCTCAATGTGGCGGACGCTCTCGGTTCGGGCATCTTCGTCGGCATTGCCGGCACTCTCTTCGCCGGGCTCCACTCGAGTGGAAATCTGGCTTTGACTTTCGGCCTCGTGCAGTTGTCGATGGCTGTCGTTGGGCTGCTGGCAGTGCTCACGTCGCGGCGCATCGGGATAGTGCGGAACGAGTTCAGCGCAAAATCAGGATCGTGATGAACATGGAGATCGCGAAAAGGGCCAGCGCTGACAGGGCCAGCAATATGTAGTAGGACGCCGGCCGCGAAGCAATGATGACTTCTGGTGGCGATGTGGTGAGCTGGCTCATGGCATTCGGATTTTCCGAACTGAGATAGCTGCCTCCGAACGGTTGCTGCAGAGGCTGGTAGGCGGGCGCCGCAGGATAGGGGCTCGCTGGCTCAAATCCCGACAGCTTGGCGTGCGCTGGCGAAGTCGAGGAGGAATCTGGTCCAGGCACCGGCCGAAGGTCTGGTTTGGTGATCTCGCTAGCGGTCGGTGACTGTGATCGTGGCGAGCTGGTCGTGATCACCCTTCCGCCAAGCGCTCGGCCATTCGCCCCGGCTCGTTCCATCTCGTCGGCAATTGCTCCCAACGCGTCGGCCAGGAGCAATGCCGTTGGCGGACGGCGATTACGGTCGACGGCCAGCCCAGACAGCATCACCGCATCCAGGGTGTGAGGGGCGCCCACCCTACGGGCAATTGCTTCGGGAGGTTGTGAAGTATCTCGCGCCAAGATGTCGGCAACGCTGCGCACCAGGAAAGGTGGATGGCCCGTGAGCATCGCGTACGTCACAGCCGTCAGCGAATAGATGTCGACGCGCTTGTCCAGTGGGGTTACACCCATAGCCTGCTCGGGCGCCATATACGAGGGTGTGCCGGCGGTCATGGTCGCGCCAACCGCGTCGATCATCGACTTGGCGACACCGAGGTCTGCGATGAGCACCTGGGTGCCGCCGTTCGCTGTCTTGCTGAGCAGCAAGTTTCCAGGGGTGACGTCGCGGTGGATGATGTCATTGGCGTGCAGCACGTCGAGCGCGCGGCAAGCTTCGGCACAAAGCCGAAGTGCGCGTACCGGTTGGACCCCTTGTTGGCGAAGATCATTAAGAGACCCGCCGTCGATGTAGTCCATGACGAAGTAGGGCCGGCCATCCTCGAGACTGCCGATGTCGTGCACCTGAACCAGCCGTCGATCATGAATCCGTCGCATAATGCGCGCTTCGACGAGGAACCGGTTGCGAACGTCGCTGTTGCCGGCCCAGTTGTCGGCCAGGACCTTCACTGCTACGGGCACATCCAGGTCATCGTCGTGGCCGAGCCAGACGGTCGCGAACGAGCCGGCGCCGATGCGCCGAAGCAGCCGATACCGCCCTATGGATTCCATCGCCACTATTCTCGCCCGAACCCATACCCCGCGAAGCGGCTCGGGGATTCAGGGGAGTCGTCCCTCCCTGCTGTAACTCTGCGGTCGACCTGCAAGTGACTCAAGAGTACGGATGATCGGGACAGTGAGCCGGGAGAGGCGATCTGGGCCCCAATAGACCGTGCAGCGGCCGCGACGTAATGGCCGGTAGGCGGCTGGAAACTGACCGGTCAGTGGATTGCGGGTCGATAGCAGTTCACCCGCAGCACCGTTCCGTCGCGTACGGTGATCGGCACATCGTTGTCGACGATCATCGACGTCTGCGGCTCGAGCACCGTGACCGGCGGAGAAAGGATGCTGGCCGCCGCACGGCGTACCGAAGCGCTCCAGGACGGCGCCAAGGTTGATCCAAGCTGGCTTGGAGCTTCATCGGCTCGCCGCGGCTTTCAGACTCGAGAGGGGCGCGTGGCAAGAGCTTCGAGCGTGGCGCGGGAGCCCTCGGTATGCAGCGAGTTCAACGTATTCAGGTACGGCTCAGTGAAAGCGGACTCGTTGGCCAGGTCGCCGAAAAGCTCACGGTTCTTGACGAATGCGAGCGGATCGTTCTGCTGCTGGGCGGCAAGGCGCTTCACGGTATCGGCTAGCTGATCAACAATCTCGATCGGCTCACCCTGCTCGTCGACCCCTTCGGCGTAACGGGCCCAACTGGCAACTACGGCTGCCGACAGTGTGACGTCGCGACCAGCAGCGATGTTCTCCCGGATTACCGGTACCAGCCAGGTGGGAATACGCTCCGAACTTAATGCGCACAGCCGGGCCACGGTGTCCCGTACCGCGGCATTGGAGAAGCGCTCGATCAGCTGCAGCTTGTACGCGTCCAGGTCGATGCCCGGCACTGGTGCCAAAGTGGGCGTCGCCTCCCGGTTCATGTAATCCAGCAAGAAGTTGGCGAACAACGGATCCTGAGCAACCTCGTGCACCAGCCGGTAGCCGGCGAGATAGCCGAAGTAGCACAGCGCCTGGTGACTGGCGTTGAGTAGTCGTAGCTTCATGAGCTCGTACGGAACGACGTCCGGCACGACCTGGACGCCGACGTCTTCCAACGGCGGGCGCCCAGCAGTGAATTTGTCCTCCAGCGCCCATTGCGTGAAGGGTTCGCAGACGACCGGCCAGGCATCCTCGACACCGAAGCGCTCGCTGATCTGGGCGCGATCCTCGTCGGTGGTGACCGGGGTGATCCGGTCGACCATCGAGTTGGGGAACGAGACATTGCCTTCCACCCACTCGCCCAGCTCCGGGTCACGGAGCCGGGCGAATGCGGTGAAGACTTCCTGCGCCATATGACCATTTCCCTGGATGTTGTCGCACGACATCACCGTGAAGGGCTCGATGTCCCGCGAGCGGCGGCGTACCAGGGCCTCAGTGATCAACCCGAACGTGGTGGCCGGGACCGCTCCGGGTGCCAGATCCGCCCGGACGGCCGGGTTGGTGTCGTCGAACTTTCCGGTCACCGGATGGAAGTTGTAGCCCCCTTCGGTGACCGTGAGCGAAACGATTCTGGTTGCTGGGTCGGCCATCTTCTCGATGACAGCCTGAGGATCGTCGGGGGCGTACAGATACTGCACGATCGATCCGATGATCCGTGGCTCCCAGCTTCCGTCAGGCGCTTTCAGGACCAGGGTGTAGAGACAGTCCTGGCTCTGCATCGCCTCCTTCATCTTGAGGTCGAACGGCATCACGCCCACCCCGCAAATGCCCCAGTCGAGTGCCTTGCCCTGCTCCATGAGCTGATCGACATACATCGCCTGGTGGGCTCGGTGGAAACCACCGACACCGAAATGGACTATGCCGACTCTGACCTGCGAGCGGTCGTAACTCGGCACTGGGATGGACAAAGATCCGAGGTTGGCCTGAGTCAGCGCTGTCATCTGTTCCGTGCCCTTACTTGACGGCGCCGAGGGACAGGCCCTGGACGAGCTTGTCTTGGGCGGCGAAGCCGGCGATGATCACCGGCAGCGAGACGACCGTGGCCGCTGCACATACCTTGGCCAGGAACAAGCCCTGGGAGGTGACGAAGCTGGTCAGGAACACGGGTGCGGTGCCGGCGATGACGCTGGTCAAGGTGTTGGCCAGCAGTAGTTCGTTCCAGGCGAAGATGAAGCAGATCAGTGCGGTCGCCGCGATCCCTGGGGAGATGATCGGGACGATGATGCTGCGCAGGGTACGGATCAAGCCCGCGCCATCCATTGCCGCGGCTTCGAACAGCTCAACCGGGATGTCGGCCAGGAAGGACCGCATCATCCAGACTGCGATCGGCAGGTTCATCGCCGTATACAAGATCAGCAAGTAGTTGATGTTGTCGAGCAACCCCAGGTACTTGGCGAAAATGTAGAGCGGCAACAGTCCGGCAACGGCGGGCAGCATCTTGGTGGACAGGAAGAAGAACATCGCATCCGTCCACTTCTTGATCGGCTTGACCGAGAGCGCGTACGCCGCCGGGATCGCCAGCAAGATCACCAGAATCGTGGAGCTGATCGATGCGATCGCAGAGTTGGCCAACGGCGGCCACGGGCTGGCTCCGGAAGACGCGCCGAAGAACTCCTTGTAACCCTGCAGCGTGAGCGGCGCAAAGAAGCTGGGCGGGTTGGTTGATGCGTTCACCTCCGAGTGCAGGCTGGTCAGCACCATGAAGAAAACTGGAAACACGAAAAGGATGCCGATGGCCCAAGCGGCGATGCCAGCAATGGTGTTGCCGGCGCGGGAGCCCAGCCTCCGACCGCGCTCGGCGGATTTCTTACGCTCGGCAGCGAGCTTGCTGGGGGCGGGAGCGAGTGCGCTGGTCATCAGGACTCCTCGAACAGGGTAGATACGGTACGCAGCAGGAACGTGGCGATGGCTATGGAGAAGATCACCACGACGACACCTTGTGCGGAAGCAAGACCGTAGTCCTGCGCGCTGTAGAGCGTCTCGTAGACGGTGAAGGGCAGGTTAGCGGTACCGAGCGAGCCGGCCGTCATGACGAAAACCGTGTCGAAGGTCTGGATGACATAAATCGAGCCGAGCAGGCCGCCAAGCTCGAGATAGCGGCGCATGTGCGGCATGGTGATCCAGCGGAAGGTCTGCCAAGGGCTGGCTCCGTCGACTGAGGCCGCTTCGAGGATGTCACCGGGTCGGGACTGCAGACCGGCCAGCAGGATCAGGGTCATGAACGGTGTCCAGTACCAGATCAGCTGGACCTCGATCGCCAATCGTGGAAAGTCGGTGATCCAGTCCGGCTGAGTCTTTATGCCGAGCAAGGTCAGGATTCCGTTGAGCAGACCGTAAACGGGGTTGTAGATCGCGTGCTTCCACAGCAACGCCGCGGCAACCGGCACGATCAGGAAGGGAGTGATCATCATGGTCCGCACCGCACCACGGCCAAAGAAGTTGCGATTCAACAGCAGCGAGATGCCCAGGCCTATGGCCAAGGAGACAATCACCACCGTCACGGTCAAGACGACGGTGAAAAACACGCTCGATCGCAAAGCTGGGTCGGTGAAGACCGTCGCATAGTTGTTGAGCGTTCCGAAGGCGATCTCGTTGGGATAGTTGGCCTGCCAGTTCATGAACGAGATGATCAGTGTCGCCAAGAACGGGATCTGGGTCAGGATGATGGTGAAGACCAGAGCTGGCAACAGTGGGAAACGGCGAGCCCAGCCCTGCTTGTTCATCCAGCGTTCGTTGAAGCTCGGTTTCGGCTCCTTCTTCTTGGCTGCCTTGGCCTCGGCCTTGGTGTCGAGGGGCGTCGCCGTTGTAGTGGCCATCTGCGCCATGCCTCCTTGTCAGGTGTGAGGTGAGCCGTGCCCTTCGACAGGTTCACGCCCTGCGTTGAGTTGTCGAACTTGATCTCGGACCTCCGGCAGGCTCACGCGCGATCCTGCGAGGTGAGCCTGCCGGCAAGTCCTGAGGTCCTGCTACTGGCCCTGGTACTTCTTGGAGACAACCGCAGCCAGCTTCTGCCCGTTATTGAGCGCGTCGTCGACGCTCTTCTTACCGGCAATCACCCCCGAGACGTCTTGGCTGACCTTCGTGCCAAGGTCGGGGAACTCGGGGATATCGACAAACTGAATACCGATCGTTGGCCGCGGCTGGACACCTGGATTGACCGGGTCAGCAGCCTCGATCGCCTTTAGTGTCGCCGCAGCGAACGCTCCGGCCTCCTTCTTGTACTCGGGGTTCTGGTAGGTCGAGATGCGCTTGCCGGCCGGCACCGTTGCCCAGCCGTCCTGTGCGCCGACCAGTTCTTCGTACTTCTTCGACGAGGCCCATGACATGAACTTCCAGGCGTCGTCTTGCTTCTGGCTCTTCTTCTCGATCGCCCATGCCCAGGTGTACAGCCAGCCGGACGCGTCCGTCATCTTGACAGGTGCTTGCGCGTACGCCATCTTGCCTTTCACCGGAGAGTCGGGAGCTTCCAGGCTGCCCGCAGCAGAGGTGGCGTCGTACCACATTGCGACCTTGCTCTGGGTCGTCGCGGTCAGGCACTCGGCGAATCCGGCCTGTGCCGCGCCGGCCTCACCATGCGCCTTCACCAGGTCGGTGTAGAAGGTGGTCGCCGCCTTGAATTCGGGGGCATTGACCTTGGCCGTCCAGTCCTTCTCGAACCACGTGCCGCCGAACGTGTTGACCACCGTCGTCAGCGGTGCGAAGACTTCGCCCCAGCCAGGCAGGCCACGCAGGCAGATGCCCTTCATCCCGGGTTCCGCACCGTCCAGTTTGGCTGCCGCAGCCGCAACCTCATCCCAGGTCGGTTTGTCCTTGATCGCCACGTTGGCCTTTTGAGCGACATCCTTCCGGTACATCAGGAAGGAGGACTCCCCGTAGAACGGTTCGCCGTAGAGCTTGCCGTCCGGACCCTTCAGTGACTCGGTCATCGCCGGGAAGATGTCGGCCTGGTTGAAGTCCTTGTCATCCTTGTAGGCCTGGATGTCATCCAGGGACCACAGCCAGTTGTTCTTGGAGTACCAGGGGATCTCAAAGTTCGACAGCGTCGCGACGTCGAACTGGCCTGACTGGTTGGCGAATTCCTGCGCCGCCTGGTTACGCATCTCATTCTCCGGCTTGACGGTGAAGTTCACCGTGATTCCGGACTCCTTGGTGAACTCGCCAATGTGCTTTTGGAGGGCGAGCATCTGCGGATTGTTGACCATCAAGACGTTGATCGACTTCCCACCGCCGCCACCGCCGCCACCACCGCCGCCGGCTCCACCGGCTCCGGCGCAAGCGGAGGTTGCGACCAACAACGCGGACAGGCCTGCGGCCGCCGCGACTTTGTGATTCCAGCGCATCTGGAGTCATTCCTTCCTGGTCGTCCCTCTTCAGGGGTCTATGGCTCTAAGGCTTCTGGTCCTTAAAGGCCGTTCGTGGGGCTGGTCGCGCAGCCGCAGAGGAACGTGGCTGCATGCGAGATTGCGCACCGGCGGTCGTTGCACAAGCGGTCGGATCCGTCGGTGACCAGGGGGTGCTGAGTGTGACCACATTCGATGCAGTGAACAGACTCGGTGCCCCGAACAGGGCAGACCGGCCTAGTCCCGATCGGGACACTTGACAGGCCGACCGGCTCGACTGATGCGCCGCTGCGACGGCCCTGGCGTTCACACCTGATCTCACGCTGATCAGTAGTCCTTGGTCAGTACACCGCTGGCTTTGGGTGCCTTGTGTCCATGTATAACGTAAAAGCCCTGGCTTGCCCACTCTTGTTGGAAGGAAGCCCGAATCATTTCGAAACTGCAACAATCAGTTGTGGTGGTTGCTTGGTTTGGGTTGTGGAAACCACCAGCAAGGGCTGAAATCTAGCTGTTGATCATCTGTGTGGTAACCCAGAGACTTATCGAAGCACGACACTACGATTAAGAGGTGTCCGACATCCCTGTAGGCTCGCCGCCAGCCCCGCCCGGACGTCATGCCGCGCCAAGTGGCTGGTACCCGGATCCGGTGGATCCGGCGCAGGAACGGTACTGGGACGGCTGGCAGTGGTCCCGCAATACGCGACCCACCGAACACGCCGCACCGCGCAATGGCTACGGCCAGGCACCTTATCCGCCGCCCTATCCGACTGTGACGGGCACCCAGGCGAGGCCGCCACTCGGCTACCCCGGACCGCGTCCGGGTTCGATGCAGGCGACGATGACCGAGGACGGCGTGCCGCTCGCCTCATGGTGGTGGCGTGCACTCGCGGTCGTGATCGACAACATGATCATCAGCGCGATCGTTGCCATCGTCACCTTTCCGGTCTGGCAGTCGCTGTACGCGGCGTGGACGACTTACTTCGATGCGGTAATGGAAGCTCAACGGCTCGGCGTCGCGCCGCCGACCATGAGCGTTACTGAGCTGATCTCTGGCCGCAATCAGCTGATCTTGACTGTGGCGACACTCGGCATCGGCATGCTGTACCACGTCGGCTTTCTGCGCTGGAAGTCGGCAACACCGGGGAAGTTGCTTTGTGGATTGCGAGTGGTGCCCGTTGATCGCGGTCACGCTGTCGGCCCGCTGCCGTGGAGCTCAATTCTCATCCGGTCAGCTATCTGGGTGCTGCCTAGCATCAACTCGTTTCTAAGCTTGATCACGGTAATCGACGTGCTGTTCCCGCTCTGGCATCCGAAACGACAGGCCCTGCATGACATGGCCGCGAAGACCCAGGTCGTCCGGCTGCGTTAGTTTCTAGCCCTGCTCGGACAGCGTTTCTCCGCACAAGGTCACGAATGTTGCCCATATTCGCCGATTCGGGCGGCGTTTCTCCGCACAAGGCCACGAATGTTGCACAGTTCCTCACAAAAAAGATCGCAGACGAGGCTGACGCTGCCGGGGCAGATGGCTATATTGAGCCGAGGTCGGAGCGTTCGGGGCGCTCTTACCCGTAGCTTTCGGGCGCGGGGGCCATGTCTATTAAGGTGTCGTGCTGCGTACCCATCGTTCCCAGCACTCAGGTGCCGCCCTAGCGGGTCTCATCGCATTGGTCGGCACCTCGCTACTGCCGTTCTCGGCCAGTGGCGCACCGACTGACGCGACGTTGACGGTCATCGTCAACCGCGATGTTGATCACAACGGCAGTTACAGCAGCGATGTCGATCAAGCACAGCCCGGTATCGAGATCGTGGTGACCGACGCCAGGGGTAAACACCTGCGCGGCGTCACCGATCGCGACGGCCGGTTCGTCCTTCGGGCGAATCCCAAGCTGCAGGGTGGTCGGTACTTCGTTATGGCCAAGATTCCTGACGAGCTTGCCGAGCTGAGCCCGGTTCCGCAGACCAGCACATTCCAGCCGATGAGCACCACCGTCGATGTGACAACAGAGAAGCAAACCCTGCGCATGGGTGTTGCCGTTGACGGCACGCCGGCTGAGCCCACGGAGTCCCAACAGACGACCGCGTCACGTGCCTCGGATCGGCCAGATCTCGCCCTCTTCGCCGTCGGTGATTCGGTCTGGATGGACCTCAACCGGTCGGGTACGCAAGATCCCGGTGAGACGCCGGCGAGTCGGATCAGCGTCCAGCTGCTCAACGTCGACGGGGACGTAGTCGCATCAACGGTGAGCACGCCGTCTGGCCACTATGTTTTCGACCATTTGACCGCCGGAACCTACTCGGTACGGTTCGCGGGCGTTCCCAAAGACTTTCGTCTGACGCCAACCGGCCTAGGCGACCAGCGGGCGAACGACTCGGATCCCGACTTCTCTGGCGTCACTCCACCTTTCGCCCTGGGCGTGGGCGAATCCAACCTGCGACCGACCACACCGTCAGACCACGTGTCGGCGGCGTACATCAATCCCACGATCGATGCGGGTATTACTCCGCTCCGCTACGGCGTGGGTGATCGGGTCTGGCTTGATCTCAACAGCGACGGTCTTCAGCAACCCGATGAGCCGGCTGGATCAGCAACGGTCTCGTTGCTCACCGCTACGGGCGACGTGGTAGCGGCAACGACCACCGATGCGACTGGTCGCTATCAGTTCACCAATTTGCCGAGCGGGAGTTATCGCCTTCAGTTCGCAGGTCTGCCAGCGCACCGCGCTTTCACGCAACGGACCTCGGGAAGCGACCCGGCGCTTGATTCCGACGCTGATCCTGCGACCGGACGGACGTCGGTCTTCGAACTGACTCAAGGCGCACCCAATCTGGTACCGGCCACCGACGCTGACGTCAGCTCCACCGACTTCGAGAATCAGACACTGAACGCTGGCGTGGTGAGCGCCTACTCGGTGGGGGACACAGTCTGGCGGGATACGAACGGCGACGGTGTGTGGGATGCGGGCGAGGCCGGCGTAGGCGGTGTGGCTGTTCAGCTCTTGAGCGGTGACACACGTGTTCTTACCACGACAGTGACCTCGGACACTGGTCACTACATGTTCGACCGCCTGCCAGCAGGTGACTACCGGATCAGGTTCGGCAAGGTGCCGGCCGGGCTCAGGTTCACGGGCCGTAGCGCCGGCGACAACCCGGCCGTGGACTCAGATGCGGGCCGCGATGGATTGACTCCGGTCTTCTCCCTGGGAAATGACAACCCAGCCGACACCAGCATCGACGCCGGGCTGACGACGCCGGCGAACTATCGCGAGGCCCCAGTGTCCGAAGCGCCGCGAGTTGAGGCGACCCTGTCGTCCACTGGAGGCGTTTCCCCGCAAATTCCGCTTGCCGGCGCTGCGCTCGCACTAGCCGGTGCCGGCTGCCTCGCGGTTGCTCGACGAGGGCGGCGCAAGCTCTAGGGAGTTGACCGCCTGCTGCACGCTGTCGGTCCCCACCCGACGGAGCCGACGCCGGACTCGCGATTGGGTTGGGAGATCCCAGCTCGCGACAGTCCCTGCAGTTTGATCAAGATTGCCGTCCTGGATGAGTAGTGCAACATCCTGCTGGCCCGCGCCCTCGATCAGGGCGTCGACCGCGTTGATCATCCTGAGCCAGTCCCTCTCGCCGCGACCAGTGATCTTGAACGGCAGATCCATCTCGATCAAGATCGACATTTGCTCGATGGTCTGCGCGGGCTCGGCGGCGTCGATCTTGCCGTGCAACCCTGCCGCTTCAAGAAGCTCCGCGGCGGCTTCCCAGCCGGGGGAGTGGGGCAGCGCGACGAAGATCTCAAGGTCAGACGTCAGCTCTGCGGCGGCCGCGGCCACTCGCGCTGCGCTGCCAGCTAGATCGCTAAGGTCGCGTAGCGTCGGCTCAACCGAGACGACGTCAATGCCAGGAAGATGTCGTCCCCGGAGCGCGAGAAGTCCGCCCGCGCCACCAGTGGTGACCACGCTGACTGGGAGGTGAGCGCCCGGTGGAAGTTGGCGGCTGACCGCTGTGAGTTGGGTGTCCGGTACGACCAAGGCGGCGATTCGGCCGATGTAGCCGGCCAGCAGTTTGCGATGGTCTGCGATTACTCGGTCGAGAGGAGGTGCTTGGGCACTCTCCAGCAGGGTTTCGTCGTCGAACAACCTGTCGAACAGCTCCATGGTGAGCAGGCTACGCAGCCTATTTTGGTAACTGCTCGCGCATCACGCGCCTGATCCGCCCCTCGGCGAGATTGATACAACGGGAGACAAAATATGAGCCGCTTTCCGCCGCAGCAGGTCGAGGAGGCTCTTGGGAAAGTGCGCAGCGCCTGCCTGAGCTTGCCGGAGACCTCGATGCGGTTCAGTCACGGCGGACCTGCCTTTTTCGTTCGGGTCAAGAAGTGCTTTGTGATGTTTCTCGACGACCACCACGACGACGGCCGGCTCGCCATCTGGTGCGCCGCGCCCGAGGGCGTTCAAGCCGCAATGGTGGACACCGAGCCCGAGCGCTTCTTCCGTCCGCCCTATGTCGGTCACCTCGGCTGGCTGGGTGTGCAACTGCCAGGAATTGATCAAGGTGAGCTCGACGCGATCTGCCGGGAGGCATTTACCGCCGTAGCGCCTGCGAGTTTGCTCAGAGTTCTCAAGACCGACTAGGTCCGAGGGGTTGTTGAAGCCTCAGGAACAGTAGATGGATAGATCGTGTCAATCACCGGCTCCCCTCGAGACATCTTGAGTGCCTCGAGCGGAAGCTCGGAGCGGGAGCGCTCGTGTCGATCTCGGATGGTTTCTAGCGATTCCTCGCCGATGATCGTGCCGCCATCCACCAGCTGCACGAGCAGCGGTCGATCGTTGGAGTCACCAGTGGGCGGCTCACCGATACCGATGACCTCCGCCTCGGCCGTGCCTTGCTCGGAGAACCGCCGCAGCGCATACTTCCTACCTCCGATAGAGATCTTGTTGACGCTCTTCTTTGCCACGGCGACCAGAGGCGCATCCGCCTCGTCGGATTCGGTACGCGCAACGAGCTTGTAGACAAATTCGCTGGTGGGGTGACCGCTGCCGGTCACCAAGGCGGAACCGACCCCGTAGCCGTCCACCGGTGCGCCCGCGAGTGCCGCGATCGTGAATTCATCAAGATCACTCGTCACAATGATCTTGGTGTGAGAGGCGCCCAGAGAATCGAGCAACTCGCGAACCTGAACGGCCAGCAAGCCAAGATCACCAGAGTCGAGTCGGACCGCACCCAACCGCCCATTGCTGAGCTCCACCCCTGTCTTCACAGCCTCGAAGACGTCGTAGGTGTCGACCAGCAAGGTGGTCTCGGCTCCCAGCTCGGCGATCTGAGCCGCGAAAGCCTCCCGCTCGCTGGTGTGGAGCAAAGTAAAGGAGTGTGCCGCCGTACCTCGAGTTGGTACGCCGTAGCGGCGGCCGGCCTCCAAGTTAGAGGTCGAATCGAAGCCGGCGATGTACGCAGCCCGAGCGGCCGCCACTGCCGCCAGCTCATGCGTCCGCCGGGAGCC
Organism: uncultured Actinomycetota bacterium; assembly: GCA_963798835.1. Classification (GTDB taxonomy): domain Bacteria; phylum Actinomycetota; class Actinomycetes; order Propionibacteriales; family Propionibacteriaceae; genus Microlunatus. The sequence continues at coordinate 45,387 of CAWCVF010000016.1, read as the reverse complement.
CATCTCGATGCACGGCCGATCGCCGGCCATCGCCGTCATCCGCGAGGCAGCGGAGGCAATGGCTGAGTCGTGGTTGTAGATGCTGAGCAGCAGGGTTTCCAGCACGACCGCTTCGCCGAAGGTGCTTTCTACGATCACGATTGGCGAGCCCGGGAAATAGATCTCGCCTTCCGGATACCCCCAGATGTCGCCGGAAAACTGATAGTCGGCGAGCCAATCCGCCATAGCTTGATCAACGACATCGCAGTCGCGCAGAAAGCGCAGCGATTCCCCATCAAAGCGGAACTGTCGCAGGGCACGTAGCACTCTGCCAACCCCAGCAACCACCCCGTAGCGGCGGCCCGCAGGCAGTCGGCGAGCGAACAGCTCGAAAACACAGCGACGGTTCGTCGTGCCCGCCCGCCGCGCCGCGCGTACCATCGTCAGCTCGTAATGATCGGTCAGCAAAGCGGTGGTCGGAAGCTCACGCGGTCCCCAAGCCGCTGATAGATCTGGCGCCTGATCCATCGCGGTCACGGCGTCAGCCTAGCTAGCGAGTTCATCGATTGGTTCAGGTTGGTTCACCTACGCTGCTGGTCGGGCGTTTCTCCGCACAAAGCCACGAATGCGGCTCGAAACGGCTGAACAGATGGCTATTCGTGGCCTTGTGCGGAATGACGCACGCTCGCAGTTCGTCCACTGGCCGCTGCGCGCTGCGGCAAGCTGCGGACGTTGCAAGAATGGTTGTTATGCCTGATTCCGACGGGGAGAGCCTGACGCCCGCAGGCGGCACCGCAATTGCCGAGCGCCCGGTCGACGAACTCCTGGCTCAAACACCGTGGGTCACGATCGTCTGGGACGACCCGGTCAACCTGATGTCCTATGTGACGCATGTATTTGTGGCGTATTTTCACTACACCAAATCCAAGGCTGAGAAGTTGATGTTGCAAGTTCATACGACCGGGAAAGCGATCGTCTCCAGTGGTAGCCGCGAGGCGATGGAGCGAGATGTCACCGCCATGCACGAGTACGGCCTCTGGGCCACCCTCGACAAGGCAGACAAATAATGCAGCTAGCGGAGCCTCAGAAATTCCGGATCGCGCCACCCGCCGTGCTGAGGAGGAGGGAGGGGACACGCTTTTCGTCCCCGAAAGACGACGAAGTAGGCGGGCTGCATCGGCGCGATCCGCGCCGAGCGAGCTTGGCGAGCGAGGCAATTTAAATTGAAGAAGTTTCATAAGAGGCGGGGCGTGGTCATTACCCAGCTCAGCGCGTACGAGGTGGAGCTGCTGGCGTCTTTGATCATGCAGCTCATCGAGCTGCTCTCCGACGGGGAACCCGAGGGCTTTGCGACACCGTCTGAGGCGAGCGATCCGTTCGAGGAAATTGTCAAAGATCTTGAGGGTGAGCCGGACGAGCCTGGGCCCCTGGAGGATCCGGTGCTCAGACGGCTCTTTCCTGATGCCTATCCCAGCGACTCTGGAGCCTCGGCAGACTTCCGACGATTTACCGAGCGGAGCATGAAGGCGACCAAAGTCGCCGAAGCACGGGTCGTTCTCGACAGGCTTGCCACCACCGAGCTCGGAGCTCGCGATCTCAGAATCCCTGCCGAGGAGGTCGAGAGCTGGCTGAGGACCCTGACGAGCGTGCGGCTCGCCGTAGCCACCCGCCTCGGCATCCGTGACGCTGAGGCGGCCGACGAACTGGCGGCGCTGCCTGACGATGATCCGCGAAGCTTCATGGTGAGCGTGTACGACTGGCTTGGCTTTGCCCAGGAGACCTTGATCTCCGCGCTGTAGATCAAATATGAAAGGCGGCAGCAGATGGCTAAGTACGCGCTGAACAAGGCCGCGGTGGCGAACTGCCGTCGTCTGATCGACGCTCGGCAATACGTTCTCGACAGTGACTGGGGCGAGGTCCAACCCCGCGCTGATATCCAGAATGCCTTTCTGGAACGGCGCTCTTGGGAGGAGTATGCCGCCTGGCATCTCGGCCTCACCGAGGGCGCGACCGACGAGACGAAGGCGCGGTTTGCGTTCGTCTTCGGTGACTTTCGGCGCGTGCACCGTACGGCGCTGATTGCCTGCGTGTACCGCGCCTCCGAGTGGCGGCACAAGGAGATCGAGCTCGCAGCCCATGACCTGCTGCAGTATCTGGATCGCGCGTCGTGGATGAAGTCCAGCTAAGAAGAGACGAAGCTCAATCTGACAGCGTGCAGGCGAAGGTGAAGCCCGTGCCTGCGTTGGGTATCTCGAATCGGCCATCGGTCCCGGTGATCATGGCGTCATCCAGCGTGGCACTGTCCGGCGCAGCTCCGTGGAGTACCAGCATGAAATGTTGCCGCGCGAATTCCGGGAAACCGCTGCCGGTTACGTCGGCGCTGACCCGAAGTTCAGCGCCGGCTCGCTCTACGGTGAAAGCGGTTCGATACCGAGCATCTCGCAGGGCGGCGAAGCTCACCCCGTCGTCCTCCTGCAAAGTCGAGTACGACACACCGTCCGAGGCTGGCACGAACAGGTGCAGCTCGACTACAGCCGGCCGATAGTCGTCGGTGGATGCGGGGGCCTCCGGCCACATCGGAATCACAGCTCCACCGCGCGCGTAGATCGGTATTCGATCCATCGGAGTGGCCGCGATCAAGAACCTGTTGCCGCCGACAAGCTCTCCGGAGTGCCAGTCGTACCAGTCGCCCTCCGGTAGGTACACCTGGCGAGCCGTGACACCCGGCCCGACAACCGGTGCGATCAACAGATCATGGCCCAGCAGATACTGATCATCGATATCGCGGACGGTCGCATCGTATTGATGATCAAAAACCAGCGGGCGCTGTACCGGAGCGCCGCTCTCTGACGCCTCGAGGAAGCAGGCATAGATATAGGGCAGCAATCGATAACGCAGCTTGATGGCGGTCCGAACCTGATCTTGCACAATGTCACCGAACGCCCAGGCGTATTGATCAACATTGCCGATCTCGGAGTGGTTGCGGCAGAACGGGGTCAAGGTGCCGTACTGCATCCAGCGCAGGAACAACTCGGCATTGGAGTCGCCCGCAAACCCGCCGATGTCGGCACCGACGAACGCCTGCCCGGAGATGCCGAAACCTGATCCCATCGCGATGCTCAGCCACAAGTGATCCCAGCGTGACTGGTTGTCACCCATCCAGTTGGCTGCGAACCGCTGGATGCCGGCGAAGCCAGAGCGAGACAGCACGAAGGTCCGGCGGTCCGGCATCGCCTCAAGCAGTCCTGCCGTGGTTCCCATCGCCATCAGCAGGGCGTACTGATTGTGATAGCGCTCATGGGCGTACTCGCCGTGACCGAAGCGCATCCGCATCGCAGGAATGTTGCCGGTCGCCGGCTCGTTCATGTCATTCCAGATGCCGGCCAGCCCAGAGAGCACATGCGCTGCGTTGAGCTCTCCCCACCAGGTCCGTGCCTCCTCTGTGACGAAGTCGGGGAAGGCGGTGTTTCCCGGCCACACCTGCCCGATGTAGAGATCGCCTCCCTCGGTGCGGCACAGCACATCCCGCTCGACGGCCTGGTCGAAAACCGAGTAGCCAGGATCGAACTTGACGCCCGGATCAATGATCGTGATTACTCGGAATCCCTGCTCATCAAGGCGCTTCAGCATGCCGGGCGGGTCCGGGAACCGGTCGTTGTCCCACGTGAAGACGCGGAAGCCGTCCATGTACTCGATGTCCAGCCACAGTGCATCGCAGGGGATGTCGTTGTTGCGATGGCGCTGGGCTACTTCCTCCACGGTGTCCTGGGTGTATTGAAACCAGCGGCACTGGTGATATCCCAAGGACCAGATCGGCGGTAGGGCCGTACGCCCGGTCAGCCAGGTGTAGGACTCCAAGATCGCGGGCATGTCGGGGCCGGCAAAGACGTACTCGGTGTACTGGCCGCCCGCGAAAACGATCCGGTACTCCTCGTTGTGGGCGAACTCGTACTCACCGCGATATCCGTTGTCCACAAAGGATGCCGCCATGGTTCCGCTCGGATAGGTCTGGTGATAGAAGAACGGAATGCTGACGTAGTAGGGATCGAATTCGACGCTGTGAAAATCTCCCCGGGGATCATCCGCAGCTTTGCCAGCGGTGAACTCCAGCGTCTCGAATGGACTGAGAACGTCGGTGTTCCACAGGGTGAAGTCGCGGCCCCTGCGGTTGTGTCGGCCCGTTTTCTCGCCTAGGCCGAAGATCGCGTCCTCCTGGCGGCAGCGGCGCCTGATCGTGAACGAGTCATTCAGCGTTGCGTACGCCCAGTACTGCCCCTCCGCATCCTGAGCGGTCTCGATCACCGCCGAACCATCGCTACGGTGTACGTCAATCCGGAACGGGTCCAACCACAGCGACGCAGTACTGGCACTCGTGATCAACTGCACGCACTCGCCGTTCCGCTCGATACGAAACTCACCGGGTGAGTCCAGCGGGTCGACGCAGACGGCAAACGTCGGAGTCTCGTCGAAGACGCCGCCGCGGCTGATCTTGATTCGCAGTACGTCGCCACGTACTACGTCGATACTCAGCTGTTCGCCATGCAGCTCAGCGAGGATTCCAGTCGGCGTCTCGTTGACTGAGTCGACCCGCTTCCAGCGGTAGTAATTGTCGGTGGAAATCACGCACGCGCCTCCCGGCTTGGAACGGACAGGTCAACAATCAGTGCACGATGATCAGACAGCGGCAGCGCGGGCGCGCTGCTGGCGGTCACCTTGCCAAGCCGACCACGGAGCAGGATGTGATCGAGCTGTCGATCGGGTTCGTCGATGGGAAAGGTGACGTGTTGGGCCAGTGACCGATAGCCGGTGATCTGGGCCGGCAGCCCGTCGGCCATATTGAGGTCACCCATCAAGATCACCGGATCGTATAGCGGGGCAAGATCTCGACGGATCCGGCGTAACTGGTGCCGGCCCCAACCCGGCACATAGGACAGATGGGTATTTGCGACGACGATCGGTCCCGCCGGAGTGAGCAGCCGGCCCATGACGGCCGCGCGCGGCTCCTCCTTCACGATGATCACCTTGCGTGGCGTGCGGAGATAGAGCGGAACGCGAGTCGGGATCCGCGGTAGCCGGAGGATTTGCCACGACTCCGCGGGATACCGCGAGAGTAGGGCGATCCCGTACGAAGCGACCCCAGGAAGGTCGTTCTCGGACGCCGCAATCCAGGTGGCTCCCGGAGTGCCGGAGAGCGCAGCGGCGAAGCGATGGGTCACCGCACCCATGGCCTCGGCCGCAACGGCAGTGAGGTCGGCTAGGTGAGATCGCGGCTGATCGCGATCCACCTCCTGCAGCGCCAAGATGTCAGCGTCCAGACTGCGGATAGCATCAGCCAGCCGATCAAGATCGACCACCCCGTCGTGAAGCGAGCGGCCGTGCAGGATGTTGAATGTCGCCAACCGCATGGGAAGAAGGTACCCACCATCGCTGAGCAATCACCGCCCCCGTCGGCGACCGAAGAGGAGTTGCCGCTGCGTGCCGCGCTCAAGCAATCGGCATCGGCTCTCAAGGCCGACGGAATACCGTTTGCTCTCGGGGGCGGTTATGCCCTCTGGGTTCACGGCGGACCGGAGCCAAGCCATGATGTTGATCTTGTGGTGGCTGAGGACGATGTTGAATTGGCTGCGAACAGCTTGACAGCAGCCGGCTTGCAGGTTGAGCGACCGCCGGAAGACTGGCTCTTCAAGGCTTACGCAAATGACGACTTCAGCGCACCTGCTGAAGAGCCGCCGCTGGTGGATGTGTTGCATCGGCTGGGCGGCGTACCCGTCGTGAAGTCCCTGCTCGACAGCTCCGAAGAACACGAAGTGCTGGGCATCCGGATACCGGTGTTGCCGGCCACTCCAATCATGATCGCGAAGCTTCAGTCCTTCAGCGAGCACTACTGCGATTTCGAGCAACCCCTGCTGGTGGTGCGCGCGGTACGAGAGCAGCTGGACTGGGCCGAGATCCGCAAAGCCGTGCAGGACCAGCCTTTCGCCGAGGCCTTCTTATTCCTGCTCGAACGCCTGGGCATCATTCCGGAGTTGTGAAGGGCCTCAGGTCTCATAGTCCGGATGCACCGAGCGAAAACGGGTATCACCCCTAATGTGACCGCCGTGTTGACGATCGCCCGCGAGCACGTGGACGCCATGATTGCCCACGCGCGGGAAGATCATCCCGACGAAGCGTGCGGAGTGATTGTCGGACCTGAGGGAGTCGATGTGCCGACGCGGTTGGTCCGCATGATCAATGCCGAGCGGTCGCCGACGTTTTTCCGCTTCGAGCCGCAGGAGCAGTTCGCGCTGTACAAGGAAATGAGTGCGACGGAGGAGGAGATTGTCGTCGTCTACCATTCCCACACGGCGACGCAGGCCTATCCATCGCGTACCGACATCTCGCTCGCCAGCGAGCCGCAGGCCCACTACGTCATCGTGTCGACAGCCGAGTCTGGCGCCGCCGACGGCCCGGTCAGCGTACGGTCCTTCCGCATTGCCGATGGTGCGGTGACCGAGGAAGAGATCGACATCACGGAATAGCGCTCGCGGGCCAGTCGTTGGCAGGACTAGTCAGACACACAGGAAAGAGACTCGATGTCAGTAGAAGTGAGGATCCCCACGGTCCTCCGTACGTTCACCGGCGGAGAGAAGGCGGTGCACGGAAGTGGAGCGACCCTGCACGAGGTACTCGACGACATCGATGCGCGCAACCCAGGATTGAAAGAGCGAATCGTCGAATCCCAGTCGTTACGCCGGTTCGTCAATGTGTACGTCAACGACGAGGACGTTCGGTTCGCCGGCGGGCTCAATGCCCCGACTTCGGACGGTGACGTAATCGTCGTTCTGCCGGCCGTCGCCGGCGGCTGATCGGTCTCGACGAATGGTCCGGTACGCCTCACTCCGTGAGTCGGTCGGGCATACCCCACTGGTTGGCCTGCCACGACTGTCGCCGAGCGAATCGGTGCGATTGTGGGCAAAACTGGAGGATTACAACCCGACCGGTTCGATCAAAGATCGTGCGGCACTTGAGATGATCAAGGCCGCCGAGGCGGATGGGACGCTAGGACCAGGCGCGACGATCCTGGAACCGACGAGCGGCAATACCGGCATCTCACTGGCGATGGCGGCCAAGTTGGGCGGCTATCGGTTGATTTGTGTCATGCCGGAGAACACCTCGGCCGAACGCAGGCAGATGCTGTCCATCTGGGGTGCGGAAATCGTGTCCTCACCCGCCGCGGGCGGCTCCAACGAGGCCATTCGCGTCGCCAAGCGACTTGCTGCCGAGCATCCCGACTGGGTGATGCTCTATCAATACGGCAATCCGGCCAACGCCGAGGCGCACTACGTGACGACCGCCCCGGAGATTCTCGACGATCTGCCTGAGGTGACCCACGTGGTCGCCGGACTCGGAACAACCGGGACTCTGATGGGTGTGGGCCGTTTCTTTGCCGAGAAGAAACCCGATGTCAAGATCATCGCCGCCGAGCCAAGGTACGGCGAGCTGGTTTACGGCCTGCGCAACCTCGAGGAAGGGTTCGTTCCTGAGCTGTACGACCGCTCCTACGTCACCTCCCGATTCTCTGTTGGTTCTCGGAACGCGGTCCGCCGTGTCCGCGAGCTGCTGGAGCGCGAGGGCATCTTCGCCGGACTCTCATCCGGAGTAGTCGTGCACGCCGCTCTTGCCCAAGCTGCCAAGGCCGTGAAGGCGGGGGAGAGCGCCGACATCGTGTTGATCATCGCCGACAGCGGCTGGAAGTACCTGTCCACCGGCGCCTATGCCGGTGACCTGGACAGCAGCGAGGATTTCCTCGACACCCAGGTATGGGCGTGAGCACTTGTAAGCTGAGCGCTCATGGCTGCTGATACGGATGCTCCGATTGGCATCTTCGACTCTGGGTTCGGCGGGTTGACGGTAGCTCGCGCGGTCATCGACCAGTTGCCCCACGAAGACATCGTCTACTTGGGCGACACAGCGCGGTCTCCGTACGGGGAGCAGCCGATTGCCAACGTACGGGAGTACGCGCTGGAGTGTCTTGATCATCTGGTGGATCAGGGAGTCAAGATCTTGGTCATCGCGTGCAACTCGGGCAGTGCCGCGGTGCTGCGGGACGCGAGGGAGCGGTACGCCGTTCCGGTCGTCGAAGTGATCTTGCCCGCCGCCCGGCGGGCAGTCGCGGCCACTCGCTCCGGCCGGGTTGGAGTGATCTGCACCGAGGCGACCGCCACATCGCAGGCCTACGACGACGCGTTCGCGGCAGCACCACAGATCGAGCTCCATACCGCGGCATGTCCACGTTTTGTTTCCTTCGTCGAGGCCGGTATCACCGGCGGCCCCGAACTGCTGGATTGTGCAGAGGAATACCTCAAACCGCTGCAGCAGGCCGACATCGACACCTTGATCTTGGGTTGCACCCACTACCCGTTGCTCACCGGCGTGATCTCGTATGTGCTTGGCGACAACGTCAGCCTGGTGTCCAGTGCCGAGGAGTGCGCGAAGGATGTGTACGCGGCACTGACTCGACGCGATCTGACCCATGATCAGCCGCGAATCGCTAGCTACCGCTTCCTGACGACGGGCAGCCCAGAGGCGTTCGAGGGCGTCGGGCATCGGCTGATGGGCGGTCTCGTCACTGGCGTCGAGCAGTTCGTCTGAGCCCGATCATGAAATTGACCGTCGTCGGCTGTAGCGGCTCTCTCTCCGGACCGGAGTCGCCCGCCTCCAGCTATCTACTGCAGGCGCCGTACCAAGATCGAATCTTCTCGCTGCTGATCGACTGCGGTCCCGGCGCCATGGGAGCGCTGTACCGCTACATCGATCCCTACGATGTCGATGCCATCGCCTTGAGCCATCTGCATGCCGATCACTGTTTGGACCTCTGCGGCTACTACGTGGCCGCCCGCTACTCCCCGAACGCGCCATGGCCTCGTCGTCCGGTCTATGGCCCAGCCAGCGCCGCTACGCGGCTCGCTCGCGCGTATGAGGTGACCGGGGTCAACGGCGAGGTCAGCGAGTCCGGCGCATCCCTGGCCGAGCAGTTCGATTGGCATACTTGGCAGGCCAGCCAGCGGATCGGACCGTTCGTCGTACGCACGACGCGAGTCGCACATTCGGTTGAGGCCTTCGGCATCCGGGTGGAGGAGGACACACCGAGTGGGGGCGCCATGGTGTACTCCGGTGACACTGGCCCGTCGACGGATCTGATCGACTTGGCGAATGGTGCCGACCTGTTATTGGTGGAGTCGGCTTTCCTGGACGATCCCGGCAACCCTCCCGGGCTGCATCTTTCCGGAGCGCAGGCTGCTGCTCTTGGCCAAGCGGCCCGCGTCGGAGCCGTGGTGATTACCCACATTCCACCGTGGCATGAACCAGAGCGCGTACTGGCCGAGGCAAAACCTCACTTCGACGGGCCTGTTTCACTCGCAACGCCCGGTGCAGCTTGGGAGATCACTCGCGGCATAGGGTGAGTTCGTGACTTCTCGAGCTGACGGACGTAGCCATGATCAACTTCGAGAGGTGCGGTTCACCAGGCGATGGCTTCCTCAGGCTGAGGGCTCGGTGCTGGTGGAATTTGGCCAGACCAGAGTGCTCGTGGCCGCCAGTGTCACCGAAGGGGTTCCCCGGTGGCGTAAAGGTTCTGGGCTCGGCTGGGTGACCAGTGAGTACGCGATGTTGCCGCGGGCCACCAACACGCGTAACGACCGCGAATCCGTACGCGGCAAGATTGGCGGCCGCACCCACGAGATCAGCCGGCTCATCGGCCGCAGTTTGCGCGCGATCATCGACTACAAGGCGCTCGGCGAGAACACCATCGTGCTCGACTGTGACGTACTGCAGGCCGACGGCGGTACCAGGACCGCCTCGATCACCGGTGCGTACGTCGCTCTTGTGGATGCGGTGAGTTGGCTGCGCGACCGCAACTTGTTGACCGCTGAGCCGCTGAGCGGATCGGTCGCTGCCATATCGGTCGGAGTGCTGGACGGGGTCCCGCTGCTAGACCTGTGCTACACCGAGGACTCGGCTGCCGATACCGACATGAACGTCGTCATGAGTGGTGACGGAGCTTTCATCGAGCTGCAGGGCACGGCTGAGGGCGCTCCGTTCGATCGCACCGTTCTTGATCAACTTCTCGACCTCGGTGCCGCCGGATGCGCGCAGCTGACGGAGCTGCAGCAAGCCGCACTCGACTCAGAATGAGGGATTCCTCGTTGCGGGCTGAGCCGGTCGAAGCCCGTCAATCGGCCCTTCGACAAGCTCAGGGCACATGAAGACCCTCAGAGGGCAATGACTGCACAACGGGTCGTGCTGGCGACGAACAATCGCAAGAAGCTTGCCGAGCTGCGCCGCATCGTCGCCGATGAGGCACCGGATGTTCAGGTCCTTGGGCTTGCCGATGTTGCGGAGTATCCCGAGCCGGCCGAGACCGAGCGGACCTTTGAGGGCAATGCCTTGCTCAAGGCCCGCGCCTGCGTTGCGGCGACAGGCTTGCCTGCACTTGCCGACGACTCAGGACTCGCGGTTGATGTTCTCAACCAGATGCCCGGCGTACGATCCGCACGGTGGGCCGGTCCTGGCGCCAGCGACGAGGACAACAACGCGCTGCTGCTGCGTCAACTCGATGACGTTCCGCCAACAGAGCGGACTGCCCGGTTCGTCTGTGCCATGGCGCTGGTTCTCCCCAGCGGTGTCGAGCACGTGCGGCTAGGCGAAATGTGGGGCCGGCTGGCTGTCAGACCCGCCGGTCACAATGGGTTCGGCTACGATCCGCTATTTCTTGCCGAGGGGAACACTGTGACCAACGGGGAGCTTGAGCCAGCCGCGAAGGATGCAATCAGCCATCGCGGACGAGCGGTTCGTGCGATCCTGCCTGTGCTGGTTGCGGAGCTGCGCCGGCTGGAACCGGGAGGGACGAGCCCGTGAAGACCTATCTTGATCTGCTTGACCATGTCTTGACTTCAGGGGTGCAGAAGAGCGATCGGACTGGCACCGGCACGATCAGCACATTCGGATATCAGATGCGCTTCAATCTCCGCGATGGCTTCCCGCTGCTGACGACCAAGAGGCTGCACACCCGCTCGATCATCGCCGAACTGTTGTGGTTCATCCAAGGGTCGACGAACGTCAAGTGGTTACAAGAACAGGGCGTGACCATCTGGGACGAATGGGCCGACGCCGACGGTGAGCTGGGTCCGATCTATGGCTACCAGTGGCGTTCCTGGCCGACACCGACCGGCGATCAGATCGACCAACTTGGCGGTGTGATCAATTCGATCAAGGCTGCGCCTGATTCCCGTCGCCACATCGTCAGCGCGTGGAATGTTGCTGATCTTGGTGACATGGCATTGCCGCCATGCCACACGATGTTCCAGTTCTACGTGGCGCAAGGCCGTTTGTCATGTCAGCTCTATCAGCGCTCGGCCGATGTCTTCCTCGGGGTGCCGTTCAACATCGCCTCGTACGCCCTGCTCACGCATCTGGTGGCTCAGGTGTGCGACTTGGGGGTTGGCGACTTCGTCCACACTCTGGGCGATGCTCACCTCTACCTCAACCACCTGGAGCAGGCCCGGCTGCAACTGAGCCGGGAGCCGCGGCCGCTCCCCAAGCTAGTGCTCAATCCCAGCGTCAGTTCGATCGACGACTTCAAGATCGACGACATCGCGATCGAGGGGTACGATCCGCATCCTGGCATCAAAGCGCCAATCGCGGTGTGATCATGGCCGAGATCATCGGGATCGCCGCGGTCGCCGCCAACGGCGTCATCGGTGCACGAAACGACATCCCGTGGCGAATTCCAGCTGACTGGCAGCGGTTCAAGGCGTTGACCATGGGACACGTATTGATCATGGGACGTAAGACCTACGATTCGATCGGTCGACCGTTGCCGGGGCGTACCACATTGGTGATCACGCGCGACCGGATGTGGCGCGGTGACGGCGTACGAGCGGTGCCGTCCTTGGACGCGGCATTTGAGCAAGCGCTGCTGCTTGATCCCAAGATCATCTTTATCGCCGGAGGGGGAGAGATCTACCAAGCGGCCTGGAATCGACTCACTCGCCTCGAGATCACCGAGGTCGATCAGAACCCAGACGGTGACGTGAGATTTCCACGAATCGATCCTGACGAGTGGATAGAAACAAGTCGGAGATCATGCGATGGCTACAGCTTCGTCAGCTATCGCCGCCGATCGCTGACTAAGGCCGCTTTCTGAGCGTCTCAGCGTGGCGGCCTTCGGACTGCGGGACGCACCCCCTACAATCGCGGCTCGGGGTCGTACACATCTAGGCAAGGGGAGCCACATGAGGCAACCGTCCTTAACCGCAAAGCTTGGCGCCGAATTTCTCGGCACGTTCGTGTTGGTATTCGGTGGATGTGGAGCGGCAGTGCTGGCCGCAAAGTTCCTCACTGAGGACAGCGTCCAACTTGGGATCGGCTTCGTGGGGGTCTCGCTGGCATTTGGTTTGGCTGTGCTGGCTGGTGCCCACGCTTTCGGTCACGTCTCAGGAGGGCACTTCAACCCAGCCGTCACCATCGGTCTGGCGATCGCGAAGCGGTTTCAGTGGAAGGGCGTCCTGCCCTACATCGTTATTCAGCTCGTTTCGGCTTCAGTCGCTGGCGCTGTGCTATTCGCGATTGCGAACGGTAAGGCAGGGTTCAGTGCGGTCGAGAGTGGGTTTGCCTCGAACGGCTACGGAGCTCATTCGCCCGGCGGTTATGGGCTGCTGTCCGGGCTCATCGTCGAGATCGTCATAACAGCGGTCTTTGTCTACATCATTCTCGGTTCCACCGACGATCGCGCTCCTAAGGGTTTGGCGCCCGTCGCGATCGGCCTGGGCTTGACGTTGGTCAATCTCGTAGCCATTCCAGTAACGAACTGCTCAGCGAATCCGGCACGCTCGCTGGGCGTCGCGTGGTTCGCCGGACCGGCCGCGCTTGGTCAGGTGTGGTTGTTCTTCGTTGCGCCGATCATTGGCGCGGCGATCGCCGGTGCGACGTACGCGCTCATCACCGGGGCTCCCAGTGCCGATGTCGGTGTCGCCCAGAATCCCGAGGTGGAGAGCCGCCGACAAGAGACGGCCTGAATTCTGCCGCTGGCCTCACTGTGCACCGCTTACTCGCACTCCGCATCATGTGCAGCTGATGCCAAGTGCGAGGTAAGTGATGCAAAGTGACGCGCGTGCCGAAGGAGGGACTCGAACCCTCACACCCGAAGGCACAGGAACCTAAATCCTGCGTGTCTACCAGTTCCACCACTCCGGCTTTTAGTTGATTGCCTCGCACGCCAAGCTCGCTCGGCGCGGATCGCGCTTGGAACCCGCCTACTTCGTCGTCGTTCGCAGTCGAAAAGCGTGTTTGCTCAATCCTCATCAGCACGGCCCAGCGCGCGATCCGGGTTCACTTCGTCTGGCTTTGCTTGTGCGGCGATAGAGTCTACAGATGCGAGTCGCGCTTTGACTTGGGAATCCTCGTCCCGCAAGACGCTGTTTCTCCGCACACAGCCACGAATGCCGCTCAAAAGGGCCGCTCGAGCCCTCATTAGTGGCCTTGTGCGGAGTAACGGGAGAGTTGGCCCGCTAGCGTGGCCGTTCCCCGAGAATCCCTGTGGTTCTGCGGCGATCGAGTTACAGATGCAAGTCGCGCTTTAGTTTGTCGACGTGGCCGGTGGCCTTCACGTTGTACTGGGCGACGGCGATGGTGCCTTGACCCTTCTGGTCGACGTCGATCACAAAAGTCGAGCGGATAACGCCGTTGATCAACTTGCCGTACAGCAGCTTTTCTCCGTACGCGCCGTAGGCGTTGAGCGCCGACCTGTTCGGATCAGAGAGAAGAGGAAAACCAACTGACTCCTTCGTGCGGAATTGGATGAGTTTTTCCTGAGCGTCGGGCGATATGCCGATGACATGGAGCCCGGCGGCGCCCAGCTCTTCCATCGCGGCCGTGAAGTCGACAGCCTGCGTCGTGCACCCTGGCGTCATTGCAGCCGGATAGAAGTAGACAATCACGCGCTGCCCGGGAAAGTCAGCCAACGACACTTTCTTGCCGTCGGCGTCCGGCAAGGTGAAGGGTGGCGCTGCGTCGCCGTCGCTGAGCCGAATCGTCATGGGTGAGACCCTAGCGGCTAGTGCCCACCCGCTTTGAGCCTGCCGTCCGCCCGCGTACCGGCAACGCTGCAATACGCTGTGATCTCGGAACGCCGCAACAGAAGTGCAAGGGAGGATATGTGTCCAACGACTCTCCACAGCCCACCCGTACGCCATCCCAGATCGAGGCTGATCTGGGCGCAACCCGGGATCGGCTGACCGCCTCTGTCGAGGCGCTCATTGATCAGGTGCATCCCAACAGGATCAAGCAGCGTTCGATCAATAATGTGAAGCATTTCGCCAACACCGAACTGGAGAACGCCAAGTCCAAGATCTTCAACGCTCGCGGCGAGCTGCGCACCGACCGGATCGCTGTGATCGCTGCTGCCGTGGCAGGCGTTGTGGGATTCTTGCTGATCATCCGCGCAATTGTGCGACGTGGGAGCAGTGACTGACTGGTGACCAACCAGAGCGGCGTAGAGCACTCTGGCGGCTTGGATGAGGGTGCGCTGCCGATCAGAATGCTGCATGATCGGGTCCTCGTCTCTACCGACAACGAGCCGGGTGAGCGGCGCAGCAGTGCAGGCATCGTGATCCCCGCAACGGTAGCGATCGGACGCCGGCTGGCCTGGGGCCAAGTCGTCGCAGTCGGAACTAATGTCAGGACCGTCAAGCCGACAGATCGGGTGCTGTTCGACCCCGAGGACCGGGCCGAGGTAGAGGTCAGAGGCAAGGACTACGTGCTGCTTCGCGAACGTGATCTTCATGCCGTCGCATCCGAGCGACTCCAGGATGGGAAAACCGGCCTCTACCTCTAAATGTGCTTGTCTCAAAGGAAGTCCGTCGCCCACGACCCTCTATAACAAATCTAAACGCAACGTGAGAGAAGCAGCGCTTTTCTGTCAGATTGCCTCTAGGGTGGCGAGGTGGCACCAACGAATGGGTGTCCCCTCTCTACAACGAAGTGAGGCCTGTATGACTTTCGTTCGTCCCGCGCGCCGCGTGCTCATCGCGGCCGCATCCATGAGCGCCCTCTTCGTCGCCGCGGCGTGTGGCGGCGGCGGTGGCGGTGCACCCGCAGGCGGTGGAACGTCGGCCGCTGCAGCTGATTTTACTAAGCAGGGTGATACCGAGTTCTGGGCTGGCAAGGACACCTCGGGTAACACTCAGAAGCAGATCGATCAGTTCAACGCGCAGCACCCGAACGGGAAGGTCACCTTCCACGAGCTCCCCGACAACGCCGATCAGCAGCGGCAGCAGATGGTCCAGAACGCTCAGATCAAGAACGCCAAGATGGGCGTTGTCAGTATGGACGTGGTCTGGACGGCTGAATTCGCGGCCAAGGGCATCGTGGAGGCAATGCCGCCAGACGTCTCGACCGAGGGAATGTTGAAGCCGACGATTGACGCGGCGACATACTTCAACAAGCTATACGGCCTGCCTTCGACCTCCGACGGCGGCCTGCTGTACTACCGCAAAGACCTGCTTGACAAGTACGGCCTGAAGCCGCCGACATCCTTCGACGAGATGAAGGCCGCTTGCGACAAGATCCAGGCCGGAGAGAAAGACTCCAAGCTCGGGTGCTTTGCTGGGCAATACAACAAGTACGAGGGCCTGACCGTGAACTTCGACGAAGCGGTGCACGGTGCCGGTGGCGTCATCGTCGGCGACGACGGCAAGCCGAACGTCGCAACTCCGGAGGCCACCAAGGGTCTGCAGACTCTCACCGACTGGTTCAAGGATGGCCACATCCCGAAGGCCGCCATCACCTGGCAGGAGGAGAACGGACGAACTGCTTTCCAGCACGGCGAGCTGATCTTCCACCGCAACTGGGGATACGTGTACAACCACGCAGCCAACGACAAGGATTCCGAGGTCAAGGGCAAGTTCGATGTGGCGCCGCTGCCGGGCATCACCGGTCCTGGTGTTTCCAGCCTCGGTGGTCACACCTTTGCCATCGCCAAGTACGCCGAGAACAAGGGCACCGCGCTCGATTTCCTGAAGTATGTTTCCTCCCCCGAGGCGCAGAAGTCCAACACACTCGCTACGTCGAACTCGCCGGTCCTCGAGTCGCTGTACAGCGATCCCGACTTGATCAAGAAGTTCCCCTTCATGCCGACGCAGCTGAAGTCGATTCAGACCGCGGTGCCACGTCCGAAGGCCGTCGAGTACGGTGATGTCACCCTGGCAATCCAAGATGCCGCGTATGGCGCACTCCAAGGTCAGACTCAACCCGATGCGGCCTTGCAAGCACTGCAGGCTAAGTTGCAGACTCTGATCAAGTAGTTGGTGTCCGCACGGTTCTCGGCGCAGCCAGGTGCTGCGCCGAGAACTCAGCGCATTTCTCAAAGGAGGTAGCCGCATGGCCACAGCCACCGCGGAACCACGGAGTCTGCCGGCCACCGAGGGCGATGGCCACAAGCACAAGAAGAACGCGCTGAGCGATGGCCAAGGCCGGCTGGCCTGGATCCTGCTGGCGCCTACCCTGATCATCATCGCCGTGGTGGCCGGAATCCCGGTCGTCTTGTCCTTCTGGGAGTCCCTCCACCAGACCAACGCCGGGGTGGATCCCACCACAGGCCTGGTCGCCGGTGGCGACAAGTTCGTCGGCCTGCAGAACTTCACCGACATCTTCGCCGGCAACAACCCGGTGACGGGTTCCTACGGCACCATGGACCGCTTCTGGAACGCCTTCCTCAATACCACCTTCATCACCATCGTTTGCGTGCTCTTGGAGACTGTTATTGGAGTGGCGATGGCCCTGATCATGGCCAAGGCCTTCCGGGGGCGTGGCCTCGTCCGGGCCGGCATCTTGGTGCCCTGGGCGATCCCGACGATTGTTTCGGCGCTGATGTGGAAGCTCATCTTCGACTCGTCCGGCGTGATGAACCGGATTCTCGGTCGCGAGATTCTCTGGTTGGCTGACACAGGGGCCTCGTTCTGGGCGATTGTCATCGCCGATACCTGGAAGACCGCTCCGTTCATCGGGCTGCTGACCCTCGCCGGGCTGCAGACCATTCCGGGGGAGGTCTATGAGGCGGCCAAGGTCGACGGGGCGACCACCTGGCAGCAGTTCGTCCGGATCACACTACCGATGGTCAAACCGGCGCTGGTCGTCGCCGTTCTCTTCCGCACCCTCGACACGCTG
The DNA here is from genome assembly GCA_963798835.1 of uncultured Actinomycetota bacterium. Classification (GTDB taxonomy): domain Bacteria; phylum Actinomycetota; class Actinomycetes; order Propionibacteriales; family Propionibacteriaceae; genus Microlunatus. Next base: position 28,206 of record CAWCVF010000016.1, on the reverse strand, counting down.
CGCATGTTCGATTTGCCATACGGCATGATCGGAGCCGGCAAGTACCGAGTGGAGACTCTGTCGATCTTTGCCTACCAGGAAGCCAGCCAGAGCCGGTACGGTCCCGCTGCGGCGTACGCCATCATCTTGTTTATCTACGTACTTCTGGTGGCCTTCCTGTTCGTCAGGATTCTGGGTGCCGAGGTGATCGGCGACGCTGATGGCAAGACGAAGAAGAAGAAGAAAGGTGAGCCACCACCTGGGGAAGCCATGCAAGAGACGATGATCGGCGAAGCGATCGGGGGTGCGCACTGATGTCCACCACAACCGCTGACGTACGTGAAGAACACCTCAGCCAGGAAGAGATCGAGAAGCTAGCCCACCCGAAGAGACCCCTCCGCCAGCGGGTCGGCGTGGTCTTGTCCTACGTGGGGATGGGCGTCATTGTCCTGTACTGCATCATTCCTTTCTACTGGATGGTCGTCTCCGCATTTCGAGATCCTTCGGAAGGGCGCAGCACCGAGTTCATCCCGAGCCCGGCGTCGATCGAGAACTTCAAGAGCGTGTTCTCGGCACAGAACAACTTCGGCCGCTCATTGCTCAACTCGGTCATCGTGGCCGGCACTACGACGATTCTCGTCCTGCTGTTCGGCATCATCGGAGCGTATGCGCTCGCCCGGTTGAGGTTCAGGGGCAAGGTTGCGGTGCTCTGGCTGATCATGGCCTGCTCGATGTTCCCGCTGGTCGTCTTACTGCCGCCGCTGCTGAAGATGTTCTCCTCGACATCGCCATTTACCTGGTTCCCGTACTGGATCAACACCTATCAATCCGTCATCCTTCCCGGATTGAGCTTCGGCCTCCCGCTGGCGGTCTGGACTCTTACCGCCTTCTTCAAGCAGCTCCCAGTCGAGCTCGAGCAAGCGGCGATGGTCGATGGCTGCACGCCAGGGGTGGCCTTCCGCAAGGTGATCCTGCCGCTGGCAGCTCCGGGCGTGCTCACGACGGCGATCATCGTATTCATCGGCGCCTGGAACGAATTTTTGCTAGCGCTGACCTTCCTGCAGGATAAGAATATGCAGACCGCCACTGTGGCGATCAGCAAGTTCACCGGTACCACCGGCTTCGACACGCCGTACGGCAGCATCATGGCGGCCGGTGTGCTCGTGACCGTTCCACTGCTTCTTGCGGTGCTCATCTTCCAGCGCCGCATTGTCGCCGGCCTCACCGCGGGCGGGGTCAAGTAGCAAGATCAAGCACCAGTTGAGAAGGATCTGGCGCAGTCGCACATACCGCGACTGCGCCAGATCTCCGTCTTGATCAGAACATGCTTGGATAATTGCCAGCGACCGTGCGCGGGTAGATAGTTGCGCCATGGGTGATGTCGAGGACTTCCATCGCGATTTTCTGCCTCGCTTTATCGAGGCACAACGCTCCTATCACGATGGAGACCCAGGACCGAATAACGCGCTGTGGTCCACTACCGAGCCGGTCTCACTCTTCGCGGCTCGGGGCTTGCATGCCACCGGCACGGAGGATGTCACCAGGACGTTTGGATTCGTTGCCTCGTGGTTCTCCGACCTACGAAGCTACGGCTGGGAACTCTTAGCCTCCGACGTAATCGGGGACTGTGCCTACACCGTGGCAATCGAGCGGTACACGGCATCGCGTGAGGGCCGCCCAGTGGCTCCAACTGAACTCCGGGCTACACACGTGTATCGGCGTGAGAGCGGACAATGGAGAGCTGTGCACCGCCACGCCGACCTCATCAAACCACCCGAAGGGGCCTGTTAGAAATGCGCCCCGAGGCTCGTCAACCGGGTTATGGTGAGCCTCGATGCGGCCCCGTCAGGCGAAGACGGAGCTTGGGAGAACACAACTCGCCGTTCCTTGATTGTTGATGCCCCTCGTGAACTGCTCCGAGTCGCCTAGCAGGTGCTCGGGGCAGTTCACGTTCCGGAGCCGGAGGCAGGGGTTCGGTGAGTAAGGAACCAGCCAATGCCGAAGCACGCAGCAACGGCAAGTACGGCGATGCCGACTGCCTTGGCAGTTGCCGGCCAGTCGAGTGATCTAGCGGCGATTTCCAGCCCGATCAACACCGGCACTTGAAGCAGGTAGGCCGCGTACGCGCTTCGTGCCAGATGCGACACGGTGACGGTCCTCGAGGTCAACCGACGTTGCGCCCAGGCCAGCAGCCACACCGACCCGGCGACGACGAGCGTCGCTTCGGCCAAATCCAGTGCCAGCGCTTGCCAATGCCAGCCGCCGAGAAAAGGCGTGGCATCTCGCTTGACGTCGGAGACCCCTACAAGGCTTGCCACCGCCACGCCCACGGCGAAGGCCGTGAGCAGGGCGATTCCACAGCGCCGTGCCATTCGAACCGGCACCCGGTCAGCCCAGCCTTGATCAGCGATCAAGGCGCCGAGGACGTAAAGGCCGATGCATTGCGGCCACTGCCATACGTGAAGATCGAGAACTTGTTGGCTGCGTGCGGGATACCACATCCGAACGATGAACGAGGCAAGTGCGACTCCGGCGGCTGCCAGCATCAGGGTCATACCGCGCGCAGGTGCGCCCAGGTGCCGGCCGCTCCAGATGATGAGGGCGTGAAGCACTGAAACATAGAGCAAGATTTGAACGAACCACAGCGGGCCGGAGTCGAGGAAGGGCTGCCGTGCCTGCAGCGCTTGCCAGATTGGCAGCTGATGGCCGGCAGATCGATAGGCCACCCACATCACGAATGGCCAGACCAGGAGTGTGAAGAGCAGCCACGGCACACCGAGTCGGAGTATGCGCTGCCAGATGAAGCCGACCGGGCCGTGGCGGTTGATGCTGTCGGGCGCCATCAGGCCGCTCAGGAAAAAGAACGTTCCGATGACGAACAAGGCGCTCGGCCCGAGGATGATCGACAGAACCAGCTCAACTTCGCCCGGCAGCGTTGTCTCAGCCACCTCGTCGTACGGCCATCCTCCAAACGCCGCATAGGCCAAGAATGCGTGGCCGGCTATGACCCATGCGACGAGAACCGCCTTGAGATTGTCGATCGGCACGATACGTCCGGCGCGCAGCCGATTTTGCGATGCCGTTGAGTCGGTCGTCCGCGCCGGGGCACTCCCAGCTAGTGGCGCATCGTCCAAGCGCCCGAGGACTTGTTCACTCGGCATGACGGCGGATTCTCGCTCTCCTTCGCGCCTGGCTCAGTTGTTTCGCATCGACTTATGGAAGCCGCTGTAGGTCTTGTTGGTCTCCGGTCTCTCTGATTACTGCGTCGTCGGCTTGCTGAGAAATCAGGAGTCCAATTTCCAGCGTAGGACGCCAGGCGAGGACAGCACATGAGGATAAAGGCCCAATTTTTCTCCAGCCAATCGGGCGCCACTACCTATTACATTGAGCGCACAACTGGAGTCCGTGACCCGGCGCGGATCTGGTCAACTGATCATCTGCACTGGAGGACCATGAATTCCAGCCCGAGTCCGGGCACGACTGAGGTGCCGACAACGGAGGCGGGTTCGTCACTTGGTCTGCCTGAAGCCATCTCGTTGGTGCTTGGGTCGATCATCGGTGTTGGCGTGTTCAATCTTCCCGCCTCACTCGCGTCGTACGGCCCGATCAGTCTGGTCTCCCTCGTGCTCACCACAGTGGGCGCGCTCGCGCTCGCGGCGCTTTTCGCGTCACTGGCGAGCCGGATGCCTGCCGATGGCGGCCCGTACGCGTACGCTCGGGCCGCATTCGGCAACCTCGTCGGGTTTGTGAACGCATGGCTGTACTGGCTAACAACCTGGGGCGGCAATGCCGCGATAGCCACCGGCTGGGTGCTCTATGTTGAGCGCTTCGTGAACACCGGTCACAACGTTGTCTTCACGATCCTGCTCACCCTGGCTGGCATTGCGATCACGGCCGGCATCAACCTACTTGGCGTTACGGCTATGGGCCGAGTCCAGCTCTGGACATCGATTGTGAAGTTCGTGCCGCTGCTGTTCATCTCCGCTGCCGGGCTGCTGTTCATCGATCCGGCGAACTTTGCGACCTGGAACCTGAGCGGTCAATCGACGATCGCCGCGATCGGCGGAGCCATGGCACTCTGCTTGTTCTCCTACACCGGTGTGGAGTCGGCCTCGGTCGGGGCCGCCCGGGTTCGCGACCCGGCGCGTAACGTCCCGCGGGCAACGGTTCTCGGCACGCTTGCCGCGGCCGTGGTCTACCTACTCTCCTTGGTGACGGTATTCGGGGTCGTGCCGAATTCACAGTTGTCGACGACCACAGCCCCGTTCGCCGATGCCACGACCAATATCACCGGTGCGTCTTGGGCGGGCGCACTGGTCGCCCTCATTGTGGTGATCTCCGGGTTCGGTGCGCTCAACGGCTGGACGATGCTCGCGGCGGAGATGCCTCGGGCCGCTGCGCTGGACGGCCTGTTCCCCGCTCGCTTCGATCGGCTATCCCGCCGGGGCGTGCCCGCATTTGGCATCGTTATCTCAGGTGTGCTGGCCAGTGCATTAGTGCTGGTGTCGCACATCGGTGAAGTCGGCATCACGGTGTTCAACACGCTGATCCTGATGATCGGGATCGCGGCGGCCATCCCGTACGGCTTCTCCGCACTTGCGCAGATCAAGTGGCGGCTCAAGGATCGCCGGGCGATCACCACCAGCCGGTTCGTGCGAGATCTGATCGTCGCGGTAGTAGCGGTGATCTTCTCGGTGCTGTTTGTCATCTACTCCAGAGACACTGCGGCATCCGGGTTTGCCGTGTATCTGCCTTTCATCTACCTACTCGGTGTTCTTCTCATCGCGATCCCGGTCTACGTGGCCAACCGCTCACGGATGACGCCTGCCGGAGGTGCACCGCCGGCTCAGCCGATCGCACGTTGAGTCGGGGGCAAGCCGCACAGTGGCTGAAGCCAGCAGCTTTCGGGTAATGACAATTTCAAGACCGTGCACGTACACTCGTGGCAGTGGATCACTTCTTCATCAGTTAGTGATCTCGTCCACGAGCAGGAGTCGTCATGCCCGTGAATGGAGTACTCGAGTACCTTTGGTTTCGAGATAACGATCCGTGGTGGGCGACGCTCTTAAGAGCTATCACACTAATTGCGCTCGTCGTTCTGTTTGCATTCAAAGGCATGCACAAAGTGCCTTCGGGCAGCCAGGCGCTTCGGACTAGGTTCAACAAGGTCGTCCACTACCGCCGGGACGTCTACGATCGCCTGGGTTACACGATTCACGGCCGCGGTGAGGCGAAAGTGGTGGGGCCAGGTCTCGTCATAGGTATTCCTTTTGTGCATAACGTCATGATCGAGTCAATTACCGAACAATTCGAGCCAATGCCACCAATGATTCGGCTCCGGCCCTTGCGCGAATTTGCCTCTCAGATCAATTTCAAAGTCGTCGACCTCGAAAAGGCTTTGGTCGGTGTCGCTGACTACAAGGGTTTGCTTGTCAACAGCTGTGCTGCGGCGGTGCGGCGCCTCGTCGCGCAGGGCACCCTTAGCGATGATGAAATCTCAGCTCAGGTGCTGGATGACGAGTCGCTACATAATCGGGCAAGTCAGCTGGGCGTCAGGCTGCTGGAGCTGAATGTGGCAAGCGCGAACCTGACTGAGCCGGCTCAGTTGGCTCACGCATTCAAGCAGGAGGGCATCGTCATCGACGGCACACCGGCCGCTGTGCTGGCTGCCTGGAGCCTCAACGGTGCGTCCAGCCCAGTGACATTGACTGCCGTCGACGACGACGCTCCGGCAGCTTGATGCTTTGGTGATGTGGTCACGGCCACCCAGTGGCCCTGCTCCAGCGCGATGCTGTAGCGCAACCACCATTTAGAACAGACGTTTGATACTCAGCGTACGGGTGCCGATCCGGCGCTCCAGCGACGCCACTAATAGGGCCTAATCCGGACCGCAGTGCCCTCGTGGTGACATCATGCCGCCATCGGTTAATATCCTCAGTTCGGTGAGACAGGCATGAGACATGAAGAGGTTTGATGGATTCGGTACGACTTCACATCATCGGGGAACGGGACGTCGGACTGTTTTCGCTCATTCAGCAGGTAATTGCCAACATCCCCTGGGCCATCGCTGAGAATCGCGTTCCAGTAGTCCGCTTCGGGAACGGCACGTGCTATTGGACACCCAACGGCTACCGCGGCCGTAATACGGTCTGGGAGTACTACTTCGAGCCTCTAGATCCGAGTTACCCGACGGCGAAAACTCCAGAGCCCATCAAAGCACTCATGTCCGTGGATCGACCATCTGCCCACGAGGTCGGCTACCGCGCCGGGAAGAACGCATTCGTGTCGAGTCACTTTGGCGATCATCCGCAGCTGAGGGGCGCGACGTTGCTGATCCCCTACGAGTTTGATGATCCGACTGACACGCTCAGGAAGGAAGCGAAGGCTGTCTTGGACAGCTTCGTCCGACCACGCGCTTACATCTTGCGCAAGGTGAGGGACTTTTTCGCCAGGCATATGGCTGGAAACTACGTCATCGGAGTGCACGCACGTGGCACCGATGCGACCTCCAAGCAGGAGCTTCGCACCTTTCGACAGGGCTCCCTGGTGTTGTCACGATACTGCGCGGAGATCATGCGGATATTGGAGCTTGAACCCAGAGCAAAAATCTTCGTGGCGTCGGACGAGCAGTCTTCAGTGAGGCATCTCGCGACGGCCTTCCCCGGCCGCGTGATCACGTACGACAGCATCCGACACCAAAGCGGTGAGGCGGCCGGACAAGGCCCAACGGGATGGATAATGCCCGCCTACATCGCCGCCGACCGCGACGTGGCCGCGAAGAACGGAGAGGACGCCGTCATCGAGTATCTGTTGCTGAGCCGCTGCGATTACCTCGTTCACAACGGGTCGAGCCTGGCAAGAACGGTCCTGCTGAACGCTCCCGAACTGTGTCACACCAATACGCACCGCAGGGTTCCGGAGCTGGTAGCACCATCCGGTTCGCCCGAGAATCGTGATGACATGCGCCCGGAAAGTCGATCATCATGACGGCCCTGGACTCGGAGCTGATCGAGCGCGTCAAGGCGGACAAAAAGCGGCGCAGATCTACGGCTACCGAATATCAAGATCGGCCCGAACTCGCCTTCATCGTCCAGTCGTTCAACCGGATATCCAACATCGAGCAGCTCATCGATGGACTCCGGGGAATGGGCCAGCACGAGCTGATCGTCTGTGAGGACGGCTCGCTGGACGGCTCCCGTGAGAAATGGACGTCGTATCTGGATCGGCCGAACGACTTCTTAATCCACTCCAACGATCTACATGAGATCAGGATTCTTGACCGAGCGATCAGGTTCGCCCGTGCAGAGATCGTCTGTCTCGTCCAGGACGATGACCTCATTCCTCGTAACACCGACTGGCTGGAGGTCGCGCTTAGAGCGTTTTCCGACCATCCCAGGCTGGCGATTCTGGGCGGCTTCCAGGGGTTCGAGAGCTTCGACCCTGATCCCGCAAAGGCCAGGCGCCTGTGGGGAGGGGACCAATTCCGGTTCGTCCATCACGTCAATATCGGGCCCTACTTCATCCGTAGACGGAGCTACGAGGCGCTCGGCGGCTGGGAATACTCGTTTTCCGAGGTTGGCGAGCCAGGCATTTGCTTCGACAACGAACTGTGCCTTCGAGCCTGGATGAACGACTACCAGGTCGGCTACAGCTTCGTCCCGTTCAAGGGCCCCTCGGGACACTATCCGGCCGACGGAGGGACTGTGCTGTTCTCCGACCACATCAGGGTCCGAAACTCCGTCCGAAACTCCGACACGATATTCGAGATGTACGGACCACATGCCGAGCGAATCGATGAACTGGTGGCTGCCGCCAATGCAGTTTTGGCGTCTGGCTCTACCTAATCAAGAGCGGCGCAACGCGTCGCAGCCGGTCGCTCCGCGAGGTGAATCGAACCCCCGACCCCGCTGGTTCAGAGGAGCCAGCGAGGCAGCTCGAGAAGTTTGTTCATCTTGAATGGAGTTTCTCGTCGAATCGAGTACAAGGGGTCCGTGCGGCACGGCATGGACTGGCAGCTACGAAATTGATTTCGGATCGGCCGCGAGCCGGGCGTCTAGAGGAGGCGGAGAGGCAACGTGCTCGCCGACGAGGCGGGGAGCGGAGTGCCCTGGCAATCGTGAACCGGTCCACTTCCCAGCCGGCGTGGCTTTCCGGAAGGGCGATGGCCTCAGGCGGTGTCAGCCTGATTTTCTAGCGCGTAAGTGACGGCTGCTACCGAATCCAGCGCCCGGCCTTTCTCCCAGGTGCGACGCCACCGTTTCTCGGTCATCGTTGACTTTGTCCTGTCCAGCAGGCGGCCGGTGATCGCGACGTCGAAGGGGGCCGGGCGAGAGGCGATCGCCTCTCGGATCGACGCGGCGGCGCCGGCGAGGGTGGCCGCCCGTTCCATCTCTAAGCGTGCGGCGCCCACAGCCGCCAACGTCTCCAAACATTCCGCGATCCCTTGACGTTCTGCCTGCTCAGCGACGGACGCCAGCGCTTCGCGACCAAGGTGATCGGCGCGGTCGAGGTCGTTCTCGGCCAGGGCAGCGTGTGCGATGTGGTTCAGGACACGAGCAGCAAAGATGTCGTCACCAAGCTCGCGATACAGGCGTAGCGCCTCCTGAAGAGCCGCCACAGCCTCCTCGGCATCACCGGAGTGAAGGAGTGCGTCGGCGAGATTGAGATGGGATGTCGCCAGCTGCCAGCTGGTGCCGAGTCGGCGACAGATGGCCACGCATTCGGTATACGGCTCGAGCGCGTCCGCATAGCGGCCCTGGCACATCGCCGCGAGGCCCCCGACCGTCAAGGCGTCGCGGAGGTCCATCGGGTCGTCGCTCTGGTGGGCCAAGGGGATCGCTTCGCTGGCCAGCTCTGCCATGCGCGCGTGATCCGCTTGAGGAAAGGCGAGCGCCGCTGCTGCGTGCAGCGCCTTCGCCCGCAGCGAAGGTGCGGCGTACCCGGCGACGGCCAGCGCTGCATTCGACCAGCGCCGACCCTCCGCGAATTCGCCGAGTTGCCGCCAGTAGCGCCAGAGGGCGATGGTGTACCGGAGCGCAAGGACCGTCTCACTGTGATCGATGGTCCACGCAATGCCGCGCCTGAGGTTGCCACGGTCAACGTCGAGACGCCGGAACCAGTCCTTGTGTCTTGCGCCGACCAGTTGGGGCTCCGCAGCCTCGCACAGTTTCAGGTAATGCAGCGCGTGCCGCCGTTCGATTTCGTCCGTCTCGCCTGCGTCCGAGAGGCGCGCCGCTGCGTACTCCCGGACGACATCGAGCATGTTGTAGCGCGGGTCGGGGCGGTTGGGTTCAAGCACCACCATGCTTGGTCGACGAGGGTGCTAATGCCGTCCAATAGATCTCCGCCTGTGTCGTCGGCGCCCCCGGCCACGTTGTCAAGAGCGTCCAGGCTCCAGCCACCCGCAAACACTGAGAGACGCCGAAAGAGCGTCTGCTCGCGCGATCCGAGCAAGTCGTGGCTCCATGCCACGGTGTCCCGGATCGCGCGTTGTCGCAGCGGCAGGTCGAGCTGACCTCCGACGAGCAGCTCGAGCCTGTGTTCAAGCTGCTCGCGGATAGCGGCGAGTGGCAGGTGCTTCACCCGTGCCGCCGCCAGTTCGATTGCCAGCGGCAGGCCGTCCAGCTTGCGGCAGATCTCAGCGATAAGCGAGGCGGTCTCGGGCTCGAGGTCCAGGTCCGGCCGCACCGCTTGTGCATGCTCCCAGAACAGCGCTGTGGCCGGGCAGCGTTGGATGTCTTCGGCCTGCGCGTCGCGAGTCGCTGAGGGCGGCTCCAGTGGCGGCACCGGAAACTCGTATTCCCCACGCAGCCGCAGCCCACTGCGGCTGGTGATCAGAAAGGTGGTCCGCGGGCATTTCAGCAGCAGGGAGTAGATCAGCGGCGCCGCCGGAATGAGGTGCTCGAACGTGTCTAGGACAAGCAACGTCCGCTTCCCCGCCAGCCGCGCGGTCAGCAGCTCCACCAGTTCCGATCCCGTCTCGACGACGCCGATCACCTTGGCCAACTCGGGCGCGACGAGAGGCGTCCTTCAGCTCACCGAGTGAGACAAAGAAGACGCCACCCGCGAACAGCGCCTGGACCTGGACGGCTCCTTCCAGCGCCAGCCGGGTCTTGCCGATGCCGCCCGGGCCGGTAAGCGTCAGCAGGCGGACATCGGGGCTCTGAAGCCTCGCGGTGATACTCGCCAACTCACCTGACCGGCCGAGGAGCCGTGTCGGCGGTACGGGCAAGGCGCCGGGTCGCCCAGCCGGCCCACCTACTTGCACCGGGCCGCGCGCGACGGTGTCGAACCTCGCTCGATCCTCGTCGCGAAGCCCTAGTGCCGACGCGAGCCGGCGAGCAGTGTCCCCATGGATGGCCGTGCGCAGGCCCCGCTCCACGTCGCTCACCGTGCGAGCACTAATGCCTGCACGGTCCGCGAGCTCCTCTTGGGTCAGTCCTGCCGCCGCTCGGAGCCTCTTGAGAGCAACGTCCAACGCGTCATCGCTCACCGCATCTGCCATCCCTCACCACCTTCAGTGTGACTCAGATCGGTGACTTAACGGTGACTTGATTTCATGGCGTCGCGTCCCGCGGGCGGACAGGATCTGAGTCTGGCGACGGCACGGTTGCCGGCGCCGACCCGATCAGCGAGCAGGAGGTGGGCCAAGTGCCTAAGGAGAACCAAAATAAGCAAACGGTCCTACGACTTTACGAGGAGGCAGCCAACCAAGGCAGGCTGGAGGTCTTGGACGAGATCGCGTGGCCGGACCATGTCGAGCACTATCCGTTCCCCGGACAAGCCCAGGGCGTGGAGGGCCTGAAGCAGCGCGTCAGCATGATCAGGGCCGCCTTCAACCCCACGTTCGTAATCGAGCATCTGGTGGCAGAGGGCGACACGGTAGCCGTCATGTGGACCAACCGCGGGACGCACGTCGGTGAGTGGTTCGGGTTCTCACCGAAGGGAAGAGCGTGACCACACGCGGTGTGGACATCCATCTGCTACGGGATGGCCGCCTGGCCGAGCACTGGGACGTCGTCGACATCTCAGAGTTCCTGATGCAGGTCGGTGCGGCTCCCACACCTGCCGGGGCAGCCGGATCGCAGCGATGATCCTGCTCGTCGACGCCACCGGAATTTCGGCGGCATGATCGTGGAGGGCATCCATGAATGAGGCATTCATCGTCCTGCCGGGCGTGGGACGGCGGCTGGACCTGGGCAACTTCGAAGCACTCGTCCTGGCCACAGCTGCCCGGACGTCTAGTGAGTACACACTGTTGCAGGTCCAAGGGGAGCCGCCGGACTTCGCGCCGCCTCTGCACCTCCACCGGGACACGGCCGAGGCGTTCTACGTCTTAGACGGCGAATACCTGATGTATGTCAAGGACCGCCAACAGCTCTGCCCGCCCGGCACCTTCGTCTACGTGCCCCGAGACACGCCGCACACCTTTAAGGTGGTCTCCGCCATACCCGGCGAGAAGCTGGTTCTCTTTTCGCCCGCTGCCATGCTGGGATACTTCGTGGAGCTGGCCGCTGCCGAGGCGAGCGGACAGGCAACGTCGGAGCCGCTAGACGCCATTGCCACCAGGAATAATGTCGAGATACTCGGGCCCATCCCGGACACCTATCTTTGACCCTCATGGGCCTGTCAAGGAAGCGGACAGAGGCCCTTCCTTCTGCCGCAGGTGTAGGCGAGGTTCCTCTTGGTCGGCGCCTCCGAGAGCGGGCTGCGTTGACCCCAAGCCAGCCCCGCTGATCATTGATGCTGTTCTTCGCGCACTGGTCTGAATCGGACTGTGACCCTGGTTTTGTTCGGGCTGACATTCCATCGTGATCATTCCATCGACCCACCGCAGACGTCATCACGATCACCACACGCCACGATGGAGTTTGCAGACGACGTCGTACCGACCCAGCGAGCGTGCCGGAGGCCGACCGGGCTTGGGGGACTTGGATTCGCTAGCGTCCTGATTGGCGTTGATGCCAAGACCGATACTGGGCCTTGACCGGGCTGGCCGGGCAAGTTCTGTGGCCCTCGATGGGCGCACGTTCACAAATCGGGGCTGCGCTTGCATGATCAGTTTCCAGCGAGTGTCCGATACTTGTTGCCTTCGCGAGCAGCACTAGACCATAGGGAGATCTGACATGGCGAGTACGAAGCTTGTGCTGATCACCGGCGCAGCGGGCCGAGTGGGGAGTGCCCTGCTTGACAGGCTGAGTGATGCCGATGTCGAGCTGCGGGTGCTCAGCCACGACGAGTCGAAGGCGCAATCGCTCCGGAGCCGGGGTGTCGAAGTCATTCGAGGCGACTTCCTCAAGCCTGAGACCTTGGGTCCGGCATTGGATCAGGTCGCGGCGGTATTTCTAGCGACTCCCATTCATCCTGAACAGACCACTCAAGCCATCAACGTCATCCAGGCGGCCAAGGATTCAGGCACGGCTCCGCGCATCGTGAGACTGTCGGTCCACCAGGCCTCTCACCAAGCCCCAACCAGAAACAGTAGGCAGCATGCCGTGATCGAGGACGCCTTGACGTCATCCGGCCTGCCTTACACCCTGCTGCGACCGCAGTCCTTCATGCAGAACACTCTGATGACTGCTTCGACGGTCGCCACTCAAGGCAGGATCTACCAGCCGATGAAGGATGGCAGGTTGGGAATGATCGACGCCCGCGACATTGGCGCAGTTGCCGCCAGAGTTCTCACCGAAGAGGGCCATGAAGGCCAGACCTACACGTTGACCGGTCCGGCCGCTATCTCGTTCCATGATGTGGCACGCATTTTGAGCGAAATCCTGGGGCGAGAAGTGACCTATATAAACATCCCTCTTGAAAAGGCGAAGGAAAGCATGCTGGCGAGGGGTATCAGCGAGTGGATGGCTGAGGTCTTGAACGAGTACGCGAACGCGCATAGCGCCGGCTACAGTGACTGGACGACCGACTCTGTCGAACGGCTCACGGGTCATCCCGCGACCTCTTATCAACAATTCGCGAGGGACTTCGCAATGGTGTTCCGCGGAGACCGAGCGTCGACGCAATAGGCGAATGCACACAGGCGTGACGCTGTCACAGGTGAACAACATTTCCACGTGAACCGAAGATTCCACGCTCGTACTGTCAATTGAACGCGCTGTCATTAATTGGTATGACGGCACGAGCGAACTGATCAAGCATTTTCGCCTCTTGGGACACTCGCCAGGTCGGTCGCCACCCTTAACGAGGGACACCCGTGTGCCCCCAAGCCGACCGTTCTGCGAGCGCCAGGACGCTTCCCCGCACGCTGCGGGCGTGGCGTCAGGGTGCTCGTTGCGACCGCAACACGAGTGCGACGGTTACCGCCAGGATGATCGTGCCGATGGATTCCACCACCAGCGTGGTGGGCACCAGCTTGAAGGTTAGTACCTCGTGAATGCCAAACAGCCCTACGGTCAGCGCAAGCACCAGCGCAAGCAGCGTGCCCGCCATGAACAGCAGGCTCAGCACCGTTGCCAGCGACAAGAGCCGCCCGCGCAGCACGATGACCGCGATTGCCAACACAAGCGCGCCAACCGCGTTGAGCACGAACAGCGCGCCAAGCAAGCCGCCGACTCCGTAGAACACGAGGTAGAGATGGATCCCGCCCATCACCAGCAGCATGATCACACTAAGTAGTCGCCAGGTCATCAGCGTGCGGTGGCTGACACCGGATGAACGGACTGAAGCGGTTGCCGGAGGCTGCGATGACATGTCCTGACCTGCCTACACCTGTGGGCCCCGTGCAAGCCGAGGCCTCTACAGATGAACACGGACGATCCGGCCCAATAGTTCAGCCTGATGATCCCAGCTGCACCGCCGCTGGCCGTACCGCCGATGAACGCTCTGCCATCTGCCCACCAACTCGTCGAACACGCCGATCCCGCGTCCGATCGACCGCCCGGACTGTCCGGCTCGACCACGGTTGTCCTGTCGGACGAAGCCGCTGTTCGCGGGCCGTAGCCTGGCCTCGTGGCTGAGTACTCTCGGGCGGAGGCGGCCAACCGATCCGGGGTCGATTTGGGATACATCGACCGTCTGATCGAGCTGGGCGTTCTCTCGCCGGATGGCACCGACCGGCTGACAAGGGGCGATGTGCGGCGCGTCCAGATGGCGCAGACGCTGGAGAACGCCGGCATTGCGCTCGACAGCCTTGCCGCCAGCATCAAGGGCGGCCATGGTGATCTGGGTTTCATGGACGCGCCGACCTACGAGCGATTCGCAACGCTCAGCGACGAGACGTTCGAGGGGCTGAGCCGACGAACGGGCCTCCCGTTGAACCTGTTGATGCTGATCCGCGAGGTGACCGGAGGGGCCACGCCAGCCCCGAATGATCGTGTACGAGAGGATGAGCTGGCGGTCGTCCCGTTCATCGAGATCGAGCTCGCGATGGGTTTTCGGCCCGTTTCGATCGAGCGCACCCTCCGGGTGCTGGCCGACAGCTTGCGCCGCGCCGCAGCAACGGAGTCGGATGCTTGGCGGTCCGACCTGATGGAGCCCATGCTAGCCAGGGGCGCTACGGCCATCGAACTCGGCGTGACCGCCTCTTCCCCGGAGACGGTGACGCTGGATGAGGCCACAAATGAGGCGGTGCTGGCCATCTGGCATGCGCAGCAGGCGCAGGCGTGGACCGCGAATATCATCGTCGGCTTCGAGGCGGCCCTGACAGATGCCGGATTGTTGAAGACCCTCCACCGACCGCCAGCCATCTGCTTTCTCGACATCGCCGGTTATACCCGGCTCACATACGAGCGTGGCGACGAGGCTGCGGCCGACCTGGCTGAGCGGCTGGGCAGACTTGTCACTCGAAGCACGTTCGAGAGTGGCGGTCGGCCGGTGAAGTGGCTGGGTGACGGCGTGATGGTGTACTTCCGGGACCCGGGATTCGGTGTGGTAGCGGCCCTGGAGTTGGTCGACGGCGTAGCGTCCGCCGGCCTGCCGCCCGCTCACGTTGGCCTGCACGCCGGACCGGTCCTCTTCCAGCAGGGCGATTACTACGGACGAACGGTGAACCTCGCCTCCCGGATCGCCGAGTACGCCCGGCCGGGTGAGGTCCTCGTCAGCCAGGAGGTCGTCGATGCCTCAGCTGGGGTCGAGGTGACCTTCACCGAGATCGGGCCGGTGGAGCTGAAGGGCATCTCGGGTGTACGCCTGCACGCTGCGCATCGCGCGGAAGCGCATTGATGAGAGGCTGGCCATCGAGAAAGTGAGTGGGGTGCGACGTAAGAACGGGGCAAGCTGGGGTCGTCTCGGGCACTGCCTATGCTGCCGTGCGCGTTCCGTAGAGGTGGGATGCTGTATCGGTCAGGCCTCGGGCGACTCAGCACGCCACCCGCCGGCCCCACTAGTCGACCGTGACCGGTGGGGTATTACTGGCGGTCCACCCATCGAAAAGCGGGGCTTGCACATCAGCATGGGGAAAGATGCCGGGCGATGTGCGGCACGCTGGCAAGTGGTCCCGTGATGGCCTAGGCAGCGTCGACGTGCTTGGGTTAACCCCCGCAGGGGCTCTCGGCAAATGGCTTTCCGTCTATCACCCCGTAGCACGCTTCCACTGTGCCGCCGTTCACGTCCACCTCAATGATCTCGACCCAATCGCCGGAACTCGCGTCCATGGCTTTTGTTTTCTTGCCTGGAACGAACCGGATGTTGCCGTTTTTAGGAATTTCCATTCCGACAGTGCGTGACGCGATTAGCGCCAACTCGAGAAGTCGACTACGAACTTCCTCCGACAGTCGACGCATTCTCTGGGCGTCTTCTTGCTGCAGCTCGGCCACCGTTCCCTCCATTTCTCGCAACAAGAGAAGTTTAAAGGCGATCACATCGAGCGGCTAGGCTAAGTTGATCAGCGCCGGTGCTGATCGGCCACCTCTCATGCCGCGTTGGATTCGTCTAGGTCGAGGCGCTCGGCGCCGTACCGCATCGTGATCGCTGAACGGCCGCTCTGCCGGTTCGTCCAGCGGCGAGCATGCGCGTGGCCGGCGTCGTCGGCGAAGATCACCTCGCCTGCTTCCGGGGTTCGGTATCGCCAGCGAAGGTCGCGTAAGTCTCGGTTCCGGTGCAGGAACAGCCGGGTGGTGTCGGCGACATCGAGGGCCGCGGTGACGCCAGTGACCGACAAGATGGCGACCGACGGCTGCGGGACCTGGTCGAGCACCTGCGGTGAGTGGCTGAATAGCATTGGTTATCGGCTCTCGGCGGCCAGGCGACCGGCAAGCAGGACGTAGGTGGCGGCAAATGTGCGACGCAGCCCCAACATGACTTTGGGACGGCTGATCACCTGTGTGCCACCGTCGCCGCGAACACGCCGTAAAGGGCGAACACGACAAACGTCAGCGCCATGAACACAACGCTCAGGCCCACCATCTGCCAGGTGCCGTTGGGCTGGCCTGGTACGAACTGAGGCAAGAACGCGAAGAAGAAGATCGTCAACTTGGGGTTGAGAAGGTTGATCAGCACCGCGGTATGGGTGACCCGCCAAAACGACGCGGGGGGCACGGTTGTCCTCGACCTGGATCGCGGACTGGTCCCACAGGGTCTGCCAGGCCACGTAGAGCAGGTAGGCGACCCCGAGCCACTTGATCGCCTGGAACTGCCATCGGAGGTGCTTCCAGGCGCGGCCGGGAGGAAAACCTGACGACGGCGGCAGCGCGGTCAGCGCGTTTGCAGGCGTGGGCGGCGGCCTTTAAGGTCATTCACCGCCACGGTTGGCTCGCCCCTCTGCCGCCCTCAGCACCGCACCCGGCTTCCGGACAAGCTGGATGCACATGATGATCATCCAGATCCAGAAGGCGGCGTACGGCAGAAGCCAAATCATCGATGTCCAGAAGAACCGGGCGAGCACGAGCCCCAACCCGCTGGCGATCCCCCACCAGCCAAGCCAACGAGAGACGATGCCAGTGGACAGCACTACCCAGCCGGAGCATGCCGCAAAACTGCCCAGAGCGAGCCAGACGTTTGCAAGCCCGAGACTGCTGACATCGAAGGCGTAGCTGGCAACTGCCAGATCGAGGTCGGCGGCCCCGAACGAGGCGGCGTTCCCGCTGGTATTGAGCAACAAGAATGCTCCGAGAATCACCCCGGACACCAGAGCGACCACGGACCGCCATGGCGGACTCCCCTCAGCCCGGGCGAGTAGCAGGCACAATCCCACCACGAACCAGATCCAACCGATCGCTGCCAGATCCAGGACTGCCATCGCGGCCTGCACCCAGCCCGCGGTGGTGTTGAGGTAGAACGCCAGGGCTTCCTCGGGACTCGCCAGGAACGTCGGCTCGCCCGGTGTACTCGCGATGAGCGCGGCAAACACCACGACGAATGTCACCAGGCCGACCACGCCGGTGCTCCGGATCATTCGCTTCCACCGGTCCGAACTTGTCTCGATAAGCGCAGTCATGACGACATTCTTTCCCTCTGTTTGATTGCGCGATGCGGGATGGCACACGGAGGCTCGTAACGGTCAGGCGGGCGGACTGCTGACGTCAAGGCGGACGGGAGCGTCCTGGGCGCCGAATCGGCTGGATGCGTTCGTCCGGACAGCGACAACGCGCTTTACAGGCGACTCACGGACGCTTGGCTGTGATTACGTGTAGCAGCACATCGAACTGCAGCCCCTCTTCTGTAGCGCGTTGCTTTATAACCTGGACCCAGTCGTTGGCGGCCTGTGCATGCACATTCTCGGGTTGATCCTCGAGTAGCGCCTTGGCTGGGCCCATGTGTAGCCAATCAACCGCCGACTGTTGATCTATCGAGGTTTCCCACGCCGCCATCGTCATGGGTCGCTCGACCTCCTCAATCTGTATGTCTGTCCAACCGCTTTCGCCTAGGAGCTGTTCAACATCTGGAGCGTCACCCAACGAGAACGGCCCAAAATCAAGTGGCGGCTCCTGATACGCGATATGCAGCCGATCCAGAGTCTGCCGGACGCTGTTGAACAAGAATCTGAACGTGCTGATCTTGTCCCTCGTGGGCCAGACAACGCCAACCAGCCGACCTCCCGCACGACAAGCCCGAGCCAGGTTCGCGAAGGCCTTTGCATTGTTGGTGAAGAACATCAGCCCCATCTGAGAGATGATCGCGTCGTAGTGTCCTTCGGGTAGGGGATAGGTTTCGGCGTCACCGACGATCCACTCGATGTCGCGGCCCCTAACGCGTTGTCGGGCCGCCGCGATCATGGGTGCGGCGATGTCGATGCCGGTGACCATTCCGCCCGGATGCACCGCTGTAGCTGCGGCCGCCGTCGAGGGTCCCGATCCGCATCCCACATCGAGCACCTGCTCTCCAGGCTGCAGGTGCGCCCGCTCCATCAGCAGCTCCCGGATTGGCGCCCCTGACCGTTCTATTCCGTCGATGCGAGAGAGCCATTTCTCGGCGGCTTCGTTGGTCCACGTCGTCTGTGTTGCTGCCGAATCCTGATCATTCATGGGTGTCAAGGTACGCCGAAGCGCGGCGGGCCGAGCACTCTCGGCGAGCTGCCCGTTCTCTGCCGGCTGCGCGGTTACTTTGACCGCTGCTATCCACGGCATTGAAAGAACAAGTTCATGAATTCAGCGACATCCAAGGACAGGTGTCCCCAGGGGCTCTCCCGGGTCGGCGCATCTTCAGCCGTCCGGAGGGCCACGCCTAGCGCGCTCACAGCGATGGACGAGATACCTGGCATCGCCGGCCTCTAGCTGCGAGCAGGTCCAGCGGCTTGCCCGCTCGCCGCTTAAATCCCGCTAGTCGACCCGGTTGCGGGCAGTCGCCAAGTACTTGACGGGCGCCCCCGCACAGCGTCATCGCAGGTAGATGAATGAACTCCTCGTGGGATACGCGCGCGTATCCACAGAACAACAAGACCTGACCGCCCAGCGCAACGGACTGCACGCCCTCGGCGTCGGGGACGACCGCATCTACGTCGATCACGGCCTAACAGGCACAAACCGCGACCGCCCCGGACTGCGGCTGGCCCTGGTCGCCTGCCGAGCCGGTGACACCTTCGTAGTAACGAAGCTGGACCGGCTCGCTCGGTCGCTGCCTGACGCTCGCGACATCTTGGACGAGTTGACCCGGCGGAACGTGAAGCTCAGCCTCGGCGGCTCGATTCATGATCCGACCGACCCAGTGGGCCGGCTGCTATTCAACGTATTGGCGATGGTGGCAGAGTTCGAATCCGACCTGATCAAGATGCGCACCCGGGAAGGAATGAAGTCGCCAAGGCAAAGGGCCGGCTGCGAGGTAAACAGCCGAAGCTGAAGCCGAACCAGGCCAAGCATCTCCTGGAGCTGCACGACTCAGGGAACTACACCCAAGCTGAGCTGGCCGAGCTCTTCGGCGTCGGACGATCCACGGTGTACCGGACCATCGAGCGGATGCGACCCCGGCGACGAGAACCGGAGCGGCCGTTCGCCCAGATCGCCGGGCCGGCGGTCGACCAACACCGAAGCCAGCACTCCGCTGAATCTCAGCCGACTGATCTAGTACGACCATCCTCCGATGCAGCCCCGCATACCGATCAAACCAAGAGGCCCCGACTTTGGTCGGGACCTCTTGGTCAGGTACCGCCTTCTCAACAGGCGGCAGACTCAAGCTCCGCCACATTCGACCTGCGGATGGCAAATTGCGACGCCAGGCGGTGCGGCAAGCGGAACGGTCGGTCGGAAGATCGGCCGCCTTGTTGTTCAGCGCATCCAAACCCGAAGCGGCCCGATGCCGGCGAAGCCGGCGATCAACGCGGCTTGGAGGTCCGCGCCGAGCTCGTAGCCCACAAGGTCAAACCCCGGGTACATCGAGGCGGCGACGACGATCAAATCAGACCAGACCGTGACCAAGTCAGCCGAGCCGGCGAACACGTTGGAGACGCCGACCACGCCGCCGCTGCGATTAAGCGCAAAGCCGGCACCATTAGCCGATCCAGTGCCATAGAACCGAAGATCGTTACTGTCCAGCAAAGCAGGTAGGAAGACATCGAGTCCATGACCCTCGGACCACTGTTCGGGTCCGCCGGCGTCTGCATGCCAGGCCAGTCGAGCGTGGACGCCGACCCGGCTCCGGCCGCCGCTCGTCGTACCCAGGTCGCCTCGAAGTTAGAGATCTTCTTGCTGTATCTGTTTGGGGTCGGCGTCGCGGGAAGCGGAATTGGTGGATTCTTCGGGCACTTCTTCATTTCGGACTCGGTCGCTGAGTCCATCGGCTGGCCGACAAGTAATCCCTTCCAGCTCGAGGTTGGCTTTGCCAACCTGGCGATAGGCATCCTTGGCATTGTCGCCATGGGGCGGCGCGATGGCTTCCGTGAGGCCACCGTCATCGCGGTGACTGTCTTTGGCGTCGGGGCGACCATTGTCCATGTGATGGATGTCATCGAGTCGGGCAATCTAGCTCCAGGAAATACCGTCCAAAAACGTCAGCAATCTTCTCAGGCCCGCATTGTTGATCGCTTTCCTGGTTGCCAGCAGACGAGCGGAGCGTTCGCCTGATTCCGAAGCTCACACACCAGGATTCGATCGATGGCGCGGACCGAGAGTGCGTGCAGCCGGTTGGATGACCGGGTGCGTCGGCGGCGGCTTTGCCATCGATCTGCCCCTCATCGGTGCGCTCGTTGGGACCCTGGTTGGCGCCGCTCTGGCCGTCTTCACGGTAGCTCGTTCATCCGGTGGAATCAGCCCTCGCCGCACTGATTCGGCTAACCCTCCACCTGCGTGAACGCGCCTCGCGTTTACTCCTACCGCTCGCTCTGACAAACAGCCGGCGAGCAGCTGAACCGGCTTGAGGAGGATGATCCGATCGTGCACCGCCACGCAGACGCACGCTCGTAACTGGCCGGCTGCGCTACTGGTTTGGACGGAGTGTGCCACAGAGCGACCGGCTTTCGAAACGTCACGCGGCGCATAACCCGCGAACTGCGGACGAGGCCGTTCCGTTTGCCGATCGGCACCCGGTCTCAAGGCTCGGTACCCTGGAAGGTGGTGAGGGCGCCTGCTCGAGACGCCGCAACTCACCTGGCTAGGTGGTCGCAAGGGTGGACAAGAAGGAAGTAAGGCTGACGATTCTCGCTTCGGCCATCCTGGTTGGCGTGCCGCTGATCGTCAACGCGATCCACGACCTCCTTTCGGGCCGTTGGGATGAGCACCTCGGCTGTCGACCTCCGTCACACCCTGCCGACGTCGGCGAGGCGGCGCTTGACCTGAGAGGAAGGCCGGTCGAACAGCTGGCCGCCGATCTACGCCGGCTGCGGGTGGCGGTGGCGACCGACCAGCGGCGTTCGGCGACTCATCAACTGGCGAACCGGGTCGCATACGACCAGCTGTTAATGCAGGCCTGCCAGATGTTGAACGTCCCACACGAGCTTGGGAAGAACACGGCTGGCGCCGAGCGTGACATCGAACGGCTACGGGTTGAGGCCGAGCTGGAACGAGCCGGCATCGTGCTCTCCTCCGCCGGCCGATCCGGCTGATTTGGTGGCTACTCCCCGACCCTGCCGTCGATGCGTTCGGATTGGGTCGGCGCCCCGTTGTGCCGGCTGTACTCCCTCGACCATGTGCACCATCAGGTCAGGAAAGTCTCGGCCACTACGTCGGCGTCCGGAAGGGCACCGCTCTGCGCCGTGTCTAGTGGCATAACCACGCCACCCCCCGAGTTCCGTGACCAGCTCCCGGCGATCCTGAGCGTGCCACTGTCACAGCTGTTCACGCCCAAGGTGTCCCGACCGGGACCTTCCTGCTGCACCTCGGCGGCGTTCAGGAGCGTCTGACCGCGTAGCGACCGCGCCCGCCGGGAGACCATCGGGACCCCCCGGTCCGGATCACCCGCGGTCGTTGTCCTCAGGGGCCCCGTGATCATCGTCCACGTGTTCCTCGGAAGCATGATCATGATCCTCGGGTTGCTCGTCGGTGAGGACGAAGAGATTGCCCGGAGTCCCCGGTCGTTTCGGCTTGCGCTGCACCGGCACGCTCGCCGCCCCTTCGAGGAACGGTAGCTTCATCCGTTTGCGGGATCTCATCGTCTTGATGAATGCGTCGGCCGCCTCGTCGTCAGTCGATTGCCCTTCAGTCACGGCGACCGCCGGTGGCGCAGCTCCTGTGGTGATCTTGAGCCGCTCCCGCAGCTCGTCGACGTCGAAATCGCGAACGTTGCCCATCTGGTCGTCCACGACCCGATCCTTGTCGGCCGGCTTCGGCTCCCCCGAGAACACCCCCGCCGTTACGATCTTCACCCGAGAGAACCGCGAGCCGTTCGAGGTCGCCCCTTCGGCGTGCACCACGAACCGGTAGAGGCCGGGCTCGGTCAAGGCCCACTCAGCGCCGTAGTCACCCGCGGATCCTGACGTGAAGACGACCCGGTCTGTCATGCCGTTCGGAAGCGCAACGTTGGCCCAGACCGTGGCCGGTCCCGTCAGCGGCACCTCGTACTCGCGGAGTGTCGCAACCAGCTTCGCGACCGCGCCCGGCTTGACGCCGTCCTGGACCGCTGTCGCGGTCAGAGCCAGATTCGTGTACGCGTACACGCTCAAGTTGGCCGGGACCGGCTGCTCGACAAACTGACGGAACCGCAGGACCAGCTCACGAGCCTGCTCCTGGTCGTCGCCGGCGGCCTTCTTGAGCAGGTCCAGCACCTCGTCTGGCTTCTTCAGCGCGATCAGCGCCTTCCACTTACCCTGATGCGACTCGCCCGGCGCACCAGGCAGCGCCGGCAACATGAGGCGGTAGTACGCCAGGTCGTCGCCGACGCGATAGGAGACGTTGGGCTCGATGCCGACGAGCTGCTCGGTGATCACCTGACCGCCCGGGGCGATCAGGTGAAAGTCCAGTGCATACGGCACCGGGCAGAGGGCCACGACGTCGACCGAGACGTCGGAATCGCCAACCAGGAAGGGGAATTCCTGCGGTTGGCCGTTCCACAGCAGCTGGCTCGGCGGGTCCACGACGGTTTGGCTGCGGGTCGCATCCTTGAGGATCTGGATGAACACCTTGGCCAAGTCGAAGCGTTCCGACCCGCTCGACAGATTCCCAGTCAGCAGCATGTAACCCCCTGAGTTCGCCGAAAGCGCGCCGAGCGTGGGATCGCTGACCTGGCCCGGCAGGCCGACACCGATCGCATACGTCGTCTGGCTAATCGATCCGGCGGGCAGACTGGGGATCTTGGGATCGGCGTTCTCATTGCCGTCGGTCACGACCACCATCGCCTTGTTGGGGTGGGTCGCGCCCGGTCCGTTGATCACGGTTGTGCCGACCAGAATCCCGCCGGCGATGCTAGTTGCGCCGCGTGGGTCCAGGGCCGTTCCGGTCAGAGCGCTCCCCAGACCGGCCGACTTCGGGGTCATCGGCAGCAGCACATCCGACTCGTGGTCGAAGCGCACCAGGCCGATCTCATCGGTGTCGTGCATGAGTTCGTGCACCACACCAACCGCGCTCTTGAGCAGTGTCGACTTATCAAAACCGTTGTTGGTCACGTCGGACATGCTCCCCGACCGGTCGAGCACGAGGACGACAGAGCTGTCGCTGGTCACGATGTTGGTGGACACCAAGTCGATGTGGAAGGTCTGGACGGTGAACGAGCCCCCGGGGGCGGATGCGTAGTAACCCTCGTCATCGACGATGTGGACCTTAAGGTCAACCGCGCTCACCTGGACGCTCGGTCCGGCGCCGACGAAGCGGACCTGGATCTCGAGCGTCTCAAACGGGTTCGCCTCGACCGGCGTCACCGCGAAATCGGGACCGCCGACGACCGAGAAGTTGCCTGTGGGCAAGCCCGTGATGCTGAAGAACACCGGCCGGCAAGAGCGTACCCGGAAGCGGATGTTCCGGCTCGCGGTCAGTCCGGCTGGGGTGTCATGGAACGCGAGCGCCGGACCGGACTCGAGGGTGATCTCAGGGAGATCGGTGTCGTACCAGGTGATCGACTTGTGATCGAGGAGATCGATCGCTCGATCCAGGGTTCCCCCGCCGAAATACTCGGCCAGGGCATCCATGTGATCACTGAGCCGTTTGAGGTGGGTGTGGCCGGCGGGCAGCGGCTCGCTGTCGAGAGGAAGGTAATGCGGGACCCCCTGGTGCTTCTGCGTCCAGACCGCCCACAGCTCGTCCTCCTTGGCGTGGTTGAGGAAGAACACGGGGTCGTTCGGTGACGTTCCCGGCAGCATCGACCCGCCGACCCAGACGTGTACGCGGTTGTGCATGAACGACCCGGCGGCCGCGCCAAAGCCGGCTGGCCAACCCTCCACCTTGTTGCGGAAGCTACCCGCCCCGGCGGCGTTCCGGTTCCAGGGCGACGAGTCGTACTTGCTGACCGCTAGGGCGTCGGTGACGTCGCCCGGGGGCGGGAGAGCGGCCGCCAAGCCGCCTAGATCGCGTTGCAGCGCGTTGCTTCCGTTGTCGTCGATGGTCAGCGTCCAGCCCTGGGCATGAGCGAATACGCCGGTCAGCACCGACTGATTGGGCCCGTCGCCGTCGCCGCCGAGCAGCTCAGGAATGAATGGGTAGCCGGCATTGGCCGGGCTCTGATCATGGCTCCAGTCCCAATAGGGCAGGCAGATCGACGGGTCGCCGGATACGATGCGCAGGTCGCTCTCGAAGTGCCGTAGGAATTCCCGGTGCCAGGGGAAGAACGACGGCCCGCGATGACCAGCGTGCGGTCCGGGATCACTCGACGGATGCCCGGCCATCGACTGCTGGTGGATGTAGACGTAGTCGTCGTAGCGATTGGCCTGGGTGTGGGGCGGGGCCAGCTGGCTCGGCGCCGCCTTCAGCGACACAACCGCGTTGCGGAACCTGACCAGCGCGGTGTTGGGCCGGTCGGCGACCGCTGCGGCGTTGTACTCCTGGATCAGCTTCCGGACGTTCTTACGGCATCTCATGGCAACCTCTCTATAAAGCTGGCGTCGGCGTGAGACGACGCGGTGACCGAGCGGAGAACCTCGCCTAGTAACAAGCGGAGCGGAGATGCTGCCCCGAGATACATCGGCTTGGCACCCACAATGGGTCGGGGATGTGAGAGGCAGGCGCAGCCCTGCCCGCGGCCATTGACCCCTCCCGCAAGCCGACCGACATACGCGCATCCGCCGTTATGAACGGGCTGCCCTTTGAGCTGCACACAGGGAACGGTTACCGGGATGCAGCTGACGGTGACATGGGAGAAATCCGCCCGGTGGTTTGGGTGTCTGCCAGCTAGGACTTTGAGTCCTTGTTCGCAAGTGTGCGATTAGGTCATCAAACCGCCTGAGCTAGAAAGGCCGCCATGTCTGTCATCCGTCGACATCCCGTCATCACTTTCTTTCTGCTCACCTACGCCCTCAGTTGGGCCGCCATTCCATGGCAGAGCTTCTTCGCGCCCGGCGTCTTGGTCGCGGCACTAATTGTCGTGTCTCTGACCGAAGGCGTCGCCGGGCTGAAGGCCATGGGGTCGCGGTTAATCCGCTGGCGGGTCAGCTGGATCTGGTATGCGCTCGCGGTCGGCGTGCCGCTGGGAGTCACGTTCGCGGCCATAGGCCTGAACACCGCTTTTGGCGCACCCGTCCCGGACATCGCCGAGTTCAACGTCTGGTACGGCCTGCCAATGGCGATTGCAATAAATATGGTCAACCCCCTCAACGCCCAGCTCCCTGAGGAGGCCAGCTTCCGGGCCTGGGCCCAGCCCAAACTGCAGTCCACCCGGACACCCCTCGCCGCCACCGTACTGATGGCCATCGGGGTCACCCTCTGGCATATCCCGTTGGTCGTGATGCCGCAGTTCGGGTCCAGCCCGATCGAGACCCTAGCCACCATCGCCGTCACGTTCTGGTACGCCTGGTTGTTCAACCACGCCTCGGGCAGCGCGCTGCTCACCCTGATCGCGCACGCGACCAATGGCACCATCGAGACCAGCACCCTGTGGCCGGCCGGTGCCGACACAACCCGGATGTTTTGGCTCGGCACGCTGGTCTGGTGCCTGTTCGCTATCGGCCTGCTGGTCTTCAACCGTCGGTTCTGGACTCAACCGCCAGCCGAGGTCGACGACCTCGATCGCGCTGATACCCGGGATGGATCGGGGATGTGACATGCACCCCGAAGTGTGCTCAACCTCCGGGGCGTTTCACGAGCGTTGGCCGTCGTGCGGTACTCCGCCCGGTTGACCGGCGCAAAAGAACAGCCTCGCACCAAGGTCAACGGACGGCTAGGTGCTGTGATGGGCTGCCCGCCGGGCGGCCCAGCTCGTCTGCTGGTGGCCATCATGCCGACGCTGGAGGATGTCGTGGCGCGGGTGGTGGAAGGCCTGCCTGCCGGGTAGATCTTGGGTATGGAATTTGGTCTCGGATACTTTCCCACCTACGACGGCATGCGGCCAGGCGAGGTGGCGCGGATAGCGGAGGAGCGCGGCTACAGCGCCATCTATTTCGCTGAGCACACCCACATCCCGGCTGCGGAGACTGACCGCGCGCCCGGCCGGCCGTTGCCGCCCAAGTACTGGCGCACCTACGACCTCTTCGTCGCGCTGACCGCCGCTGCGGAGGCGACCCGCAATATCCGCGTCGCCAGCGGCATCTGTCTGGTCGTTGAACGTGACCCGATCACCACGGCGAAGGAGGTCGCGAGTGTGGACCACCTCTCGGGCGGCCGTCTGGACTTCGGCGTGGGTGCGGGTTGGAACCGGACTGAGATGCGCAATCATGGCACCGACCCGCGTGTTCGGATGGCCGTGATGAGGGAGCGGGTTGAGGCCATGAAGGAGATCTGGACCCATGACGAGGCCAGCTATCACGGTGGGTACGTCAACTTTGACCGGATTTGGTCGTGGCCTAAGCCGGCGCAGTGGCCACACCCACCAGTCCTGGTTGGCGGCCAGGGCCCAACTGTTCTGGATCGGGTTCTTGGGTTCGGCGACGGCTGGTTCCCCAATTTCCACCCGGAGGTGTACGACCGCATCGCCGAGCTACGCGCCCGGGCTGACCGGCCCCTGCAGGTGCAGATGATGAGCGTGCCAGCCGATCCGAAGGTGTTTGAGAAACTCCGCGAGGCTGGTGTCAAGCGGGTGGCGCGGTGGTTCCCCTCTGGGCCGCGCTGGCGCCTCGAACAAGCCCTGGAGGAGTGGGAGAAGGCGATCGCGGAGTACAACCCGGGGTGAGACCGCACGAGGCACGGCGACGGTTCACGGCCGCCCGGGTGGCCCGCCTCGCGACCGCCGACGCCGCCGGCCGGCCGCACATCGTGCCGGTGACGTTCGCGGTCGACGGCGACGTCGTCTACAGCGCAGTCGACGCTAAACCCAAGCGGGGCAGTGCTCTCAAGCGGCTCGCCAACATTGCGGCCAACCCGGCCGTCGCACTGCTCGTCGACCATTACGCCGACGACTGGGACGAACTGTGGTGGGTACGCGCCGACGGCACCGGCCGCGTGATCGACCCGGAGGATCCCGAGGGCGTACGCGCCCTCTCGCTGCTCGCCGACCGCTACCCGCGCTTCGCGGCGCGGGGGGCCGTCCTCGCCGTCGACGTACGCCGCTGGTCGGGCTGGGCCGCGTCGCCCCCGACCGAGGAAGCCTGAGATGGCGCTTTTACCCCTCGACCGCCCCTGAAATAGCAGCCTGCTCGTACCTGCGCCCGGCGCGTTTGGGCCGACTGGCTGCATATTCGGAACGGTCCGTGATCCGAACGCCCGCACCCGCCCGCAAGCCGACCGGCTAGCCGTACGGCTGTCATGGTGTTCATCGGCGCCCGCATCGGTCGGCGGTCCGTGCGATGCGTGTTGCTTACTCCCATGGATTAGCGAGACGTTCCACCGGACAGCAGTCCAGTCCCGAGGACGGCATGGTTACTACGTAGGTTCGAGACGCGGCTCCACCTTTGACATTGCGCCCGATCAACTCGGGTGCATCCATCACGATGTTGGTGGCAGAGTGAACGAGACGAACGGAACTGGGAGCGCCAGCGATGAAGGCATTCATATTGCAGAAGTACGGGCCGCCTTAGGTGCTTCAGATGGCGGAAGTGGAGAAGCCCTCCCCGGCCGCCGATGCAGCGCTGGTGAAGGTGCTGGCAGTATCTGTCAATCCGGCGGACTGGCGTTCCATGCGCGCCAAGCCCTTCTTTTCTCGCGCCACTTTGGGGTTGCTGCGGCCAAAACATCGGATTCCCGGCGTCGACGTTGCCGGGCGAGTGGAGGCGCTGGGCAGCGGCGTCACCCGGTTCAAGCCGGACGATGAGGTCTATGCCAATCTGTTAGACCACGGTTCCGGCGGCTTCGCAGAATACGTTTCTGTACCGGTTGAGGTCATGGCCTTGAAGCCAGC
>CAWCVF010000015.1:0-227816 GCA_963798835.1 uncultured Actinomycetota bacterium | reverse complement strand
ATCGGTCCTCCTCAGGCTTCTCGAGGATGATGCTGCAAGACAGGAACGGGCACTGTGCCGTTTCCGGTACCAACATAGAGCTGGTGCAGTCCCTGCAGTCGGACTCGACCGGCCAAAAATCCCGGCACCTCGCCCCGGTCCGACCCCAACATTGTTAGACGGGCCAGTCGGTCGGCGATCGACACACTGGTCGATCGGACCAGTCGCTACACGATGCTGCTGCCTGCCCGACGGCTACACCCCAAGCTGGTCCGCGACGCATAGGCGGCGAAGATCAAGACCCTGTCCGAGGTGCTGCGGGCTTCGATGACCTCGGGACCAGGAGCCGGCCGCATGTGGTGAATCTCGAGAACACTGGACGTCGGTAGAGGTGCCTTGCTTTGGACACGTCCCTCGCGTGGCCGGCACCGAGTTGGCCCACGCGTCTGGCTGATCAAGAGCTTATCCGCCTGGAGGCGACCCTTTACAGTGCTGCCGCAACAGGTGATCTCTTCCAGGCCGGTGCCGTCCAAGATGCCGCGGCCGTGGGCGCCCAGCCGGGCGACGTTCGGACGGCCATTCTTCTCTTGCTCTCAGACGAGCTATTGCATGGTTACCAGATCATGCAAGCAAGAGCGACCGCGCTGGTGGAGCCTGGCACCCGAGCCCGGGAGCGATCTATCCCACGATTGCCAGCTCGAGGACGAGGCCTGTTGACGACTCGAGGAGGTACTTCAGATCGAAGTCGGAGGCGACGCCACCCAGCTCCAAGTTGCAGCGAACATCCTCGTCCAGGCGCGGTGGTCGTTGTATTTGATCTTGGGCGAGGCCGAGGGTGGGCGAGTGAGCTGAAGGCGGTGCCCTCGCTGTTCTTTACGGATGCTTCACAGCTGGCTGACAGGTTCAGCACGGCCCAGGCTCAGCCGAGTTCTTAACGATGGAATCCTGCCGACGAGGAGCAAACGCGATGTCCTACACGTCGAGGTGGTCACCGTGAGTGCGCTGGCCACTGCTCCGCCGGGGGCGGGGTGGGCGCCACCTATGCAGCTTGATAGGGATGCCGCGGCCGACCGAACTGTTCGGCTAGTAACGGGGCTGATGCTGTGGCTGGGTTTGTTGCTCGTCACTTATTGGTGGATTGCGGACGGCGGTGTCACTGATCTTGCTCACTGGGAGAGTGGGCTCACCTCGTTAGGCCGTCTAGCTGGTCTGTGGGCCGCGGATTTGCTCTTGGTCCAGGTGCTGTTGATGTCGCGGCTGCCTCCGCTGGAGCACGCCTTCGGCCGGGACCGGCTGGCCCGGATCCACCGTGTAGTCGGCTTACTCTCTTTCTATCTGATGATCACCCACATCGTGTTGATCATCGCTGGCTATGCATCAGGCCAATGGTCGGCCGTGTTGTCGACGATCTGGGACTTGATCACCAACTACGGCGGCATGCTGCTAGCTGTTGGCGGAACCGCTTGCTTGATCACGGTCGTGATCACCAGTCTCAAAGCCGCGCGGCGACGGCTGCGCTACGAGTCATGGCACCTGCTGCATCTCTACGCCTACCTTGGGGTCGGGCTGGCATTGCCTCATCAGCTGTGGACCGGACAGGAGTTTCTGCAGTCACCGGCCGCGACCGTCTACTGGTGGACGCTCTGGGCAGCTGCCGCTGCCGCAGTGGTGGTGTGGCGGATCTTGCTGCCGCTGTGGCGCAGCGCGCGCTATCGGCTCCGAGTCGTCGGGGTGGTTCGGGAGTCCTCCGATGTCGTGTCCGTCTACTTGACCGGTCGACGTCTTGACCGGCTGCCGCTACGCGCCGGGCAATTCCTCAACGTCCGATTCATCAGCCGACCGGGATGGACCCGCGCCAACCCGTTCTCGCTGTCCATCGCGCCCAACAACCACACGTTGCGTATTACTGCAAAGACTCTCGGCGAAGGCAGCGCACGGCTGGCGCACCTGCGGCCGGGCACCCGGGTGTTATTCGAGGGCCCGTACGGGCGCCTCAGCAGTCGGGCCCGCACCCAGCGAAAGGTGGTGCTCGCCGGTGCTGGAGTCGGCATCACCCCATTGCGCGCGCTGGTGGAAGGACTGGAGTACGCGCCAGGTGAGGCGATCATCCTGCAGCGCTATACGGCCGAGCCGTTGTTTAACCGTGAGCTGGATGTGCTTGCCGCTCAGAAGGGCCTGCAGGTGGTGTACCTGCCGGGTCCACGGCGTACTCCAACCTCGGTCCTTGGACCGGCGGCTCATGGCATGCCTGAGCTGATCGCGCTGCGGCACTGGATACCCGACATCGCCGACCGGGATGTTTTCCTCTGCGGCCCCAGAACGTGGACGGACAGCTTCGAGCGGCTGGTTGAGGCCGCCGGCGTTCCGGGAGACCGGATCCACACTGAAAGTTTTGGCTGGTGAACCGATGAGACGCATCGTCATTTGGCTTGCATCGACGGTCACCATCGTGGTGCTGCTGTTTGGCTATCACACCTCGACCAACAAGACTTCATCCCCGGGCGTGCCGGGCAGCACCTTCAGTCCGTCGACGTCGACAGGGAAGGAATCCAGCTCGTCGACGAATAGTGGGTCGTCCGGGTCAACCAGCGGCTCTGCCAAGATCACGACATATACCGGGTCGGTCGCTCAGACCCGTTGGGGGCCGGTCCAGGTGAAGATCACCGTGCAGGGCGGAAAGCTTACCAAGGTCACTATCTTGCAGCGGCCGAGCGGTAACTCGAGGGACGCGGAGATCAACAATTACGCACTGCCGATCTTGATCAACGAGTCGTTGAAGGCACAGAGTGCCAACATCGACATGGTCAGCGGCGCGACGGTGACCAGTGGTGGATATCTGCAATCGCTCCAGGCCGCCCTCGACGGGGCTGTCAGTGGCCAAGGCGCGATGGGGGCCGGTCCAAGTCCAGATCAGGGTGCGGGGCCGCAATTGCACGTTGCAGGTCCGCAGCATCGACATGGTGAGTCAGACGACGATGACTAATGGGCGATATCTACAATCGCTGCAGCTCGCCCCCGCCGAGGCTGGCACATGAGCAGCACAGGGGTCCAGGGACGAACCGACGGCGGTATCCATCGTCGCGTCGAGCACATCATGGGGATGCCGATCAGCCTTGCCTTGCGTGGCCGCCACGTCGCCACTGCCGAAGGTCACCAGGCCTGGCAGGAAGTGATCAACCAGTTGCGGGAAGTTGATCAAATTTTCAGCACCTACCGAGACGATTCCATCATCAACCGTTTGGATCGAGGCGAACTCTTGATCGACGAATGTCCGCCAGAGGTTGCTGAGGTGCTCAACCTGGGGCGACAAGCCGAGCGACAATCGGACGGTGCGTTCTCGATCAACTTCCCGCTGCCTGATGGACGGCATCGGCTTGATCCCAGTGGAGTCGTAAAGGGATGGGCCGTGCAACGCGCCGCCGGGTTCCTGGACGCGCTGGACGAGACCGACTACTGCTTGTCGGCAGGCGGTGACCTGGTCTGTCACACCGCAGATCCCGTGCGACCCGCCTGGAGGATCGGCATTGAGAATCCGCATGACACCATGAGCCTGATCGCCGTGGTGCCTATCCAATCTGGAGCCGTGGCCACCTCAGGCACCGCGCACCGTGGCCGCCATCTGATCGATCCGCGTACCGGCCAACACCCGAGTGCTGCCGCATCCGCCACCGTGATTTCGGACTCGTTGACGTGGGCTGATATCGATGCCACGGCGGCGTATGTCCAGGGCCGTCGCGCCGTCAGCTGGCTCGCTACTCGGCCAATTCGCAGCGCCCTTATTGTCTGGGCCGACGGTACGACGACGCGGCTCCCCAAGACCTAACGAGGAATCAGCAGATCCCGTCGGACACTGTCAGTCACTCTTCCTGCGGAGCATTTACCACCCTCGATAGGTGCTGTTACCAAGACAACCTCGATGGGCCGGTGGTGCGGGTCGGGAATATCCCCCGGTCGAGGTAGCGCTTGCCCGGGTGGTCGCATACGCGACGTCTCAATTCAGTTAGCGCTCAGCTTGATTGGCGAATCCTGGCGCAGGTGCAGTGGAGCACAACGATCGGAACGGGGAGATCGTCATGAAGGGGGCTTTGCGTTGAGCATCGAGTCTGCAGCGCGGCATAAACCGGCTCCAACGGCCGGCTAGTCCAAGCCTGCATCTCCTCCACCACCCGGTCGGTGATCCGAGAGATGGTGTCCTTGGAGACCTGGGCGTCATAGATCTCCCCGAAATGAGCGGCGATGTCGCCGGTGGTCAAACCGCGGGCATACAACGACAGCACGATCTCATCGATGCTGGACAACCGCCGTTGCCGCTTGGCCACAATCACCGGCTCGAAGCTGCCGTCGCGGTCCCGCGGCACCTCCACGGCGACCGCACCAGAGTCGGTCAACACCGTTTTGGCGCGTTTCCCGTTGCGCGAGTTGCCCCGGTTCCGACCGAGCGGATCGTGCCTGTCATAGCCAAGATGCTCGGCCATCTCCTCCTCCAAGGCGGTCTCGAGCACCGTCTTGGTCAGGGCTTTCAACAACCCGCCCGGACCGGTCAACGCGACCCCTTGGGCGCGGGCCTGCCGGACCAACTCCTTGGCCGCGGCCAGCTCTTCAGCAGACGGCGGATCAGCCGGATCCTTCGATGATGGCGGACTCACGCCCACCAGTGTTTCGGTCATAGCGACCCTTCCCCGCCAAGCCGCAGCTCAGCGTGTTGGGCCACTTACACCCTTCGTCGGACACTCCCCGTCGGATCGCCTCGTGGGATCGTGGGCGCGGCAGGTCAAGCAGTCGACCTAGCGACCGAACTACCGCAGCTCAGGCTTCTGCCATACGACCGGCCGCTTAGTCGGAGTCCTGATCCGGATCGGACAGGAAGCGATATCCGATCCCTGGTTCAGTGATTAGGTATCGGGGCCGGCTGGGATGCGGCTCGAGCTTGTGGCGCAGGTTAGCGATATGCACTCGAAGGTAGTTGGTCTCTGTGCCGTAACTCGGGCCCCACACCTGTTGTAGTAGTTGACGTTGGGTAACGAGGTTCCCGGCGTTGCGAACGAGCACTTCGAGTAGCTGCCATTCGGTGGGTGTCAGGCGGATCTCAGCTTCTCCTGCCATGACACGGCGTGCGGCGAGGTCGATTGTAAAGGCGGCAGTCGTCACCTTGGCGGCGGGAGTTCCTGGGGTTCTTCTGCGTACGGCCGCGCGCAGTCTTGCGAGAAGTTCCTCCATTCCGAACGGTTTGGTGACGTAGTCGTCAGCGCCGGCATCTAGCGCGCGAACCTTCGCCCGTTCTTCGTGGCGAGCTGACAAAACGATGACCGGTGCAGTGCACCATCCGCGCAGACCCTCGATCACTGCAACGCCGTCGAGGTCGGGCAGTCCCAGGTCCAAGATCACGACATCAGGGGGCGAGGAGCTGGCGGCTGTCAGGGCCGCTGCACCAGTTGCGGCTGGGACAACCTCGTAACCGCGTGCGGCGAGCGTGATCTGCAGCGCGCGGAGCAGTTGTCGATCATCATCGACGGCGAGAATGCGTGTCATCGCTGATTGTCGAACGGTTCAGTGTCAGAAGTTACCTCACGGTCCGCCCTGGGCAGGGAAATGATCATGGTGAGCCCGCCTCCAGGTGTGTTGGCGGGCCGGATCTTGCCTCCCATCGCTTCCAGGAATCCCTGGGCGATAGCAAGGCCGAGGCCCAATCCTGTGGTGGAGCGGTCATGTAACCGTTGAAAAGGCTGAAACATCCGCTCGCGATCTTCCGCTGGCACTCCCGGACCCGAGTCAGCGATGATCAAGTTCACCTGCTCAACGCTTACCTCACCGGTCACCTCAACCGGCGGGCCGTTGGGCGGACTTGCGGTCTGGGCGTTGGCAAGGATGTTCACCAGGACGCGCTCGAGAAGGCCGGCGTCGGCGCAGACCATAGGCAGATCGTCTGGCACCGCGACGATGATTTCCTTTGATCTTGGTCCGAGGTGGAGCAGCGCCGAACTCACCACCG
Source organism: uncultured Actinomycetota bacterium (assembly GCA_963798835.1). Classification (GTDB taxonomy): domain Bacteria; phylum Actinomycetota; class Actinomycetes; order Propionibacteriales; family Propionibacteriaceae; genus Microlunatus. The sequence goes on along the minus strand of CAWCVF010000015.1, from coordinate 221,848 downwards.
CGTCGAGGGGAACCGAATCAAGGTGCACGCTTAGCACCCCGGCTTGCAACCGACTTAACCCCAAAAGGTTGTCGACAAGCTCGCTTAGCGTGTCGCTGGACTCCTCAATGGTCGCGAGAAGCTCCGCTTGTTCAGCCTCCGGCAGAATCGTGTCAGACTGCCGAAGGCTGGAGACCGCGACCTTAATTCTGGCTAGCGGCGTACGTAGGTCGTGGCCGACGGCCGCGAGTAGCGCAGAGCGGGCCCGATCGATCTGAGCGAGGCCGTCGGCACGCGCCGCATCTGCTGCTAAGCGCTGCGCCTCAAGCGTCCGCGCCGCAACGGCGGCCATCCGTCGTAACGCCGCCGCGTCCTCAGCGAACACCTCAGGCCCCCAGGCGACAAGCCGAAACCTATCCCCTGCAGGCGCCGAGAGAACCGGCCGCGATTGGCTCACGGTGCCTACTGAGGCCACCTGCTCCTCGCCAATCGCCCCGCTCTCCAGCAGAGCGACGCCAGTCATTCCAAAAGTGTCCCTAATGTCGTTGAGCAGCTCGGGAAGGGAGCCCTCGCCGATTGGAGCCTTGTTCGCGCGAGCCAGCAGCCTGGCTTCGGTCTCCCGCCTGGTCGCATGCGCTCGTTGCCGTGCCGCAAAGTCGACGGCGAGGCTGACAGCCAGAGCAACCAGAACGTAAGTAAGAAGCACGATGACATGTTCAGCACTGCCGACGATCAACGTGTAGTAAGGCGGCACGAAGAAGAAGTTGACGACAAGATCAGCTGCTATGGCGCCAGGCAACGCCGCCCACAGGCCACCAACCACCGCGGCGATGACCACCGGGATGAGGTACAGCAAGACGACATCGGCCAAGCTGAACGTGCCGCGAATCGCGACCAGCCCAACTGTGAGCAGAATCAGACTGCCGGCCGCGCCGGCGAGACCTGCCCAAATACGCGACCGCGATAAGCCCAGTGCCGACGATGAGGTCACGATCCCGCCAATGAGCGAGCAGTCTCGGGCCTAGTGCACGCTGTTCTGCCTACTCGCTTTGCCGACTCGACTGTAGCTGCCAGGAACGCTGGTGACGAGGAGCCTCGTCTTGAGCGCGGAGCTCTTTGGTTGTGCAGGAACTGCTCCACCCATGACTGTCGATAACTTGGACGAGCGGGTCGGCGTGGCGATGCATCAGCTGCCAGTCGAAACCCTTGCGGCGATTAGACGAGGGGGACACATGGCGACCAGTCTGATCGGGCAGACCGCTGACCTGCCCGTGCCGCTCTGCATACGCGCAACATTGCGATCAGATCCGATACGCGGACCAGCGATCATCTGATCGCCGAGATCTCTATCAGATCCTGTGAGTGCGCTGCCAGGTGTACCAATTAACGTTCACGCCGACGATCGGAAGTAGATGGTGGATGTCTTGACCCGTCTGCCGCGACCTCAGCGACGTCCGTGCACCAATTTGCGCACGCACGCGGTCGGGAATCGTTTCATCACGATGAGAACAGATGCGGGCTAGGGCAGCTGAGGCTCCTCGCAGCCGCGATCGGCCGGGTGATCAATAAGCGGCTCGTCCAGGGATAGCGTCTCTTCATGCTGCATGTACGTGTCATTTCCCCACCCGACCTGACCGCTGTCACCGTCGGACTCTTGCAGGCAAGCCCCGCGGTCACTCATCTATGGGTGAGCGAAGGCAGCGCCCGAAAGCCACAGGGGGATGTCGTGAGTTGCGATGTGGCCCGCGAGGCGGCGGCCGGCGTCATTGGCCGGCTTCGGGACTTGGGCTTATCCCGCGACGGCGCCATCGTTGTTGAGCGGCTCGACATTATCTTGTCTGCGGCGGCGGAGCGCGCTGAACGGGAAGCTCCAGGCGAGGGTGCCGACGCCTTGATCTGGGAGGAATTGGAGCAGAACGCGGGTGAGGAAACGCGACTGTCGGTCACCTACCTAACGTTCATGATCATAGCCATGCTCATCGCCAGTATTGGAGTACTCCTCGATCAGCCAATCTTGATCATCGGCGCCATGGTGGTGGGCCCAGAGTTCGGACCACTGGTCGCCCTCTGTGTGAGCATTGTGGCTCGCCGCCCTCGTCAAGCCAGAGCTGCCCTCGGTGCACTGGTGCTCGGGTTTTTGGCCGGAATGGCGGCTACGGTCCTCTTCACCTGGGTCATGACGGCTTTCGGCCTTGTCCATGAATCGATGCTGATCGCAGAACGACCGATGACCAGCTTCATTTGGCAGCCTGACGCTCTGTCCTGGATCGTAGGATTCCTCGCCGGCGTAGCTGGCGTCTTGGCGCTAACCTCAGCCAAGTCCGGCGCATTGGTCGGTGTGTTGATTTCAGTCACCACCGTTCCTGCAGCGGCAAATGCTGCAGTGGCCGTCGCCTATTGGGTGCCCAGCGAGGCGGCGGGATCAAGCATTCAGCTGCTGATCAACCTCACCTCAATTGTTCTAGCGGGCGTGCTTACCCTTATCGTTCAGCGAGCACGACAAAGTCGCATGCTAGCCCGCGTCGCCTGATTAGGCTTCGCTATCGGAAAGGCCCCGCGAGGCCAGGTCGTACCAATTTTCTTGCTGTTCGCGACTGTTCCTCCCAAGGACTGCAGGTACCGAAGAGAGCCCTCCCGCCACACGCCCGTCCGTGCGGAGGTACACCGCGGCCGGTGTGGCTTAGTGCAGGCCGGCCTGAATCGCGGCCCCATGCCCGCGTTTTGTGCCAGAAGCTGAATCTGCGAATCGGTCGACATCAAGCGCTATGCCATCCCGGACGACTATTCCGTCAGGCCGCAGGACCTGCAGCTGGCCGCTGACGCTGCCACCATGACAACACCAACGCGAGAGCCACGTTCGCGTTCTCCACAGAGTTTCGGAGCGTCGACATCAATGCCGACGACAGCAGCGGCACCAGAACGCCCCGCCCTAGCGTTTAGTCCCCGGTGACGGGTTGCCCAGCCCACTCGCGTATGCCCTCAATAGAACGCCGACCTAAAATCGCCAGTCAACTCAACCCCGCGACTGCGCTGTCCAGCGAACCACGCAGCCCGCGACCCGTGAAGCATGCGTCAAGATCCGTCCCCCTGCCATCAAGAAGTCGTTAAGACAGGGCTTATCGGCGGGCAGCCGAGATGCACTAGGCCTGTGGTGATTACGTCGTTTCCGCTGCCTCGAGGCGGCCAGCGGTGAGCGCTCTCCGCGAAGCCCCTAAGCGGCTGTTCCTGGGGCGGCCGATGCGCAGCAGCCAGCTCTCAGAAACCCTGCTGCCGAAGAAGCTGGCGATGCCGGTCTTCTGCAGCGACCCGCTGTCCTCGGTCGCTTACGCCACTGAAGAGATTTTGCTCATCCTGAGCCTGGCTGGGCTCGCATTTCTGCACCTAGCCTGGTATGTCGCAGCCGTCATTGTCGCCCTTCTCGCGGTCGTGATCGTGTCCTACCGGCAAACCTGCCGGGCATATCCGAACGGCGGCGGCGCCTACACCGTCGCCCGCGCCAACCTCGGAGAGTCGGCCGGGCTGGCGGCCGCCAGCGCGCTGTTGGTCGACTACGTGCTCACCGTCGCCGTATCCGTCGTCGCCGGAGTCGCAGCAATCACGTCGGCGGTTCCAGACCTATCCCAGCATGCCGTCTCCATGTCGGTTGGTTTCGTGGTGCTGCTCACTGTCATGAACCTGCGCGGCGTTAAAGAGTCCGGGAAGGCCTTCGCCGTCCCCACCTACGGATTCCTGCTCGGCATTTACGTCATGTTCGCGGTCGCCGCCTACCGGGCTCTATCCGGGGAGCACATGCTGGCACCCACTGCCGGACTACCGATCCATCCCGAGCACTCCTATATGGGCCTTGCTGTGCTGCTGTTGGCGATGCGGGCATTCGCCTCCGGCTGCACCGCGCTGACCGGCGTCGAAGCGATCAGCAACGGCGTGCCCGCCTTCCAAAAGCCCAAAGCGAAAAACGCCGCCGACACTCTGGCCATCATGGGCTTCTTCTCGATCACCATGTTCATCGGCATCACGGTGCTCGCGCTCACCCTCCAGGTCCATGTCGCCGAAAGCCCCACCGACCTCGGACTGCCCGCCGACACACCCACCCAAACCGCGCTCGCCCAGATCGCCCAAACAGTCTTCGGGAACGGTCCCCTCTTCTACTACCTACAAGCCGCCACTGCCGCCATCCTGATCTTGGCCGCTAACACCGCCTTCAACGGCTTCCCGCTCCTGGCCTCCTTGCTCGCCACCGACCGGTTCCTGCCCCGCCAACTGCACAACCGCGGCGACCGCCTCGTCTACAGCAACGGCATCATCCTGCTTGCACTTTTTGCCATCGCCCTCATCGTCGCATTCAACGCCAACGTCAGCTCGATCATCCAGCTCTACATCATCGGTGTCTTCGTCTCCTTCACCCTCTCCCAGCTCGGAATGGTCCGACACTGGCAGCGCGAACTGACCAGCGGCACCTCAACTAGCTCCCGAACAAAGATCCGTCGCTCACAAGCGATCAACGCCATCGGAGCCACCTTCACCGCCATCGTTTTGATCATCGTTCTAATCACGAAATTCACCCACGGAGCCTGGATCGTCACCATAGCCATGCCGCTGCTCTTCCTCACCATGCAAGGCATCCGCCGCCACTACCGCCGCGTCACCGCCGAACTAACCCCAACCCCCGCCGGCGTCAGCCTGCCCAGCCGCATCCACGCCATCGTCCCCGTCAGCCGGCTGCTGCTGCCCACCCTGCAAGCCCTCGCCTTCGCCCGCGCCACCCACCCCAGCACCCTGACCGCACTCACCGTTCAAGTCGATGAGCAAGAAACCCAGGCACTCGCCGACGAATGGCGCGCACGCGAAATTCCCGTCGAGCTGAAAATCATCAACTCCCCCTACCGAGAAATCACCACCCCAATCCTGGACTACATCCGCGATATCCACCGGGACAGCCCCCGAGACGCCATCTGCGTCTTCATCCCCGAATACCTCGTCAGGCACTGGTGGGAACACCTGCTACACAACCAAAGCGCGCTACGCCTGAAAGCACGACTCCTCTTCACCCCCGGCGTCATGGTCTGCAACGTCCCCTACCGCCTGACCAGCTCATATAACCTCGACACCAACGGTCCACGGTCCTCCATTGACGGCAGCGAAGCGATGCGCCAAGACCAGCTCAACTCCGTGCGCTCAAACGTCACCACAGTCCGGTGATGATGATCGACAGCTCGTCGGCCGCATGACCAGGGTGCATCAGCAACGCAACATGTCCCGCCCTCGAAGATGGCGTCCTCAACCCAACGGTGACCGCAGCGGCTTTGATGCTCTTCACCGAGGCCACAATGCCGATCCCGAGGCGCTGTGGCGCAGCTTGGCCGGATGGAAACCTGGAAATCGTCGAGCTTGCGTCCTCAGACCGCGACGGCGGCAAATCCCAACCTGCAGCTGATCTTTGCGCTGGTCGTGCGAGCAGCTCTCGCCTAGCTCAAGGGCGACGCGGTTTGCTTTAAAGCTGCTATCGCTAGCGCTGCCAGTCAAACTGCTAGTCAATCGGTCCAACAGCTGGTGATCATATGAGTACACCCACGGACCTCATGTACGCCTGCCGGTGCACAATCGAGCGTGCAAGAGATCACTGACACGGAAGAGGTCACTGGTTCAAATCCAGTATCGCCCACGATGAATGCCTAGTCAGCAACCCTTTTGGGCCCTGACCCCACGTCTGGCGCTGGGATCGGTTGACCTGTCGGCCAGACGGCCTAACGCTTGGCGTCGCCGTCGAAGAGCTCGTTGATTGCGCGTGCCCCACGTGTAATGACTGGGCGCAGTTCCTTCCGGTATATACGCTCGGTGACGCTTGTACTTCCATGGCCGACTACGCGTGCGATCTCCTCAATGGTCACCCCAGAGCTTGATCGCAAGGACACGAAACTGTGCCGTAGCTCGCGCGGGGCCCACTCCTTGGGGTTGAGCCCAGCCGCGCTCGCGATCAGGCGGAACGAACGCCGGACGTTGGCAGCATCGAGTGCCGACCCGTGCCGAGTGCAGAACACTAGGCCCAGCTCATTCCAGGAGTCGCCTGCCTCCTGCCACATTCTCTTCTGTTCAGCATTGTGATTGCGAAGGGCATCGACGCACCGGTCGGGCAACGTGGTGCACTTGCGCCAGGATCGTGTGGGGCCCGATCTGACGGGCTTCGACGGAACGGCCGCGACACAGCTCAGGATCGGATCGGATTGTTCGCGTGACATGGCTTAGGTCGAGTTGAGTGGCCGTGGCGACGACTGATTGCCGGTGGCGATGACATCGTTGGTGAGGTTGATCAGCCCGCGCCTGGCTGGCTCTGACAGCGGGGTCAGTTGATTGGCCGCGATCTGGCGGCGGGTGGTCCAGGTGACGCCTTCGCAGCGGGTCTCACCTTGCTCGACTGCGATTTCGGCATCCCCTTGAGCCCTCATTGTCGATGACCGCTCACACCCTCGGCCTGTCATGCCCCGCTACCACCGCCGGGGCCGGAGCCCGGTCGAAGTCGTAGAAGCCGACGAGCCCTCGAACGGGGCGACAGCTCGTTTGTTGGTGGCTGCGTCCATGTTCGCGTTGTTTGGCCGCAGACGATCATGCTCCAGAGACCTAGCCAACCGCTTTCTTTGGGAGGATCCCGATGTCGCTGCGACGTGGCCGGCACCGGTGCTGATCAAGGAATCGACCAACGACTCTGTGCGCCGGCCAAGACTGTCCATCGTGATGCTGGCGGCGGGATCGTCGTCAGTTTTGCAGACGGTCCCACGTCGGCGGCAATGTTTGCTAGTCGCCATCGGGAGTTCTCAGGTGACAGCTGATCTTGAGCTCCTGACTGTCGGCGTTGCGGCCACGGGCAGCGCGTTCATCTGATAGTGGATGATCATCTACGGAGAAGCCTTCAGGGAGCTGATGGACGGCGCTTGGCACCCAGATTCTTGATCAGACTGACGGGATCGCGGAGCAGTTCAATCACCAAGTCATGGCCGGGCAATCTGGGGTCGCTTGCGCCGAGCTTAAGTGTCCGAGCAACCTGTCGTCCGACGGCTGCTGACCCGCGCCGCTCGCAGCTGACGTCAAGGCTCGCACCAGACCGCCCGGGAGGGCCTCGCGTCGGGGCCAGCGAGGAAGGTGGGTGACCACACTGGTCCTCATGGATGCTGGAGGTTTACCTTCAGCATGGTCCTAGCCACGGCGGGAGTCTGGGTCGCACGAGTCAGTAACTCAGTAACAGTGACAGGGACCCATTGCGACGGAGATTGCGGGCTGCTTGACTGTCAAGATCACCTTGGTTTCCGCACGCAGCAGTGAAGGAGGCCCCATGACGGCACCTGTCGTCACACTTTTTGAAAAGTTCGGTGCCGGAGCCCGCTCCATCGGTCCTCGGGTTGCGGATGCATTAGGAGTGGCTTGGGTGGATCAGGCTTTCTCTTCCGCCGACATCGAGAGCGCCAAGTATCCGGGAGCCCCACGGGAAGCAAGCGAATCGGGGAGCTTCTTGGCTCGATTCCTGGGCAACTATGCGTCCAGCGCCACTGTCCTGGACGACAGAAGCATCCCGTTGGCACAGGCACAAGATGCCGAGATGGCTGAGGAGAACACCCGCTTCGTCAAGGAAGCAGGCGCAAACGGCGTTGTCCTCCTTGGCCGCAACGGTGCTCTCATCCTCGGTGACATCAGGACCGCCCTACATGTGCAGGTCGACGCTCCGGTGGAAATGCGGATTGCCCGCGCCGCGCGGGAGGCGGGAATCGATCAAGCTCATGCGGCACGGCGGCAACGAAACGAGGACCGGATACGGGCCGAGATGTCCCAGCGCTTCTATCACTGGAATCCGATGGACATTGACCGCTATGACCTCGTCGTCAACACCGGCCTGCTCGATCTTGATACATGCGTCGATGTCATCGTCGCGGCGTACCAGGCCAAGATCGCTGGAGCCACCCGGACGACTGCCTGATCCCGGTCGCGACGTGTTCGCTCCTAACCAAGGAATTTCCATGAAGAAACTGACGGTACGGAACTATCTCGGTTACGCGGCAGGCGACCTGGCGAACAACCTGGCCTTCTCGCTGCAGGCGCTATTTCTGCTCATCTACTACACGAACGTCGTCGGGCTCAATCCAGCGGCGATCGCGACCATGTTCCTGGTCGTACGAGCCTGGGACGCCTTTGCTGATCTTGCTGCCGGACGAATGGTCGACATCACCAACTCGCGCTGGGGGAAATTCCGGCCCTACCTCTTGTTCGCCTCCCTTCCCTTACTGCTGGCGAGCATCGCACTGTTCAGCGTCCCGAACTTTGACAGCACGACCGCCAAGTACGTCTACGCCTACATCACCTACGCCCTGCTGGGCTTCCTCTACTCCCTGACCAACATCCCCTACGGCTCCCTCGCTACCGCGATGACGCAGGATCCCGTGGAGCGCTCCAGGCTCGGGATCTGGCGTTCGGTCGGGCCCATCTTCGGCATCTTCGTCATCGTGTTGGTCATCGCCCCTCAGATCACGCGGTACAAGACCCAGCCCGATCAACTGCAGACCTTCCTCACCACCGTGACGATCATCTTCGCCGTCATCGGCTATGCCCTTTACCTGCTGTGCTTCTTCAACTGCAAAGAGCAGGTCGCCCATGAGTCCAAACCCGTCAGTGTCAAGGAGACCATCGACACAGTCAGGCAGAATCGGCCATTGCTGATCTTGTGCGTATCCAACCTGATCTTCCTCACCGGTATTTTCGGATTGCAGGGCGCCCAGGCCTATTACGCGGCCTACATCCTCGGCAACTCAAGCCAGCTGATCTGGATGGTCCTGGCAACGTCGCTCTCCACGTTCGTCGCCGTGCCAATTGTCCCCAGATCCGTCGCCCGAATCGGCAAAAAGAACACCTTCCTCATCGGCGCTGCAGGTCTCATCGTGATGGGTACGTGGCTCTTCTTCATGCCGCCAAACCTGCCGATCGTAATCGTGTCGTTCTTCCTCTTCGGCTTCTTCCAGAACCTGTCGATGTCGTTGCTGTTCGCCTTTGAGGCCGATGCGGTCGAGTACGGGGAGTACAAGACGGGCAACCGCACCGAGGGCGCGACGTATGCGATCTATTCCTTCTTCCGTAAGGTTTCGCAGGCAGTCGCCGGAGCGGTCGTGGGCTACGCGTTGGCCATCGGCGGTTTTGTCGCGAAAGCGGCGGACCAGCCTGATTCAGCGCTGACAGCCATCCGTGGCGTCGTTGGTCTCGGTCCAGCGATCTTCGCGCTTATCGGGGCGCTGATCTTCCTCGCTTATCCCCTCACCGATGCACGCTTCCGCGAGATCGTCAAGGAGCTCCATGCCCGCCACGGGATTCGCGATCAGAGGGACGTCATTGTCGAATCCGTCGATGCCATGGAACCAATCAAGGAACAGTGAAGCTAATTGACGCTGACGGTATGTATCACACCCTTTCGTTCGAGACCGCAGCGAGTTCCTCATTGACAGAAACGTCTGCGGCGTCGGACGATGCTTCACCAGCGCAGCTCGATGATCAGAGCGCCACTTAGACAGGCACGAGGAAGAACGAGATTGACCTGGGTGGATTTCTCTCCATTGGCGCGTTGCATCGAGCTGAGCGGGCGAAACAGATAAGAGCGACAGGTCAGCGTCCGCGGCCGTGCTAAGCCGTACCAGAGTTGCGCCGATCAAGATCATGATCAGGTTGCGGGCGAGAGCTAAACCATCCACCAACAGATAGCACCGGGCGGTTCGACCTGACCTGCCTAGGCCAGGCTCCTGCTCGCTACTTGCAGAGTGCGCATCGTGCTGTCACTAGGTCTCATGGAGCTTGTTCGCGGCTAGTTGATCTTGCGAGTGAGTGGACGCAGCTGCGGTCCATTGGCGCTGAGGTGGAACTCTCTAGTCGATGCAAGTCTGCTTCGGGCCGAACGCTCACGCGGAGGTCAGCCTTCAAGCAGGGATTGGGCACCGTCGATCCATATCTCGGTGCCGCTGATGTGACTGGCCTCATCCGAAGCCAGGAAGGCAATAAGGTCGCCAACCTGCTCCGCCGACCCCGGCTTCCCGCCGGTGAGCGGAATATTGCCCTCGGGATACTCGACCGGGATCCTGACATCAGCATTCTCGGAGTTGGTGTTGTCACCGATCTCGGTACTGATAGTGCCCGGACAGATCACATTCACCCGGATCTTGTCTGGCCCGAGTTCCACCGCCAGCATCTTGGCTAAAGCGACCTGCCCCGCCTTACTGGCGGAGTAGGCCGACGCTCCGGAATTGGAGAAAATCCGAGTGCCGTTCACCGAGGACGTGATGATCACCGAGCCGCCTCGGCGTCTCAGATGCGGAACCGCGTACTTGATGGTGATGAAGGTGCCAACCAGATTGATATCGAGGGTGGAACGGAAATCCTCCACAGCAAGTTTCCCGATTCCGGCCCAAGTGCCGTTGACGCCGGCATTGGCCACAACTACATCAAGCCGTCCCCAGGCCTCCACCGTGGTGGCAATCGCTGAACGTACCGAGTCCTCGTCGCTCACATCGCAGGCCACGGGGATCGCGGTGCCGCCGGCACCGCCGATCGCTTCGGCGACTTCGGCGAGTTGATCCGGAGTACGGCCTGCCAGCGCGACTCTGGTACCACGCCGGGCCAACAACTTCGCGGCTGCCTCCCCGATGCCCGATCCGCCACCCGTGATGAACGCAACCATCTCATCCATGTCGCCACCCCACTTCGCTGCATCGGACAAACTTGATCTGCGTGCAGGCAGAAATTGCCCACGTTTCCGCTCTATTGAAATCTGTGCCTAGGACGAAGGCGGCTGGATGAGTCCGTCGGTGATCCTCAGTCGCGTGAAATTGATCATGAAGCGCCTGGGAGTCGATCCGCCAGGGGACCAGCGGATTCGCGCCGAGATCGACGTCGACCAGCGCTTTTTTTGGTATCCAGTCATTGGTGGAAAGCGCTGGGTTTGTGGAGATCGAGGGCCTGCAGGGCCCGGGCGACGATGTCGGCTGGTGTTCCTTCGACATCGACAACGACACCGTCTTCATCTGGGGTCAGCGGTTCGAGGGCATCGAGTTGGGACGTGAGCAGCTTGGGGGGCATGAAGTGATCCGTACGGGCGCCTATCCGGGCGGCAAGGAGCTCTGTACTGCCGCTCAGGTGCAGGAACCTGACTCGGGCCTCGGCGGTCTTTAAGATGTCGCGATAGCTGCGCCGCAGCGCCGAGCAGGTGATCACTTGGTTGCCCTCGGTCCGGTCAATGCGCTGGCAGATCAGCCGCAGCCACGGCTCGCGATCCGCGTCGGTCAGGGGCGTCCCGGCCGCCATCTTGGCCACATTCTCCGCGGGGTGGAGATCATCACCTTCAATGCGAGTCCATCCCAGCTGTTGAGCGAACAAGTCGGCAACGGTGCTCTTGCCCGAACCAGCGACACCCATGACCACGACGGCGGTTTTGCCAGATCTGGTTTGTGGCTCAGCTGTGGAGTCCATGAGGTCAGCTTGCCTTCCTGCCTGAGCCCACGACAAGGACCTCGCTATGCCCGCTGCTGGGAAAGACCTTCGTCCCGGATCCGGCTGTTTAGCTCGGCGAGGTAATCGTCATCGTTGAAGTCGAACGGCACCTCCTGACCCGTCCAGCTCGACAGGTGGATGGCGTTCGCTAATCGGACGCTGTTAATGCCCTCCACCCCCGGTGCGATCAACGGAGCGTCGTCCAAGATGTTGGCCGCGAAGTTCTCCAGCATTCCGGCGTGCTGAAGTCCCCACTGAGACTCAGACTCGATGACTTCGGAGGACGAGTAGTCGCTTAGGTTCAGGCGGCCGCTGAGCAGTTTCGCGGTATCCTCGCGATCCATCCCGTCGCTGAGTTCACGCTCGGGCTTCGTCAGCCGCGTCACTGTGGCGGTCGCGCTGTTCTCGATCACGATCTTGCCGCCGTCGCCGAGGATCTCGAATCGGTCCGTGCCGACTAAATCATGTGTCGCAGTGATGAAGACGCCTGTGGCGCCTTGGCCGTAGTCCACGATGGCGGTCGCCTCGTCTTCAACCGCTATCGCGCGTCGGAAACCGTACGCCACCTTGGCATATACCGACTGGGGCAATCCGCAGATCCACAGCCACAGGTCCAACTGGTGTGGCGCCTGGTTGACAAGCACTCCGCCGCCTTCGCCGCCCCAGGTACCCCGCCAGGCAGCCTGGTCGTAGTAGGCCTGAGGCCGCCACCACGTGGTGATGATCCAGCTGGTGTGCCGGATTTCGCCAATGGCACCGCTGCTGACAATCTCTTTGATCCTGCGGTACAGCGGGTTGTTGCGCTGGTTAAACATGATCGCGAAGGTCAGTTCGGGCTTCGTCGCGGCGATCACGTTCAGCGCTTCGACCTGCTTGGTATAGATGCCGGCTGGCTTCTCAAGCAGTACATGAACGCCGTGCTGGAGTGCCTCAACGCCCATCTCGGGGTGAAGGTACGACGGCACACAAATGACGACTGCATCGACGGTGCCACTGTCCAGCATCCTCAGATAGTCGTCGTAGAACGCAGCAGCGTACTTCGATTCGACGAGCTGCCGCGTCGCAGGCCTTCCATCGCAGATTGCGCCGAGCTCCAGGTTGGGGACCATGCCGTCGGAGATCAATCCGGCATACACCGACCCCTGCACGCCCAAGCCAACGATGCCGAGCCTTACCTTCTTGGTCATAACCCCATCTCCGGTCACCTATCCGCCGAACGCCGGCCGACCTCCGGACCACCAGCCACGCCGGCAACGCGACTGGCTCATCGGCCGGACTGGTGTCCGTTCATGATCAGCTCCTGCCGTGAAGGTAGCAAGAAGGGCCTGGTGATCATCGGTCGGTTGGAGTCGCAACAACCGCATCGTAAAGATCTTGAAACTGTTGCTTGCCAGCGGAGTAGTACGGAGCCCGGTCTTTGAGCGGCCATCGCGTGTCCCCAACCACGGGCTCCGCTCTGTCAACACCTGGCGCGAGGACATCCAACGAGATCAGGGCGGTCCCCCGTAGGGTCACCCGCTTCATGATCACCGGAATGACCTGAGTTTGGAGTACGTCTGCCAGGACCTGCAGCAGTGCGGGCAGATCCTGGGTTACCCGCCCGCTCGCCACGATCTGTCGCGTCTCGCCGGCGACGTCGTGAAGTTGCTCGGCGATTCTGGCGTACGAGAGGGCGACGCCTTCCACCGTTCCCCGGAAAAGCATCGCTGCAGTTGTCGCCGCTGAGACGCCTGAAAAGATGGTCCGAGCGTCAGCCGCCCAGCCCGTGCTGCGCTCGCCGCTGAAGAACGGCAACACCAGCGGTGTGGCCGGCTCGGGGGATGCCAGTAGCAACTCGTTCAAGTCGGACTCTGGCGAAATCTGCAGCGTGGAGGTTAGCCAACTTATGGCTCGGCCGACATCGTTCAACGCACCACCCAGAAGTGAGTGGGAGGCGTCTACGCGATAACACCACAGTCCCGCCGGAAGTTTCTCCGGTACTCCCTTGACGAGAACCCGCATAGCACCGCTAGTAGCGGCTGACAACGCCACCGTCGACTTATCCCGTGCGCCGGCCCCCACGTTGCTCGAGAAGCCATCAGCGATAACCGGAAACCAAACCGCGCCGGCCAAGGCCGGCCATCTGCGGCCCACTGGTTGATCAACGTCACGGATGGGGTGGTCTGGATTGCGGATCTCCGAAAGGCCCTCAACTGAGACGCCGCAGGCGCCAAGCAGCTCGGGGTCCCAGTCACCGGTACGGCGGTCCAGCATTCCGGTCCATGCCGCGGTCGAGGTTCCGACCGCCGTTACGCCCAGAAGCCGCAACCAGACGTACTCTCCCAACGACATCCAATGACGCACGGCGCCAAATGTGTCCGGCTCGGTGTCACGCAACCACCTGAACCGCGGCGTCAGGTAACTCGTGTGCAGCCGACATCCAGTGCGCTGTTGAATCTCAAGCTCATCCAGCTCCCGCCGAAGCTGGATCACCTGATTCGTGCATCGGGAATCGGCATAGGTAAAACATGGCGTCCGAGCGCGTCGGTCTTTTGCTACACCGACGAGCGAGGATGCGAAGGTATCCAACGCCACTCCGCGGATCCGCTCGGCAACCGGTCGGTTAGCGATCTCGGTGAGGATCTGTTCGATCTCCCCAACAACCACATCCGGATCGATTTCGGAAGTGCCGTCGCCACCAGTAGTGAAGTGGTGAGGCACCTTGACACGGCCGCCCTTCAGTGGGCGTCCAGAGGCGTCGAAAACATCCCCACGGCTTGCAGTGGATCCGACGTCCATGGCAAGGACGAAAGGCTCGAGGGCCTCGCTAAGCCGGACGCGAGTTGCGGCATTCGTCATTGTGCCGGACGCCGAGCCTCAACATACGTAGGTGGCGGACGATCATCACCGCTGCCGACACTCGGATCACCCGCCCGAACGTCCAAGTCGCCCTGTTCCGCCCACACATAAGACGGCAGCACCAGATGGCAGCGATCATTCCAACGAACGACCACTCGTTGCTCCCGCTCGTAACCGAGAATGCCGAGAGTAGCGGGGGCTAGCGCGAAGAGCCGGCCGGCCTCTGGCGGGAGGCCAAGCCAACGCGCAGTGAGGACACGTAGGTAGTGGCCATGGGCGAACACGACCGTCTCACCCTCGGACGCCAGGGCCTGGGCGATGACTCCATCCGCACGCGCTCCAACCTCCGCAGCGGTCTCACCGCCCGGCGCCCCATCGCGCCAGATGGACCAACCCGGCACCTCTTCGCGAATGTCAACGGTTCGGCGCCCTTCATATTCGCCGTAATCCCATTCCATCAGATCGTCACTGACTTCTGCCTGCTCTGCCACGCCTGCGAGGCGACACGTCTCCCACGCGCGGGCGAGCGGGCTGGAGAGCACCCGGTCGAACGTCCGGCCGCGCAGCCGATCTCCGAGCACCATGGCCTGCAGTCGACCCAGTTCAGTCAGCGGGATATCGGTGCGACCGGTGTGCTGGCCGGTGCGAGCCCATTCGGTTTCCCCATGCCTGACAAGGATGAGACGCAATCCGCTTTGCACCATAAGGATCTCCTCGCCAAGAGTCCGATGCGACACGCTATCCCAGCCGTCGCATTGGCCGAGGACGTGGGCCACGGAGCCGGGTGGGCGCTCTTGTTGTGGCGACCCGTAGGGCGGCGACTGAACCCATCAGCAGGCCGATAAGCAGCAAAGCGCCGCCAATCACGTCCAGTACGAGGGAGATCATGAAACGGTCCTCCTGATCGGAGATGGCGCGCCGCCGCACCGGCGCGATGTGTGTCCTTCCCCCGATGTTGAGAGATAGGACGCACAGAAGCGACCGGCGGCGGGCTGCGACAAGCCGCTCCGAGGACTCAGTCCGGCGGCCCCGTGGTCAACGGACCACCACCACAGTGCAGTCAGCATGAGCAGCGACATGCTGACTTACCGAACCTAGGAGCATTCCGACGAAGCCTCCGTGTCCCCGAGAACCGACCACCAAGACATCGGCTCCATCGGATAAATCAATCAACACCCTCGCCGTGTTCCCCCCGCGAACTTCGCGGCGAAGAGCCAATCCGGAGTATTCGCTGAGGACTTCCTCCACTGTGTCGTTGAGGATCGCTGCCGCCAGTCGTTCCGGATCGAGGCCAGCTCCCCAACCTGTGCTGTCGTATGGTGCGACGGCCGCTGGCAGCGGCGTCCATACCGATGCCACTGTCAGCTCGCTGTCGTGCGCCTTGGCCTCTTCAGCTGCCCACCGCATCGCTGACTTGCTGGAATCGGAACCGTCGATGCCCACGACGACGCGGCTCCATTCACTCGTGTCAGTCTCGGGGCTATTCATGGCTCCCTCTTCCCCCTGGGCCGATCGGATAACCGCGACCGGGCAGGAGGAGTGTCGCAGAAGTTCTTGGCTGACAGAGCCCAGCAGCCAGCCCGCCACACTTCCTCGTCCGCGCGCACCCACCACGACGAGGTCGGCGTGCCGGGAGTGTTCGGTCAAGAGTTTCGCCGGATGCCCCTCGGCTGCGACCGTCTGGACGGCAACCTGAAGGTTGTTGGCCAGTGCGTCCTCGAGAACGATATTTAGCGCCTGCTCGGCGGCCGAGGATGCGTCGGCGCGACTACCGATCTTGCTGACATCAACGTAGGGGGAGACGATCGGGGGTGGCAGCGCGGTCCATGTGGTTACTGCGACGAGCTCGGCTGCATGTCGACCCGCTTCGGCGACCGCCCACCGTAGAGCCTGCAAGCTGAACTCTGAACCGTCGACACCAACAACAATCCGTGCTACCGCCATGTCATCAAACTACTTATAGCTGGCTTGGACCTGGTGTCGCCGTAGCAAACGATTAAGACGTCGAGCGCTGAGTGTCGCTGAGACGACGACCAACGGAGGCCTAATGAGTCCTGACAATCCGGTAGCAGTCGTGCAACGAATGCTGGGGGCATTCGAAGATCGTGATCTCGACCGACTAGTAGAGACCGTTCATCCCGATTCTCGATGGACCTATGTTGGTGCGAATCCGCGGCCGGCGAAAGGTGTCTACGTCGGCCGCCATGGTGTCCGGAAGTTCTTCCAGAACATTCTTCGAAGCCTGACGATTACCACATTTCACACGAAGGAATTTATAACGGATGGCGACATGCGACCGGGAAATCATTCCGAAACGAATGGGCCCAAAAGTACGTTGTCCAAAACGGTCTGATTACCGAAATGGAAGAGTACAACATTCAAGTGGACTCAAAAGCGTAGAAATATCGGCGTCCGACGTTCAAAACCTTAGTTCTTCGACGGCCCAGCGGTGAAATTGCAAAAGATAGTGACCGCCGGAGCGGCGCAGAATCTCGATCACACTTCGAGTCTGCTGCTCGCCTTTCACCGGCACATAGATGATGTAATGCCCGTTGCGCAGGGCTTGCTCGTGATTGTCCAGGGCTGCGCCTTCGTACGCCGTCAACTGCGCGATCCGCAGGAGTCGGGAGCGCAGGCCGCGCCGAGCACCCTTACGGTCGAGGAGCTGCATCCCTTCAAATCCTGACAGCACATTGACGTCCTCCAGATTCACGTTCGCCTGGGGCAGGTGCGCCAAGGCTTCTTCCAGGTTTCGATCTTCGTTGAGGACCGCTGCGATTCGGCCCTTGGGATAGCGATAGTAGCGATCCTCGTTAAAACGTGGCTGGCTCATTCCGCTCCTTAAGCCTGATTGGACGCTATCTGGTCTTTGTGAACTTCCCGATCAGCGTGGCAGCGGCAAGCGATTCCCGTTGGGCGGCTTGGGTGAATTCCTCCAAGCTGGCGCCATGCGGGACGTCGAGGCTGTCGATGCGGAGGGCGTAGACCGTGAACTCGTAATCATGTGTCCCATGAGGCGGGAAGGGGCCAATGTAGGGCTTGATCTCTTTGAATGCTGGGGTTTTGTCGCCGGTCACTGCTTCTGGTAGCGAGCTGATCTTTGGACTGATATCGGCAACCAGCCAGTGCACATAGTTTCTGGCTATTGGATGGATGTCCACTAACGCGAGGGCGAAAGACCTTGTCTCTTGCGGTGCGTCTTCCCACGCCAACGGCGGTGAGATGTTCCCGCCGTCCTTGCCAAATTTGCGAGCCATCTCTTGGCCTTCGTCGAAGGCCGGTGACTTCAAGGTGAACACGGGCAATATCTTGCTCCTTGTGAGTAACGACGCGGTACGACCCTGGGAAGACAAGACGAAGGCACCTGGTGAGCGGGCTCAGGCCCTGGTTGCTGCGATGTCGCTAGACCAGAAGATCGCTCAGCTGCACGGCGCGATGGAGACCATCGACATCTATGCGATCACTGCCGACGCCTTGGAGTCTGGAGCAGACATGGACCAGCTCGCCGCGCAAATCCAGATAGAACGGCACGTGCAGGCGATCGATGAACTCGGCATCCCACGATTCCGGATCACCAATGGACCGGTCGGGGTCGGCATGGGCGACGGGACTCCAAGCCCGCCGGCCACATCGTTGCCGATGACCATCGGATTGGCTGGGGGCTTCGACCTGGTTCTTGCACGGGAGTACGGCACGATCATTGGAAGCGAGACCGCGACCCTTGGCCAGCACGTTCTGGAAGGGCCTGGTGTGTGCCTGCACCGTACCGGGGTTGCCGGACGCAATTTCGAGTACTTCAGCGAAGACCCCTATCTGTCTGGGGTGATGGGTATCGAGGTTGCGAAGGCGATCCAGGAGCACGACGTCATCGCCATGGCGAAACACTTCGTGGTCAATGATCAGGAGTTCGAGCGGTTCCGGGCGAGCGTCGAGGTTGAGGAGCATGTGCTCCGCGAGCTGTACCTGCTCCCGTTCGAGATGATCGTCAAAGATGCCGACATCGCCGCGATCATGAGCGCCTACAACCGGGTCCGCGGCGTCTATGCAACCGAGTATCGCTATACGCTCACCGACATCCTCCGGCACGAGTGGGGATTCGACGGGTATGTCCAGTCCGATTTTTGGTCTTGCCGCTCAGCCGCGCCCTCGCTGAACGCTGGCATGGACCATGAGATGCCGGACGCGAAGTGGCTCAACGAGGACAACGTCAAGGCTGCGCTCTCCGACACGAGCCTGGAGATTGAAACCGTGGATCGGGCGCTCGTACGCCGCTATACCCAAATGTTTCGGTTCGGCCAGTTCGACCGGCCGTACGAGCCGGGTGAGATCGATGCGCAGGCCCATGGCGCGGTGTCCCGGCGCATTGGTACCGAGATCGCCGTGCTGCTCAAGAACGAGGGCAGTCTGCTGCCGCTCGATCCCCATATCGGCTCTGTTGTGATCATTGGCCAGGCCTTGTATGTCGATGATGCCTGTCAGGGCGGCGGTGGCAGCTCGAAGGTCATTCCGCTCTACACGGTGCCGCCGCTCGACGGTATGCGGGATGTGCTGAATGATCTTGGCGGCTCGGCAAACGTCACAAAGATCACCGTGTCCGACGACCTGTCCAACCTGGAGGAGGCGAAAGCCGCGGCAGCCCAGGCCGATGTGGTGGTGATCATGGCGGGTCTGGTTGCCACTGAGGGCAACGACCAGCCGGACATGAACATGCTCAATGACCAAAACCGGCTGATCGGGGAGGTGGCGCCAGTCAACCCGAGGACCGTCGTGGTGCTCAAAGACGGCAATCCGGTGCTGATTCCCTGGATAGATGCGGTGCCTGCGGTTCTGGAAACCTGGAACCAAGGAGAGGAGGACGGCCACGCGGTCGCGGATCTGCTCTTCGGTGTGGTTAACCCGTCCGGCAAGCTACCGACCACCTATCCGCGTACCGAAGACCAAACCCTGACGGCGGGTCATCCCGAGCGCTACCCCGGCACCGACGAGGGTGACGGCTACCCGGTCATCCGGTACAGCGAGGGCCTGGAGATGGGATATCGCTGGTATCAGGCACAAGGCGTCACGCCGCTCTTCCCGTTCGGCTACGGCCTGTCCTACACGACGTTCGAGCTATCCGACGTCTCGGTAGATCCGGGCGAGCGCCCAGGCTCGACTCCGATCACCGTACAGGCGACGGTAACCAACACCGGACGAGTAGCCGGAGCCGAGGTCGTCCAGGTCTATTTGGGGCTTCCCGAATCCACGAATCAGCCGCCCAAGCGGCTGGTGGGTTTCCACAAGGTGAAGGTCGAGCCGGGTGCCAGCGAGCAGATCCAGATTGTCGTCGACCCGGACGGGACCAACCACCCGTTGTCAGTCTGGAGCTACTGCGAGCGCCGCTTCACCATCCCGACCGGCGACTACACCATCTACGTCGGCACATCGAGCGATGACACGCCGTTCACGGAGACATTTCGCGTCGACGCGTGATCGTAGGAGTCTGCGATGAATGATCGCGATCTTGAAGATGTCGATCTGCTGGTCATCGGAGGAGGCAAAGCAGGAAACGAGGTGATGGGCGTCGGCGTCGACTCGAAGAGGAGCCGTTGGTTTCAGTCGACGGTCTGCGCCAACACAAAAGCTCCGTTGTAGGTGGCATGGTGGCCGCCCACAGAAAGATGTTCGCCGACTCCGGCATGAATTTCATTTCGGGTACAGCCCGCTTCATCGCGCCCCGGACCGTCGAGATCAAGACCCACAACGGGGACGCCCGGTTGCTCCGAGGAACCGATGTCGTGATCAACACCGGCACCACACCGGCACTCCCTGATCTGCCCGGCGTCGCGGAGTCGGCGATATGGACGCCTGAGACGATCTTGCAGCTGGAACGTCTCCCCCACCGGCTGCTCATCCTCGGCGGTGGATACGTCGGCTGCGAATTCGCGTCGATGTACGCACTCTTCGGTACCAAGGTGATCTTGCTCCAAGGCCGGAATCAACTGCTGCCGCGCGAAGATCCCGAAGTCGCCGCGGAGGTGGCCGACATCCTTGCTGATCAAGGAGTTGACGTACGACGGGGTGCGCGCGCCACGGCTGTCCGTCGCGACGGTCACGGCGGGGTCGTGGTGATCTTGGAAGACGGTTCGCAAGTGGTTGGCGAGGAGTTGCTGGTCGCCACTGGACGCGCTCCGGTGACCGCTGACCTCGGGCTGGCGGCAGCCGGCGTGGAGGTGACCGACCGCCGGCTTCATCCGAGTGGATGATCATCTGCGGAACTCCGCGGAAGCTCACCGGCATTGGTCGAGGAAGCCGGACCTCATCGTCGGCGGTCCGCCAACACTGCCGGATTTCTCCAAACGGTTGCTCGGCTAAGAACGAGGCAGGGTGGTGCTCGTCAGCCATTCCGCCTCACGCTCTGTCCCTACACCGACGCCGGCCAGGCAATCGATCACCGTAAAAAGCAGCCGGTCTGGGCCGGCGGCGGTCGGTTCTCCTGGCGGAACCCCGCGGAGGTCTGCTGCGCCACGCTAGATACGGTGCCAAGGTGGCTGAAGTGGAGGGTACGAAACAGGTAATCATCGGCGCCCGGGTAAAGCCTGTCCTCGAGCTGGAGGGACTGCGGTTCCGGGACCTGAACGGCAACGGTGTCCTCGACCCGTACGAGGACTGGCGGTTGAGCGCGGCGGAGCGCGCTGCGGACCTGGTCTCCCGGATGACACCGGAGGAGAAGATCGGCCTGATGGTCATCAACTCCCGGACGATGGGCATCTCTCAGCCGGATCCAGAGCTCACCAGTCACGACGGGGCCCTCGACGAGCAGTATCACCGCATCAAGAATGACCCACACAACACCGCGGGCTTGCCGTATGAGGGGACGACGCAGCAGATCACCGAGCTGCACATGCGGCACTTCATCATGCGAGAGACGCCGCGGGGATCGCTCATCGCGACCTGGGTCAACGCGATGAATGAGGTCGCCGAGGGCACCCGGCTCGGCATCCCCGTGCTGGCGGCCGCCAATTCCAAGAACGAGCTGGGTGGCTTCAAACTGGGCTCCACGCCGAATGACCAAGACTTCACCCAGTGGCCCGGGACGCTGGGCCTGGCCGCTACAGGTGATCTCGATCTCATTGCCGACTTCGCGGCGAAGTCGCGCGCGGAGTGGGTCGCCTCGGGGTTGCGCAAGGGCTATATGTACATGGCCGATACAGTCACCGATCCTCGCTGGTTCCGCGGCAACGGCACCTTCGGTGAGGACCCGGACTTCAACGCTGCGGCCATCGCGGCCGTGGTGCGGGGCTTCCAGGGCGAGCAGGGCCTGGAGCGCGAGGGGGTCGCCCTGACCACCAAGCACTTCCCGGGCGGGGGTGCGCGCGAGAACGGCTTCGACCCGCACTACGAGGAAGGGAAGTTCAACGTCTATCCGACGCCGGGATCGCTGCAGAAGTATCACCTGCCGCCGTTCCAGGCCGCCATCGATGCCGGCACCTCCAGCGTGATGCCGTACTACGCGATCCCATCGGCGGAGAAATCGGGTATGCCGCAGCCGCCGCTGAGCGACTTCGAGCCGGTCGGCTTCGCCTTCAACGCCGAGGTGCTCGACCTGTTGTCGTCGATGGGGCACCGAGGCTACGTCAACTCCGACTCCGGCATCTTGTCCAAGATGGCCTGGGGCGTCGCCGATTTGAGTGTGCCCGAGCGCGTCGGCCGCGCAGTGATGGCCGGCACTGACATGATCGCCGACACCAATGATGTCGGCTCGATCCGCGAGGCGTACCTGCGCGGGCTCTTCAGCTCCGAGCGACTCGACGAGGCAGCGCGCCGGCTCACCGAGGAGATGTTTGCCCTCGGCCTGTTCGACAACCCTTACGTCGACCCTGAGCAGGCCGATGCGGTGGTGGCGAATGACCGGTTCGCCGAGGCCGCGTGGGAGGCTCACCGGAAGTCGGTGGTTCTGATGAAGAACTACGACGGCACGCTGCCTCTTGGGCGCGACTGGTTGGCCGGGAAGCGGGTTTATGTCGAGTTGTTCGAGTCCGACCTGCGGGTCGCCAAGCTCGATGGGCTGCGCGCCGACCTGGCCGCAGCGCACCCAGACATCTCCTTCACCACCGATTACGCCGACGCCGACGTAGCTGTGCTGTTCCTCAATCCGTTCACCGGGGACTACTTCCGGTCCACCGGGTTGTTGGACCTGGAGATCCATGAGGCCACCAACGTCAACCTCGCGAAGGTCACACAGATCCGCGCTGCCGTGCCGCAGCTGGTGATCGGTCTCAACGTGATGCTGCCGTGGCTGCTGGTTAACGTCGAGCCGCTGGCCGACGCGCTGCTCGCCGGATTCGACACCCGGACCGAGGCGTTGTTCGAGGTCATTGTCGGCAAGGTAGCGCCGAGTGGGCGGCTGCCGTTGACGTTCCCGTGTGACTTAGACGCGGTCGCCGTGGACGAGAACGGCATTTGTGCCTCGCCCAACGACGTGCCTGGCTACGACAAGGAGGCCTACATGGACGGCCGGCCATACGTGTATGTCGACACCGACGGCAACAAGTACCGACTCGGGCACGGCCTGTCCTACGGCTGAGCGAGACTCCCCCGCGAGCTCGGCGTCTGGCATGGGCCGGGAACACTAACCAGCTGCGAGCCCACCGCGGCCGCTGTCGTCGGCGGTCATGGCCGCGCGGGCTAGCAGCAGCCAGCTGCAACCGAGCAGGTCGAGCTGCCTGGCGTTCGCGGTCTCGGCGGTGACGGCCGCCCGTCGGCGCTGCCAGAGCAGGGAGTGCCGGGCCACCGCCGCTGGCCCGTAGGGTGCGAGTTAGCTCCGAGAGCTGCAGGGGCACGTCACGGAGGTTGAAGAGCGCCACCCGGTAGCCGTGACGCGCCATGTTGCGGGCCAGGCTGCTACTCATCACCGCCATGCCGACGACGCCAACCTCAGCGGAGCAGGTCTGCTGTGACGGCTTCGGCTCGGCTTCCGCGGTTGGCGCCGCACCCGCTGCCGCGTCGTGCGCCGCTACTTTGGATTCAGCGGCTGCGCGCTGATCCTTGCCGTGCACTTCGTCGGTCTTCGGCTGCACCGTATCTGACTCTCGCCTAACCAGGCTGCTCCATACTCATAGCTCTCCTCGTTACGTTCGTCGCTAGGACTGAATCGCCCGGGCCTGCCTGAGCACTGCATCGACGAAGTCCCGATCATCTCCGAGGCCAGGCTCCAAGAGACTGAGTACGGCAGGGATTGCGACGTCCAATCCCACACCGTTGGCTGCAATCTGAGCCGCCGCACCCCCGGGGTCTTTGACCGGCGCACCCAACCCCCGCAGGTGCAGCACCCATGCGGCAACTGTGGTGGCGCACCCCGTGGGGATGCGTCCTGCTGCGCGCTCGGCGCGAATGGTGGGGAGTGTTCGCACAGGGAGCTTGGCTGATCCGTCCGCAGCGATCCGGGAGAGCTGGTCCCCTGCCCGCGGGTTGGAGAAGCGGTTCAGCAGAGCTTGCCGGTACTTGGTGGTGTCTTCGGCCGGCAGCGACACGTGTCGGCTGGCCTCGTCCCAAAACGCCTCAACCCATGATCGGCAATCGTCGTCGGCAATTGCTTCGTCGATTGTCTGATGCCCGCGGATACTTCCGGCGTAAGCAAGCATGGAATGCGATCCGTTGAGGAGCCACAGCTTTCGTTGCTCGAACGGTCCGACATCGGTGACCAAGGTGACACCCGCCTCTTCCCAGCGCGGCCGCCCGGCTGGGAATGCGCCTGATATCACCCATTCATTGAAGGGTTCGGTGGGCACGGGATAGGCGTCAATGTAACCGCAGGCCTCCTCGACCAGCTTCCGATCCTCATCAGTCGTCCCAGGCGTAATCCGGTCGACCATGGAGGTGGCGAAGTCGACGTTGGCCTCGATCCATGTCCTCAAAGAGTGGTTCAAAGACTGGTCGAGCAATGCGGCCAGATCACATACGACCGTTTTGGTGACGGCGCCGTTCTCGGGCAGGTTGTCACAAGACAAGATCGTCAACGCCGCGGCACCGGCTGAACGGCGAGCGACGAGCCCCGCGACAAGCCTCGCCGGGAGTGAATCAACCGGGGCGCGCGGATCCTTACGCAGCGCTTTAAGATCGCGCTGGACCACGTCCCGGCTGGCGTCTAATCCCCCGTCCGGGGTCCGGAGATAAGCGGCCTCCGTCACAGTGATGGTGACGATCGCGACCTCGGGACGACTCAGGTAGTCAAGGTACGCGTCGTGCTCAGCGGCGGCATGGACCGCAGATAAGGCACCAACCAGCTCGAAGGCGTCGCCATCGGCGCTGCGTGTGATGAGTGTGTAAAGCCCATCTTGGGGCCCAAGCGCTTCGGCCATGTCGGCCCGACGACCGGTGAACCCTGCGATCCCCCACTGCGCAGCGTCGGGCGTGTGTGCGGTGTACCAGGCCTGGTGGGCACGGTGGAAGTTGCCGATCCCCAGATGCACGATTCGTACCGGAGCGGCCGCTGGCGTATTGGGCAGCGAACGGGATAGCCGCGGTGTGTCGCTCACAACTTGAAGGCCCTTCGTGGATTGGTAGCGACGAGGTCATGCATGGTCTCGGAGGCCTCGTCCTCGCCGAGCCGGTGCTCAGCGACCAGCTGCGCGAGGAATCCGGCGTCGAGTCGGCGGGACATGTCATGCCGGGCGGGGATCGAACAGAAGGCGCGGGTGTCGTCGATGAAGCCCGATGTCTTGTCAAAGCCCGCGGATTCAGTGATTGCGGCTCGGAAGCGGCGGATGGCTTCCGGCGCATCGATGAACCACCACGGAACGCCCGCGAAGACCGAAGGATAGAAGCCCGCAAGCGGGGCGATCTCCCGAGAGAAGACCGTTTCATCAATAGTGAAGATCACGAGGTGAAAGTTGGGATGGGTGCCGTATCGGACCAGCATTGGGCGCAGCGATTCGGTGAACTCCACCTGCACGGGAATATCGGTGCCAACGTCGGGGCCGTACTTTTCAAATGTGGGCAGGTGGTGATTGCGCAAAACTGCGGGATGCAAAGTCATCACGAGTCCGTCATCGCAAGCCATCCGAGCCATCTCCGAGACCAGGTGGCGCCGTAAGGCGGTTGCTTCGTCTTCGCTGACCTCTCCCTTACGAGCTGCGTCGAAGATCCGCTCGGCCTCTGAGGATTCCAGTGAATCGGTGCGCGCGTCGAAGTGGCTGTGGTCGGAGGAGACTGCCCCGCGCTCTTTGAAATACTGCCGGCGGTTCTCGAGCGCAGCGATGAACCCACCAAAGGTGCCAGTGTCGACGCCTGACACTTCTGCTAGTCGATCAAGGTTGGCATTCCAATTGGGCTGGCCGGGCTCTAGATACTTGTCCGGTCGGAAGGTCGGAATCACACGACCTGACCACGTGTCGTCATCTCGCAGGAACTGGTGCGGTGAGAGATCGTCGCAGGGGTCGTCTGTAGTGGCAAGCACTTCGATGCCGAACTTTTCGTGGAGGGCCCTCGGTTTGAACTCCTCGGAAGCAAGCCGCTCAGCGATTTGATCATAGATTTGGTCCGCAGTTTCGGCGCTGGGTCGTACCTGTACGTCGAAGATGTCGGACAGCTGCGACTCCATCCAAAGCCGCATCGGAGTCCCGCGGTAGATGCTCCAGTGCGAGCAAAAAATCCGGAAAGCCTCGCGAGATTGCTGCTCAGTCATTGACTGCTGGGCTACGCCCAGCTGGCTCAACTCCACACCATGGGCATGAAGCAGCCGATTGATGTAGTGGTCAGGGGTGATCAGCAGCGAAGTTGGATCGCCGAAGGGTGTGTCGTCGGCGAGCCACTGGGCTGGGACGTGGCCATGTGGCGAAATGATGGGAAGTTCCGCGACAGTTTCGTAAAACTGACGGGCCAGCCTACGGGTGCCCGGCTCGGCTGGAAAAAGGCGGTCAGAATCAAGCTCGAGCGTTGCGGCGGGGGACATAAGGCCATCCTGCTGAGTCCGGTCCACCCGTGACAACAGGGGTTGCCGTTTGTTGCCACCCCGCCTTGCCCGGCTTTGTCGTATTGAGCACGCTGAGCTGCTCAACATCGACGCGGTTGCTGATCATCATCGCGACGTTCGTTCCTTGTCGTGGCCTGGCTAGGAGAGGCAAGCTGACCCTATGAGCATCACTGCGGAGCCGAGCAGCCGATCGATGAGTTATGGGACCGATCCAGGCGATCCCTCCCGAGCCGCTGTGGTGGGTGGTGTTGGCGAGCATTTGTCGCCCGAGCAGGTCAGTACCTTCGTTCGTGATCAGCTCGCCGCCGCCGATCTGGACGATAAGCGGGTTTGTCTCGTGGTCCCGGACGGCACCCGTACGTGCCCACTGCCGTTATTGATGAGCGCGGCGTACGAGGCGTTGCAGGACCGGGCCGCCGCAGTCACGGTGGTGATTGCTTTGGGCACCCACCAGGGGATGGAGGAAGATCATCTCGCCAGACATCTTGGCTTCGCTCCGGGGGCAAGGCAGGACACCTATCCTGGCTGGACGATTCTGAATCATGAGTCGTGGGATCCGGGGACGTTCACGGCGTTGGGCACAATCGGCGCTGATCGACTCGCGGAGCTAACCGGTGGTCTCATGCACGACATTTCGGTAGACGTGCGGATCAACCGGCATGTCGCCGAGGCTGACGTAGTGATCGTGGTAGGCCCGGTGTTTCCGCACGAGGTGGTTGGCTTCTCCGGCGGCAACAAGTACTTCTTTCCCGGTGTTTCCGGCCCGGAGTTGATCAATCTCTCCCATTGGGTGGGCGCGTTGATCACCAGCGCACAGATGATCGGCACTCCAGGCGTGACGCCGGTTCGGGCGCTGATCAACGAAGCCGCGACCTTGATCCCGGCCGAACGGTTCGCCCTCTGCCTGGTTGTGGCCTCTGGCACCGACACCTTGCACGCCGCGGCGTTCGGTACCCCCGAGGACGCCTGGGCTGCCTGTGCGGAGATCTCCGCCGAGACCCATGTGACCTATCTGGACAGTCCGGTCAAGCGGGTGCTGTCGATCATGCCCACCAAGTACGAAGACATTTGGACCGCTGCGAAAGGCTTCTACAAGCTGGAGCCGATAGTCGCTGACGGCGGTGAAGTGATCATCTACGCTCCGCACATCACCCAGATCTCGGTGATGCACCCCCATATCGCTGAGATCGGCTATCACTGCCGCGACTACTTCCTCGGCCAGTGGGACAAGTTCAAAGATCAGCCTTGGGGGGACTTAGCGCACTCGACCCACCTGCGTGGTCAGGGCACTTGGGATCCGGAGCATGGCGAGCGCGACAGGGTCACCGTCACCCTGGCCACCGGCATTCCGGAGGACGTCGTACGGTCGGTCAATCTCAACTACCTCGACCCCGCCATCGTTGATATCGCGGCGTACGAAGCCGATCCGGAGACCTTCGTGGTGCCGCACGCCGGCGAGGTGCTCCACCGGCTACGGCCAGGTCGGCCCAGCCCGGCAGCCGCCGAGGCCGATGGCCGCGAGCCTTCGGCTGTCGGGTGGGACGGCTGACTGCGGAGCCCTGGGTGGTGCACCGCACGTCAGATCCAACCATTGTCTCGAGCGATCCGGTATGCCTTGGCTCGCGAGCCGGCGTCGAGCTTTTGGGTGATTGCCGCGAGGTAGTTGCGGATCGTGCCTGGCGATAGCAACACTGTGCGGGCGATCTCGCGGATTGGCCGCACCTGCGGCGGGGACCGGCTCCCCCGCGACCTCGATGGGGGGAGCCGCTGCGGGCACAAACCTCCAGCAGAAGCGACGGCCAAGGTCGACATGACATGTTTGCCGACATCTGGCAATCATTGGCAGGAAGTCGGATCCGAGCAACGAAGTGTCATTCAGCTCCTGTGAGGCCCATTGGTCGCAGGGTGGCTCGAGGATTGTTGGAAGAACGACTGCCTTCTTCCGTTCGAGGCATCTGATCGGCGCTGGCGATTCGACATGGCGGTTGTAGACCAGCACTGTGCGGGCGTAGCGCCGCAGCAGGTACATACCGGCCACCGCGGCCGCGATCCCGACCATTAGCAGGACATCGATGACGCCGCGATATACGCCAAGTGTTACTGCAAGCGCGAGAACGGCCGCCGCGGCCAGGCCGAGTTGGAGCATCCTGGATCGCACTCGCTTCTCCTTTCGTCGAGTGCCCCGACAGGGCCGTCGACTTTGTATACCCGATGACAGCCGGGCCGTTGGCGCGACATGTCGGCGGCAAACCAACCCCTTATCCCGGGGTTTCATCCATGGTGGTCTCACCGACGCCCGCGCCACATATGTGCGGCGCACAGAGACAGACGGGTCTAAACTGCCGACGTCCGGCAAAGGTCGCCGGAGGCCAGAACGGGGGTTGCGGCGAGAGCGGGTCGGAGGTGAGGTCGGGCGTGGCGGACAGTACCCGGCGACGCGGCGGGCGGGCCTCGGCAACGGCCTCTGATGACGACGCCTGGTTGGTTGAGGTCGCCGAAGGCGCCAGTCGGGACGCCGGAGGTGTGCCGGTGGAGCTGCTTGGCGAATACCTGCCCTTGCTTGCCGACGCGGCTATCCACGGACGCCGGCCCAAGCGCAGTGAGTTAGACGCGGTGGGTCTACTCGGGCGGCGGGCGGCGGAGCAGGGCATTTCAGCAGGACGGCTGGTGCAGCTGTACTTGTCGACAGCGCGGCGGCTGTGGCAGCAACTGCCGATGGTGGTGCGCTCCCGCGATCGCGAGGCGGTACGCGCAGCGGCAGCTGCGGTCTTCCACGTCGTCGACGACGCCGTCGCGACGCTCGCCGAAGGCTATGCCGTCGCCCGCCGTGATCTGGTCCGCCGGGAGGAGAGTTTGCGTCGGGAACTGATCGACGACTTGTTGCGCGGTGACTCCGACCTGGGGACTTTGGTGGAACGCGCTGAACCGTTCGGGCTCGACCTCGCACGGATCCACCAGGTCGCACTGGCCGCGCCGAACCAGCGGCTGCCCGACGCCGACGCGGCGATCAGTGCGCTGGAGGCGGTTATTTTTAACCGGCTCGGCGACCGCGACGTCCTCGTCGCGACCAAGGACGGGCTGCTCGTCGTGCTGGCACCCGCCGATGCCACCGCAGTAGGTCGGACTTCACCCGCGCTGGAAGCCGTCAACGATCTCGGGCAGCTCATGCACCGCGAACTAAGCCGGCTGCCCCGCGGGCGCCCCTGGCGGGTCGCGGTCGGTCGTGCGCACCCCGGACTGTACGGCATCGCTCGCTCCTACGAAGAGGCACGCGAGGCGCTCACCATGGCCGGGCGGCTGCAAGTTGACAAACCAGTCGTCCACGCTCACGAGCTGCTGATCTACCGGGTGCTGCTGCGAGACCAACCCGCCATCGTCGACCTAGTACAGGCTGTGCTTAGCCCCCTCGTCCAGGCCCGCGGCGGTGCGGGACCGTTGCTGGCGACCCTGGATGCCTACTTCAACACCGGTGGAGTGGCCACCGAGTCGGCGAAACGGCTCCACCTGTCGGTACGCACCGTGACCTACCGACTGGACCGGATCAAGGCATTGACCGGCTACGACACGGCCGACCCGGCCCACCGGTTCACTCTGCAGGCGGCGGTTCTCGGCGCCAAGGCCCTGAACTGGCCCGACCAGCAACTGCCCAGCCTCGGCTAAGCGCCGAGGGTCGATTGTTTAGGCGGCAGCTGGTACGGCCGTTGATCATGGTTTGAAGCTACGGCCGACCACAACGATGTCGGAGTTGTGGGCTGGCGATCGCCAAGATCAGCAGGCCTCGGCGTGAACCCGGGTACCTGTTCCAGGCCCACGGTGTAGTCACAAATCGGTGTTCAGAGTGATCACGTGCCCACGCCTGTGGGGAATGGCCGATCAATTCACCTTGACGGCGCGGGGTTCGGCCCTGCGAGTTAAACGGTGATCATGATTTCCAGTTTTGCTCCATAGGGTGTCTCCCCCACTAATTGCTGACGCGCGGCAAGCAAATAGGACTGGACGTGTCCGACCTTGCCAGTGGAAGGCAACGCCATTGCGGGGCACGGTGGAGGCATCACTGAATTTAGCTGCAGTACCACAGTCGGGACGCTGACCTCCAGATGCTTTCTTGCTCAGCTAGCACTGCCATCCCCAGGCCGCAATCCGGCCCGTGAGTCCACGCCTTCAAGAAGAGGAAAACCATGCACCAGAGGATTGATCATGTACCTAGCGTTAGGCGCGCACCTGCATCAGCCACGCCAGGTGTCCGGTAGTCGCGGTTCCCGAGCAATGTCCAACCCTTTCCATGAGCTGCTCGACGAGAGCACCCGCCACCACGATCTCGCCGTCGCGGCGGCGACCTAGATGCCGCAGCGGCTATCCGAACCACGCGGCACTCCACAGCCATACGCCACACCCCATAGGTAGAGAACCATGTCGATGCTGAATGACCGCGACCGAAATCTGCTGAATGATCTTGAGCGCCAGCTCGAGCAGGAAGACCCCGCCTGGATGCGCCAGTTCCGAGATCCCAAGGCACCCCGCCAGGCACGCCACGACCTGCAACTGGCGACAGCCATGGGTCTGCTGGTGCTTTTGGCCGCCCTCTGTCTCTTGCTGGGCATCCCCGTCGGTGCGGTGATCTTCGGTAGCGCAGTCATTGTTCTCGCG
Organism: uncultured Actinomycetota bacterium; assembly: GCA_963798835.1. Classification (GTDB taxonomy): domain Bacteria; phylum Actinomycetota; class Actinomycetes; order Propionibacteriales; family Propionibacteriaceae; genus Microlunatus. The sequence goes on along the minus strand of CAWCVF010000015.1, from coordinate 190,926 downwards.
TACATCCGCTATCGCCGATAGCCCTGCCGAGGCCGGCCGCTCGTGGTCGACCGACATCGGCAGCAGCTGCCCAACCAGATCCGGGCAAGATCCACACCAATTCATAAAGAGGAACGATGAATAAGCTCTATTACGAGGCTCCGACCCACCTAACTGGCCGAGATAGCCCGCCGACAGACTTCGGCGAGTCGGCGACGGACATCGCACTGGACCCAGCAAGCCAGCACATTCCGACTTCTGCACCGACCCCGCCGTCTGGCTCCACCCAGGTACGGGAGAAAGCTGCGTTGACTGGAGTGGTCGTTACCCGCCTCCTGCCTGTGCTTGTTGTGGCCATGCTCGTCACCTCAATCCTCGGCTTCACAGTGTTCGACCGGCAGGGAGGTAACTCAGTAACGGCACTCGCAAGCCTGGCAATCGGCGGCTCCGCGGCGGTACTAGGCCTGATTTTCGGTCTCGTCAAGGCCTACCACGCGAGCTAGAGAGAAGCGCGCGGGACTGAATCCTCCCGCATTTGGAAGCGGCACTAGCCAGACTCCAGTTATCGATCAGAACGCCAAACCCGCGCGAACCGCCAGAGATACCTCGCTGACGAGAAGAACGAGACGTCGATGGCCATGTCGATTGACGACGTGGGCACGCGATGGCATCAAGACTGCCGCATGGAACAGGGTAACGAGCTGCTAGCCGAGCAGATCAACTGCTGCGCCTCCGGTGCGACCGCGCCGGAACCCCAAGAGCCGGTCCTGCGAGGTTCGACACGATCAGCACTGGGCGGGCGCCTGCGGCCCTCCAAGCTCACGTCCGGCAACATCTCTACATTGCCGACCCGCGGCAACTAAGTCCGCAATATATGACCGACGTTGCCCATGGTTGGCAACGCATTGATCGGAAAGCATGAGAGATGCGAACGGGAGGGCCGACCCCTCGAGTCAGGTATCAAGAGGGATGCCATCGCGCCAGGGCTGACCCACCGCTGACGAGAAGGAGGAGATGTAGGTGGCCATGCGGAGCGATCCTAAGACTCGCCTCGACCTACACAACATCAACATCAACTTCGCTGCAGCCAGCCGAGGACGATGCGGCTTCACCCATCTCGACAGTGGACGGGTGTGCCAGCTCCCGCACCGGCACCGCGGACCCTGCGATCTGCGGCCTCAAACCGTGTGTGCGCGGCCCCGGCTGGTTCGAACGTGAGCTATAACCGGCCGCCCAGCCGGCAACCGCTATGCGCCGTGCCCCACGCTTTTCGACAAAGAAGGAACCAAGAATGAGTCAACAAATCCAAACCACCCCCCGGCCCGCCCAAGCAACTCTGGTGCCCAAAGCTCACCTGCCGCGCCTCCACGCAGAACTCGAGCAGCAGCAACGCTTCCGGCTCGACCAGATTGACCAGCTCGCCTCCGAAGCGGCGCTTGCTCCAGATGAGGCCAGACGGCAGGTCATTCGAGCGCTCATCATGGCCGCCGAGTGGGCATTGGGCGACATCAACTGGGCCCTACAACGGCTCGACCGCGGCACATACGGAACCTGTGAACGCTGCACTGCGCCGATCCCGATCGAGCGACTGCACATCCTGCCGATGGCCAGACTGTGCATGCCGTGCCAACGCCGCAGCGAGGCCTCCAAGCCAGGCGGCCGCGCCAGCGGTGACATGTAGAGCACGCTCCACTCACGTCTGCGTCGCTAACCGCCCTCCACATGCTCCAGATGCATACTCGCCTGTATTCCTAGGCAGAGGTTCTGCCCTGACACGGAAGAGGTCACTGGTTCAAATCCAGTATCGCCACCAGTAATGTCTCTAGTCAGCGCCGCTTCTGCGATGCTAAACGCGCCCTTGGCGCTTGGATCAGTTGACCTGTCGGCCAAACTTTGTTGGCCCATCATTGTGCGGCGATCACGATTGCCAGTTATCAAATCGTGACCTAACGTGGAACTCGCTGTTCGGTGATTACAGGGCATGTCTGTACCGCTCAGTAGACAGGTCCGCTACCAGTCCTCCGCTGTGCTCAGGTCTGGGGCGGTCTGAGTCAGCTCACCATGAGAGCTGCGCGCAGCAATCGGGGAACGCAGGAGTCGGGGAACTGTGAATTTCACTGCGCGCGTGACCTCACGCGCATTGGAGCTTGGCCGAGGCCCATCGATCCGTCGGAGCCTGGGCATCGCTGCACTTGGGCTCGCCGCGGTGGCATTAAGCGTTGTGGGCGTCTTTCCAGCCAGCTTGCCGGCCGCGGCAGAACCGCCGCTGACGGTGGCACAGGCGAGAGATTTGATCAAGCAGCTGCAGATCGATGCTGCTGGCATTGACCAGCAGTACGCCGATGTCAAGGACCAGATCAGGCTTGGGCGGGCGCAATTGAAGTTAAAGCAGGCCGACGTCCAGGCCCAGACCGAAAAGGTGGGGCGGCTGAAGCTGCAGGTCGGCCAGATCGCTCTTGCCCAATTCCAGAACCGAAGCCTCGATACAACCGCTCGCCTCTTCGTGACCACCGATACGGAGGGATTTCTGAGCCAGATCTCCACGGTGCAGAAGGTCAGCGAGAATCAGAACTCTGCGCTGCAGGACTATCAGCAGGCACAGGCGAATCTTGCCGCATCGGAGCGTTCCGCCGAGACCGATCTAGCGGCCATTGGTGAGAGGGAGAAGCAGCTCAAGGGCCTCGCTGCAACCTCGGACAAAAAGCTCGACCAGGCCAAGCAGGTGTTGGCCAAGCTCACTGCGGCTCAGCAAAAGCAGCTCGCTGAGGCCGAGAAGAAGGCGTCAGCAAAGGCCAATTCGGAGGGCCGGGCTGCAACGAAAGCGCCGGTAAAAACCAGTGCGAAGAGCCGAGTTGGAGCGAAGCCGCCAGCAAAAACCAATGCGCAGAGCCGGCCAGCGACGAAGAGCTCCCGGGACTCAACCAGCACCCCAGCCACCGGTAGTAGCAAGGGAGCCAAGGCTTTGGCCTATGCAAAGGCGCAGCTTGGTGAGCCCTATGTGCGCAATGCTGCCGGGCCCAGCTCCTGGGACTGCTCGGGTCTGACGATGAGGGCCTGGGGATCGGTCGGCGTAAGCCTGCCGCATTCGTCGGGACAGCAATACAGCCGTGGCCGGTCTGTCCCAAAGTCGGATCTGCAGTTGGGTGATCTGGTGTTCTTCTACAGCGACATCAGCCACGTCGGCCTCTACGCCGGCAATGGGCAAGTCATCCATGCACCTCGGCCGGGCAAGTCGGTGGAGTACATCAAGATGTCCTACATGCCCTATGCCGGCGCCCGCCGGCCGGCCTGAATTCATGAGCTATTACTGGGTTTGCTCGGCAGGGAGAAATTTCTCGGCGCGTACGCGATAAGAGACCGGGAAATGACCTCGGCCGCGTCAAGCGTGGCGGGCTCGGCGGAGGCGAGCGTGATCGGCGGCCGGCGAATCGGCCGGACTGCTCGAGCGCGGGCGCCTCCGCGGACACCGCAGCTTCCATCTGGAGGCGCCGAGACGAATGGTCAAGCTGGGAGCTTGCCTGGTCCCATCCCGGCCGGGTGCGCTCCGCGACGCCGAGGACAGCGCGAGCCGCCGCCCGGCTCCGAGTACGCCTGCAAAGGAGCAGTCCCAACGCTCCTCTATTAGCCTGACGCGGTGACCGAGCGGGCCAGGGTGTGGCGGGCGCCCGGCATGCTGGACTTGGCGGTCCTGTCGGTGTTCGGCTTCAGTGGGTACGCCGCGCTTTTGGCCACTGCACCGTTGTGGGCCGTCAACGGCGGAGCCACCGCGGCCGGATCCGGCTTAGTAAACGGGGTGCTGCTGGCCGCCACGGTGCTGGCTCAGCTTGCCGTGCCTCGGGCCCTGGCCAGCTGGGGTACCGGTCGAGTGCTGGTGGCCGGGCTGCTGCTCCTCGGCGTCCCCGCGCCGGCGTACCTGCTGTCCGACGGGCTCGGCTGGGTCCTTGGGCTCTCGGCCGTGCGGGGACTCGGGTTCGGCATCCTCACCGTCGTCGGATCCGCCGTGGCCGCCCATCTGGTGCCAGCCAGTCGGCGCGGTGCCGCGATCGGCGTCTACGGCCTAGCGGTCGCGGTCCCCAACCTGCTGCTGCTGCCCGGATCGGTGCCGGTTGTCGACCGGTGGGGCTTTGCGCCAGTCTTTTGGGCGGCGGCACTCCCGGTGCTCGGGGTCCCGCCTGCGCTGCGACTGGCGAGGGTCCTGCGAGACACCGGCCATGACCGGCCGGTCGCGGCGGACGAAGGTTCCCCGGTGAGGTTGCGGACTCTAAGCGGCACCGTGCCGCCCACCGTGGTGCTGTTCAGCGTCACCATGGCCGGGGGTGCAGTGCTCACCTTCGCTCCCCAGCTGACCGATTCCACCACCGCCGCGCTAGTGCTGCTGACTATGGGCATAACTGCAGCCCTGTCCCGCTGGCTGATCGGCGCGCTCGCGGACCGGCGCGGCGCCCGGCCCTTCCTTGCCCCATCACTGATCTGCGCTGCAGCCGCCATGGCGCTGTGCGCATGGGCCGTGGCGGGCGAGCAGCGCCTCGTGCTGATCGCGGCGGCGACCGTGCTCGGCCTGTGTTACGGCGCGCTGCAAAACCTCACTCTGATTGTGGCGTTCGCCGCCGTTGGGCCCCAGCAACTGCCGGCCGCGAGCGCCGTCTGGAACATTGGCTTCGACACCGGGACGGCGGCAGGCGCCGTCCTCGCTGGTGTACTCGCTACTGCGTATTCTTTCCCCGTCGCCCTCGCCGCGATGGGCGCGTTCTGCCTCCTCATCGCCGTCGTAGCTGTGATCGTCCCCTCTCCCCGGCGGACCACCCGTCGCTAGGCGTCGGGACGGGGTCGAGCCCCGAGACCCACGAGCCTTGGTCGGGCCGGCTGATCCCGGGCAATCCCGGGTCGGTGTGTGGCGTTCTCGGTGTGATCAGTCAAGGCAGAATCTCGACGTACCCGTCGGTTCCATGAACGCGGATCCGCTGCCCATCGCGGATCAGTTGGGTGGCATCTACCACACCGACGACGGCGGGCAGGCCGTACTCCCGGGCGATCACTGCGCCGTGAGTCATCAATCCCCCGACCTCCGTCACCAAGCCTTTGATCGCGACGAACACGGGGGTCCAGCTGGGGTCCGTGTAGGCAGTGACGAGGATGTCGCCGACTTCGAGATCGGCCTCCGCCATGTCCAGGATGACGCGGGCCCGACCTTCGATTGTCCCGGCCGAAACCGGTAGGCCGATCAGCGCGCCGGCGGGCAAGTCTTCGCGCCGGTACGCCCCGGCGATGACCTCGCCGTCCGAGGTGAGCACCCTGGGTGGCGTAAGCGCCTGATAAGACCGGAACTCGTCCTTGCGCTGGCCGATGAGTTGGTCATCCACGCGGTTCGTGCGCACGACGTCGTGGAATTCGGAGAACGTGAGGTAGAAGATGTCTTCCTTCTCACGAAGTACGTGGGCCTGCACGAGACGCTCGGCTTCTTCCAACAAGGCCTTCTTGTACACGAAGTAGCGGCTGACCATGCCGTACTTCGGATACTCCCGATACCCGATGAAGGTCCGGACCCGATCGATCATCCGCTTCGTCTCTTCGGCCTTGCGCTCCCCGTCCGGCAGGGCCCGCAAGCGCTCAAGCAGCTCCTGCTCCTTCTTCCAGGCCTCCTGCCGCCCTTGCTCGAAGCGCCGCTCGCCGGCTCCCGGCTCGAAGTTCTTGATATTGCCGAGGATCACGGGCACGAGAGTGGAGGGGCGTTCACCCCAACGCGGCCGCGTGATGTCGATCTCGCCGACGCAGCGCATGCCGTACTTGTCAAGCCAGGCCTCGATGGCGTCTCGCGCCTCCCGCCCGCCCGCGAGCTGGGGCAGCTCATCCAGGAAACCCTCGTCCTCGACGTGCTGCAGAAACGCCACCACGTGCGGATATGGACGGATCACGTCCGCGACGCCCAGAAGCGCCAGCCCCATCTCCGATGTGACGTTATGGGGAACGGACTGCGTGAGCGTGTCAGCCGCGTTCTTCTCGCCCAGCCACGCCTCCAGCTGATCGTTGAGCCACCAGGCGGCCTCCATCGCCGACATGAACACCTGATGGCTTTGCGGGTCGAACAGGATCCGCCTCAGCTCCTGAATGTCTGCCTGGATGAAGTCGAGCAGCGCCTCTCCGGACTTGGTGCGTATGTCGCGTTCCAACGCGGCGATGGATGCCTCGCTGCGCCCGATCAGCTCGGTGACGATGGCCGGATCGGTCTCGATCGGGGCTGGCGCGCCGCCAAACAGTGGCCCGGGGGGACCCTCGCCAGGGAGCGGCCGGAGGAAGCCGTCGCGCTCGAGGATGGTTTGCAGCGCGTCCCCGGTCAGCGGATCGGATCTCCCCAGCGCCTCCAGGAGGCCGGCGCGGCTCGCCGGGGAGGCCAGCCTTTGGGTGACGTCGACGAACAGGCGGCCGCCGGCCACGGCCATGGGTGCGGGGGTCGTCATCTGCCAGAAGGAGAGCCCCAGAGGCTTCATCGGGTCGGTCATCATCTGCTGATGGCCGACGGAGACGTAGACGTGGTTCTCCCGGTCGCCGGACTCGGGGATGGGGAACAGCGTGGTGATCGGTCGGCTCTGGACGATCTGGAAGCCGTCGTCCGCCAGGCACCATTCGATGTCCTGGGGGCGGCCGAAGTGCGCTTCGATCCGCCGACCGAGCTGCGCGAGCCGTACGACCTGGGCGTCCGTCAGTGCCGGCTGGTCCTGCCGGTCCGGCTCGATCGCCTGTTCCTGCGTCCCGCCCGCCGGCGAGGCGTGAATGGCGAGCTGCTTGGCGCCGACCGCTTTGGCGACGACCTCGCCGTTGCTCACCTTGTAGACGTCGGGGTTCACCAGGCCGGAGACCAAGGCCTCACCGAGGCCGAAGCTGGCCTCTACGGAGGCGACCTTCCGGTTGCCTGTGATGGGGTCGGCCGTGAACAGGATGCCGGCCGCCTGCGGGAAAACCATCTGCTGCACGACCACGGCCATCTGGACCGTACGGTGGTCGATGCCGTTTCGCTGGCGGTAGGTCACGGCCCGCTCGGTGAACAGCGAGGCCCAGCACCGGCTTATGTGCGAGAGGATCGCGGCTGGGCCCACGACGTTCAGGTACGTGTCCTGCTGGCCGGCGAAGGAGGCTGTCGGCAGGTCCTCTGCCGTCGCGCTGGATCGGACTGCGTAGGCGGCTTGCTCGCCGAGCTGGGCAAGAGCGCGGGTAATCACCGCCGCGAGATCGTCCGGGATGGGGATCCCTTCGAGGGTCCGGCGGATCTCCGCGCTGCGGGCGCCGACCGCTTTCCGGTCGTCCGGGTTCAGGCGCGACAGCTGATCGAGCCGATCGTCGATCGACGGCGCTTCCGCCACGATCCGCCGGAAGGCGTCCGTTGTCACGCAAAAGCCAGCCGGCACGCGGATGCCTTCGATCCGCGATAGCTCTCCTAGGTGCGCGCCCTTACCGCCAACGACCGCTACCTGCGTCTGGTCGATTTCCTGGAAATCCAGTACGTAGTTGTCCACGTCCCCTTCTCCGACTGGGTCACCTGCAGGGTGCGCTTTTCGCCGCCATCAAGTTACCGATGAAGAGCTGTAACCGACTCAACTACCGGAGCTGTGAATAGCGAGTCTGCACCTCAACGATCAGCTTCCACGGCCGCGTCGCGCACTCGCACCTCGAGGTTCCTGCGGCTTCCAGGTTGCGAGCCCTGCCAGTCAGTGTGCTAGGCAATCGGTCCAACATCCGGCGATCATCTGAGTACAACCACGAACCTCACTTACGCCTGCCGACGCGTCGTCATGGCGGCTCATAGATCCAGGACGCGAATACTACTTCTCGCCCATCCGGGTCCTGATAAGTAACGCCGCCATTGGCCTCCCAGTAATCGATCTGCGCAACGGGGTGGACACCCGCGGTGGCTAGCCGCGCCATAACACCCTCCTGGGCAGCGGCATCGGGTAGGTAGAACACAAGCTGATCAAGTCCATGAGCCGGGTACCGCGCGTCCCCCAAACGGACGATCTCCAGGTGCACCGGGCCGCCGGGGAGGCCAAGGATCGTGCCGTCCAGGCCGTAGCTGTCATGGAAGGTTTCCAGAACTTGTAACCCGATGACGTCCCGGTAGAAGATGACCGTCTGGTCGTAATGCCCACTCCACCGCACGACCCGCAGCGCACCCACCCGAAGATGCTCTGGCCAGCGCGCGCGCCTCGGCTCTGCGGTACCCACGGCCACAGTCTCCATCAAGCGAGCCACGCCCGCTGCCAGCAGGCCTGCACTGTGGCCCTGACGGGCAGCCACACCAGGTCCGCTTGTGCCCGCCAGCTGATCCCCCTCAACGATGACACCGGCGTCCGGGTGCGAATAGGTACCCGTCCAGTTCTCAGGTAGGGTTGGGTCAACGTGGTTCGGCCAGTCTCGCCCGAGTCACCGGTGATGTCGAGCCCTGCTCCTCCCCTCCGAAACAGCTCTTGTGCGGGACGACTGCTGCGCCCGGGATCTGCCCGGGGCCGCCCGAAAAGAACTGACCACCTGTGCCTGCTCTCTCCTTTCTCGATCTTGGCCTGCCCGCTCCACTTGAGCGCGTGTTGGCTCGCCGGGATATCACTGTCCCCACACCCATCCAGGCCGCGACGCTGGCCGACACCATCGCCGGCCGTGACGTCCTCGGCCGCGGCCGCACCGGCTCAGGGAAGACCTACGCTTTTCTGTTGCCGCTGGTCGCTCGGCTGGCCACATCGAAAGCCCGATCGCGTCCCCGCGCTCCGCGTGCCCTCGTACTCGCCCCCACCCGTGAGCTCGTCGGCCAGATCGAGGCTGCCCTCAAGCCCCTGGCCCAAGTTGCCGGCCTGTCCAGCGTCTCGATCTTCGGCGGGGTAAGCCAGCAGCCCCAGGTGCGCGCCCTGCGGTCCGGAGTCGACATCGTTCTCGCCTGCCCTGGCCGGCTGGAGGACCTGATCGAGCAAGGCCACTGCAGCCTGGCCGGCGTCGAAATCACGGTTCTGGACGAGGCCGACCATATGGCGGATCTCGGGTTCTTGCCTCCGGTGAAACGCCTCCTGGCGCAGACGCCATCCAACGGTCAGCGGATGCTCTTCTCGGCCACGCTCGACGCCGATGTCCGTGTCCTGGTGAAGCGGTTCCTCCGCAATCCAGTGACGCACGAAGCTGACTCGGCCGAACCGTCGGCACTTCCGACGATGCATTACGTCCTGCACATCGAGCACGAGCAGCGGTTTCACATCTTGGCGGACCTCACGAGTGCTCCGGGCCACACGCTGGTCTTCACCCGAACCAAGCACCGGGCGAAGACGTTGACTCGCCAGCTCAATATGGAGGGCATCCCTGCCGCCGAGCTGCACGGTGATCTCAACCAGAACGCCCGTACGCGCAACCTGGCGGCCTTCCATACCGGACGGGTGCGGACCCTCGTTGCCACCGACATCGCCGCGCGCGGGATCCACGTCGACGACATTGCGATGGTCGTACATGCCGACCCGCCGGTCGAGCAGAAGGCGTACCTCCATCGTTCTGGTCGGACCGGACGCGCCGGCAAGGCTGGGACGGTGATCATCCTCACGACCGCCGCGCAGCTGGGCGACGTCCGCGCGCTCACCCGTGCTGCCGGGATCAGGCCCATCACGACGCGGGTCGAGAATGTCGCCGACCCCGTCCTTCGAGAGCTGGCGCCCGGTGAACGTGTTCTGATTCCACCGGTTCGTACCCCAACTCCCGCCAAGCCGAGGATCGCCGGCCCTCGTTCGAACGGTCGCCAGCGGACCCAACCGGGCTTCGAACGGCCCAAGCGATCACCGGAACGGCGTACTGCTTCGGGTAAGCAGGGCGTCACGAGGGCGACTCGGAGTCACAACACGGCCCAGATAAGTGGCCGCGCCCGGACGCGTTGACGCGCGCCAGGTCGCGTCTCGCGCCGCGGATCGACTCGTCGGACTGAATTACCGATCACTGGATTCAGTTTCTTCCGGTACATGCGCTCGGTGACGCTTGTACTTCCATATGCGACCTGAGCTCTGGCGTGGTCCCCCGTGAGATTTCGGCGTCAGTCAGAGCAATCCAAGATCACGAGCACGCACAACGGCGTCTCTTCGGGTAGATACGTCGAGCTTTCGAAAGATGCTCTTGATGTGGGTCTTGACTGTGTTGAACGAGAGGTAGAGGTGTTCGCCGATCTCCCCCTGAATCATTGAGAGCGGTGATTGGGTCCGCTCCTGTCAGCCCTTGTCCTGAGGCGGGACGTCATGTCCCATGTAGATCACGTTCTCAAGGCTGTTGTAGGTGTATCGCACGCCGGACTTCAGGGCGGCGGCGTGAACCTCACAGACCATTGTCTCGTAAAGGCCTTCCCCACCTTGATCAATGACGAAGTTCCGGGTTGCCTGCTTTTGGCAGCGGAGGACTTGGCACTGAAACACGCGGCACAGTATGCAGCCTGACCTGCGGCTTCCCTAAACGTGCGCGCCCGAGCAACTGTCCCTATCCCTTGCCGACACCCAACTAGCCCACCCCTTGGTGCTGGTACTTCCATGGCCGACTAAGTGTGGGATCTACTCCGTGGTCACTCCAGAGCCTTCCCGGTCCGGAGCCTTTGGCTCTTGTCGATCCATCGCGCTAGGTTCAGCAGGAGACTCCAGCTAGCTCCAGGTCTTGTGCCGCCAACTAGCTGGAGCCTCTCCCCCTGTATGGGCCGCCCAAGAACCATTTGCGCGCAGAGTTGGCCAGATGTCTAGGTGTTGACGCGATTTATCTCACGTTCGCACGAAATGCCGTAAAACTTGCGGTCAGGCAGCGGCATCTTGCAGTGGTCCGCGAGCTGGTCAGGTGCCGTCATCATCCCGTCATCGGCCCATCTGGACTGAAGTCCGAGCGCCTCTTCCCTATTGAACCGAAAATATGTTCTAATAAGACAGGTGCGACGGCGATGCTCGTTGACTCGCACCTCAAGGCTATAGATTCGAATCTTCGTTTGCCGATTGGGAGAAGGGCTCTTGGTGGTCATCTAGCACTCCGTGGACGACCGTGAGCAGGGAAATAGGTATGCCGACAACAGTCATCAATATGAAAGTCAAACCAGTTGAGGAGAAGGCCGTCACCCCGCAGAACAACCAGTTGGGCAACATGATCGCCTCCAGTGACGACATCACGGCAATCAACGGTGATCCCAGCCTCCGGGGCCAACACTCAGGCTTTCTGGTCCGCGTTCGCAGGCCGGATTACTGGCTTTGTGAGGCCGGATACATCTTGCCTGGTATTCCCAACACACCTTTTCCGAACGGCGGTCAGCTTCAGACCCGAGGGATCCTTAAACTCTCCAATCTTGTGAATACCGTCGCGATCATCGGAGGGACCGACGACTACCGGTGTGCGTCAGGTCAGGTCAAGATCGACGGGAACAACTTCGAGCTGACGATCGAAACCTCGTGAGGCCCGGGCACCCGGACTGAGAACGCAATCGGCGTCGCACTCCACTGACCGCCCAGGCTGATTGACCCTCGAGACGCACCTGAGTTCCCAAGAATCGTTACGGTCTCAGCGTGAGAGAACAGCGCTGGCCCTGGCTGCTGACGGCGGCCCTGATGCTGACCTCGGCCGTCGCTGCGGCCTGGTCGACTTACCCTTTACTGGCTGCCGTGCCGCGGGAGCATGCTGGATGGCACCCTCATCAAGCCCATCCGCGACGACGGAGGCACCTACGAGGAGTTCGAGAAACTTGATCCTGCCGTCAAGGCGAGGATGTTCGCGTGTGACGCGCGGATGGACGGTGATGTCGCCGGCCTAGCGCCGTGGACGGACGAGTTGCGCATCGCCGCCATGGTGCTCCTCGGGGTGGCGTGGCTCGCGCTCGTTCTCGGGCTGCGGTGGCAGCTGAGGGCCAAGGCCGTTGCGGCACTTCCCGGTCTGGCAACGTTAGCGGCTGCCTTCGCCGCCACCGGAAGCGACCGTGAGAACTTGCCTCCGATGTGGTTGTTGTTCAGCATCGAGGTGGCTGCAGCGGTTGCATTGCTCGCGATCTCGGCATGGCAACCAGAGACCCGCGGTCGCCACATCCGCCGACTGGCGGTGGTGCTGTGGGGTACGACCGCCTTTGGTGCCATCCACACGATCGCGGAGTATGTGGCCATGATCATCTTCAGCGAGCGCGATTGGGACACCCCTCCCGGAACCGGCTACCTGACGGTCGCCGTCATCACCATCTCCGCCGCCCTGACCGCGATCATGACCCTGCGCGGACCACGGATAGTTGCCGACAAGGCGCGGCAGAGCCATTCAGACCTGTCCAGGGGTTTGGTCGGATGAGCTTCGGGTACGGCTTGTAGGTATCGCAGAAGGCAGATGCAGGAGGGCGAATGCCCAAAACCACGAAGTCCGGCAAGGTCATTCAAGACGAGTTGCCGAGCACGTTGCAGCGATCTGACTCCAAAGCCCAACGTACGTTTGCCAAGGCACACGACTCGGCCGCCGAGCAGTATGACGATGCAGAACGAGCGCACCGCGTAGCCTTCAGTGCCCTCAAGCACACCCACGAGAAGGTCGGAGACCACTGGGAGCCCAAGGAGCACCCTGGTCCGTCTGACGCGCAGGCCGAGGGCGGTGTCGACACCGACCGTCCGACGGCCAGTGGTGTCGACGCGAACGCATCCAAGAAACACTTATACGAGCTTGCTACCCGGCTCGGCATCAAGGGCCGGTCCTCAATGACCAAAGCCGAGCTGGTTGATGCGCTCCAGAAGGCGAACAATCGGGAGTCGGCGCGAGCCCTGCGGTCGTAACTCCGCACAAGGCCACGAGCGAAGCCCGATTCGGCCTAAACCGGCGTCATTCGTGGCGCTGTGCGGAGAAACGGGACCGACCACCTCGACGTCCGATCTGTCAGTGCGGCTTCGCTCTAGTCGCCGGCGCGGCATGCTCGGGGGTCGAAGCCGACGGGCAGCTCGAGTCGATGCGCCTTCATGGAGTCCTCGTCGCTGAGCACCTCGAATGTCGGTCCGTCTGCGACGACGACGCCGTCGTAAAGGACCACGGACCGTTCGCACAATTCCAGCGCGTACGGCAGATCATGGGTAACGATCAGCACGGTGACATCGAGCGCGCGAACTATGTCGGCGAGTTCACGCCGGGACGCGGGGTCGAGGTTGGAGGTCGGCTCGTCAAGGACGAGGATCTCGGGCTGCATCGCCAGCACCGTCGCAACGGCCACGCGTCGCCGCTGCCCGAAGCTGAGGTGGTGCGGTGGCCGGTCGGCATAGTCCGCCATACCGACCATCTCCAGTGCCGACAGAACTCGCTCGTCAAGTGCATTGCCGCGCAGACCGAGGTTGGCCGGACCAAAAGCCACGTCTTCACGCACCCGCGGCATGAAGAGCTGGTCGTCCGGGTCCTGGAAGACAATTCCGACGCGCCGACGGATCTCAGCCAAAGTTGCCTTGCTAACCGGAAGTCCGGAGATCTCGACCGTGCCGGAGCCGGCTTGCAGGATCCCGTTGAGGTGCAAGATCAGCGTCGTCTTGCCGGCGCCATTCGGGCCAAGAAGGGCGACGCACTCCCCCGCGTGGACGTGCAGGCTCACGCCGAAGAGAGCCTGGTGGCCGTCCGGGTACGCGTACGCCAGCCCGCGGACATCGACGACGGACCTCGTCACGAGTGAAGCCTCTCGGGAGTGAGGAGCGATTTCCGGGCGACATACCCTACTTTGTCGCGCAGAGCTACGTCGCCCGGAATCGTGACGAACGAGTGAGATTGGGCGCAGCTCGTGACCACGGAGCGCGAAGCGCCACAGTTCAACTCCGTCACGTACGCGGCATTCGGCCGGTGTAGCCGCGGGACAGCATCGCCAGGTGGACCCGTTCGCCGCGCTCGTACGAGCGGATGAACAGCGCGCCAGCTGAGCGGGCGAGGACCGGCCAGTGTCGTGGGTTGCGGGCGGAGAACCCGCGCGAAGCAAGTGCGATTTGCTGCCGCCGCAAGTCATCGCCGACCACCTCGAGGTAGCGCACCATGAAGCCCATGATCTGCACCATGGTGTTCGGCAGCCGTAGCCGCTCAAGCCCGCGAACCATCTCCTGGGGCTCGGTCGTCGCGGCAAGGGTGAGGCCGGCGATTACGCCCAGGGTGGCCTTGGCCAGCATGGTCCAAGCGGCAACCAGACCGGGCGCGCTGACCGTCAGACCAAGGACCTCCGTGCGCGGACCCAGCGCCAAGAAAGGCAGTAGTAACGCGAAGACGACGAACGGCAGCTCCACGACCATCCGCGGGAGCAAGTAGGTCGGAGGCACCCGGGAGATCCCTAGCACCATGATCAGCACAACGAGATAGCCGGCGAATGCCCCGTACCACAGGGCCGGAGTGGCGACCACCATGATCATGAACGCGAGCAGCGCGATGATCTTGACGTGGCCGCCAAGCCGGTGCACAGGTGAGTGCACGGCGTAGTACAGCGGATGCCCATGACCGTGCGCGCCGCCCATAGCTCAGGCCTCCGGATCGGAGCCCGTCCGGCCCCGCAGAATCCAGAACAGACCGCCGGCCAGCAGCAGCGTGACCAGCACGCCGATGACGCCCGCAAGACCGCTGGAGAGCCGGGGGTTCCGGACGCCCGCCACGCCGTAGTCGGCCAGTGGGCTGTCGGCGCTGGCGGAGTGCTTGGCCGTGTCAAGGAACCCGGTGGACCTCGCCACGTACTCCAAGCCGTCGGGGTGACCGGAGGCGTAGAAGCTAACGACCCCACCGATGAGCAGCGCGGCAAGAAGGAAAACGAGAAAGAATCGGCGGGTCTTGATCTTGGACGCGGTACTCATGCGACCACTCCGTCCTCGCGGATTTCCAGTCGGCTGGCCGCCAGGATCGGGCGGGCGACGTACACCAGATCCGGCCGGGTAGCGACGACCGCGCTGACCACGAGGCCGGTGATCACTGCCTCACCGATGCCTATCAGACTGTGCCACCCCACCATCGCCGTCAGCACGGCAGCAACGGGAATGTCAGCCACTCCGCCCAGGGCAAACAGTCCCGTAAAGGCGAGAGCGGCAGCGGGCACCGAGAGCAGGGCGCCGACGGCGGCCGCGATCGGCACTGAGGGCAGGCGCTTCGGCAACAACCGAAGGACCAACACGATGACCAGCCATGCGACTCCAACCCCGACCAGGCCCATCAGGGTGATGTTGGTGCCGAGTGCGGTAAGACCGCCGTCGGCGAAAAGGAGTGCCTGGACAATCAGCACGACAGTGATCACGAGTATCCCCGTCCATGGACCAACGAGAGCGGCGGCGAGCGCTCCTCCGAGGAGGTGCCCGCTGGTGCCGGCGCCGACCGGGAAGTTGACCATCTGCGTCGCGAAGACGAAGGCCGCGACGAGGCCGGCCAGCGGCGCGGTGCGCTCGTTGAGTTCTTTCCGAGCGCCGCGCAGGGCCAAGCCGACTCCGAGTGCGGCGATGACTCCGGTTGCCATTGAGGTAGGTAGGTTCAGGAATCCGTCGGGTACGTGCATGTTGCCTCCGTCCGAGCGTGGAGCTCCGCCCCGTCCGGTCGAGCCGGTTTCAATAGCCGAGTTATTGCAAGCTCTTTGCAACAAGTCAGCCTAGGTCAAGCTGACGCCCTTGGATAGCGGCAACCGCCAGCCATCAAGGTCGCGAGATACGATCAACCGTCGGCAGCTGAGCTGCGCCGGAAGTCCGTACGGGACGACGGAGGCCGTCGTCAAGGCGATGGCACGACACGGGAGGCCAGATGACGACCCCAGAAGCGAGCCGAAGCTGGAAGACCGTGCTGCGGGAGCAGGGTCATCGACTCACTCCGCAACGAGAGGTTGTGCTGGAGGCGGTCGAGCAACTGGAACACGCGACGGCGGACGACATCCAACGAGTCGTTTCCGATCAGGCTCCCACCCTGAACCTCTCTACGATCTACCGCAGCCTTGCTCTCCTGGAGGATCTCGGTGTGATCCAGCACGTCAATCTTGCCGACCGCGGCACGGTGTACCACTCCAAGGCGATCCCTGCGCACGTCCATCTGGCATGTACCCGCTGCGGAAGCGTTACCGACGCCCAGCCCGACGATTTCGGTGCGCTTGCTCTGACGCTTATCCGCACCTATGGGTTCGACGCCGACCTCGATCGTCTCGTGGTGAACGGCATCTGCCGCGAGTGCAGGCAGAGCTAGTCGGCACCTGTTTCAGCTGAGGTACCGCGCGTACGCGCCCTCCGTTGTGAAGCTCGGATACTCCGCTCCCAGTGCCACTTCGGTGAAGATCTCGCGAGCTTGGTCCAGATGCGCAGTCGAGGGACGTTCCGACCGCCAACGGCTGAGCTCCTCATCGACGATGGCGTCGACGAGGCCGTGAGTGATCTGACGGCCATCTGAGAGCGGAATGCCGTAGTGCAGCCACTGCCACACCTGTGATCGAGCGATCTCGACGGTTGCCGCGTCCTCCATCAGGTGATCGATCGCAACGGCACCATTGCCGCCTAGCCAGGCATCCAGATATCCCAGAGAGACACGCACATTGGCGCGCAGGCCCGCTTCGGTGACATCACCGACGGCCGTCTCCACAGCTAGAAGATCCGCTGCTGAAACCTCCACATCGTCACGGGTGCGGTCTAGTTGATTCGAGTGGTCACCCAAGATTTGATCAAACACCGCTCTGCAGATCGGAACAAGATCGGGATGGGCTACCCATGAGCCGTCGAAACCGTCGTTAGCCTCCCGCTCTTTGTCTCCACGCACCTTGTCGAATGCCACGGCGGTCGCCGCCTCGTCGCGCCGATCCGGCACGAACGCCGCCATGCCGCCGATCGCATGCGCTCCGCGCCGATGACAGGTCCGTACGAGTAGCTCGGTGTAGGCCCGCATGAACGGAGTCGTCATGGTCACCGCGGCACGATCGGGCAGCACAAAGCGCTGCCCGCGGGTCCGGAAGTTCTTGATCAAACTGAAGATGTAGTCCCAGCGACCGGCGTTCAGCCCGGCAGAATGATCACGTAGCTCGTAGAGAATCTCCTCCATCTCGAAGGCGGCCGTGATCGTTTCGATGAGCACAGTCGCACGGATGGTGCCGCGCGAAATCCCCAGCTCGTCCTGCGCAAAACAGAAGACGTCGTTCCACAGCCGCGCCTCAAGGTGATTTTCCAGCTTGGCCAGATAGAAGTACGGTCCACTGCCCCGATTTAGCTGCCGCTTCGCGCCGTGGAACAGGTAGAGCCCGAAGTCGACCAAGCTCCCTGACATGGCGATGTCATTCACCCGAATGTGGTTCTCCGGCAGATGCCAGCCGCGTGGGCGTACGACGATCGTCGGTATGTCTTCACCCAGGCGGTATTCCTTGCCACTCTCCGCCGTGAAATCTATCCGGCGATCAAGTGCATCAATGAGGTTCAGTTGGCCGGCGACGACGTTATGCCAGGTGGGTGAGGTCGCGTCCTCAAAGTCAGCAAGCCACACCTTGGCGCCCGAGTTCAACGCGTTCACGGTCATGGATCGGGTCGTTGGTCCCGTCATCTCCACGCGGCGATCGTCCAAGCCGGGTGCAGGAGAAGCGACACGCCAGTCGGCATCGGAACGGATGTGCTTGGTTTCTGCCAGAAAGTCGGGATCTTCACCGGCCGCAATACGAACTCTGCGCTCGCGGCGTTCAGCGAGCAATTCGCGGCGACGAGAGTCGAATGTGTCGTGCAGGCGCCCAAGGAATCTCAGCGCTTCCGGAGTCAGGACTTCGTCGTAGCGCTCCGCATCTGGGCCGACGACGCGAATGCCGTCCGGTAGTGCCATGTCGCTTCCTCATTGATCAATGGAATTGTTCGGCCTCGGTGGAACCGACTAGAGCAAGGGTGTCGCTGTTCGGTTTGAGAGCCGAGCTCACAAGATCAAAGTAGCCCGTACCCACCTCGCGCTGATGTTTGACCGCGGTGTAACCGCGTTCAGCGGCTGCGAATTCGGCCTGCTGCAAGTCGACGTACGCAGTCATCCCGTCGCGCGCATAGCCGTAGGCAAGATCGAACATCGAGAGGTTGAGTGCGTGGAAGCCCGCAAGAGTGATGAACTGGAATGCGTAACCCATCGCGCTCAATTCCCGTTGGAACTTCGCGATCGCGGAGTCGTCGAGCGCGGCTTTCCAGTTGAACGACGGCGAGCAGTTGTACGCGAGGAGCTTGTCCGGGAACTGTCGATGCAGAGCCTCCGCGTAGTCGCGCGCGAAATCGAGGTCCGGCGTGCCAGTTTCCACCCAGATCAGATCTGCGTACGGCGCGTACGCCAGGCCCCGAGAGATCACCGCGTCGATTCCGCCGCGTACCCGGAAGAAGCCTTCCGCAGTGCGTTCGCCGGTGCAGAAGGGCACATCTCGTTCATCGACGTCGCTGGTCAGCAGATTGGCAGCGAGCGCATCGGTACGCGCGATGATGATGCTCGGAACGCCGCTGATGTCCGCAGCCAGCCGAGCCGCGTTGAGCGTACGAATGTGTTGGCCTGTCGGAATGAGGACCTTGCCGCCGAGATGCCCGCACTTCTTCTCGGAGGCGAGCTGATCCTCCCAGTGCACGCCCGCGGCACCGGCGGCGATCATGCCTTTCATGAGTTCGAAGGCATTCAGCGGTCCGCCGAAGCCGGCCTCAGCGTCAGCAACGATGGGGACAAGCCAGTCATGGCCATCGTCTCCTTCCGATAATGCAATCTGATCAGCGCGGAGCAGCGCGTTGTTGATGCGCCGCACGACTGTGGGAACCGAGTTCACCGGATAAAGGCTTTGGTCCGGATAGGTATGTCCAGCAAGATTTGCATCGGCCGCCACCTGCCACCCGGAGAGATAGATGGCTTGCAGTCCGGCCTTGACCATCTGGACGGCCTGATTGCCCGTCAGGGCGCCAAGTGCCGCGACGTAGTCCTCGGTTTCCAGCAGTTGCCAAAGCCGCCTCGCGCCGCGACGGGCCAGCGTGTGCTCTTCCTGAATCGTGCCGCGTAACCGAACGACGTCCTCGGCCGAATAGGTGCGCGATATGCCGCCCCAGCGCGGCGAGACTGCCCAATCGTTAGCGATGTCGTCGGCCGTTGGTAGCGGTGTAAGGGTGTCCCCAAACGTCTGCGTCTCGGTCATGTGCCCTGCTCCTTGAGGTACGTCCACGCCACCGATGATCGGTGGCTCTAGGACCACGATTGCCGTAAGTCCGGCTGGTCTTCAACCGATCACAGACCGAAAGATCGCTAATTCTTTCGCTATTGTGAAGTCATGACAGATCTTGACGTCGCGCCGGCGCCGCTGGATTTCTTGGCGCTCGGACGGCGGTTGCGCCACTACCGCCAGGCGAAGGGGCTGACGCTGGACCAGATCGGTGCCGCGGTCGGCCGGGCTCCGAGTCACCTTTCGCTGATCGAGAACGGTCGACGCGAACCCAAATTGTCGCTGCTCCGGGCGCTCGCGGCGACCCTCGATGTTCCGCTGTCGGACCTGCTCGCGGCCGAGCCGCCCAGTCGCCGAGCCGCGCTGGAGATCACCCTCGAACGTGCGCAGCAGGGAGCGTTGTATCAGTCGCTGGGTCTACCGTACGTCCACACCGGTCGGCGGCTTCCTCTGGAAGCTCTCGAAGCGCTCGTCGGCCTGCATGAGGAGCTCGTCCGCCGAGCCAACGAGCATGCGGCAACGCCTGAGGAAGCCCGCCGAGCCAACGCCGAGCTACGTGCACAGATGCGGGAACGGGACAATTACTATCCCGAGATCGAAGCGGCCGCCTACGGCATTCTCGAGGCGGTCGGTCATCGTGGTGGCCCGCTGTCCCAGCGCGTCATGGTCCAGATGGCTGAACACCTTGGCTTTGAGCTGCACTACGTACCTGATCTTCCGTTGTCCACGCGTTCGATAGCCGACTTGCGCAACCGGCGGATCTATTTGCCTCAGGTGCAGGCGCCCGGAAGCCATGACGTGCGGCTCCACGTCCTCCAGATGCTCGGCCACGTCGTTCTTGGCCATGCCGAACCCAAGGACTATCCCGACTTCCTTCGGCAACGCGTCGAAGTCAACTACTTCGCCGCGGCGCTTCGTATCCCAGAAGATGCAGCCGTTGATCTGTTGCAGACGACCAAGAAGGAACGACAACTCGCCATCGAAGACCTGCGCGATGCGTTCGCGGTTTCTCATCAGACGGCCGCGCATCGGTTCACGAACCTGGCGACGCATCACCTCGAACTGCCGGTGCACTTCATGCGGGTACATGAGAACGGAGTGATCTACAAGGCGTACGAAAACGACGGTGTCAGCTTTCCTACCGATGTGCTGGGCGCGATCGAGGGCCAGCCGGTATGCCGCAAGTGGACCGCGTACGCCGTGTTCGATGTGCCGGACCGCTCTGGCGCGTACTCGCAGTACACCGACACACCGCGTGGCACCTATTGGTGCACGGCCCAGGCAGAAGCGACGGCAGACGGGGTGTTTTCGGTGAGTCTCGGTGTGCCGTACGCGCACGTGAAGTGGTTCCGGGGACGGGAGACCACCGAGCGGGCGAAGTCGCTGTGCCCTGACCCGAACTGCTGCCGACGTCCACCTGCCACGCTCGCCGCTCGCTGGTCCAAGCAGGCATGGCCGAGCGTACGAGCTCACTCGCACCTGTTGGCGGCGTTGCCTCCGGGCACGTTTCCAGGCGTCGACGACACGGACGTCTTCACATTCCTCGAGCGCCATGGGCCGCCGGATCAGCCGACGAGTTAGCTCACTTGAACCGGAGACGTTTCGACGCCTGTGGTGCGAGACGACCCCTCAGCCTGCTCGGTCGGGGTACGTTTCGACGCCTGCGGTGGGAAACGACCCCTTAGCGCCCAGTGCCAGCGCCCGTCATGTCTCGGCCACCGTGATTACGAGATCGGCCCGTGACGAGCTCTCCGCGACCAGCACCGCGTTGTCCTGATCGGTGGTACGAGCCCAGACGTCGGCTTCCTGCTGGCTCATTCCGTGCAGCTGATGACGAGAGGTCAGCCGCCTGAGTCGAGTCGAATCGTCCACCTGGAGATACCAGCTCTCGTCCAGCAAAGCCGCCACTCCAGCCCATCCACCGACGTCGCTGAGCAGATAGTTGCCCTCGGTCACGATGAGCGGGACGTCGCGACGAATGGGCAGCGCCGAACCGATGGATTCGTCGACATTGCGGTCGAAGTCGGGAGCATGCACGATCTCTTCCTCCTGGTTGCGCAGCCGGCGCAGCAGCTGGACGTAGCCCTCGGCATCGAAGGTGTCCCAGGCCCCCTTACGGCCTCGGCGCCCCCAGGCGATCAAGGTGTCGTTGCTGAGATGGAAGCCATCCATCGGAACCAGCGCAGCAAGATCAGGACCGAGTTTGTCGACAATCTCCCGGGCGATCTTGCTCTTTCCGGCACCAGGTGCGCCGGTGATGCCGAGCAGCCGCCGTTGGCCGGGAACTGCCATGGCTCGGGCCCGTTCGACAAGATCCGCTACACCCAGCTCAACCTCTCGAGGACCACCGGCGAAGCGCGACTCAAGATCAGCACGGCGGGGCGGATCTGCCCCAGCCCGCGTACAAGTGTCAGCTGCGATCATGCAGGCCGACTGCAGCAGTTCGCTGAGGGCTGAGGGGTCCAAAGTCCGCAGGCCAGATCGAGACAGTAGGCCTCGTTCATGCAGGTGCGCCAAGGCTCCCGACATGAATGCGTCACCGGCGCCGACCGTGTCCACCACCGTCACCGGCGGAGCTATGCAGCTGACCGACCCAAATGGCGTACTCGCCACCGCCCCCCGCTCGCCTTGGGTCACGACAACCAGCGTGACGCCGGCAGCATGCCAGACGGCTCTCACCTCATCCTCGCCAAGATGCGGATAGAGCCAGGCCAAGTCCGATTGGCTTACCTTCACGATGTCGGCCAGCCGCATCCAGCCCTCAAACCGGTCCAGATACATCACTCGATCGGAGATCAAATCGGGACGGATATTGGGATCCAGACTCACGACGCGTTGCCCAGCTTCGCGCAATAGCAGCCACTCCAGCGTCGACGCCACGGGTTCGAGCATGAGCGCAATTGAGCCCAGGTGAAGAGCGGCATTGGCGGGCAGCGGGCTGAGGTGTTCGGGCAGCAATCCCCTATCGGCTGCCTTCTCCGCATGAAAGGAGTACGTCGGCTGGCCGCTGCTCAAATGGACGGCAGCCAGCGTCGTCAGGTCGTCGGTATCGACAAAATACGTGGGCTGCACGCCAGACTCAGCAAGTTGTGCCCGCAGCATCTGGCCGAAGGCGTCTCTGGACAGCCGGGCCAGAAACGCGGTCGGTACGCCGAGGCGTCCCAAGCCGACGGCGACATTGAGGCAGGATCCGCCGGGGTGGGGCTCGTACGCCAGGTGTCCACGTACTGTCCTGGTGGGCGTCAGGTCGATGAGTGCATCGCCTGCTACGACGACCGCGGGTTCGGAATCGGGAGTCATGCTGAGGTCTCTCGGACCGCGTCTTCGAACGTACGCGCCGCCTCGGCTGTCGTCGGATCGGTGAAAAATTGTTCTGCCACGGCCGGAGGCATGGTGAAGCAGTCGACGCCGTGCCGGGCGAGAGCGACCACGTCCGGCACGTTCCTAATGCTGGCCAACAGCACCTTGGTCGTACTGCCGGTAGCAATAAGCACCTCGTGCATAGTGATCACCTCGGCAATACCCTGCCGACCGGCGTCATTGAGTCGTCCCAAGTAAGGAGCGATGTAGGTGGCACCGGCGGCGGCCGCCACTACGGCCTGCCCCGGATCATAGATCGCGGTGAGCAGCGTCGGCACACCCTGACGCGCCAGCGCAGCACATGCCGTCGCACCCTCTCTGGTAGCGACGAACTTCACCACCACCTCCGGACCGAGATCACGCAACCACTGACCACGTTCGATCAACGTCGCAACGTCGGTGCCCCAGGCTTGAAAGAAGACCTCCTGAGCGCCGGCATCAATCGCCCAGCAATAGATGTCGCTCAGATCGGCCACTCCCTTGGACGCGCGCCGCAAGATCGTCGGATTGGTGGTTACGCCAGCGAAAAGGCCGGTCGCCAGCAACGACTCGGCGGCACCGCGATCCGCTGTGTCCACGTAGAGCTTCATTGCTCGCACCTCCGGATTGTGCTGTGGCTTGGATGGCGTTGCCCAATCCTGTCAAAGACCCAATCCTGTCAAAGAGAAGGAAAGACAAGCACGCCGATCGCCCTAGGCTGTGAGAGTGAGTGCGCGCACCGATCCAGAAGGTGCCGCCGAGCGTGTGGAGACGACGCCTCATGCGCTCACCTGGCCAGACCGAGTCTGGCGAGTGATCAAAGAAACCACTGCCACCTGCATGCGATATCGGGTGATGGGTCTTGCCGCTGAGGCGGCCTTCTTCGGCGTCCTTTCGCTGCCACCGTTGATCTTCGGGCTCGCCGGTGCCGTCGGGTTTGTGACGAGCGCCTTGGATATCCGTACCATTGCAGGTTTTCGCGATCAGCTGCTCGAACTGTCGGGCCGAGTCCTGACAACTGACGTGGTCGAGACTGTGATCGAACCCACCGTCGACGACGTACTCTCCCGTGGCCAAGCCGCCGTCATCTCGATCGGATTCGTGATCGCCTTGTGGTCAGGCTCCCGAGCGCTCAATGTCTTCATCGACACCAGCACGATCATGTACGGCATGGCAGGCAAGCGTGGCATTGTGCGAACCCGCGCGCTCTCCTTCGTGCTTTATCTGGTGTTCCTGCTTGCTGGCATCGTCTTGGTGCCGCTGATCCTGGTCGGGCCCAGCCTGGTGAGCCGCTTTCTGCCGCCAGGTCTTGCGTTCATCGGCAACCTCTATTGGCCCGTCGTATTGCTCGGTTCCGTGTGCATGCTTGCCATGCTCTATCACGTGTCGGTTCCGGCCCGTACGCGCTGGCGGGCAGATCTGCCGGGCGCAGCGGTGACCGTTGCGATGTGGGTCGCCGGTAGCGTCCTGCTCCGCTTCGTGCTCAGCAAGTCCATCGGCAGTACGACCATCTATGGTCCGCTGGCCGCACCCATCGCATTCTTGATCTGGCTCTACATCATTTCCGTGGCCGTGCTGATCGGAGCCGCGCTCAACTCCAGCATCGACGAGGTCTTTCCCAAGCTCTCCGGAATTGACCACGAAGCGACCGACACCAATGAGAACGCCTCCACGACGAAGACGCTGCGCCAGACGCTTGCTGGCGTTCGAATCCGTCGCCGCGAGAAATCCCAGTAGTTGGACTGCGTTCTCACATTCTGAGAAACGATTTGATTCGATCATGGCGACTGTCACAGTGTTAATCCCGTGCGCATCGCTCGGGAAGCTCAGACCTTGGATCTGACCGCACGACGCTTCGTCGATCTCGGCCGGACGAAGTCGATGATGTGTCACTGCTGCGCTGCCTGATTCACTGGCCCCGCAGCATCAGCCTGGCACCTTCTCGCCTCCCCTTGCCAGACCGGCTCGTGCTGCTACTTCAGATCAAGGATCCCTATGACCACCGAAATAGCCGCCGAGACGACACGTCCTATCCGGCCCGCCGCCTCCCCGCGACCTCGAGCCGCCACTCCACGTCGCAAAAAGGGTGAAGGACAATGGGCGCTCGGATATCGGGAGCCGCTCAATCCCAACGAGCAGTCCAAGAAAGACGACAATCCCCTCAACGTCCGGACGCGTATCGAGAACATTTACGCCCTGCGCGGCTTCGCCTCCATTGACCCCAGCGATCTGCGTGGGCGTTTCCGGTGGTACGGGTTGTATACCCAGCGCCGGCCGGGCATTGATGGTGGCAAGACCGCAACGCTCGAGCCGTGGGAGCTCGATGACGAGTACTTCATGCTGCGGATCCGCATCGATGGCGGAGCCCTCACCACCGAGCAACTCCGCGTTATCGGTCAGATTTCGGTCGAATTCGCCCGGGACACCGCCGATGTCACAGACCGGCAGAACGTCCAACTGCACTGGATTCGCATCGAAGACGTTCCCGAGATCTGGCGCCGCTTGGAGGCCGTAGGGCTGGAAACCACCGAGGCTTGTGGTGACTGCCCTCGGGTGATCCTCGGTTCACCAGTTGCTGGCATCGCGGACGAGGAGATCATCGATCCGACACCGGCGATCCGCGACATCGTTGATCGCTACATCGGCGATCCGGAGTACGCCAATCTGCCGCGCAAGTTCAAAACCGCTCTTACCGGCCACCCGCTGCACGATGTTGCGCCCGAGGTCAACGACGTCTCCTTCGTTGGCGTCGTGCACCCCGAGTACGGGCCCGGCTTCGATCTGTGGGTGGGCGGCGGTCTGTCCACCAATCCGATGCTCGCCGTACGCCTCGGCACCTGGGTGCCCCGGGAAGAGGTGGCCGAGGTCTGGGCCGGGGTCGTCGCCGTATTCCGCGATTACGGCTATCGCCGGCTGCGGACTCGTGCCCGTATCAAGTTCCTGATCGCTGATTGGGGAGCCGAGAAGTTCCGCAACGTACTCGAGACCGAGTACCTCAAGCGGCCGCTCATCGATGGTCCGGCTCCGGCAATACCGAGCGAACCCGGTGATCATGTCGGCGTACACCCTCAAAAGGATGGCAAGTACTTCGTCGGGCTGTCCCCGGTGGCCGGACGGGTGAACGGCAGCAGCCTCTTACGACTGGCAGAGATCGCCGAAGCTCATGGCTCCCATCGCATCCGGACCACCCCGATGCAGAAGCTGCTGGTTCTTGATCTTGAGAAGTCACAGCTGGACTCGCTCCAGACCCAGGTCGAAGCATGCGGTCTGTCGGCGCGTCGCGATGCCTGGCGCCGTTCGGTGATGGCCTGCACCGGCATCGAGTTCTGCAAGCTTGCCATTGTCGAGACCAAGGCTCAGGCGGCCCGTGTCGTCGATGAGCTCGAGCGTCGGCTGGGGGCGCTGGATTCCCCCATCAGCGTCCATCTCAATGGCTGCCCAAACTCGTGCGCTCGTATCCAGGTCGCCGACATTGGCCTCAAGGGCCAACTCGTAGTCGGCCCGGACGGGAACCAGGTCGAGGGCTACCAGGTCCATCTGGGCGGTGGTCTCGGGCTCGATGCCGGATTCGGTCGCAAGCTGCGGGGACACAAGGTGACCGCCGACGAGCTGCCGGACTATGTCGAGCGGTTGGCTCGCAACTTCATCGCAGCGAGACGCGATGGTGAGCGGTTTGCCCAGTGGGTGGCGCGTGCCGATGAGGTCGTGCTGTCATGAGCGCCGAGGTGTCTCACGCGAATCGGCAGACCGTGCTGTATTGCCCCTACTGCGCCGAGGAAAGCCTGTTCCCGTTGGAGACAGGTGGCTGGGAGTGCCGCAGTTGCTGGCGAGCGTTCTCCGTGACCTTCCTCGGTTTGGTTTCCCGGGGTCGGTCCGCATGAGCACCACAGTGGACCTATCCGCGGTGGCCGATCAGGCCAATCGTGATCTTGAGGGTGCCTCGGCGTTGCAGATCTTGACGTGGGCTCGCGATCAGTTCGGCGCTCAGCTGGTGATCGCCTCCTCGATGGCCGACACGGTGCTGATCCACCTCGCCGAACAGGTCGCTCCAGGCATTGACGTGATCTTCCTCGACACCGGCTACCACTTCGTGGAAACGATCGGTACCCGAGACGCCGTCGAGCTGGTGCACAACGTCAACGTGATCAACGTGACTCCCGAACAAACAGTGGCTCAGCAAGACGCAACCTGGGGAAAGAATCTGTTCGCCAGCAACCCCGACCAGTGCTGCGCACTGCGCAAAGTCGCTCCGCTCGGCAAGGCCCTCGAGCCGTACGCCGCCTGGGCCACGGGTATGCGGCGCGCAGACTCGCCAGCCCGAGCTAACACGCCGCTGGTTTCGTGGGACGCGAGGCGAAAGTTGATCAGGATCGCGCCGCTCGCGGCCTGGAGCGATGAGGATGTTGAGCGCTACATCGAGCTCAACTCACTTCTGATCAACCCTCTGCTTTCGGATGGCTACACCTCGATCGGCTGCGAGCCGTGCACCAGCAAAGCGTCCTTAGACGATCCGCGCGCGGGTCGGTGGGCGGGTTTCGCCAAGACTGAATGCGGGATCAACCTGTGACCGCCCGGACCGCGCTGGCCGATGCAACGAGCCGGCGCGATGAGATCACCGGGGCTTTCGCCCATCCCGCGAGGAGGGGTGCGACCTTGTGGTTTACCGGCCTGCCATCGGCCGGGAAATCCACAATTGCGCATGCCCTCGCAGAACGGCTGCAGACAGCCGGAGAGCGGGTCCAGGTCCTGGACGGCGACGAGGTCCGGCCGCATCTCTCCGCTGGCCTGGGCTTCAGCCGTGAGGACCGCGACGTCAATGTCACCAGGATTGGCTGGGTGGCACGGATGCTTGCCTCACATGGCGTCATCGTGCTCGTGCCCGTCATCGCTCCTTACGCCGCCGCACGTGACGCCGTACGAGATGATCATGATCGAGTGGCGGTGCCGTTCGCTGAGGTTCACGTCGCCACCTCGCTGGAGATCGCTGAGGCTCGTGACGTCAAGGGTCTCTACGCTCGGGCACGCCGTGGCGAAGTGACCGGCCTGACCGGCATAGACGATCCGTACGAGGTACCGACGCAGGCCGAGCTGGTTGTCGACACCGGCACTGTTGATCTTGAAACCGCAGTCCAGATGTCGAAGGCGCTGCTCTCGGCCATCGTGGAGAGGGACTTCGGATGAGCGCTGATCAATTGCGACCGCTGACGGAGCTCCAAGCGCTCGAGTCCGAGTCGATTCACATCATTCGCGAGGTCGCGGCCACGCTCGCCTCGCCGATCATGCTCTTCTCGGGCGGCAAAGACTCTGTCGTCATGCTGCATCTGGCGGCGAAGGCGTTCTGGCCAGCGCCCATCCCCTTCGGGCTACTGCATGTGGACACCGGACACAACTTCCCGGAGGTGCTGCAGTTTCGCGATGACGCCGTCGGCTTCTATGGCGCCACGATCAAGATCGCTGCTGTGCAGGACTACATCGACGACGGCCGGCTCCGCGAGCGGCCCGACGGAACTCGCAACCCACTTCAGACCTTGCCGCTGCTGGACGCGATCACCGATGGAGGACACGACGCCGTCTTTGGTGGTGGCCGCCGCGACGAGGAGCGAGCTCGCGCGAAGGAGCGGGTTTTCAGCATGCGCGATGAGTTCGGCCAATGGGAGCCGCGTAACCAGCGCCCCGAGCTCTGGTCGCTCTACAACGGGCGCCATCTGCCCGGCGAGCACGTCCGGGTCTTCCCGCTCTCCAATTGGACCGAGCTCGACGTCTGGGACTACATCGCGGCAGAGAAGATCAATTTGCCGGCGATCTATTACGCCCATGAACGTGAAGTGGCCCTTCGGGATGGCATGTGGATTGCGATCACCGACGTCACGCCGGCTCGTCAGGGTGAAGCGGTGGAGGTGCGCTCAGTGCGCTACCGGACGGTCGGGGACATGTCCTGCACCGCAGCCGTACTCTCCACCGCCAATACCGTGCACGACGTGATCACCGAGGTTGGGCTGAGTCAGCTGACCGAGCGCGGCGCGACACGCGCCGACGACCGGCTGTCCGAAGCGGCCATGGAAGATCGGAAACGGGAGGGCTACTTCTGATGTCGCAGCGCTCCTCTGCCCTGTCTCCGGGCACCAACCTCACGGGTGGCCGTACCCTGCTCCGGCTGGCCACCGCTGGCTCGGTTGACGACGGCAAGTCGACGCTGGTCGGCAGGCTGCTCTTCGACACCAACTCCGTGCTTGCCGACACTCTTGATCATGTCGAGCAGGTCAGCAAGCGCAAAGGTCTTGATCGAGCTGATCTTGCTCTGCTCACCGACGGCTTGCGTGCCGAGCGGGAGCAAGGCATCACAATCGATGTCGCGTATCGCTACTTTGCAACGCCAGCACGGAAGTTCATTCTCGCCGACTGCCCTGGGCATGTGCAGTACACGCGCAATACCGTGACCGGCTCTTCGACCGCGGACGTGATCGTGCTGCTGGTGGACGCGCGTAAAGGTGTGGTCGAACAAACTCGCCGTCACCTGGCCGTCGCCTCGCTGCTCCGCGTGCCGCATGTGGTCCTCGTGGTGAACAAGATCGACTTGGTGAACTACTCCGAGGACGCTTTCACCGACATCGCGACCGACTTTGCCTTGCTGGCTCGCAGCCTCGGCGTATTGGAGACGCACTGCATCCCGGTGTCGGCGACCGAGGGTGACAACGTCGTGACGCGCTCGCACCGCACCCCCTGGTACGACGGACCGACTGTGCTCAGCTACTTGGAGAACATCGACGACACTCGGCTCGCCGTGGGCGCGGATTTCCGGTTCCCGGTGCAGCATGTGGTTCGGCCGCAGTCCGCGGCACGGGCTCCATGGGCGGCTCGTGCACCTGAGGTGAACGGTGACTACCGCGGCTACGCAGGCAAGATCGAGTCCGGCCGAGTACGACCTGGTGACGAGGTCATAGTGCTGCCCCGAGGATCGCATGCGGTGGTTGAGGCGATCGACACCCCTGACGGTCCACTCACCCTGGCTGTCGCCGGGCAGTCGGTCGTCATTAGATTGGGCACCGACGTCGATATTTCGCGGGGGGACATTATCGCCGCAACTGATGCGCCGCCGGCGCCGATTCGCGATCTCAGCGCGACGGTGTCCTGGCTGGCCGAACGGGAGCTCACCGTCGGTACCCGAGTGCTGGTACAGCACGGCACGTCGATGACCAAGGCCAAGGTGTCATCCATCGACGGCGTACTCGATCTCGACTTCGAGTCCGGAACCGTACCCTGCTGGCAGCCGGCCAGGAAACTTGCGCTCAACGACATCGGCCGCATCCGGCTCGCCCTGGCCTCGCCACTGCCGATCGACTCCTACCGCGAGCATCGCGCGACCGGAGCGTTCATTCTTGTCGACGACGCCGACGGCTGGACACTCGGCGCCGGCCTCGCCGGATCAACTCCGCTGACCGCCACCATGCGCCCTGAGCCGGACACCATGCGCCCTGAGGCGGACATTATGCGCCCTGAGCCTGTCGAAGGGCGTGCTTCGACAAGCTCAACACCCATCACTCCCAGCACTGATTTGCACCACCCAGCCCATCAAGGAAAGACATCATGACCGCTCCATCACTGGTCCTCCTCGGCCACGGCAGCAACGATCCTCAGGTGCCGCAGGTCAGCCATCAGATCCGCGAGGGTCTGCTGGCGATCCGGCCGGAGCTCGACATCCACGTCGCCTTCCTCGACCACTGCACACCGAGTGGTATCCAGGTCGTCAACAAGCTGGTCAACCGCGGAGTCGAGGAGATCGTCTTCGTGCCGCTGCTGTTGTCAGACGCCTTCCATGTGCAGGCCGACGTGCCGGCGCTGCTCGCCCAGGTGAGGGCGAGCTTCCCAGAGTTGCACGTCATCGCCTCCCGACCCATTGGGCCCGAGGCGCAGCTGCTGTCGATCATCGATCGGCGGCTTCGTGACGCGTTGCGCGCTCGACATGTGGCAGAGCTGGACGGTCTGGTCTTCGCAGCTGCTGGGAGCTCCGACATCCGGAGCAATGCGCTGGTCGCGCGACGCGCCAGGCAATGGGCGACACATCACCGACTGCCCTGCGTGACTGCCTTCGCTACCGGCTCTGGGCCCTCAACTGCCGAGGCAATTCGGACCCTCCGCGGTCAAGGTCGGCGACACATCGCCGTCGGCAGCTGGTTCTTGGCACCGGGCCTGCACTACACCCGTCAGGCGGAACTCGCGCTGCAGGCAGGCGCGGTTGCGGTCTCAGCTCCCATGGGTGGCGAGCCAGAGATCGCTGAGGTTGCCTTGATCCGTTATGTGATCGCGGCAATGGATCTTGTTGATCTTCATGAGCTGGAGAGCGCCGATCGCGAGCCGGCACCCGTTCGCCACCTGTCGGTGGTCAGCGCGTAGTTCTCAGCTCGCGGCGACTCGCGCCTTCTCTTTCTCGACATCGAACTCCGCAATTGGCCAACTGAGATCGAGCGCTCGCAAGTGCTCAACGAGCAACTGCGCTACGGCCCAGTTCCGATACCACTTCCGGTCAGCTGGAATGACGTACCACGGTGCCTGCTCGGTATTGCACCGCTCCAACACCGCACGGTAAGCCTCCATATAGGCGGGCCACTTGGCACGTTCGTCGACATCGTCTGGGTTGTACTTCCAGTACTTGGTCGGGTCGTCCAGCCGCGCCAATAGCCGCTCTTTCTGCTCGTCCGATGAGATATTGAGGAAGCACTTGATCAACACGATGCCCTGGTTGACGAGGCTCTGCTCCCAGGCATTGATCTCGTCGTAGCGCTTGCTCCACACCGACTCCTCAACCAGGTCGTGTACCCGTACCACGAGCACATCCTCGTAGTGAGACCGATCGAAGATGCCGATCATGCCGGGCGGCGGCAGCTCCCGCTCGATGCGCCACAGGTATGGGTGTGCCCGCTCCTCCTCGGTCGGAGCCTTGAACGCTTTGATCCTGACGCCTTGCGGGTCAACCATGCCAATGGCGTGACGTATCACACCACCCTTTCCTGAGGTGTCCATCCCCTGTAGCACAATCAAGATCCTTCGGCTGGCGTCGTCAGAGACTCGGCCGGCGGCGAAGAGACGCTCTTGAAGATCGCCGAGCTCCGGTGCAAGGGACTCGGTGATCGCCGGTCCATCGTCCTTGTCGCCGGGAAAGCCTGTCGTCGCAGCCGCATCGAGCGATCCGATGTCGACCAGCCCGACGGGCAGCCGGAGCAGGGTGCTCAGCGGCTCCTTGGGCTGCAATTTCTCGTCTTGCTTGCTCTTCTTCGCCATGCGCCGATTGTGCCGTATGTACACATCCAGATGAGATCAATCTTCGACTGTGGCGCGTGCGAGGATAGTGCAGTGCAGCTGATCTTCGGTCCGGATGATGGAGCACCGCGGACTGTCGAAGAATCCGATCTGATTGAGCTGTACCGACTGCCGGTTCCGGAGGGCCGTGGCTGGTTGCGAACCAACTTTGTGATGTCGCTGGACGGTTCGGTGCAAGGTCCCGATGGCCGATCGGGCACTCTCAACACCGCAAGTGATCGTCAGGTGTTCGCGCTGCAGCGGGCCTTGGCTGATGCGGTTCTGGTGGGAGCCAACACAGCGCGATTCGAGGGATATCGTGCGATTGATCTTGAACCCTGGCAGCTGGAGATTCGAGAGCAGGAGGGTCTGGCTCCGTATCCAGCCTTAGTGATCATCTCGGCGAGTGCTGATCTTGATCCTCTGATCGCTATCCCCGCCGACGGGACGGACGGCGGCAGTGTCATGATCATCACTACCTCCGGAAAGTCAGAAGATGATCTTGAGCCATTACGCGCTGCTGGTATCACGGTGCTGGAGGCAACAGGCAACGGACTCGATCTAGCAATGATCATCGATCAGCTGGCGGGTACCGGCCTGCCTCGACTGCTGTGCGAAGGTGGTCCACAGCTGCACAACGATCTGCTGGCCGCCGGAGTGGTCGACGAGATGGCCCTGACCCTGGCTCCAGTCGTGATGGGCGGGCAAGGTTTGCGTTCGACGAGCGGTGCTGCACTACCCACGCCAACGGGGTTCCAGCTCCATCACGCGCTGTACGCCGAAGATGGCGCGCTATGCACGAGCTATCGACGCATTGCGTGACCCGTTTGCGTTACTCGTTGCCTGACGCGTTTCTCCGCACAAAGCCACGAAAATCGTTGAGTCTGGCCCGTATCGCCTTCATTCGAGGCCTTGTGCGGAGAAACGCACAAAGTTCGGCCGCGTAGGGCGAGCGTCAGGCGAAATCGGGATTGTCCGAGCGGGCCCGGCTCGGCTGCACACGGGATGGCTCACCCGGCATCTTCGGATAGTCCGGTGGATACGGCATCTCTGCGCCGCCGTACTTGCCGGTGCCCAGCTCCCGTTCGTCGCGAGCGTACATCTCCAGCGCTCCATCAATGCTGCGTGGCTTCGTTTCATAGAAGGATCGCCACGCGTCCCCGACCTCAGCAAATCGAGACGGCATGGAGCTGACGGTGAAGTCTTCGGGCGCGACATCGCTCAATTCATCCCACGTCAACGGCGCAGACACCACAGCGGTGAGCGTTGGACGGATGGAGTACGCAGAGGCGATGGTTCGGTCTCGAGCCATCTGATTGAAGTCGACGAAGATACGGGCTCCACGTTCCTCCTTCCACCAGTTCACCGTGACGTGGTCAGGCATCCGCCGGGACAGTTCCCGCCCGATCGCGATCACGGCATGCCGGGCCTCGATGAAGCCGTACGCCGGCTCAACCGGTACGAAGACGTGAACTCCGCGGCCACCGCTGGTCTTGGGGAAGCCAACAAGACCAGCATCCTCCAGCACCGATCTCAGTTCGTGTGCGGCGCGTGCGGCATCGGAGAAATCGGTTCCCGGCTGCGGATCAAGATCAATTCGCAGCTGATCGA
The DNA here is from genome assembly GCA_963798835.1 of uncultured Actinomycetota bacterium. Taxonomy (GTDB): domain Bacteria; phylum Actinomycetota; class Actinomycetes; order Propionibacteriales; family Propionibacteriaceae; genus Microlunatus. Next base: position 157,595 of record CAWCVF010000015.1, on the reverse strand, counting down.
CCTTTTCGGTGTCGTTCTTCGTCACCGGCCACGGGTGGTAGCGGAGCGTGCCAAGGTTTGCCATCCAGGCGATGGTCGCTAGTTCCGTAGCGCAGACCTCGTCGGCGGTGCGGCCCGACGGGAAGGTGATCGTGACGGTCTCGACCCAGTCGGGCAGGCCCTTGGACGGCGCGCGCTTCTGGTAGAACGCCTCGCCGTGGTGGTCGCCTCGGGTGCTGAGCTTCACATCCGGCCGGTAGCCGCCCGGCCAGCGCTCCATGGTGACCGGCCGATCCTTGAGGGCCGCGAAAATGCCATCCCCTACGGCGATCACGTAGGAGACGATGTCGAGCTTGGTCAGCCCGACGTCCGGAAAATAGATCTTGTCCGGACTGGTGACTCTTACCTGACGGTTACCGACCTCGAGCTCAACCGCTGGCACCGGCATGGCGTCAGCATAGGTGAGTACTGTCGGTAACACGCACACCGCCAACTGCAAGCGATGAGACAGTGAAGGGCAGACATGACGGACACGCAGAACAATCCAGCCGCTCAAGTGGGCAAAGTCATCAAGTCCGAAGCCGAGTGGCGTGCCAAGCTGAGCCCCCAGGAATATCACGTGCTCCGGGAAGCGGGCACCGAGCGTCCCTTCACCGGCGAATACACCGACACCAAGACTGAGGGCGTCTACCGCTGCCGAGCGTGCGGCGCCGAGCTGTTTAGAAGCGATCAGAAGTTTGAGTCACACTGCGGCTGGCCGTCCTTCTTCGCGCCGCTCGCCGAAGATCGGGTGCGCTACATCGAGGACGGATCGCTGTTCATGAAACGCGTCGAGGTGCGCTGCGCGCGGTGTGACTCGCATCTGGGCCACGTGTTTTCCGGCGAGGGCTACGACACCCCGACTGACCTGCGGTATTGCATCAACAGCATCAGTCTCAGCCTCGAGCCAGCTCGTTCCTGATCTCACCAAAGGGCCAGGATGTCCCTCAGCTCCCGCCGCCGGCCGGTGTAGAAGGGAATTTCCTCGCGAGTGTGGCGGCGCGCTTCGGCGGCCCGGAGCGCGCGCATCAAGTCAACAATGCGGTGCAAATCGTCCGCCTCGAACGCGAGCATCCACTCATAGTCACCCAGCGCGAAGGACGACACGGTGTTGGCGCGTACGTCGGGATAAGGCCGGGCCAGCATGCCGTGCTCGGTGAGCATGGCGCGTCGCTCCTCCTCCGGCAGCAGATACCACTCGTAGGAGCGCACGAAGGGATACACGCAGAGGTACGCCTTGGGCTCTTCATCCTGCATGAACGCCGGCACATGACCCTTGTTGAACTCGGCCGGCCGATGCAGAGCCAACTGCGACCAGACCGGCACGAGATGTGCTCCGAGGCCGGAGCGGCGTAACGCGTGGTAGGCGTCTTGCAGCGTGTCCGAGCTTGGGGCGTGCCACCAGACCATCAGGTCGGCGTCGGCGCGCAGACCGGCGACGTCGTACCAGCCACGGATCACCAGGTCGTCGTCTTGTGTGACATGGTCGATTGCCTTCAGCGCTGCATCCGCGGTCTCGTACGCCGGGTCGTCCAGCTGGCTCTCTGATTTGAATACCGACCACATTGTGTAGCGAATCGTCGAGTTGATCTCGCGCGGCTTCATCTCTCGCTCTCCTCGAGTTGATCTTCGCTCTTGATCATCTCATCACTACCCAAGCCAAAGTCAGCCGCCAGAGCGTCGACCGCAGCCCGTGCCGAACCGAGACAAGCCGCGATTCCCACTCCGTCCAGCGCTGCGCCGGCCACGGCCAACCCTGGTCTGCCCGCAACCTCTGAATGCAGCTGCGCGACAAGATCTCGATGTCCAACCTGATACTGCGGCAACGCGCCGCCCCAACGGTTCACCGAGCCATGGACGAGCGCGGCCTGCTCCCATCCGGGAATGGCGCGTGCCTCGCTGAAGGTGCGGTCAATAAGGTCTCGGTCACTGAATTGGAGACTCGTCGGATCCCCGTACCGCCCGATGCTCACCCGGACGACCTCGACTCCCGACCCCCAGGCGCGCCGTGCGTGGGAAGCGACCCAGGGCCACTTGATCGAAGAGTAGGTCAGTGCCTTGATGGTCGGCAGTTCGCCAGGTGGCACCAGCAGCCCGCTAGCATCCGAGTGCACTCCCCGCACCACCATCGTCAGAACGGCTACCGACGCATACGGCAGCCGAGCGAACTCCTGCGCCGAGTCCACCAGACCTGACAGAAGGCGACCGGTTGCGGTCGCCGGTGCAGTGAGCAACACCCCATCGCTTGTGATCATCTCCGGTGTGCCGGCTCCACCGATGATCATCTGATATCCCTTAGCCGTGTGATCAAGAGCTCGTACCGCCGCGCCCGGCCGCAGCACCACGCCGCGCTGACCAAGATCACCAACTAGAGAGTCGATCATGATCGAAATACCGCCACGCAACCCCGCGAATACTGGACCCTCTCGTCCCTCTCGAACGGTGGCTTGGGCGTGCTCCAGAAGTGAACCGCCACTCTTAGCCCGCAGGAATAGCTCGTGGGCCACTGCATCGAAGGAAAGCCGGCGTGCATAACCGGCGTAAACGCCACCCAGCAGGGGCTCAAGGAGACGATCCGTCACCTCTGCACCGAACCGATCTTCGACATAGCGGCCAATCGCTAGGTCATGATCAAAAGGCGGCGCGGGCCGTTCCGGCTCGGCGGCAGCGGTCCGCCAGCCTTCAGCCGACAGCAGACCAGCCAGCTGGCCGACATCTGTCGGTATGCCGAGCAGCGAGGCCGGCATCCCGTGCACGTGACCGCCCACCAGTAGTTGCGGCTTACTTTCGGTCGGATACACAACGCGTGAGCCCAAGTCGAGCTCATCAATCAACTGAAGACCCTCTGGGCGACGCGCCAAGATCGACTCAGCACCACCGTCCAGGCGTACTCCGTTGATCGTGACCGGGCACAGCTTGCCGCCCCATCTGTTGCCTGCCTCGAGCACGATGACGTGGATGCCGCGCATGGCAAGCAAACGCGCGGCGCTGAGTCCGGTGATGCCGCCGCCCACGACAGCAACGCTGGTCATCGGCCACCACCCGCCGCGGAAGGCGTCAGCTGATCACGAGCCTGACGGCGCAGCTCAGCACCCTCGCTGTGCACCAGTTCGACGATCATCGCTAGCACGCCGGGGTCGGTGTCCGGCGGTACGCCGTGCCCGAGATTGAAGATATGACCCGGCGCGACGGCACCGGAGGTGATGACCTCGCGCACCCGCTCGGACAAGGCCGGCCAGGGCGTAGACAGCAGCGCGGGATCGAGGTTGCCCTGCAGCGCGTAGCGCTGCCCTACCCGCCGGCTTGCCGCCGCTAGCGACAGGCGCCAGTCCACGCCGATCACCTCCGCACCGGCCGCGCCCATCAGTTCGAGCAGTTCAGCCGTACCCACTCCGAAATGGATCCGCGGCACACCTGTGTTCGCCATCGCTTGCAGCACCCGACTCGAGTACGGCTGTGCGTAACGCTGGTAGTCCTCCGAACTCAGGCTGCCGGCCCACGAGTCGAACAGCTGCACGACCCTGGCTCCCGCCTCCACCTGAACCTGCAAGAAGACGGCGGACAGATCGGCCAGCCGAGTACACATCTCGTGCCACAGGGCCGGCTCGCTGATCATCAGCGCCTTTGTTGCGGCGTAGTCACGACTAGGGCCGCCCTCGACGAGATAGCTGGCCAGAGTGAACGGAGCACCGGCAAAGCCGATCAGCGGGACACCTGCCAGCTCGTCGGTGATCAAGCCGGCCGCCTCGCTGACATACCACAACGCCGCCGGATCGAGAGGCTGGAGCTGCTCCACATCAGCACGTGATCGGACGGGATGTTGGATCACTGGGCCTCGGCCCGAGACGATATCCAGTTCTACTCCGGCTGCCTGCAGCGGCAGCATGATGTCGGAGTAGAGGATGGCCGCGTCGACGCCGTAGCGGCGTACCGGCTGAAGCGTGATCTCCGCGACAAGTTCAGGGTTCGTACAGCTTTCGAGCATGCCGATGCCCTTGCGGCTCGCCCGATACTCCGGGAGCGAACGCCCCGCCTGTCGCATGAACCACACCGGTACCCGATCGTCCGGGTGCACTTTGCGGCATGCGGCAATCAGCAGCGGCATATCGGGAGGCAGACCGGGCACTCCTGAATCTTTTCACGCCTCTGGAAGTCGGCGCGTCGAATCAGTGGCCTAGGAGCAGCCGAATACGCTCGTCGGGTGGCAGCGAATAGCGACGCGGCACCCGCCCCCGACGCGTTTCTTCAAGCAGTCGAGGAGCTCATGTCGGCACCTTGGCGGTCGGAGTTGCACGTCGAGGAACTTCCTGCTCCACAGCGGATAGCGCCATATTCCGCGGCGATTACAGCTGACGTGCTGGTCAACGGTGGTGAGGAGCTGGGCAGCGGTCGCTTCGTCCTGTTACACGATCCGGCCGGCAATACCGCATGGCAGGGCACCTTTCGCTGCGTCACCTTCGCTCGGGCCGACATCGACCCGGAGATGGTCACCGACCCCTTGCTGCCCAGCGTCGGCTGGTCGTGGCTGATCGATGCGCTGGAAAGCAACGGCGCCGATTACGAAGCGCCGAGCGGCACCGTGACGTCGGTCTCCAGCGACTCGTTTGGAGGAATGGCGTCAGAGCCGTCGCGAGCGGAGATCGAGATCCGTGCCTCGTGGACTCCGCAGCTCCTCGCCGAGGGGACCGGCTTGAGCCCTCACCTGGCTGGATGGGCTGAACTACTCTGTACGCTAGCGGGTCTGCCGCCGCTGCCTGCCGGGGTGGTGATGATGCCTTCTCGGCGCAAACCGCCGAGCCGAAGTTCCCGGAGACATTGACCGAATTACCGCTTACCGCTCCTGATCTTGATCAGGAGGCGGAGTTGCTCACCGCGCCGACGGAGGGCGTGCCACCCATCGTCAGCACTCCGGCAGCCTTGCAAAGAACCATCGCCGCGCTGCACGCCGGAACCGGGCCAGTCGCTGTGGACGCCGAACGTGCCCACGGATTCCGTTACAGCCAGCGTGCCTACCTCCTTCAGCTGCGCCGCGCCGGATCGGGGACGCACCTGGTGGATCCAATTGCGTTCGGTCAGCCCGCCGATCTGTCCTCGCTGGGCGATGCATTCGCTGATGCCGAGTGGGTCATCCACGCCGCCAACCAGGACTTGCCGTGCTTGTATGAAGTCGGCCTCGTGCCGAGAACACTGTTTGACACCGAACTCGCGGCCCGGCTGCTCGGCTACCCTCGGGTGGCCCTGGGCACCATGATCGAGGAACTCCTCGGCCTACGGCTACTGAAAGAGCACTCGGCATCCGACTGGTCACGCAGACCACTGCCTACCGAATGGCTGATCTACGCCGCCCTGGACGTCGAGCTGTTGATCGACCTGCGGAACAAGCTCGGGGATCGGCTGCGCGAGACAGGGAAGTGGCCATGGGCGGAACAGGAGTTTGCGGCACTGGTCGCCGGTGCTGGGATCAGTCCTGAGCCGCGACGTGATCCGTGGCGTCGGACCTCGGGTATCCATCACGTACACAGCCGGCGCGGCCTCGCGTACGTCGCGGAGCTGTGGTTCGCCCGAGACGCGATCGCCCGACATCTGGACCGGGCTCCGAGCAAGATCCTGCCGGATCTGGCTATCACTGAGCTGGCTGCGCATAAGCACCCGGACCGAACCACGCTGCGCAAGATTCCCGCGTTCTCTCGCCGCCAAGCCAGGCGGGCCGAACCAACTTGGCTGGAGGCGCTCAACGCCGCAGCACAGTTGCCCGAGAATGCGCTTCCACCCATGCACATTCCCAACAACGGGCCACCGCAGTCCCGACTGTGGCCTGCGAAGAATCCTGGCGCAGCTGCCCGGCTGGCGGCTGCCCGAGCAGCGCTGCTGACTATCGCCGAGCGACATGAGCTACCGGTGGAGAATCTCATGACGCCGGAACATCTACGCCGTTTGACTTGGCGCCCGCCAACGCCGGTGACTGAGAAGTCGGTGGATCAGGCGCTGGCCGATCTTGGGGCGCGGCCCTGGCAGCGGGAGCTGACCGTTGCAACCATTACTCCACTTTTGACAAATCCCGATAGCACCGGGCCAACGAGCTGATGCCATGCTCGATGCCACCCACCGAAGCAGCGGCGTACCGAGCACCAGGCCCAAATGCGCCGTGTTACTGATGAGTAATATTCCGATATGGCTCGCGAGAACAGGGAGGTCGTCTTCGTCGACGGCGTCCGTACGCCTTTCGGCAAGGCCGGTTCCATGTACGCCGAAACGAGGGCGGATGACCTCGTCGTCGACTGCATCCGAGAACTTCTGAGGCGCCACCCTGAGCTGCCACCGGAACGTATCGACGACGTTGCGATCGCCGCGACCACTCAGACTGGTGACCAAGGGTTGACTATTGGGCGTTCGGCGGCGCTGCTGGCGGGCCTGCCGCGATCGGTACCCGGATTTGCGATCGACCGGATGTGTGCGGGGGCTATGACCGCGGTGACTACGACGGCCTCGGGAATCGCCTTTGGCGCCTACGACCTCGCCATCGCGGGAGGCGTAGAGCACATGGGTCACCATCCGATGGGTCAGGGCATCGACCCGAATCCCAGGATCGTCACCGAGAAGCTGGTCGACCAGTCGGCGTTGATCATGGGCTCAACAGCAGAGAATCTTCATGATCGTTTTCCTGAGATCACCAAGGACCGTGCTGACGCCTTTGCGGCGCTCAGCCAGCAGCGCGTCAAGAGTGCGTATGACGCCGGAGTGATCCAGGAATCCCTTGTGGCGGTTGCCACGCCGAGCTCCGAGCTGGGCTGGGGACTGGCGGTGATCGACGAGCAGCCGCGGCCGGGTACCACTGTGGAAGCCTTGGCTGCCTTGCGAACCCCGTTCCGACCGCATGGACGTGTCACTGCAGGTAATGCGGCCGGTCTCAACGATGGCGCCACTGCGTGTCTGCTCGCAGCCGAGCCTGTCGCCGAGGAGTTGGGTCTTCCCGTAGCCATGAGATTGGTGTCATTCGCCTTTGCCGGAGTGGATCCCGAGGTAATGGGTGTCGGGCCGATCCCCGCGACGGAGAAGGCGCTTGCGAAGGCCGATTTGTCGATTGACGACATCGGCGCCTTCGAGATCAACGAGGCATTCGCCGTACAGGTGCTCGCTTTTTGTGATCATTTCGGACTCGACGCAGATGATCAGCGGATCAATCCGTATGGCGGCGCAATCGCGCTGGGCCATCCGCTCGCCAGCTCGGGTGTGCGCCTGATGATCCATCTCGCGCGGGCCTTCCGGGAGCACCCCGACGTTCGCTACGGGATCACCACCATGTGCATCGGTCTCGGCATGGGTGGAACGGTGATCTGGGAGAACCCCCATTTTTCGGCTGAGGCGGAGGCGACGGCGTGAGGCCGGAGGAACTAGCGCAGTTGATCACTGAGGCCTCAGCGAGCAGTGAGGGCGAGGTCGTTACCCGGGCGTTGAGTCGAGATATCACACTGCCTCACTCAGCGGGAACTGCGGTGTTGATCACCCTCGACAATGGCCGAGGTCTCACTCGACCGAATACCTTGGCGGCCCGTGGCCTCGGCGAGCTGAACCGCGCCCTTGACACCGCGCTGGCTCGCGACGATGTCGCGGCGATCGCCATCACCGGTAAACCCTTCACGCTCGCCGCGGGAGCTGATCTCACTGGGTTTGCCAAGATCGTCAGCCGCGACGAGGCCTTGGCCATCGCCCGGATCGGACACGCCGTTTTCGACAAGCTACACACCTCGCCGGTGCCGACATTCGCCTTTATCAATGGCCTCGCGCTCGGCGGTGGTTTGGAGCTCACGCTGCACTGCCACTACCGGACGGTTTCCGCCGCCGCGTCGGGTATCGCTCTACCCGAAACATCACTCAGCCTGTTCCCGGGTTGGGGCGGGGCTTTTATTGTGCCCAATCTGATCGGTGCTGAGCGGGCCGTGCAGCTGATCATCGAGAATCCACTCAACCAAAACCGGATGTTGAGTGGGGTTCAGGCGTACGAACTTGGCCTGGTCGACGCCATCTTCGACGGCGCCGATTTTCTTGCTCGGTCACTGGACTGGGCGGCTCAGCTCGTTGCCGGTTCGCTGAATGTGACACGACCCGAGGTCGACCGCGGTCCGACATGGGAGGCCGCGATTGCCGAGGCCCGCAGGTTTGTCGACAGCAAAGTCTCCGGTGCCTCGCCGGGACCCTATCGGGCGCTGGAGCTGATGGCGGCCGCTAAGACATCCGACCGAGCTGAGGCGTACGCAGCCGAGGACCAAGCGCTCGCGGATCTGATCATGAGTCCGGAACTGCGAGCCAGCTTGTATGCCTTCGATCTTGTGCAGAAGCGTGCCCGGAAACCTGCAGGTGCGCCTGATGCCACCCAGCCGCGACCGGTGACCAAGATCGGCATCATCGGCGCCGGCTTGATGGCCAGCCAGCTCGCGGTGCTTTTCCTGCGTCGGCTACAGGTGCCGGTAGTGATCACCGATCTTGATCAGGAGCGGGTCGACAAAGGCTTGAGCTATGTGAGAACCGAGATCGACAAACTGCTGGGCAAGCGGCGGCTCTCCCCCGATGCGGCAAGTCGGCTTGGAGCGCTGATCTCAGGAACGACCGAGCTGATCGACTTTGCCGACTGCGATTTCGTCATCGAGGCCGTCTTCGAAGAGATGTCGATCAAGAAGCAAGTATTTGGTGATCTTGAAAAGCACATCTCCGATAGCTGTGTACTCGCCACCAATACCTCTTCGCTGTCGGTCGCAGAGATGGCCGCTGATCTTGATCATCCTGAGCGGCTCGTCGGTTTTCATTTCTTCAATCCGGTGGCGGTCATGCCACTGGTCGAGATCGTTCGAGGGCCTGCGACCGACGAGGACACCCTGGCGACAGCAGTGGAGGTCGCGAAGACGTTGAAAAAGAACGCCGTCCTCGTCAAAGATGCGACCGGCTTCGTGGTGAACCGACTGCTGCTCCGATTGATGGCCGAGATTTTTGCGACCGTCGACGAGGGAACTCCTGTGTCCGTCGCCGATGCCGCGCTGCGACCACTCGGCTTGCCCATGGCGCCGTACGTGCTGCTTCAGCTGGTCGGTCCGGCGGTTACGCTGCACGTTGTCGAGAACCTGCACGCAGCGTTCGGGGATCGCTTCCCCGTCTCGGCTAATCTGCGGGCCTTGGTCGCCTCCGGACGCTCCGGCGTCTACGACTGGACCGCGGATGGCGAGCCTTATGTCAGCGACGAGACGGCGGCATTGTTCGAGATCGGCGACCAGCCAAGCACCGCTGAGCAGGTTCGCGACCGGGCGCTGGCTGCCCTGGCATCCGAAATCGGCCTGATGCTGGCCGAAGAGGTCGTCGCGGCGCCGATGGATATCGATCTGTGCATGATGTTGGGCGCTGGCTGGCCCTTCCACCTGGGCGGCATTACGCCCTACCTGGACCAGGAGGGCATCTCCGAGCGCATGCTAGGCCGTCGTTTCCTGCCACCCGGGGTCGCCTCGGTACCGGCTAATGCCGACTCGTCAGAACCCAGTTGAGCCCAGGTCAACCGGGTTCTGACAAGTCGGCACGAGTCGGTTGCTCGATCATCTCGTCGGCACGCGCAATCGCTTCGACCGCGTACCGGGCGATGTCTTGAGGTGTCAGCCCAGCCTCCTCCAGCAGCTCGGAGCGGCTGCCGTGAGGTATGAACTCATGCGGCAGGCCGAACTCGCGTACCGGAGTCTCCACGCCGACAAAGCGCAGCTCCTGCGCGAGTCGTGCGCCACAACCGCCGACCACCTCGTTGTCCTCGATAGTGATCACCAAGTCATGATCGGCGGCCAGCGGCGCCAGCGACGGATTGACCGGCAGCGCCCAGACTGGGTCCACAACGGTGACGCCGATTCCCTGGTCCGACAGACGCCGCCCGACCGCAACGGCCGTCTCGGCCAGCGGCCCGATGCCAACGACGAGCACCCTCGGCTGCTCAGTCCTCAGCAGGATGTCCATGCCGTCGAGTTGATCAACTGCTAGGACATCTGACCCAACCGAGCTCTTGGGGAAGCGGATCACGCTCGGGCCGTCATCGATGGTCAGCGAGGTGGCCAGCGCCTCACGTAACCGGCTGCCATCGCGGGGTGCGGCCAGATGCAAGCCGGGTACCACCTGCAAGATCGACATGTCCCACATGCCGTGATGGCTCGCCCCATCCGGACCGGTAATACCAGCTCTGTCCAGCACAAAGGTGACGCCGCACTTGTGCAGCGCGACATCCATCAGTACTTGATCAAAGGCGCGATTCAAAAACGTCGCATACACCGCCACAACGGGATGCAGCCCACCCACCGCCAGACCGGCTGCCGAGGTCACAGCGTGCTGCTCGGCGATGCCGACATCAAAGCAGCGCTCGGGAAACGCCTGCGCAAAGCGATGCAGACCGGTGGGATACAGCATGGCTGCGGTGATCGCGACCACCCGCTCGTCGCTGCTGCCCAACCGCAGCAACTCCTTGGAGAACAGATCAGTCCATGTCTGTCCGCCGGCACCTCCGAGTGCCTCGCCGGTCATCGCATTGATTTTGCCGACCGCATGGAAGCGATCTTCCTCATGATCCTCGGCCGCCTTGAAGCCGTTACCTTTGCGGGTCACACAATGCACCAGGACCGGTGCCCGGAACTGCTTGGCTTGCAGCAGGGCCTGTTCGACAGCAGCTACATCGTGACCATCGATCGGCCCGACGTACTTGAGGCCCAAATCGGAGAACATGCCCTGCGGAGCAAGCACATCCTTCAGCCCGATCTTGATGCCATGCAGGAGGTCGTAGGCGACATTGCCAACCAGCGGAGCTCGGCTGACATTGCGCTTGATCAGGTCAAGAACTCGCTCGTAGCGCGGATTGGTACGCAGCCCGCTCAAGTATCGCGCCAAGCCTCCGACCGTCGGCGTATAGGAGCGCCCGTTGTCGTTGACCACGATGACCAATGGGAGGTCATCAGTGGCAGCAATGTTGTTCAAGGCTTCCCAGGCCATGCCACCGGTGAGCGAACCGTCGCCAACGAACGCCACAACTGTTCCGCCGTTGCCCTGCAACCGAATGGCCTTAGCCAGCCCATCGGCGTAGGAAAGCGCCGTCGAGGCGTGCGAATTCGCCACCCAGTCATGCTCCGACTCTTCGGGACTGGGATATCCCGACAGTCCGTGCCGCTGCCGCAGGGTTGGAAATCGATCTTGCCTGCCGGTCAAGATCTTGTGCACATAACTTTGGTGGCCAGTGTCGAAAATGATCGGATCGCGCGGTGACTCAAAGACCCGATGCACCGCGAGGGTCAGCTCGATGACACCCAGATTGGGTCCCAGATGTCCACCGGTCTGGCAGACCTGGTCGATGAGGAAGGACCTGATCTCCAGGCTCAGTTCCTCGAGCTGATTTTCGGTGAGGTCCCGTAGATCTTGTGGGCTATGGATTGAGCTCAACAGTCCGTACGGGGCGGCTGACATGGGCTTGAGTTTACGTGTTCGGCCACTGCTCGATGAGCAAGTGTGGCCTAGCACACGTGCCGTCCTCAGCAGCTTCAAAGCTTGGGTACGAAGACTGCGCCGCGCAGCGCCTCATCGAGGAGGGTCACGCACCGGCGGGTGCGCGCCAGCCGGGCGGTCTGCTCGAGCCAGGCCTCGGTGGCAGCGGCAATGACGTCAGGGGCAACGTAGTCATGCAGGCTGGTGCGCACTTCAGCCAGTCCCCGCTGTAACACCTCGTGTTGACCGTCGACGAAGCGGCTGGCGAACTGTGCCAGCACCACCGGATGGTTGCGGAGTACGCGGTAAGCGCGAAAATCGGCCGGGCAGCAATCCAACAAGTAGGCGATTGCCGTCGCTTCCCATCCCGGAGCTCCCGGCGGACGCACCTCACGCGGCCACCCGGGCGGCACGTACACCGACGAGCTCACCAGGTCAGCATATTCGAACTGAAGTTCGATAGCTAGCAGCCGCTTGGTAGCCGGCCAGATCACTCGGCAGACCGTTGTCCACGTGTGGGACGCTCCCGATCTGTCACGTGATCCGGTACGGGCTCGGGCATCGCAGGACATGATTCGGGCGTACCAAACGATGAGCGAACTGGAACAACGCCAGCCCAGCGCCCACCGGCGGCGATGTCGTCAGCGTCGTCGCTGGGTGGGCCGCTGCGGACTTTGACACTGGCCTCGGCCAAGCTCACGGTGAGAACAGCCGTCGCGGCCAGCTCCCGCCGGTCCGGTTGTCGGGTGTAGGTCCATGAGTAGGACCGAGTCGCAACGAACTCACTTAACTCAGCGGGGCGAGCGGAACACTAGTCTCATCCCCGTGAGCGATGTGATCTGTCAGATCGTCAGTGGCGAACTGGACGCTGCGATTGTTGCCAGGAACGAGCAAGTGATCGCGTTCCTTGATCATCGGCCGGTGTTCAAGGGTCATGTCTTGGTCGCACCGATTCGCCATGTCGAGACATTGCTTGATCTGCCACAGAGCTTGATGCAACCACTTTTGAGCAACGTTCAGCGAGCTGCCCGAGCCGTCCTCGACGCCCTCGGAGCAGAGGGGACGTTCGTCGCCGTCAACAACATCGTCAGCCAGTCCATCCCGCACCTCCACGTGCACGTGGTGCCGCGGACCAAGGGCGACGGGCTGAGAGGTTTCTTCTGGCCAAGGACGCGTTATGCGGCCGGCGAAATCGAGGAGTACGCCGCCAAGATCAAGAGTGCGATGGAGAATCAGTGAGGGATGCGGTCGCGCGCCCTGAAAACGCATCACTGGCGACCGGAAAATGGCCTCCCGAGCCGCTCCGGCACTCAATGGTGCTGCAAAATCAGGGCGACTTGGAGGAGCCGCACTTCAGGCGGCTTTCAGAGCGCGACCGCGGTACAGATAGCTGAAGGACCGCGGCCCGTCGCCGTATCCCGTGTCCAGGTCGCTGATCACCAGTCCGGAGCGACTGATCAAGTCATCTATCGGGCGGTCCAGATGGCAGCCGCCAGCGATGCGGCTGTGCACGGGATGGAGCCGGTGCTGCCAGCGGCGTACGGATTCGGTCGGCGCTCGGCCGTGCTCCAGGAAATGCAACGCGCCTGCTGGCTTGAGGACCCGGTGAACCTCCGAAAGTGCGGCATTCACGTCTGGAATCGTGCACAAGGTGTAGGTGGATAACACGCAATCCACCGAGCCGTCAGGCAGATCAAGCCGCGCACCGTCCAGGCCCACCTGATCAATTGACGCGGATACTGCTGCCTTACGCGGCTCAGCTAGCCGCAGCGCCGCTGCCGACGGCTCCACGACGAGGATCTCGGTCACCTGCGATGGATAGTGCCGAAGATTGAGGCCGCTGCCGAAGCCGATCTCCAAGACGCGACCCTGCAGTCCTTGACATACCTTGGCGCGCCGGGCGTTCACCTCCGGCGTACGCAGCACCCGATCCATCAGATGCGGCAGCGCATGATCGGTCCACAGACCCACGGGTCAAGGCTAATGTCGCGCCGATCAAACGCCGAGGGCGTTCTGCTCGGGTTTGTCCCCACATGGATCGCTCCGGCTCATCGACAAGCCGCCCATCGTGACCTCGGTGGTGATCTGGTCCGCGCAGACGGGTACCGGAGCTCGCTCCTTCCGCTGTGCCTCTGCGACTTCTTGTTGGAATTGCGGGGATGTCAGCAGACTGCGGAGCCGGCCAAGCGTTTGATCGCTCAGCCGGCCGGACGCCGGCTGACGAGAAACCAACAGCGCAACGCCGTCCGCGCGTACGTAGAGGATGTTCTGGCGGCCGTCGATGCCACCAAATTCGCCTACAACGAAGCCACCGAACGGCTCCGACGGTACAGCCCCCGGACCTGTGAGCGAGCAGCCCGTGATCACCAATAGGACAGCCGCCCCCATGATCGCGAGGGCCCGCCGCCTCATTGCCTTACTTCTTGATCAAGGAGCGCAATACGAACTGCATAATTCCACCATTACGGTAGTAGTCGGCCTCACCGGGCGTGTCGATGCGCACCAACGCATCGAAGCTCACCTCACCCGCGCTCACTTTGACCGTCTGCGGTGTACGGCCCTCATTCAGCTCGGTGATTCCGACGATGTCGAAGGTCTCTTCGCCAGTAAGGCCTAACGAGCTTGCAGTCTCGCCCTCGGGGAATTGCAGCGGCAGTACGCCCATGCCGATCAAATTGGATCGATGGATCCGCTCGTACGACTCGGCGATCACAGCCTTCACCCCGAGCAGGGCCGTGCCCTTCGCCGCCCAGTCACGTGAGGAGCCTGACCCGTACTCCTTGCCAGCCAGAACTACCAGCGGAGTGCCGGCTGCGAGGTAGTGCTCCGACGCCTCGTATACCGTCGTCACTGGCTGATCCGGCACCGTGAAATCCTTGGTGAATCCGCCCTCGGTATCCGGCGCCAGCTGGTTGCGGAGTCGAATGTTGGCGAATGTCCCCCTGATCATGACCTCGTGATTGCCACGCCGGGACCCATAGGAGTTGAAATCCCGGCGCTCCACGCCGTGCTCGGAAAGGTATCGCCCCGCCGGTGAATCCGGCTTGATCGAGCCAGCCGGCGAAATGTGATCAGTCGTGATCGAATCACCGAGCTTGAGCAAGACCCGAGCTCCGGTGATGTCACTGACCGCCGTCGGCTCGGCTGGCATGCCATCGAAGTAGGGCGCCTTGCGGACGTAGGTCGAGTCGGCATCCCAGGAGAAGATCTCGCCCTCCGGCGTCGGCAGCGACTGCCACTGCTCGTCACCGGCGAAGACGTCCGCGTACGACTCGGTGAACATTTCTGCACCGATGGCAGAGGAGATGATCTCAGCGATCTCCGCCTCACTCGGCCAGATGTCTGCGAGGTGCACCTCATTGCCCTGCGTGTCGGTGCCGAGCGAGTCGTTCATCAGGTCGATGTCCATAGTGCCGGCAAGCGCGTACGCCACGACCAGCGGCGGCGAGGCCAAGTAGTTCATCTTGACGTCGGGGTTGATCCTGCCCTCGAAGTTCCGGTTGCCCGATAGCACCGCAACCACAGCAAGATCATTTTCCTGGACCGCCTCGCTGACTTCTGGGATGAGCGGTCCAGAGTTGCCGATACAGGTCGTGCAGCCGTAGCCGACCAGGTTGAAACCGAGCTTGTCGAGGTACGGCGTCAAACCAGAACGGTCGTAGTAATCGCTCACCACTTTGGAACCTGGCGCAAGGGTCGTCTTGACCCAGGGCTTGCGATTCAGCCCGCGCTCGATCGCTTTCTTGGCGACGAGTGCAGCTCCGATCATCACGCTGGGGTTGGAGGTGTTCGTGCATGAGGTGATCGCCGCGATCACCACCGCACCATGGTCGAGGTCGAATGAGGCACCCTCGCTCAGTGTCACGGGCACGTTCTTGCTCGGCCGGTCAATATCGGAAGGAACCTCCTCGCCGTACTCATGCGGCGCTGTCGAGTCGTTGCTGCCATCGCGAGTCGGCGAGTCAGAAGCCGGGAAGGACTCGTCAACCGACTCGTCGTAGCCGGTCAGTTCTTCGGGGTCCACGTAGTCACGCAGCGCTTCGCGGAATCCCTGCTTGGCATGAGCAACCAGTATTCGGTCCTGCGGCCGCTTGGGGCCCGCGATGCTGGGACGCACTGTGCCAAGATCAAGCTCCAGGTACTCCGAATACCTCGGTTCGCGATCGTCGCTGTGCCACAGACCCTGAGTCTTGGCGTAGTTCTCCACAAGTGCGATCTGCTGCTCGCTACGACCGGTGAGCCTGAGATATTCGGTGGTCTTGCCATCGATCGGAAAGATCGCGATCGTGGAGCCGTACTCCGGACTCATATTTCCGATCGTTGCGCGATCAACTACGGGTACCTCGGAGACACCTGGCCCGTAGAATTCCACGAACTTCCCGACGACTTTGTGCTGTCGCAGCATCTCGGTAATGGTCAGCACAAGATCAGTTGCAGTCGTGCCTTCTTGCAAAGCGCCGGATAGTTTGAAGCCGACGACCCGAGGGATCAGCATCGAGACCGGTTGGCCGAGCATTGCCGCCTCGGCCTCAATCCCGCCAACACCCCAGCCGACCACACCGAGCCCATTGACCATCGTGGTGTGGGAGTCGGTGCCAACACAGGTGTCGGGATACGCGTGTAGCTCTGTTTGTCCCGAGCCGTCAGCAAGTTCGACGTCGGAGGAGAAGGTCACCCGGGCAAGATGCTCGATATTGACCTGGTGCACTATTCCCGTGCCGGGTGGAACGACCTTGAAATCGTCGAACGCGGTCTGCCCCCAGCGCAGGAATTGATAGCGCTCGTGGTTGCGGCTGTATTCGATCTCGACATTTCTGGTGAATGCATCGGCGGTACCGAACACGTCAGCGATGACGGAGTGATCAATGACCAGCTCTGCCGGCGCCAGCGGGTTGATCTTCGATGGGTTACCACCCATGTCCGCCATCGCCTCACGCATCGTGGCCAGGTCCACCACACATGGCACACCGGTGAAGTCCTGCATGATCACTCGCGCGGGAGTGAACTGGATTTCCTTGCTCGGCTCGGCGCTCGGATCCCACTCTGCGAGCGCCCGGATGTCATCGGCAGTGATGTTGGCGCCGTCCTCGCTACGCAGCAGATTTTCCAGCAAGATCTTGAGGCTGTACGGCAGAGAAGCCGATCCGTCGACAGCGTCGAGCTGAAAGATCTGGTAGGAGTCCTCCCCCACCTGGAGGGTTGTCTTCGCACCGAAGCTGTCCACACTCATGAGCCCTCCACTGTTCGTGAAACTATCTTGACGTCAAGATAACACGGGTAATTCTCGCTACGGATCACGTACCCAGTCACCCTCGTGAGCGCCTGTGACCTGACGTTTTTCCGCACAAGGCCACATATGAAGGCCGAAACGGCGCTTTCGGGCTTCATATGCGGCCTTGTGCGGAGAAACGTCAGGGCGGCGCCTGCGTGAAAAGCGATCGTCTAGCCGGTGTAGAGGTGGCGGCGGGCGTTCTCTTGAGCTGTCTCGCGCTCGATGCGTTGTTCGGCCTTGGTGGAGGAGGCGAGGTGGAACGGTACCGACGTGACCATGACGCCTGGGGTAAACAGCAGCCGGCCCTTGAGGCGCAGTGCGCTCTGGTTGTGCAAGATCTGCTCCCACCAATGGCCGACGACGTACTCGGGTATGTAGACCGTCACCACGTCCCGTGGACTCTCTCGCCGCAGGTTCTTGACGTAATCGATGATCGGATTCGTGACCTCCCGATACGGCGAGGCAATCACCTTTAGTGGCACGCCGGTATCGGCCTCTTCCCAGACCTTCACCAGTCGCGCGGTCTCATCGGCATCAACCGAGACGGTGAGCGCTTCCAGCGTGCTCGGATGGGCAGCCTTGGCAAACGCGATGGCCCGCAGCGTCGGTTTGTGCAGCTTGCTGACCAGGACCACGGCACGCACCCGGCTGGGCAGCGTCCGATCCTCACCCTCCACCAAGGCGGTCTCACGGGCTACGGCCTCGTAGTGCCGCTTGATCATCTTCATCATGACGAAGATCACTGCCATCGCAATGATCGCGATATAGGCGCCCTTGGTGAACTTGGAGATCAGCACGATGACGAGCACAGTTGCCGTCATGGTCAAGCCGATCGCATTGATTACCCGGGAACGGACCATCCGGCCCCGAACCGCCGGATCCTGCTCGATCTTGAGGTGCCGCGTCCAGTGCCGCAGCATGCCCAGTTGACTGACCGTAAACGATACGAACACGCCGACGACGTAGAGCTGAATCAGAGCAGTGACATCAGCCTTGAAAGCGATGATCAACACAACGGCGAGGACCGCCAGCACCACAATTCCGTTGCTGTACGCCAAACGGTCGCCACGAGTATGCAACTGACGTGGCAGATAACCATCCCGCCCCAAGATCGATCCCAGCACTGGGAAGCCGTTGAACGCGGTGTTAGCCGCTAGGAACAAGATCAGCATCGTGGCTGCCACAGTGAAGTAGAACGCCGGCTTGAAGTCGGCGAAGACGGCCGCGGACAACTGGCCGATGGCTGTCTCCTCGACAACCTCCACCCGCTGGCCGTTCAGTGTGTAGTGCGACAGACCCGCGTCGATGAGCTTGAGGCCAGTCAGATTGGCCAGCACTACGACACCGATAAGCATCGACACCGCGATAACGCCGAGCAGCAGCAAGGTCGTTGCGGCGTTCTTACTCTTCGGCTTGCGAAATGCGGGAACTCCGTTCGAGATTGCCTCAACACCGGTAAGCGCAGCGCATCCGGAGGAGAAGGTGCGGGCCAGCAGAGCGATCATCGCGAAACCGGTAAAGGCGGCGTAAGCCGGATCCGGCTCGATGCCGTATTGGGCGCTATCGACCTGGATCTGTTCTCCGAGAACCAGGATCCGAAACAGGCCGATGATCACCATGGTCAAGATCGCGAACATGAAGCAGTAGGTAGGAATGGAGAACAGCGTGCCGGACTCTCGTGCGCCCCGCAGGTTGAGCGCCATCAGCAGCAAGGCAACAGAGGCGGCTACCCAAGGCTCGTGCCCGTTGATGATCGGAAACACCGACTTGGCGTTCTGGACTCCAGAGGAAATGGAGACCGCGACGGTCAGCACATAGTCCACCAGCAGCGCCGAAGCAACGGTAAGTCCAGCATTGGCGCCCAGGTTGACCGTGGCGACCTCATAGTCGCCGCCACCCGATGGGTAGGCATGAACGTTCTGCCGGTACGACGCGACGACCACCAGCATCACGATGGCAACCAGAATGGCGATCTTCCAGGAATAGGAATAGGCCACGAGTCCGGCGAGTGACAAGGTCAAGAAGATCTCATCGGGTGCGTAGGCAACCGAAGACAAGGCGTCCGAGGCAAAGACCGGCAGAGCGATGCGCTTGGGTAGCAGCGTCTCGCCAAGCTGTGTGCTTCGGAGCTTCCGCCCCAGCAGCAGCCGCTTGCCGATATCGGCCACATTCACCACAGTGCAAACCCTAGTAGAGCAATCGCGATCAACGAGTAGTCAGCCGTAGTCGTCGGTAACTGGCGTCACAGGTTTCGCAGCCGGGTTCACTAGACTCAGCGTGTGCACATCGTGATCATGGGCTGCGGTCGGGTGGGATCCAGTCTGGCGAGAAGTCTGGAGAAGCGGGGGCACACTGTCGCGGTGATCGACCTTGAGTCCGAGGCATTTCGCAGACTCGGCCCTGACTTTGCCGGCAAAACTGTCCGGGGCGTGGGCTTTGATCGCGAGGTGCTTTTGGAAGCCGGCATCGAGGACGCTGAGGGTTTTGCCGCAGTCTCAAGCGGTGACAATTCCAATATCTTGTCCGCCCGTGTCGTACGCGAGACCTTTGGCGTGGACAACGTGGTGGCTCGGATCTACGACCCGGGCCGCGCCGAGGTGTATGAGCGGCTGGGAATTCCGACCGTGGCGACAGTCCGCTGGACCGCAGATCAGGTGCTGCGGCGGTTGTTGCCCAGTGGCTCGGAACCGCAGTGGCGGGATCCCTCCGGTTCGGTGCGTCTCATGGAAGTTCATGTTGATCGCGCTTGGGTCGGTCGGACCATCGAGCAGATCGAGGAGGCCACCGGAGCGCGCATTCCATTTGTGTTCCGGATGGGCTCGGGAATCGTGCCCAAGAGCAGCAGCATCTTTCAAGACGGCGATCTTCTGTACGCGGCCGTCGTCGATGCGAAGCTGGCGTCGGTCGAGGCCGTACTCGGTTCTCCGCCGAGAGGAGTATGACGATGCGTGTAGCGATTGCCGGAGCGGGAAACGTGGGCCGGTCCATCGCAGCCGAGCTGATCGAAAACGGTCACGAGGTGCTGCTGATCGACAAGGATCCGCATGCGATCAAGGCCGAAACGCTGACCGAGGCCGAGTGGCTCTTAGCTGACGCTTGCGAACTGTCTTCACTTGAGGAGGCGAGCCTCGATACCTGCGATGTGGCAATTGCCGCCACTGGTGACGACAAGGTCAACCTCGTGATGTCGCTGTTGGCAAAGACCGAGTTCGGCGTACCGCGTACGGTCGGCCGGGTCAATCACCCCAAGAATGAGTGGCTGTTCAACGAGGTATGGGGCGTCGACGTCTCGGTCTCCACACCTCGACTGATGTCGGCGCTGGTCGAGGAGGCGGTCACCGTCGGTGATCTTGTTCGATTGCTGACCTTCCATGAGGGGGCTACGAACCTGGTCGAGATGACGTTGCCGTCCAGCAGTCCCACGGTCGGCGCGCGGATCGGTGACCTGAGGTGGCCCGGCGACGTCGTCTTGGTGGCGATCATCCGAGACGGGCATGCCCGACCGCCAGACAGTGACGGATCGTTGGAGGCCGGCGACGAACTGCTGTTCGTTACAGCCCAAGATTTCGAGAAAGAACTAGCCGAGATGCTGGCTCCACGCGACGGGTCGATCAACATCTCCAAGACGGCCACGCCCCGCGTACAAGCAATCTCTTAGTACGCCAAGAATTACGTAGCGCTCTGCGGGTAACTCTCCCTCGAGGCCGATTGGGCTAACGCAGAATCCTCCATCGGTGTCTTGCCCTTGGAGAGCATGAACCCGATCACGGTCAGGGCGGCGATCAGCATCGGCCAGCCGAGGACGACCTTGGCGATGCCCAGCAGCACCACCTGCCCACCGAGAAAGAGCGGCAGCTGGATGACGAACCGAGTGATGTAGGGCACGGCTAGCACCAGGGTCAGCTTCGAGGTCATCCTCACCAGCCCGCGATCCCGAGTCCAGCCGGTCGGATCACCGACGGCGGCGCCGATGATGAAACCGACCAGCGGCTTGCGTATGGCAACCGTCAGTAAAGAGATAACGGCGAGGGCGCCGTTATACAGAATGCCCGGCAAGAAGATGTCTTGGGCCCGCCCAGTACGCGTTGCGATCAGCACGGCGATGACCGTCGGAATGACAGCCTGGACGACGTACTTGATCGACTGACGCTGAACGAGGCGGATGATCGCAAGGAGAGCTGCAGTGATGACGGCGGCTGCGATCGCCGGATAGAGCTGCCTGGCTGCGACCCAAGCGATGGTGAAGGCGATAAACGGCAATGCTGATTCGATCATGCCGCGGGCGCCGCCGAGAGACTGGCTTAACTGGTAACGAACAAACTCCTCAACGTAACGGAACTGCGGCGCCCCCGCGTCCGCGTTCAATGAGGATGTGTCCTGCGACTCTTGACTTTGTTGTGCCGGCAGCTCACTCATGCGCCAGGCACCGCGCGGAGCTCAATCACGCGGCCGGGGCCTCCATCAATTCATAGCCTGGGTTGTAGATCAACCGCTTTCCCTCATGACAACTGATTCGGCCCCAGATCTTGAGGGTTCGGCCGGGATCAATCCCGGGAATCTGCCGTCGACCAAGCCAGACCAGGGTTACTGCCCCCGAGCCGTCGCGCAGCTCGACTTCCAATGCCGGATGCCCGGCTCGAGGAGTGATGGTCACACTTGACACCGTTCCGGTGAGCTGGACACGTTGCCGGTCCTCACAGTTCTGAATGGGTACGGCGCCCTCTTCACGGACCTTGCGTTGCAGTTCCTGCGACTCGAGCTCCGCATTCGACGACGCGAATCGACGCAGTGCTCGCTGCAGCATGTTTTCCTTAGCCATCGCGTGTCACCTCCGCCCTTCAAGCATCCCACGGAGGTCAATGTTTTCGTATTCACTCGCGCCCGAGCGTCCGCAGAAAGCTACTGTCTTCCTCCCTCGCGGACACGCCGACCCCATCAATGACCTAGGCCCCGGGCCGCAACTCGCCGTGCCTGCTCGATCGTCCAGACAGCAGCGGCGGACGCTCTCACCGCTACGTGTCCGAACCTTCTGGCTCACGGCTGACGTTGTCCGGCATCGTCAAGGGGAGTAAGTCGCCTGGCGCCATGGCTTCCTCGCCGCGGCGCACAATGACCTGACGGAAGGCCGAAAGCACGTCAGCCACGATCGGTGACTCGGGGTCGTCTTCGATCGCCGCCTGGCCGTAGACAATCCCGCGCAGCAGCCAACGCGGGCCTTCGGCCACCCACATACGAGAGGGCTGGTACCCCTCGTCGCCGTCGGGTGTCGTCACCGGGATGAGCCGCCGCAGCTCAATGCCGAAAGGACCCTCGCCGAGTGAGGCCGTGCCACCCGCCTCAGTCGCGTTGTGGGAGATTTCATCGCGCAGTTCAGCCCAGAGCCCCCCGCTACGAGGAGCCGCGTACGCGCCCAGCTCGAGGGCGGAGGAATAGGTCTGGGGCTTCTGGTTGGCGCTGGCGGGTGGTTCCACGATGGTTTCGATCACCAACATCGCGGAGACAATTTCCCCGGTCTCCTCGGCTACCTGCAGTCTCAGCTCTGATCCCGGCACCGCGGTGAGGATCACGCTGCCCAGGTCAATCTTGGGACTGTCCTCCGTGCTCTCGACATCCTCGACCTCGCCGATGTCGTACGGTCCTGAGCTTCGCCATTCCAGCTCATCCAGTGCCGCCAGGTCATCGCTCTCCAGGTCCTCGCTGGGTGGGTCCTCAGTCGAGGTCTCGCTGTCTGCTTCGGCGGCCTCGTCCGACTCGTCGATGCTCACATCCTCGCCTGCTTCCTCGGCTGCCGACTCACTGTCGCGCTTCCGGCCCCTCTTGAAGATCATGCGCGTTCCCTTGGCACACTCATGCTCTGCTCTCCTCGCTGGGTGGCCGCTGGCTCGTTGGCACCGCTCAGTATTCCTCCCGTTGACCCATACCCGCCAATTCCGCGTGCCGACCCGGGCAGCGCAGTCACAGGCACGAATACCGCCGTGCTGACAGGCTGAACAACCAGCTGAGCGATCCGGTCGCCACGAGAAATTGTCACCGGCTGGGTCCGGTCGGTATTGACGAGGCAAACCTTGATCTCGCCGCGATAACCAGCATCCACGGTGCCTGGCGCGTTCACGATGCTGATCCCGTGTCGCGCGGCGAGCCCCGACCGCGGATGAACGAAGGCTGCATAGCCAACTGGTAATGCGATGGCAATCCCAGTGCCCACCAACCGACGCTCGCCCGGCTGAAGTTCGAAGCCTTCGCTGCTACGCAGATCCGCTCCAGCGTCACCGGGATGCGCGTACGACGGCAGTTCTAGTCCAGGATCCAGCTGAACAAGCTGCACCTCGACAGCGGTCATGACTCACTCACCCGGTCAGCGTAGACGAGGCAGCCTCTCGTAGCGCGGCTGCCAGTTGTTGCGGCCGCCGGGTTGAGACGAGCCAATATGGCACCGGATCATCAGGGTCGTCGAGGGTGATCTCGACCGCAGTTTTGATGTAGGGCCGAAGCACCAGATGAGCCCTGGCATCGGCCTCCACGCCGGCGCGCTGGCGCGCTTGCTCGGCAGTGAGCGCCTGACTGGAGGAAATATAGGCATGCTCGATGCAGGCCCGGCCTATCTGGATTTCCCGCGAATCAATGCTGATCACTATCGCAGCCGAAACGAAGATCGCCGCGGCTACCAGCATGGTGGCAAGCGCTGTCCCGATGCCCCACACCGGGCCGAGGTACGCACCCACAGCGATCAGCACCGAGAGTGCGAATAGGCCCGCAAGCAACCACCAGATGACCGGGACGGTAAGCCGCTCTCGGAACAGCATGGAGGTAACCTACGCGCCTCGATGCCAACCCTGCGGCGGCGACGTTGATCGCTGCGGCGCGCATTAAGATGCGAACACGCAGCCGGGATCCGCACTCCGGACGGCCCAAGATGGAAGGTTGACCCGATGGGACCGACGCAAAAACTGCTCTGGAAGCTCTACGTCGGAGTGATCGGCGCGGTCACGACCGTGGTGGCGCAGCGGCTGGTCAAAGCAGGCTGGAAGCTCGTGACCGGCAATGAACCACCCTCACCGACAGACCCTGAGACTCCCGTGCTGGAAGCGGTGAGCTGGGCGCTCGCAAGCGGCGTCGGCGTCGGGGTCACACAGCTCCTCACCAAGCGTTTCGCCGCCCGGCACTGGGGGAAAGAGATCGGCAACGAGACACCCAATGACGAAAAGATCAAGTTCACAATTTGAGTTGCCGTAGGGGCGAAGAAGCACCACCCCGCGCCCCGTTCGGGGGCGCAAGGTGGTGTTCTGTCCGGACTGACTGCCCCCAATCAACCCGGTACACCCTGCATGCAGCGACGTCACCGCGCCCCCGGAATCAGCGGTAACGGGCCGCCTCAAGGGCGACACAGTTCTGCGTACGCGTTAGTGCTCAAGCCTAAGTGATCATGCAGCCGTCAGCTAGTGAGACTGCGTCGCGACTGATCGTTCTACTAACCCGCGCAGTCGTAGCAGTATGCCTCTCCGTTCGGACCTTCCTCCGCGATCTGGCTGCGGTGCCGCACCAGAAAACAACTAGCGCAGGTGAACTCATCGGACTGCCGGGGAAGCACCCGGACCGTCAGCTCTTCGTGTGAGAGATCAGCGCCCGGAAGCTCAAAGGCTTCCGCCGCCTCGGCCTCGTCTTCGTCAACCTTCCCGGAGTTCTTATCGTTGCGGCGAGTCTTGAGTTCTTCGATGCTGTCTTCACTGAGTTCTTCTTCGGTCTTGCGAGGGGCGTCGTAATCGGTCGCCATCTTTGCCTTCCCGGGCCCAAAGCCCAGATCTTGATCTGACTCGTGCGCAGTCATATCACACGAATCAACAGATGTGCGTGCTATGGGAGCTCGCGCCCGCTATAACGCCCTTGCGTGTCTAAAATTCCCGCTCTACAGCGGATTTTGGCCAATCGTCTGGGCCCAACCCACCGCCGCGAAATACCCCAAAACTGGACGTCGAAACGACTCAGTCGCGCACTTCACAAAGGGCTGGTCGACCCGGCTCTCGCAGGTTTGGACAGCAGTCAATCCGACAGTCGTACCAGCCGACTGTCTCGGAGCCAACGACGGCTTTGTCCGGTTGCTCACCACGGGCGGCAGCGGCACGCTCGACCATGAGATCGACGAGTCCGTCGACGAATGCGGGATGGTCACCGGCGCTGGCCGCGCGGGCGAACGCGAGGCCGCATTCCTCGGCGGTCGCAGCTGCCTCGGTATCGAGGTCGAAGACCACTTCCATGTGGTCGGACACGAAGCCGATCGGCACCGCGACAACGGCAGGTACGCCGCCAGCTGCCAGCTGGCGCAGATGGTCGTTGACGTCGGGCTCCAACCACGGCTGGCTGGCAGGACCGGAGCGGGAACAGTAGACCAAGTCGCTCGAGTAGCGTCGTTCGCGGTGCTCACTCACGCGATCGGTGACTGCGGCTGCAACGGCATTGTGCCAGTCCACGTACGCGCCGTAAGGGCTACGCGGCACCGGCCCAGCGGTCTGCGCCATCGCCGTTGGGATGGAATGGGTCACAAAAACCAGGCGGGCCTCGTCGGCGTACTCCGCCAAGGCCTCGAGCGCCTTGAGCGTGGCATCCACCGATGCATCCACGAAGCCGGGATGGTTGGCATAGTGCCGGATTCGGTCAATGTGAATCTGAGTGTTCTGCGCCGCGTCGAACAGATTCTCGCGGTACTGACGACATGACGAATACGAGGGATATGCGCTGGTCACCACGGCCAGCACCCGACGATGACCGTCGCGTTCGAGGGCGCGTAATTCGTCACCGAGGTAGGGCGTCCAATTTCGGTTTCCCCAGTACAACGGCAGCCCAATGCCACGACTGCGCAATTGGTTGGTCAACGCGGCAAGCAGACTGCGACACTGATCGTTGATGGGGCTTTTACCGCCAAACAACATGTAGTGCTGACTGACCTCGACCAGTCGCTCGGTGGGAATGCCACGACCACGGGTGACGTTTTGCAGAAACGGCATCACATCCTCTGGGCGCTCGGGGCCACCGAAGGACACCAGCAGGATCGCCTCATAGGGCGAGAGCGCGTTGCCTAACCGGCTGACAGCTGGGTCAGTCGTTGCAGAAAGATCACCCACAGACATGATCTTTACCTACAGGAGGAACACCATGACCGCGGGGGTCCAAGGGGGTTCGGCCCCCTTGCTGATCGGAACGACCGCGGGGGTCCAAGGGGGTCGTCCCCCTTGCTGAACGTTCGCGGATACCAGCAGTTGCTCTCAGACCGGCGCGCAGTGGCCTTCAGCGCGGCCGGCTTCGTGGCCAGGCTGCCTCTATCGATGACCGGTATGGGCATCGTGTTACTGGTATCACTGACAACCGGGTCGTTCGGCCAGGCTGGCTTGCTCACCGCGGCTGCCACGTTGACCGGTGCTTTCGTTGCACCCTGGTGGGGGCGAGCGACGGATCGGGTGGGCCAAGCTCGGGTGTTGCTTGTCGCAGTCTTGATCAACGTCTTGAGCGTGGCGCTCCTCGTGACAGCGATTGAACTGTCATGGCCGATCGCCGCGAGCCTGGCGGCGGCCATTGGAGTCGGCATTGGGTTCAGTCTCGCCGGATCGGCGGTACGCGCCCGCTGGACGCTCCGACTCGAAGATTCTCCGCTGCTCAACACCGCGTTCGCACTCGAGGCCATGCTTGACGAGGTGGTCTTCATCATCGGGCCGGTCCTGGTGACTTTCCTTGCTACGGCGCTCCATCCTGCACTCGGCGTGAGTGCCAGCGCTGTCATCGGACTGATCGGTGCTGTTGCGCTGGCCGTGCAGCGAGGTAGTCAGCCGCCCATCCGTTCGACGGCTTCTGGCCATCCGAGTTCATCTCCGTTGCCGTGGCGCATCTTGCTGCCGATAGCGATCGCCTGTGTGGCCCTCGGCATGGTGTTCGGGGGCATGGAGGTCAACATCGTTGCGTTCGCGAAGGAGGCCGGTGTGCTGCCGTACGCCGGGCTTATCTTGATCGCCTGGTCCTTTGGATCACTGGTGGCAGGTGCGGTCACTGGAGCGATCACCTGGCGCGTCTCGCCGGCCAGGCGGTTCCGAGTTGGCGCGAGCCTGCTCGCACTCTCGCTGCTCCCGCTGCCTTTTGTCAGCCATCCGGTGGGGGTAGCGCTGCTCCTGATCGTCAGCGGAATGGCGATTGCGCCGACCTTGATCGCATCCGTAGCAGTCACCCAGTCGGCAGTCGATCAGACTCGGCTGACCGAAGCACTCGCCTGGAGTTCGACGGGCCTGGCTGCCGGATTAGCTGGCGGTGCGGCTGTGGTTGGTCACGTGATCGACGGCTCAGGTGCTCAAGCAGGCTTCGTCGCGGTGGGAATTGCCGGTTTGCTCCTCGCTCTCAGCGCGATCTTCGTACGAGGCCCACGTCCGGCTGCGGAGCCCACTTCCGCTCAAGTTATTGGTGCCGCTCGTCGATCCTCGACAGATACGCCTGAAGCTCAGAACTCGCATCCGCAGGTTGGAAGCCGGAGCTGATGATCTTGTCCAGACTGAGCATGCTGTGGCGTGGCCGGGGCGCGAGCGATTTGCCCGCTGCATACTCAGTGGTAGTCACGCCGCTGACTGAGGCAGCATCGCGGCCGCGCTCCTGAAACACCGCTCGGGCAATGCTGGCCCAGGTCATCGGCTCACCGGAGTTGGTGAGGTTGTAGGTGCCGTACGGCGCGTTCGTCTCCGTCAGATGGCGGATCGCCCGGCTGATCTCAGTCGTGAAGGTGAGCCGGCCAAATTGATCATCGACCACCGCAGGACTGGCACCCCGGTCGGCCAGCGAGGCCATGGTGCACACAAAATTGTGGCCGTCGCCGATTACCCAGCTGGTCCTGAGCAGATAGTGCGCTGGCAGCGATCCCACCAGCGCGTCACCCGCTGCTTTCGTCTGACCGTAGACACCGAGCGGTGAGAACGGCTCGGTCTCGGTGTGGAGTTCCTGCGACCCGTCGAAGACATAATCCGAGGAGATATGCACCAGAGTGAAGCGGTGCTTCCGAGCTGCCTCAACCAAGGCAGCCACGCCAGCCACGTTGACGGTCCAGGCCTCCCGCCGGCCAGCCTCGGTCTCAGCGGCATCAACCTTTGTATAGGCGCCCGCGTTGATCACCACGGCGTACGGCGCAAAGTCGAAAGTCTTGATCGACTCCGGGCTGCCTAGGTCCAACGTGGCGCGGGTCGTCGGAACCGCGTCCGGAATTACCTCAGCCAGCGCTCGGCCCAGCTGACCAGCGGCGCCGATGATCAAGATCTTTCTCGGCGCTACCGGCGTGACGTCGGCGAGTCGCGGATGCGACTTGTCAGCTTCTGACAGCTCGGCTCGCTCCAGAGGAATCGGCCAGTTGATCGCCAAGGTCTCGTCCGCAAGATTGACGAAGGTGTAGGAGTCTCTTGCTGACGGCTTCCAGTGATCATTAACCAGGTAGGAATACGCCGTCTGATCGGCCAAGGTCTGAAAGGCATTGCCAACCCCGCGTGGCACGAAGACTGCGGTCTCTGGTCCGATCTCAATGGTGAAGCACCGGCCGAAGCCGGTACCCGGGCGGAGGTCGACCCAGGCGCCGAAGATTCGCCCCGTCGCCAGCGAGACCAACTTGTCCCAGGGCTCGGCATGAATTCCCCGCGTCGCGCCGAGTGAGGAGTTGAACGAAATGTTGTTCTGTACCGGCGCAAAATCAGGCAAGCCAAGGGCCATCATCTTTTCGCGTTGCCAGTTCTCCTTGAACCAGCCGCGGTTGTCGCTTCGGACGTCCAGGCGGACGACGAGTAGACCGGCGATGGGAGTCTGGCTTACGGCCAGCTCGGCCATCGACTACTGGCCCTGGCGGGCGTACTTGTCCTCGATCTCCGCCTTCTGCGGCCGCCACCACGCCTCGTTTGCTCGATACCATGCGATCGTGGCCGCCAGGCCCGCCTCGAAGTCAGCGAAAATCGGTTGCCAGCCGAGTTGCATCCTGAGCTTGGAGGAGTCAATGGCGTAGCGCAAGTCGTGGCCGGCCCGATCCGTAACATGATCATAGGCTTCGCGCGGCTGACCCATCAGCTCCAAGATCGTTTCTACGACCTGCTTGTTGCTCCGCTCGCCGTCGGCGCCGATCAGATATGTCTCGCCGATCTTCCCCTCGGCAGTGATTAACAGCACTGCAGCACTGTGATCATCCACATGAATCCAGTCCCGTACGTTGAGGCCCGCGCCGTAGAGCTTTGGCCGGCCACCGTTCAAGACGTTGGTGATCTGGCGTGGAATGAACTTCTCGACATGCTGATACGGCCCGTAGTTGTTGGAACAGTTGCTCAGTGTGGCCTGGACGTCGAAGGAACGCACCCAGGCGCGGACCATATGATCTGAGCCGGCCTTGGTCGCGGAGTACGGGCTGGACGGATTGTAGGGAGTGGCCTCGGTGAACCGGTCGGGATCGTCAAGGCGAAGATCGCCATAAACCTCATCCGTGGAGATGTGGTGGTAGCGCGTACCGTAACGGCGCACGGCCTCCAGCAGCGTGGCGGTGCCGATCAGATTCGTGGTCACGAACGCCGATGGGTCGCGCAGCGAGTTGTCATTGTGCGATTCAGCGGCGAAATGCACCACAAGGTCGTGGTCACGCACCAACTCGTGAACCAAGCTTGCATTGCAGATGTCGCCGTGAACGAAAGCAAAGCGATCCTTGGGCAAGCCGCGCAGCGACGCACGATTGCCGGCGTACGTCAGCTTGTCCAATACCGTCACCGAAGCATCGGTGTTGTCGAGCACATAGCGGACGAAGTTGGATCCGATGAATCCTGCCCCGCCAGTCACCAGGAAGTTCGTCATGCGAGTCATCCTAGGGAGGAAGTGCCGGCCGTGGATCGCCGTTCACTCGCCGAACACGGATCGCCCGCCGCTGTGCTGAGGAGGAGGGAGCACAGGCGCTCTTTCCTCTGCGAGCGACGACGAAGTAGGTGGCAACCAAGCGCGATCCGCGCTGAGCGAACTGAGCGAGCTTGGCGAGCGAAGCAATCAACTCTGCGAGACTGTGCGGCGTGAAAGGCATCATTTTGGCTGGCGGTTCCGGCACAAGACTGCATCCGGTCACGCTCGGCGTGAGCAAGCAATTAGTCCCGGTCTATGACAAGCCGATGATCTATTACCCCTTGTCAACTTTGATTTTTGCCGGGATTCGCGACGTATTAGTGATCACCACGCCACACGACGCCGCTGCTTTCCAGCGCCTATTGGGCGATGGCTCGCAATTCGGGATCTCAATTACCTATGCGGAGCAGTCTTCACCCGACGGACTGGCGCAGGCCTTTGTGATCGGCGCCGATTTCATCGGTGCCGAGAAAGTAGCTCTGGTACTCGGCGACAACATCTTCTACGGCCCCGGCTTGGGCACTCAGCTACGGCGATTCGCCGACGTCGAGGGCGGCGCAGTCTTCGCGTACTGGGTAGCCGAACCCAGCGCGTACGGCGTCATCGAATTCGATGACGCGGGCCGCGCCATCTCCCTAGAGGAGAAGCCGGCTCATCCGAGGTCGAACTACGCGGTGCCCGGCCTCTACTTTTACGACAACGACGTCATCGACATAGCTGCTCAATTGCGTCCATCGGCGCGCGGCGAGTACGAAATCACCGACGTGAACCGGCGCTACCTCGAGGAAGGGAAGCTGCAGGTGGGCGTGCTGCCGCGCGGTACCGCCTGGCTGGACACTGGAACGTTCGAATCCATGAACGACGCCTGCAACTTCGTCCGTACGATCGAGGCTCGGCAGGGACTCAAGATCGGGGCACCCGAAGAGGCGGCCTGGCGGCAAGGCTTCTTGAGTGACGACGAACTCGAAGCGCGCGCTCATGCGTTGCTGAAGTCCGGCTACGGAACCTACCTTGCCGACATCGTGCGACGGCAGCGGCAGAGCGCCCTGAACCCAGTTTCTTGATGCCAGACCGAGCAGCATTCATTGCTCTGAGTTGAATAACCCGAACCGCCCGAATCGTTTCTCCGCACATAGCCACGAATAAGGCTCAAAACCGGCTCACCCGCTCTCATTCGTGGCCTTGTGCGGAGAAACGCCAGGATCGACCGCGTTGCGCGTCGGCAAGGGCGCATCATCAGGCATTGCATGGTCCGAGCTGTCCCACCGGGACCACTCCTGGCCTTGTGCGGAGGAACGGGACCGCAAACCCGAGAATCAGGCCGCATTTGTGGCCTTGATACGAAGAAAGGCCTGACTCAGCGGCGACCGCGGCGAACTCTGAGATAGTCGGCTACCACATACTCACCGAGCCGCGAGATGTCCGGCGTAAACACCCGGCCCCCCGCCCGCCGGGCGAGCGCATCGACAAAGCGAGCCAGGCCGGGATCGTCCCCCAACATGAAGGTGTTGATCGTGGCGCCGTAGCGAGTGAGCTCATCCACCTCCGCGATTGTGGCCCGCAGTGTTTCCGACGTCGTCGGCCAGTGAAAATATGCCTCCCCCCCACCCGTCAGGTGAGCTGTCGGCTCGCCGTCAGTGACCACCAGCACCACCGGCTCCCCGTCCGGGTGTCGCCGTACATGGCGCAAGGCAAGGAGCAATGCGTGCTGCAGGTTGGTGCCCTGTGTCCATTCCGGCTCGGCTTCGGCCAGCTGAACCGGCGTCAGCCGGCGTGCCAACCGGTTGAAGCCGATGACTTGAAGCGCATCCTGCCGGAATCGAGTTTCGATGAGTTGGTTGAGCGCCAGCGCGGTTTGCTTCATCGGACCCCAGCGCCCGTCGTGGACCATCGAGAAAGACAGGTCCACGCACAAAGCCACCGCTGCGCTCGTTCGCCGCTCGGTTTCGGTGACCTCGAAATCGTCCACCTCCAAGGCCACACCCTCCGAGCGCAGCCCCGATCTGCGCAGCGCATTCGACACCGTACGTGAGGCGTCGATCGGCAGCTCATCACCGAATACCCAGCGCCGCGTTAGGCCGGTAGGCTCATCGGCCGCGCCGGTCTGATGCTCGTTGTGATCGCCATTGCTCGAGCCGTCGAGCTTTGCAAAGACTCGCCGCAGCGCAGTCTGGCCAAGCCGTCGTACTGCACGAGGGGTGAGTCGCAGTCCGTCGTCACCTCGAGTCAGGTAGCCCTGCCGCTCCAGCTCCCGTTCCAGATCACGCAGTGCCTGGAGGTCGCCAACCGCCTCCTGACCGAGGTGCTTTGCTAACAAGTCGACGTCGACATCGTCCAGCGTCGAGGTCTGCTCGCCTTGGGACAGCTGGTCCTGGAGCTCTTCGAGATCAGCCAGATCAGCAACCGCCGCGACAGCTGCGCTGTAGCCGAGCGGCTCGCCACCCGGCCGCATCCCGGCCGGTTGATCCCGATCAAGTTCCGGACGCAAGGCACGCAAGTTGTCGGCCAGCTGCGCCATCTCCGCGGCAAGATCTGCATCGGCAAGCGCCTGACTCATTAGTTGGCCGAGCTGCTCACGCTGCTCCGGACTGAGTGAGGCCATTAGCCTCATGGCGGCTGCCTCCCGCCGAGCCAGCGCGTCAATCAGCTCCTCGACCGTCTCCGGCTGCTCTGGGAAGAATTCGCCATGCCGCTCCATAAATTCTGCGAACTGGTCGGTCGTATCCTCCTGCCGAGCGTGCGTGGCGAGCAGCGCGTTGAGATCGGCAAGCATGTCTTTGACCCGTTGCATGGCTTCCGGATCAGGGGACTCCAATGCCTGTTTAATGCCGGCGAACTGGGCATCCAACACCTCGCGCTGCAGCATGTCCTTGATCGCCTCAAAGATCGCACGGGCATCTTCGGATTTCCATTGGTAGTGATCAAGGCCGCGAACAGCACCGGCAACGTCGTCGGGCAAGGTATCCAGTTCCAGCTCAGCCAGTCGCGCCTCCGCCGAGTCCTCGCCAGCCAGGGTCTCCCGTTCGGCGGCGAGCGCTTGGTCGAGCGCCGCTCGGACCTGATCCAAAACGCCACCAAGATCACCACGACGCCGTGCCTGCGCGCGCAGCTTTCTGATCTTCTCGGCAAGCCGGTCCAGACCGCCACGACCATCCACACCGCGACGCATCAGGTCCCGTAGCGCGTCGCGAACGGTGCCAGCCGACAGTACGTCCTGACCGATCCGGTCGATCGCCTCGCGTACGTCGAACGGTGGCTTGAGGGGATCCGGCCCGCCATGCCAGGCTCCGTAGCGGAACCGATGATGAGCACGGTCTGGTCCCTGGTAATCGGGCTGATCGCGATCACTGTTCTCGGAGACCATGATCACCTCCCGTCAGGCTGCGCCGTAGATCGTCCGACCATCAACGATCTCTTTCTCGATTCGACGCGTCAGATGCAGGCCCTCCAACGCGAACTCGGCAGCAGCGGCCACCTGTCCGCGGCTCGCCGAATCGTCATATCCCAGTCGGGACAGCACCTTGAACAGCCCGGGAACCGCGCCCAGTTGCGACAGCAGATCCGATGCCGACACCAGATCGCCAGTCTCGACCAAGCCACCCTGAGCAAACACCTCAGTGAAGCCCGACAGATCCAGACCGGACAACCGATCTCGGAACGTCGCCGCTGTAGCGAGCCGCAGCAGGTGCTCCAGCACGGCTCGTTCCCGGCCTTCTTCACCCATCTCGAATTCGATCTTGCCGAGCAAAGTAGGCAGCACCACAGCAAGATCACAGGTGCGAGCTACAGCTGTCTCATGATCATGATTACGGGCCGCGCGACGTAACGCCGAGGCGGCTACGCCTTCGGAAGCTGCGATCGCGAAGCGAGCCGAGACGCCCGAGCGCTGGTCAACGGAGCTGGATTCGCGCAGACTGCGAACCAAGCGCGCCAGCACCTCCAGCAGATGATCACCGACTTCGGCCACCAGCGCAGCCTCTTGGCGGATCAGCGTGACCTCATCGGCCAGCTCGGTGAGGTAGTGGGTACGCAGCTCGGCGCCGAACCGGTCCTTCAACGGTGTGATGATCCGGCCCCGATTCGTGTAATCCTCCGGGTTGGCGGTGGCAATGAGGAACACATCCAGCGGGAGTCGCAGCGAGTAGCCGCGTACCTGAATATCGCGCTCCTCCAAAACATTGAAGAGGGCGACCTGAATGCGCTCGGCAAGGTCGGGCAGCTCGTTGAGGCCGAATACGCCTCGATTGGAGCGCGGCACGAGTCCGTAATGCACCGTCTCCGGGTCACCCAGAGTTCGACCCTGAGCGACCTTGACGGGATCGACATCACCGATCAAGTCACCAACGGAGGTATCCGGCGTCGCCAGCTTCTCGGTATATCGCTCGTCGCGATGGCGCCACTCGATCGGCAATTCGTCGTTCAACTCAGCAGCCAGTGCTCGACATCGGACGCACACGGGCGCGTATGGGTCATCGTGGATCTCACAGCCGGCGACCCCGGGACTCCACTCGTCCAGCAACCCAGCAATCGTCCGCATCAGCCGGGTCTTGCCCTGGCCCCGCTCCCCGAGCAGCACCAAATCATGACCAGCGAGAATCGCACTCTCCAGCTCGGGAAGAACCGTGAGATCGAAGCCGACGATCCCCGGGAAAGCGGTCGTCTCCGAGCGAAGACGTTGCAGCAAGTTGTCCCGCAGCTCGACCTTGACGGGGCGAGCAACATATCCAGCTGCCCGGAGCTGGCCTAGAGTTGCTGGCTCCGGTTGCGAAGGCTCACGCATGACATGACAGTACGACGCAACCCAAGGTCGGCTGCCGCTCGCCTAGTCTCGCTCCTTCTGATAGCGATGTTCGCCGTGGAGCCGCCCGACTTCGCCGGCGCATGATCCGGGCTCACTCGCGGGGCGAGCGCCTCCCGCATTTCGTGCCAGAGGCAGAGTAAGTTGAATAGAACAATGCCGCACGAGGAGCCGCCGCGACCGATGCGCAGCGCACGACTGGTGGGACTCACCCCGGACGGGAAGTCCTTGATCGTGGTCACCGAGAGCGGTGAGGAATTGATCATCGAGGCGGACGAAAGACTCCGCGCAGCGGTGCGGGGTGACCGACCGCGGCTCGGACAACTGGAGATCGAGATGCAAACCTCACTCACCCCCCGTGATATTCAGGCACGGATCCGGGCCGGCGAGAGCCTCGAGGACGTGGCTGGTGGAGCAGGGATTCCGCTGGACCGCGTCGAGCGCTTCGCGGCGCCCGTCCTTGCTGAGCGTGAGCATGTGGCGTCGATGGCGATGTCGTCGTCGGTACGCCGTCGTGGTGAACCGTCGGGACACCGCAGTCTGCGCATCACGGTCAATGAGCGACTGTTAGGCCGCGGGGTCGACATCGATGCGATCACCTGGGACTCCTATCGCCTTGACGATGGCCGCTGGGCTGTCACGGCGGCCTATCGCGCTGGTGAGGCAAGCCGACAGGCGTCCTTCTTCTACGACCTTCGCGGGCGCTTTTCCGTCGCGGGAAACGATGAAGCCCGATGGTTGCTGGGCGACCAGCCGTCATCAGTCAAGGGTCTGCACTCGGGTCGGCCCCGGCTCGCAGATTCAGGTGAAAGCGGTGACAACGAGCCAACCCTTGATCTGAGCGAAAGGCTCGCCGCAACGCGGCGGCCGCATGCCGTTGCCCAGCAGCCGCCCACTGCCGACGAGCCGACCGAGGATGATGAACCGACGGTTGCCGTCGCCCGGCCGCTGCAGCCAGTTGGCGAGGTGCCGGTCCCGGCCGATAGTGAGGACGACGAGGCCGCCGAGTCGCCGATCGGAACTCTCTACGAGATGCTGGGCGGCGATGGTTACAGCGAGGACTCCCCACGGGTATACGCAGGGCTGAGCGATGCCACTGCGGTACCGGAAACCGAGACGAGTACCGATGGCGGCTGGGAGCCGGCGATCGTCATCAACTATCCGGTCGAGCCGAGCATCCACGAGGACGCAGTGCTTGAGGTGCCGGAAACTGTCGAGCGCCCAGCGCGGTTCTCCCAGCCAGCCAGTGAGCCCGAGTTGCCAGGCACCGATGAGCCCGGACCTCCTGATCCCACCGTGAATCTGGCTGACCGCGCCGATGAGGCACACGAGTTCGAGATCGAGTCCTTGGCCCATCCCGACGCGCAGCCGCAGCGGAAGAGCATGAAGCGGAAGCGCGCGTCAGTGCCGAGCTGGGACGAAATCATGTTCGGCGGCCCTAAACGGCAGAGCTAGTCAGGATTGTCTCCTGACCCGATAGGGCGACTCGGATCGGTAATCCAATCGCTCCACGAGCCTGCATAGAGAGCAGCTGTCAGGCCCGCCGACTCCAGCGCGAGCAAGCTTTGCGCGGCCGTGATCCCCGACCCGCAATACAGCACCGCATCGTCGGTGCCGCCTGAGGCCTCGTACGACGCAACGATCTCATCGGGCGGTAAGAACCTGCCGTCGGGATACGCACTTGCCGAGGACGGCCAGTTCACAGCTCCGGGAATATGGCCGGCGACCGGATCGATGGGCTCGTTTTCACCTGCATAACGTTCGGCGCTCCGTACGTCCACGAGAGTGGGCGCCCCTGGCGTGCCCAGTGCCGCCGAGATTTCCGCGGCGCTCAGCCTGGCGCGCTGGCCGGGCCGCGCAACGAAGTCACCTGCAGCTGGCGGCGCCGACAGGCCAGACGCGGTTGGCAGACCGGCAGCTATCCACGCGGCAAGCCCACCATTCAGAACGCGAACCTGATCATGCCCGGCGTCGGTCAGCAACCACCACAAGCGAGCCGCCGCCTGGGATGTAGCTGCGTCGTAGGCAACGACCAACGAATCGTGGCATACGCCGATGTCGCGCATGGCCCGCTGGAAGGTGGCGACCGGCGGCAGCGGGTGCCGTCCACCGATCCCGGGCGGACCGGCAAGCTGAGACTCAAGATCAACCCAGACAGCGCCGGGAATGTGGCCCGCTTGGAACTCCGGCCGACCGGGTGGTCCGCCCAGCGTCCAGCGCACGTCAGCGAGGACGAGCTGCGGCGCTGAGTCGAGCAGGTCGGCCAGCTCGGCAACGGAGATCAAGACGGCTCTGCTACGGCTCATCGCCGAGCTCCCGTTCGCCGAGCGGGAGCGGATCGGAGAAGCTTGCGCGTGCCACCGCTCGCGTCACTCGTCGCCGGTGATGACGGCGGCAGAGCACCTCGTACGCGACCTCGGGATCAGCTCCAGGGCGGTCCGCCGGTCCAGGTAGCGTGTCGCCGATCACCACCTGATCGCCCTCCAGTACCATTTCACCGTTGATCGTGCGGGCATTGTGCGTCGCTCGCTCCCCGCACCAGCACAGCGCGCGAATCTGCAGGGTTTCGATCCTGTCGGACATCTCGACGAGCCGCTGCGAGCCGGCGAATAGCCGGGTGGCAAAGTCGGTCAGAAGGCCGATCGCGAATACATCGATCTGCAGCTCGTCGACGATCCGGGCGAGTTGATCAATCTGCTGGGCCGAATAGAACTGCGTCTCGTCGCATATCAGGTAGTCGATCCGGTGGCCGCTGGTCAGCTGGGCGACCACATAGTTCCAGAAGTCAAAATCCCAGGTGACCTCGATCGCCGGCCGAGCGAGTCCAAGGCGCGAGGAGATCGTCGACTCGCCGGCACGATCAAGACGGCTGAAGAGCCGACCCTTACGTCCGGCTGCAGCCTGGGTGTAATCCAGCTGCAGGGCCAGCGTCGACTTGCCGCAATCCATCGGACCGGTGAAGTAACACAGCTCAGCCACGCCGGAATCCTCCTCATCCCACCGGGCACTTGTTTGCTCAGGCCACGATAAGTGGCACCAACATCTCAGCTGGTGTCAGCGACCCATGCATCCCGATCAGCGTGAACTCCCGGGGAAACGCCCTTGTCATGATCGCCCAATCGGCACGCAGCGCCACCAGCACGTGTCCCCAGCGATCACGTAGGTGATCATCTGTCGCGGCGAACCAGCCCTCGTCGATAGCCTCGTCACGGGTGCGTACCCAGGCCAGTTCACCGAGCCGCGCCCGCCAGCGATCTGCCACCCGAGGCGGCGCTTCATGATCAACATAGAGCTGCCGGAAGCGACCCTCACCGGCAACCGCTGACACACCCGCCATCAGCTCGGGCTCATCCTCGGCCACGATGCGTTGCTGCGGCGGAATGTCGATCATGCCATGATCAGCGGTAATGATCAGCGTTACTTCCGGTGGCAAGGCGGCGCGCAATCTCTCACACATCGCGTCGATCCGCGCTAGCTGCTCGAGCCAGATACCCGAATTGCAGCCGTGCACATGACCGCAATGATCAAGTTCTCGTTCGTAGGCGTACACAACGCTGCGATCACCACGCAAAGCTGCTTCAGCGATCAGTGCGATGCGAAGCTCTTCGGCACTGTCCTCGGTGTAGGGCACAAAGCTCGCCCCGCGCAAGGCGGCCTCGGTCAGACCCGTGCCGCGAAACCGTGCCAGAGCAACCGTCGTCACGGCAATTCCACTGCTGGCGGCGCGCTCGAAGAACGTCGGCTTGGACTGGTAGACCGCTGGATCTGGCTCGGATTCCCAGGTCAGCGCATTCAAGATCTCGCCGGTCGCGGGCACCCGAGAGGTGTAACCGACGAGACCGTGCTGGCCCGGTGGCAGACCCGTACCAAGGCTCGCGAGGCTGGTGACTGTAGTACTCGGCACTGCTGACGTGATCGGCTGAGCACTACCCAGTAGCGAGGCCAAGTACGGCGCCTCACGCACGGCCCGCCGCAGCAAGTTCCAGCCCAGCCCGTCGATGAGGACAACGACATAGCGAGCCGACTCCGGCAGCCGGAAGGCGTCCTCACTGAACTCTGGCACCCGCAAGTGAGCACCGATGCTGGGCAACAGCTCCCCAAGCGTGGTGGAGTTGTAGGGCGGAACAACCAACCCCGGTAGTGATGTGCTCGCCGATCCCCCCAGTTGCTCGAAGCCGTTCCGCTGCTCGGCCAATGATGGAGATTTACCCACCAAAGGTGAGGTCATACCGCCGCCGCTCGCTGGAGCGAGCTGGCGAATCGCACCAGTCGCGCGACGCGATCCGGGCCGTCAGCTGCCGCGCTCATCCGTACTGTCAGATCGTCACCTACCAACGTGCCGGTGTATCCATGATCGGCCTCACACTGGGGATCGCTGCAGGTGGCCGGTTCAACATCAATACGGCGTACCGCTCCCCATCCCACGGCCAGCCAGGTCTCGAAAACATCCTCCGAACCGGCTTGATAGGCCTCCGGCTGGGTGACAACGCGGGTCAGGGCGACAGTATTGATCTTGCTCAGCGCCACCGACTCCGTGGAGGAAGCGGCGTAGATGCCTGGTGTCGGAGGCTCGGCCGGCTGATCATCGGTATGCCCGATGATCAGGCGAGTCGGAGTCATGGCGAGCACAGTGACGTGACGGTGAATCTCGTCACGATTGAAGGTCGGCTCGTGATGCACCACAAAATCCAGCAGCTCCTCGTCGGCGAGGGCAAGCATGACCGCGTCCTCGACGAGTTCTGGGAAGTATCCGCACGCGTCTATTTCGGCGCGCAGATCCTTCCTCGTTGAGCCAATCTTCATGTCGATCATCCTGCCACGCGACACCGACACTTGCGCTCCCTTCTGTCTTGTGCCCTGCCTGCGCAATCGCGGGTGGGACGCTCGCAGGGCCCTTCCTGATCTTTACCCGCTACAGAACGCGGGCTAGCGGGTCGCGCTGATCGGCGGTAGGCGCAACGAAAATTCGCCCTCCGAGCACAGAGATCGAATTGACGGAGGCAACACAAGGCCGCAGCGCCACCGACGCCAATTGGGGAATGGCGTCGGCCAGCTGCGCCACCCGATGCAGCAAATCCTCGACCCCGGCAATGTCGACTCCCGGCGCGCCATATCGGCCCAAAAGTGTTGGAGCCGACTTCAGCTCACGGACCATCTGTGCAGCATCAACCGTCGTCAATGGCGGCACCCGATAGACGATGTCGCCGAGCAGCTCGCTGGGGATCCCGTCCAGCCCTATCGAGACGATCGGGCCGAACGCTGCGTCTTCGCGACTGGCGATGATCAGTGGAACGCCCGGTGGTGCCATGACCTGAACGACAGGCTGGGCCGCGGATATGTCCTCGTCGTCGGGGAGCCCGATTTCGGTCACCAACTGGCGCAGATCTTTCCAGGCTTCGGCCATTTCATCAGCGTTGTCGATGTTGCGGTGCACGCTGGCGAGATCGGGTCGACCACGTACGGCGGCGCTTGTGGCCTTGAGTACGACATTCCAACCAAGCCGCTCGCCGGCGGAAATCGCCGCGGTCAACCGAGCGACGGCGACCTGCGGCACAAGGTTGATCCCGTAGCTGCTGAGCAGCTCAGCCGTCTCTGCCGCCGTCAGCTCGCGGCCCTCAGGCTGCCGGGCAAGGATGCGATTCACCAACCGGCGAGCAGCCTGTGTATCTACCTCAAGATCGGGCACGGCTCCTGGATCTTGAGCGCACCACTGCGCATGTGCCGTCAGTGCGGCCAGCGCCTGAATCGCATTGACAGAGCTCTCAAATCGCGGTAAAGACTCGGGACTGTCTGGCTCAGCGCTGCTGTCTAACGGCGGATGGAAGTCCACAAAGACCCCAACCAACGGCTTTGCTGCCTCAGCGGCAACCTGCTCGAGACCGAGGATGACATCTCCGGTGCCCTCGTCGAATGCGTTGACCGCGGCACAGACGACAGAGTCGTAACGGGAATCGGCCAGCGCCTCTCGTGCGGCCCGCGCGAAGGCGGGTGCGCTGGCAGTCGCACCCAGCAGCTCAGGCTCCGGGTCGTGTAATAGGCCCACAGAATCTATCTTCTGCGCCATTTGGTGGGCAAGGGTGAGGGAATTGGTGATGATCCGGACCCGCGGGCCGCTGGGCGATGGCTGACGTGCGGCGATCTTGGCTATGTCGATCATGTCGTCGCGGTTGTGCACCACCATGGCGCCGGCCTGTCGGAAGAGTGCATCGACTGCCTCATCGGGTGCGTGGCGGAGCCCGCCGCGTACCCCAAGATGATCATGGCGGCGCGTGCGGCCGGGCGCAAAAACTACAACAGGCTTGCGCCTGGCCAGATGCCGGGTAATTCGCGAGAACTTCCTGGGATTGCCGATCGAATCAAGGGTGAGCAGGCAGACCCGAGTCGGTTCGTCGTCCTCCCAGTACTGCATCACATCGTTCGCGGTCACGTCGGCATAATCGCCGGTGCTGATGAAGGAGGACAGGCCGACATCGTGCCGTATGGCGGAGTTGAGCAAGGTCACGCCGACCGCTGCCGATTGGCAGAACAGCCCCACTCCCCCGGCTCGCGGCATCGGTCCTGGTGTGCCGTTCAGTCGCACACTGGGTAGCGTGTTGATCACTCCCAAAGCATCGGGACCGAGCGCACGGATGCCGTACGCCCGAGCGAGGTTGATGATCTGGTGGTTGTCCCCTGCGGCGTAGTCGGTGCCAGTCAGCACGACGATGCCGTGCGCTCCCTTGTGGGCAGCATCGATGACAACCGCCCCCAGCTGGCTGGTCGGTACCGAGACGATCGCGAGGTCAAGCCGACCCGGCAGTGCGCCGATCGATGTGGCATTACTGGTGCCGACAATCTCGCAGCCGTCGGTGGGAAC
Organism: uncultured Actinomycetota bacterium; assembly: GCA_963798835.1. Lineage (GTDB taxonomy): Bacteria > Actinomycetota > Actinomycetes > Propionibacteriales > Propionibacteriaceae > Microlunatus. Next base: position 116,288 of record CAWCVF010000015.1, on the reverse strand, counting down.
CGCAATCACCTCGCCGCGAAAGCCACCGCGCAGCATGGCATCGGTCAAGCCCTGCAGGTGATCACTGCCGCCGTACACCACAATCCGTTCGGGGGTCAGCAGCCGACGTACGGAGGCACTTTCCGCGCGATGCTCGCGACGCTCCATGACACCGACAGATGTGTCAGTCGGCAAGATCGGGAACTCGACGGCGAGCACGCCGTCCTCGACGCCCCTCGAGACGCGATAGCCGGCGTCGGCGAACACCTTGGCCATCCGATGGTTATGCGGCAGCACCTCGGCGACGAAACGCGTGATGCCGCGCTCTCGGGCGGCCTGGGCCAGATGTTCCAGCAGCAGCTGGGCAATCCCCCGGCCCTGGTGCGCGTCCTCGATCAGGAATGCCACCTCCGCATGATCATCTTCAATCCGGTCGTAACGGCCGACGGCGATCATGTCATCACCGAGGGTGATGATCAATGCCACGCGATCGAGGTAATCGACCTCGGTGAAGCGCTTGACATCACGATTACTCAGCCGTGGATACGGAGCAAAGAAACGCAAATACTTCGACTCCGGCGAGACCCGGTCGTAGAAGGCAACAAGCAGGTCAGCGTCGGATGGGCGGATCGGCCGCAGATGAGCAACGCCGCCGTCAGCGAGCAAGACATCGGCTTCCCATTCCCGGGGATATCCAGGAGGGTCACCGCCCATATCCGACGGAGCCTGGCTTACGGACACGGCCCAAAGCCTACGCAGTAGGCGATTGCTCGCCGCGCGAACGTCACCCGCAGGGACTCCGGGCGTGAGCGTCGGATGGCGCGCGCGAAGAATGGAGAAGCGATGAGCGAACACGTCTCTCTCCAAATTGATCTTGGTTGCCGATGTGTTCGCGAAGCGCGACGACATCGTCGGCTTCCCGGGCGCTGCGCGAAAGCCCAGGGACTCCGGGCGTGAGCGTCGGATAGCGCGCGCCGACGAATGGAGAAGCGATGGGCGAACACCCTTCTCTCTCCAAATTGATCTTGGTTGCCGATGTGTTCGCGAAGCGCGACGACGTCGTCGGCTTCCCGGCGCGCTGCGCGAACGCCCCAGGGACTCCGGGCGTGAGCGTCGGATAGCGCGCGCCGACGAATGGAGAAGCGATGAGCGAACACCCTTCTCTCTCTCTCTCCAAATTGATCTTGGTTGCCGATGTGTTCGCGAAGCGCGACGACATCGTCGGCTTCCCGGCGCGCTGCGCGAACGCCCAAGGACTAGTGTCAGGCCATGGCCGACTTCGTCGCTGCAATCGACCAGGGTACGACGAGCACTCGCTGCATGATCTTCGATCATTCAGGGAACGAAGTCGGGAAATACCAGCTCGAACACGAGCAGATCCTGCCCAAGGCTGGATGGGTGGAACATGATCCCGTCGAAATCTGGCAGCGCACTCAAGAGGTCGTGCAGCAAGCGTTGCGCGCACGGGCGCTGACCGCTGATGATCTTGCTGGCGTCGGCATCACCAATCAGCGTGAAACAACCGTGGTATGGGATCCGACGACCGGCGAGCCATTCGGAAACGCGATCGTCTGGCAGGACACCCGCACCGACAAGATCGCTGCTGCCCTGGATCGAGATGGTCGAGGTGAGGTGATCAGGCACCGCGCCGGCCTGCCGCCCGCGACATACTTCTCCGCCGGCAAGCTGCAGTGGATTTTGGAGAATGTCGACGGTGTACGGGATGCTGCCGAGCGCGGCCGAGCGCTCTTCGGCACCACGGACTGCTGGCTGTTGTGGAACCTCACGGGCGGTGTCGACGGCGGTCAACACATCACCGATGTCACCAACGCCAGCCGCACCATGTTGATGGATCTGGAAACCCTTGATTGGGATCTGGAGCTGTTGAGCTTCTTCGATATTCCGCGGTCGATGTTGCCCGCCATCCTGCCGTCCTCCCATGCCACCGCCTACCAACGCACTCGTTCCGATGGCCCGTTCGGTGGGGAAGTCATTATCGGCGGAGACCTCGGCGATCAGCACGCAGCGATGGTCGGACAGGTGTGCTTTTCCGAAGGCGAGGCCAAGAACACCTACGGCACTGGAAACTTCTTACTGCTCAACACTGGCGAGAATCTGTGCCGTTCCTCAAACGGTTTGCTGACGACCGTGTGCTATCAGTTCGGTGATGCCTCACCGGTCTATGCCCTCGAGGGCTCGATCGCCGTCACGGGCTCCGCCGTGCAGTGGCTTCGTGATCAGCTCCAGATCATCCGTGATGCCTCCGAAATTGAAGCCCTGGCACGTCAAGTCGACAGCGCATCGCACATGTATTTCGTGCCAGCTTTCTCCGGCCTCTTCGCACCGTACTGGCGCTCTGATGCGCGCGGAGTCATCGTCGGGCTCTCCCGTTTTCACACCCGCGAGCACCTCGCACGCGCAACGCTGGAGGCAATCTGCTATCAGAGTCGCGCTGTAGTCGAGGCAATGGAGAAGGATGCCAGCGTCCAGCTGGAGGAGTTGAAGGTTGACGGCGGCGTCACCTCGAACAATCTGTGCATGCAGATCCAGGCCGACACCCTCGGCGTCGAGGTGAGTAAACCGGTGGTGGCGGAGACGACTGCACTCGGGGCCGCGTACGCCGCTGGTCTCGCCACCGGCTTTTGGGCCTCGCCGGATGAACTCCGCGACAACTGGCTCGAGGACCGACGCTGGACCCCGCAGATCAGCGAGGAGGAGCGAGCTGCGGGATATGAGGGATGGAAGAAAGCGATCGAGCGAACGCTGGATTGGGTCGAGGTCTAGCGGGTTAAGTCAAGGTCGAGACAGGAGTGTGGAGATGGCAACAGAGGCACAGTCCAGGACCCGGGAACGAGCAGCGGCGGAAGCGGACCGGAATCTCGCGCTGGAGCTGGTCCGGGCCACCGAGGCAGCCGCAATCAACTGCTCGCGCTACATGGGCTTTGGCGACAAGAACCAGGTAGATGGCGCCGCAGTGGACGCTATGCGCCCAGTACTCGGCACGGTTCGGATGAACGGTGTTGTGGTCATCGGCGAGGGCGAGAAGGACGAGGCTCCGATGCTCTACAACGGTGAGCGAGTCGGTGACGGCTCGGGCCCCGAGTTGGATATTGCCGTCGATCCGGTCGACGGCACCACCTTGACCGCAAAGAGCCTGCCCGACGCCGTCAGCATCATCGGCGTATCTCCCCGCGGCACGATGTTCTCCCCAGGACCCGCGGTGTACATGCAGAAGCTGGTCGTCCCCGGGTACGCGGCCGGCGATGTTGATCTTGACGCGCCGATCGCTACGAACCTCGCCAAGATCGCTGCGACGACCGATCGGGCAGTGTCTGACCTTACGGTCTGTGTACTCGATCGACCTCGGCACACCGAGCTCGTCGCCGACATCCGGGCTGCCGGTGCCAGGATCCGATTCCTGCTCGATGGCGACGTTGCGGGCGCGATCATGGCCGTCACTCCCTCGACCGGCGTCGATCTTCTGGTGGGCGTCGGAGGTACTCCTGAAGGCGTGCTGGCCGCATGCGCGCTGCACTGCCTCGGCGGCGAGATGTTCGGCCGGCTGATCGCACGCGACGAGACCGAACGGTCGGCGATCCTCGATGCGGGCTACGACCTTGACCGCACGCTGACGACGACGGATTTGGTGTCCGGCGACAATGTGTTCTTCGCAGCCACTGGCGTCACGGACGGGTCATTGCTGCGCGGCGTGAGATTTGAAAGCCACCGCATCATCACGCAGTCCTTGTCGATGCGATCTCGATCAGGCACCATTCGGCTGATCGAGGGGCGCCATGATCCGCAGCGGTCCTTCCTGGTCAACCTGACCTAACAGATGTTCGCCACTACCTCACCCCTCGGACCGGCGGCCCGAGCCAACGCCCTTGACCGGCTAGCTAATGACGACCTCGACATCCTTGTCATCGGTGCAGGTGTCACCGGCTGCGGTTGCGCGCTGGATGCTGTGACCCGCGGTCTGCGTGTCGGGCTGGTCGAGGCCCGCGACTTCGCGTCCGGAACCTCCAGTCGGTCCAGCAAGTTGTTCCACGGCGGACTTCGCTATCTCGAACAGCTCAACTTCGCGCTGGTGTTTGAGGCGCTCAGAGAACGATCACTGGCCCTCAACAAGCTGGCTCCACACCTGGCCAAGCCAGTGCCATTTCTCTACCCATTGATGCGACCGGTGATCGACCGCAGCTACGGCGGTCTCGGCATCGGGGTGTACGACCTGATGGGAGCCGGGCGTGGCGTGCCGCAGCACCTACGCCATCTCAGCCGAAAGCGCACGCTGGAGTCGTTTCCCTCCGCGAATCGCAAGACAGTGCTCGGCTCTATCAGATTCTTCGAAGGGTTGGTCGATGACGCCCGGCACACCATGATGATCGGCCGCACGGCCGCCCATTACGGTGCCGCCGTCGCCACCAGCACTCGAGTTTTCGGTTTCCTACGTGAGGCCGACCATGTCGCCGGCGTCACAGTTCGTGATCTTGAATCCGGCAACACCTTCACCATCCGCGCAAAACAGACGATCAACGCAACCGGAGTGTGGATCGACGAGCTCCAGCAGATGCTCGGCGGTCGCGGGCAGTTTCAGGTACGCGCTTCCAAGGGCATCCACCTCGTAGTCCCGCGCAACCGCATCAACTCCATGACTGGGCTGATCACACGGACCGAGAAGAGCCTGCTGTTCATCATCCCGTGGGGAAGTCATTGGATTATCGGCACGACCGACACCGACTGGCAGTTGGACCGAGCGCACCCTGCGGCCAGTCAGGCTGACATCGACTATCTGTTGCGACACGCCAATACCTTGCTGGCCGACCCGCTGACCCGGGATGACGTCGTAGGTGTCTACGCCGGTCTCCGCCCGCTGCTGGCCGGAGAATCAGACTCAACGTCGAAGCTCTCCCGAGAGCATGCCGTCGCCTCCCCGGTACGCGGTCTGGTGATGATCGCTGGAGGCAAGTACACCACCTACCGAGTGATGGCGAAGGACGCCGTTGATGCCGCTGTCCGAGACTTGGACCAGAAGGTGCCTGACTCCTGTACCGAGGATGTGCCTGTGCTGGGCGCCGATGGCTACCACGCGCTGTGGAACGCCCGACCGCTGCTGGTCAACGAAGCCGGACTCCGTGATCTTCAAGTGGAGCACTTGTTGAATCGCTACGGGTCGCTCTTTTCGGAACTGCTGGAGATGATCAAGTCGCACCCCGAGCTCGCCCATCCTCTGGATGGTGCGAATGAGTATCTCAAGGTCGAGGCCGTCTACGCCGCCTCACACGAGGGCGCCTTGCACCTCGACGACATCCTGGCGCGGCGTACCCGCATCTCTATCGAGACCTGGGACCGTGGCTTGGCGGCCGCACCGGAGGTCGCCGCACTTGTTGCCCCGATCCTCGGCTGGGGCCCGACAGATGTTGATCGTGAAGTAGAGCATTACCAGAAGCGGGTTGCCGCTGAACGCGAGTCACAGCATCAGCCGGACGATCTCTCCGCCGACGCCGCGCGTCTCGGCGCTCCCGATGTCCGAATGGGCCGCGTCCGTTAGCTCGATATCAACGTTTCTCCGCACAAGGCCACGAATGGACGCCCAAAGAGGGCCAAATCCCAGAATTTGTGGCCTTGTGCGGAGAAACGAGATCCCGGGCAGTGGTTGCGCTCGGCTACCGGCTCAAGGCCGAACATCACCGACAACGCAGCACGTGCGTTGAGCCTGTCGAGGCGCCGCCGATGCGGTTTGCCGACACGTCTCACAGACGGGCACGCGCGTTGCGCGCTCGGCGTAAGGTCGCGGCATGCTCTTCCGGATGGCCGTGGCATGAACGACAAACCTGGCACTGCTCGCGACCTCATCGGCACATACCTTGCCGAGCAGTGCACGGTGATCATTAACTCCGAGGCCCAGCTGCGGGCCGGGGAGGATGTCGTCCATACCACGCGGGTCGCGGCACGCCGGTTGCGCAGCACCATCCGGGTGTTTGCCGAACTCTTCGATTCCGATGAGGCCGCTGATCTGGAATCTGAACTGGTGTGGTGGGCGACCCTGCTCGGCGAAGTGCGCGACCTGGACATCCTGGCGGCGCGGCAGACTGCCTTGCTTGCCGAACTGCCGCCGGAGCTAATGCTGGGACCGGTGGCTGCAACGATCCAGGCCGAGCTGGCTGCCCAGCGCAAGCAAGCCGCGGATGCCATCACGGATGCGCTGAACTCCGAGCGCTATCGCAAGCTGATCGGTGTGATCCATCACTGGCGAAGCGATCCGCCGTTCACCGCCGCCGCCGATTTCCCATCCCCGGAGGTGATCAACCCCGCCATCAAGAAGGCAAAGAAGAAGGCGGGCAAGCGGCTCGGTACCGCAGTCGATGTGCGACAGGCCGGAGAGCCATCCGATGAGTTGTTCCATAGCGCGCGCAAAGCATCGAAACGGTATCGCTACGCAGTGGAGGCTGCGGCACCTGTTTGGGGAACCAAGGCTGACAAGATCGTTGCCCAGCGCAAGGATCTGCAGGACCTGCTGGGAAATTATCAGGATGGCATCGTGAGCGCTGCCTTCCTACGCGAACTCGGCGCCCGGCTGGGAATCCGGTCGGGTCAGAACGGGTTCAGCTACGGCATTCTGTATGCCCGCGAGGTTGCTGCCGGCGACTCGTTGCTGGAGGACCTCAAGCCTTTCCTCTAAACGGGCCGCTGTAGACGGAGGAGGATTCGCGTTTTCGATGGCCAGAACACCAGCACCACCCGAGGACGACTTCACCGAACGAATCGTCGATATCGACGTCTCCTCAGAGATGCAGACCAGCTTCTTGGAGTACGCGTACTCAGTGATCTACTCCCGGGCGCTGCCCGATGCCCGGGACGGGCTCAAGCCGGTGCAGCGTCGGATTCTGTATTCGATGGAAGAGATGGGGGTACGCCCGGATCGTTCACACGTCAAATGCGCCCGCGTAGTCGGTCAGGTCATGGGTCAGTACCACCCGCATGGCGATACAGCGATCTACGACGCGCTCGTTCGGATGGCTCAGCCGTGGAGCATGCGGCTCCCACTCATTGACGGCCATGGCAATTTCGGATCCCTTGATGACGGACCGGCGGCCATGCGTTACACGGAGTGCCGGATGGCGGCCGCAGCGGCGGCCATGACCGATGGTCTGGACGAGGACACCGTTGACTTCAAGCCGAACTACGACGGCAAGGACATCGAGCCGACAGTACTTCCGGCCGCCTTCCCGAATCTGCTCGTCAACGGCGCGTCCGGAATCGCGGTCGGAATGGCCACCAACTGTCCGCCTCACAACTTGGTGGAGGTTGTCCAGGCGCTACGGCATTTGATCAAGCATCCTGACGCCGACATCGATGAACTGATGCGCTTCGTGCCAGGACCTGACCTGCCGAGCGGCGGCAAGATCATCGGATTGGACGGCATCCGGGACGCCTACCACACAGGAAAGGGATCGTTCCGGATGCGCGCTACTGCCCGCATCGAGCAGGTCCACCCACGCCGCAAAGGCATCGTGATCACCGAACTGCCGTATCTGATCGGCCCGGAACGAGTGATCGAACAAATCAAGAACCTTGTCAACGCTCGCAAGCTGCAAGGCATCGCCGATGTCAAGGATCTCTCGGACCGGGCGAACGGAACGCGCCTCGTGGTCGAGATCAAGAGCGGTTTCAATCCTGACGCGATCTTGGAACAGCTCTACAAGCTGACCAAGATCGAGGACAACTATGCGATCAATGCGGTCGCCTTGGTCGAGGGCCAGCCGCGCACTCTCACCCTGCGCGACCTGCTCACCGTTTATCTTGAGCACCGCTACGAGGTCACTCGGCGGCGTACCGATTTTGCGCGCCGGAAGGCGCAGGACCGCCTGCACCTCGTCGAAGGCCTGTTGGTAGCGATTCTGGACATCGATGATGTGATCGCGATCATTCGCGGCTCTGACGACACCGCCCAGGCCCGGTCGCGATTGATGGAAGCGTTTGAGCTGTCGGAGATCCAGACCAACTACATCCTCGAGATGCCGCTGCGACGGCTGACCCGATTCAGCCGGATCGAGCTTGAGACCGAGCGCAGCAAGCTGGAAACCACCATTGCAGAGCTTACGGAGATCCTGGAGAACCCCGAGCAGCTCCGCACCCTGGTCAGTAATCAGCTTGCCGAAATCGCCCAACAACACGGCACACCGCGCCGCACGATCTTGCTCGCGGCAAGCGGCGTTGCGACCACGGCTGCAGCTGCTCCGCTGGAGGTCGCCGACGACCCCTGTTGGGTGTTGCTCTCATCCGCTGGGCTGCTGGCTCGGACCAATTCTGCACAGCCGCTGCCAGCGGTGGGTGCGCGAGCCAACCATGACGTCATCGTGTCCAAGATCATCGGCACAGCACGTGGCAGTTGTGGGCTGATTACCAGCGCCGGCCGTTTGATCAAGATCAGCGCACTGGATCTTCCGACCGTGCCAACCACGGCACACGCGCCGAACCTGCAAGGCGGCACCCACGTCAGTGAACTGGTCACTCTGGACGCGGGAGAGAGAGTCCTTTGTCTGACGACGCTTGCGGACAATTCCTTGGGCCTGGCACTCGGCACGGCACGCGGCGTGGTGAAACGGGTGAATCCTGAGATTCTCGGAAAAGACTCGTGGGAGGTGATCCGCCTCGACGCTGGTGATCGGGTAGTCGGAGCAGTCGAGCTCACCACTACCGCCACAGAATTGATCTTCCTGAGCAACGATGCTCAGCTGCTGCATTTCCCGGCCAGTGCTGTACGACCTCAAGGCCGCGCCGGCGGTGGCATGGCCGGCATCAAACTCGGCATTGGCGCGAGCGTTGTCTACTTCGGGGCCGTGTCGGCAATGGACGCCGTCGTTGTGACCGTCTCCGGTACGTCGCGGGCCCTCCCGGGCACAGATGCCGGATCGGTCAAGGTGACTGGCTTTGGGCACTATCCGGCCAAAGGTCGAGCAACCGGCGGAGTACGCTGCCATCGGTTCCTCAAAGGTGAGGATGCACTGTTGCTGGCTTGGGCGGGTCCGGCTCCGGCCATTGCCGCTGCGACCAGCGGCAGTCCTGTTCCGCTGCCGGCTGCTGACACTCGGCGGGACGGATCGGGAACGCCCAGCAGCCAACCCATAGCGGCGATCGGATCAGCCGCTGCTGGCTGATCGACTCGCACATGGAGGCCGTACGCATGGAGCACGCATCACAAGAGCGGCCCGACAATCAGGTGCCCGGCGACAACCCGGGTGCAGCCGACCACGCTTTCGACGATCTGTTAGCCAACAACAAGAGGTTTGCCGAAGACTTTGATCAGCAGGGCTTTGACGGAATAGCCCATGCCGGGGTCCTGGTCGTGACGTGCATGGATTCCCGGATCGTGCCGCTGGAGATGCTCGGGCTGACCTTTGGCGACGCCAAGATCATCAGAACGCCAGGCAGCCGGGTCACCACCTCCGCGCTGGCCGGCTGCATTGCCGGCGTTCATCTGCTCAACGTCAACCGCATCATGGTCATCCCGCACAGCCGCTGCGCCATGGCCGCCGCTGACGACGATGTGCTCATCGAGTCGATCCGCAACGCCAGCGGCGCTGACGCGTCCTGGGTGCGATTCGGGGCATCAGCGGACCAGCGCCGCACCCTGCATCGCGACACCGAGAAGCTCCGCAATCACCCACTCATCGGAGAGCGAGCCATTGTCGGCGGCTTCTACTACGACGTTGACACCGGCCTCTTAGAACGCTGGGACTGACACGCACGGAACCGAATTCCGGATCGCGCGCCGCCGTGCTGAGGAGGAGAGAGGGGACACGCTTTTCGTCTCCGAGCGACGACGAAGTAGGTGGCGACAGAGCGCGATCCGCGCTGAGCGAGCTTGGATCGAGCGAAGCAATCAATCAGGCGTCGATAGTGGCGGCGTCCAGCGCGTACGCGCCGTCGATGATGAATTCTTTACGCGGACCCACGTCGTTGCCCATCAGCATCTCGAAAATGGTCTCGGCAATGAGACCGTCGTCTACCGTCATGCGGCGCAGCGTACGGTGTCGCGGACTCATCGTCGTCTCAGCCAGCTGATCAGCGTCCATCTCCCCAAGGCCCTTGTAGCGCTGCGGCTCTTTGAAGTGCAGACCCTTCTTGGTGAGCTCAGCCGCCTTCCGCTGGTACTCCGCGTCAGAGTAGGTATAGACGTACTTGTCCTGGCCCTTGCGTGGATTGGTCAGCTCAAAGCGGTGCAGCGGCGGCACCGCGGTAAAGACCCGGCCGGCATCGACCAGCGGGCGCATGTAGCGGAAGAACAACGTCGCCAGCAGGCAGCGAATGTGGGCGCCATCGGAGTCCGCATCGGCCATAAAGATGATCTTGCCGTAGCGAGCTGTCTCGATGTCGAAACTGCGACCAGAGCCGGCGCCGACAACCTGGATGATCGAGGCGCACTCGGCGTTTTTCAGCATGTCTCCGATCGACGCCTTTTGCACATTGAGGATCTTCCCTCGGATCGGCAGCAACGCCTGGAACTCCGAGTTCCTGGCCAACTTTGCGGTGCCGAGGGCCGAGTCGCCCTCCACGATGAACAGCTCGGAGCGGTCGACGTCATTGCTGCGGCAGTCGACGAGCTTGGCGGGAAGCGAGGACGACTCCAGAGCATTCTTACGGCGCTGGGCCTCGCGATGTTGCCGAGCCGCGACCCGAGCTCGGGAGGCTCCGACGACTTTCTCCAAGACCGCGCGCGCCTGTGCTCTCGTCGCCGCCCTCGTGGAGGAAAGAAAACGGGTGAGTTCGTGTTCCACTGCTTTGGTCACCAGCCGCGTCACCGCAGGCGTACCGAGCACCTCTTTCGTCTGGCCCTCGAACTGCGGCTCGGCCAGTCGTACGGTGACGACGGCTGTCATGCCTTCCAGGACGTCTTCCTTCAAGACCTCGTCGCCGTTCTTCAACAACCGGGTGTTCTGCAGCGCGTTCCCGAACGCCCTGGTGAGCCCACGTTCGAAGCCGGTGATGTGGGTGCCACCTTTCGGTGTGGCAATGATGTTGACAAATGACTGGGTACGCGTGTCGTAGCCGTCTCCCCAGCGAACGGCGACGTCGATCTCGAGGTCACGTTCGACGTCGGCCGGCTCCATGTGCCCCTCGTCGTCCAACATCGGGACAGTCTCGGTGAATCGGTCCGTGCCGCGCAGTCGGACGACGTCGGTGATCGCTTGGTCAGGAGCGAGAAACTCGCAGAACTCCGAAATGCCGCCGTTGTGGCGGTAGGTCTCCTCGATGACATCCTGATTGCGCGCGTCGACCACATGGAGTGCCAGTCCGGGCACCAGAAAGCTGGTTTGTCTTGCGCGATCCTGGAGGTCTCGCAGTGAGAGCTGAGCGTCGTGAAGGAAGATCTGTCGGTCCGGCCAATAGGTGACCCGAGTGCCGGTCACACCCTTAGCCACTCGCCCGACCTTTCGCAGTGGTCCGCCCGCGGTGAATTTCGCCGTAGGACCCGGCCCGTCGAAGGTCCCCGGAACCCCGCGCCGGAATGACATGGCCCAGGTCGCTGAATTCCGGTCGACCTCAACATCGAGCCGAGTCGACAAGGCGTTTACCACCGATGAACCTACGCCGTGCAAACCGCCTGTCGCGTTGTAGGATCCGGCGCCGAACTTACCGCCCGCATGGAGCTTGGTGAAGACCACCTCGACTCCGGAGAGGCCGGTACGCGGTTCGATGTCCACGGGGATGCCGCGACCATGGTCTTGCACCGAAATGCCACCATCGGCGCGCAGCGTAACGAAGATCTCCTTGCCGTAACCGCCCAGCGCCTCGTCGACGGCGTTGTCGATGATCTCCCAGAGGCAGTGCATCAGCCCCCTGGTGTCGGTTGAGCCGATGTACATGGCAGGCCGTTTCCGGACGGCCTCCAGCCCCTCCAGGACCAACAAGTGCCGCGCCTCGTACTCACGGCTCTCGGTCGCTGGGCTGGCAGGTGGCACGGCCTGAGAGTACCTCGCTGCGGCCGTCTTACGGTGCACCACGAGCGGCCAATCCACAGCTGTGTCGGACAACGAAACTTCCACAGCAGGGACATACCATCTGCCCAGCGAGGCAGCGATTCACAGGATTTGTTACACAACAGTCATTGGCACGAGACGCAGAACCGGAACAATCAGACGCAGACGAGATGTTGACGATAAGCGGGGTGGGTATCAGTAGCGCGATGCATGCCTCCACAGACAAGATCATTTGACCGGGACATCACATCGTCAGGAAGCGAGGCCCACTGTGAACGCAGTCATCGAAGGTCCCGCATTGAACGCCTCGGATCGTTGCGATCGGTGTGGCGCGCAAGCATATGTACGAGTCACCATGGCCAGCGGGTTCGAGCTCCTCTTCTGCTCACACCACAGCAAGGAACACGCGGACAAGCTCAAGCAGGTGGCGTTGAAGATTCACGACGAGTCGCAGCGGATCGGTTAACCCGTCCCCCGCAAGCAGCTCAGCCGGCCGCCACCCAGCTTCCGACCAGGGTGGGGGCCGGTTTGCGTTCCAGGCCTCTGAGCTCAGGCTCAGTCCAGATAGTCCCGGAGTACTTGAGAGCGGGACGGATGGCGCAGCTTGCTCATCGTCTTTGACTCGATCTGGCGGATCCGTTCTCGAGTCACCCCATAAACCTTGCCGATCTCGTCAAGGGTCTTTGGCTGACCGTCGGTCAGCCCGAAGCGCATCGACACCACGCCGGCTTCCCGCTCACTCAGGGTGTCCAGCACATCGTGTAACTGCTCCTGAAGCAGCGTGAAGCTCACTGCGTCCGCTGGTACGACGGCCTCTGAGTCCTCGATCAGGTCCCCGAACTCGGAATCGCCGTCTTCACCCAGCGGTGTGTGCAAAGAGATCGGCTCCCGGCCGTACTTCTGAACCTCGACGACCTTTTCTGGGGTCATATCAAGCTCGCGTGCGAGTTCTTCCGGAGTTGGCTCCCGGCCCAGATCCTGCAGCATCTGCCGCTGCACTCGAGCCAGCTTGTTGATCACCTCGACCATATGCACCGGAATGCGGATCGTGCGCGCCTGATCGGCCATCGCACGGGTAATCGCCTGCCGAATCCACCACGTGGCGTAGGTGGAGAACTTGTAGCCCTTGGTGTAGTCGAACTTCTCGACCGCCCGGATCAAGCCGAGGTTGCCCTCCTGAATGAGGTCGAGGAACAGCATCCCGCGCCCGGTGTAGCGCTTGGCCAGCGAGACCACTAGCCGAAGGTTCGCCTCCAGGAGATGGTTCTTGGCACGACGGCCGTCTTCGGCGATCCACTCGAAGTCGTCGACTTGGGTCGCCTTGATCTTGGCCTGCTGCTCATTGATCTTCTCGTCGGCGAACAGTCCGGCTTCGATCCGCTTGGCGAGCTCGACCTCCTGCTCAGCATTGAGTAGCGCGACCTTGCCGATCTGCTTCAGATAGTCCTTGACCGGATCAGCCGTGGCGCCAGCAGCCATGACCTGCTGCTCGGGCTCGTCAGCGTCGTCAGCCTCCGACAGTGTGAAGCCTTGGTCCTCGGTGAGTTCCTCTTCGAGCTTCGCCTCCTCAGTCGGCTCGAACGCCGACTCGTCGACGTCGTCCAGGCTCCGCTTCTTGCCGACTGTGAGGACGACTTCCTCGCTCTCCAGGTCGACGACGACGTCCGCGGTCAGAGTCTCCGCCTCGAGCTCGACATCGAGCTGCTCAAGGACCACCTCGTCAAGCTCGGCGTCATTGACACCCCCCGGATCGGCCGCGTCAGGAGTAGCAACCTCAGGCTCAGCTGTCAGGGATTGCTCATCGTTGATCACTGCGTCGTCGTTGACAGGGGGTGGGGCCGCTGCCTGCTTGGCCCGGGCACCGTCGACAGACTTCAATGGCGCCTTCTTGCCTGGAGCCTTCTTCGCCTGAGTTGACTTGGCTGGGGCGGCCTTCTTGACCGGAACGCTTTCTTGCCGTGCTCGGCTTGCGGACGCAGCCACCGCGCGGGATGATCTGTGCAGTTTGGAGGGGGGTGTCACGAAAAGCCTCTCGGACTGACCTGGCGGAACAAGGGCAAGCAACGCCCACTGGATGTCAATAGGCGCTCCACCCGGTATTCTGACACGGATATCCAAAGCCGCTGTACGACTGCGATTTCGTGTCGTGAATGCGGAACGCTGAGCGAAGCCGGTGAGCGGAGCAATTAAGCACCGGATCGCGTGCCGCCGTGCTGAGGAGGAACGAGGGGGCACGCTTTTCGTCCATGAGAAACGACGAAGTAGGCGGCTCTACGGCGCGATCCGCGCGGAGCGAACGCAGCGAGCGGAGCAATCAAACTAGGTCTCGGACTCCTCGGCTTTGACAGCAAGAACCGGACAGGCCGCATCCAGCAGCACTCGCTGGGCGTTGCTCCCCAGCAACAATTTCCCGACCGGGGACCGTCGCCGCAGTCCGATGACAATGAAGTCGGCGTCAGTGGTCTCGGCTGTTCTGATCAGCTCCTCGGCGGAGTCATGCGCATCCGCGGTTCTGATCTCGTAGCTCACTCCCGAGGCGGCCAGCTCCTCAGCCAGGCCGGGAGCGTCCAGATCCGAAGAAGTGTCGAGCACAACAACCGCCGCTTCGCGCAATCTCGCCTCGCTCAATGCACGCTTCAAGGCCGCACGCCCCTCCGGCCTCGAGGAATAGCCGACCACAATGACTCGGTGCGCCGGCGCCTGTCGCGACGACGCGGCCAGCTCGGTTTGTGACACTCAGTTCACCTCCCAGGTATGAACCGGTTCGTTGCTGTGCATGTGCGGCAGGTAGCTGGCCAACATGCCCTGCAACGCCTCCTGCCTCGATGCGCCAGCCTGCTCACGCCGCGCCACTTCCGCGACCTGCCATGTGGATCCATTGGCCGTACGCAAGCAGCGCCGTTCGATGATGTCGAGCAGCCGACCGATCTCGGCGTCGTCCGCCTCCCACTGTCGCAAGCCTTCCGCCGCCATCGGCAAGAGTTTGCGAACCACGAGTTCTGTCACGTGGACCTCACCAACCTGAGGCCAGTAGACCTCGGCGTTGATGCCGTGCCGGATGCCGGATACAAAGTTCTCCTGCGCAGCCTGGAATGACATCTGGGTCCAGATCGGGCGGTCCTCATCAGCCAACGCACGCACTAGGCCCGCGAAGAAGGCGGCGTTGGCCATCGTGTCGACGACCGTAGGCCCGGCTGGAAGCACCCGATTCTCCACGCGGAGATGTGGGGCGTCACCGCTGATGTCGTACACCGGCCGATTCCACCGGTAGACGGTGCCGTTGTGCAGCCGCAGTTCGTCGAGATGCGGCACACCGCCCTTGTCCAACACGGCGACCGGATCCTCGTCGGAGCTGATGGGCAGCAGAGCCGGGAAGTACCGGGAGTTCTCCTCGAAGAGGTCGAAGATCGAAGTGATCCAGCGCTCCCCGAACCACACCCGTGGTCGTACGCCTTGAGCCTTCAACTCGTCACTGCGCGTATCGGTGCTCTGCTCGAACAGCGGGATGCGGGATTCAGAGACCAGCTGCTTGCCGAAAAGGAACGGAGAGTTTGCCCCCAGAGCAACCTGTACGCCCGCAATCGCCTGAGCGGCATTCCAGTACCCGGCGAAGTCATCCGGGCTTACTTGCAGATGCACCTGGGTTGAAGTGCACGCCGCCTCCGGCATGATCGTGTTGGAGACCATCGCCAGGCGTTCCACGCCGTCGATGATGATCTCCAGATCCTCGCCGCGGGCGGCGAAGATTTGCTGGTCGAGCATCGAGTAGCGCGGATTCTCGCTAACGCTGTCCAGGGTGACGTGGTGCGGCATCAAGGTCGGCAGAATGCCGATGATCACCAGCTGAGCGCCGATCGCCTTCGCTCGTGGATCTGCATCGTTCAGCGATTTACGCACTGACTGTTCGAAGTCAGCGAAGCCGAAGTCGGCCAGCCGACGCGGGTCGACGTTGATCTCGATGTTGAAGCGACCGAGCTCGGTCTGGAACGACGGATCTGCAATAGCTGCCAATACTTCAGCGTTACGCATAGCGGGCTGACAATCCATGTCGACCAAATTGAGTTCGATTTCCAGCCCCGCCATTGGCCGCTCGAAGTCGAATCGCGACTCCGTGAGCATCCGGGCTAGCACGTCGAGGCCCTTGCGAACTTTGTCTCGGTGACGCTTGCGGTCTTCCCGTGTGAACTCTGTGACGTCGACCTCAGCTCCCATGGGGCTATCCTCACGCATCGTCGCCTTTGCGGGAACACTACGCTCGTCCTCCATGTACGCTCACGCTCCTCGCACCTCCCGCGCCCCAGTTGCAAAGCGACTGCCGATCAGCCGCGTCCACCACGGTGATGTGTTCGTCGACCCGTACGAATGGCTGCGGGACAAAGACGATCCAGAGGTGATTAGCTACCTGGAAGCCGAGAATGCCTACACCGAAGCGCAAACGGCTCACCTTTCGGAGCTGTCAGACGCGATCTTCGGTGAGATCAAGGCCCGCACCAAGGAAACCGACCTGAGCGTGCCGACCTATACCTCTCACCCGGGTGGAGCCGCCTATTGGTATTACGTACGGACGGTGGCGGGTTCGGAGTATCCGATCTATTGCCGCGTCGTGGCGAACGATCGCACGAAGATGCCCGATCCCGAACATCAGATCAGCGGCGAAGAGGTCCTGCTGGACGGCAATCGTGAAGCCGAAGGACGCGAATTCTTCTCGCTCGGCGCACTGAGTGTGTCCCTTGATGGCCGGCTATTGGCGTACTCGATCGATTTCACTGGGGCCGAGAGATTCACCATCATGATCAAGGACCTCACCTCGGGTGAGCTGCTCGCTGATCAGATCGAAGACACCGCATACGGCGTGGCGTGGGCGAAGAGCAGTCACCTCTTCTACACCAGGGCGGATGAAGCCTGGCGGCCGTACGTTGTGCTGCGGCATCGCTTAGGAGAGGACCCGGCGCAGGATGTCGAGGTGTTGACCGAGTCTGACGAGCGCTACTGGCTCAGCGTCGACGCGAGCCGTGATGACCACTGGATCATCGTCGGGGCCGGCAGCAAGATCACCTCCGAATTCCGACTGCTGAGCACCGACGACCCTGAGGGTGAACCTCGCATCGTCGCGCCGCGACGGCAGGGGGTCGAGTACGACATTGAACCCGCCGGTGATCGGTTGCTGATCGTGCACAACGACGGTGCCGAGGATTTCGAACTTGCTGAGGCGCCACTGAGCGCCACCAGCCACACGGAGTGGATGCCGGTCATTCCACACCGCGAGGGCGTACGGATTCTCTCAGTTAGCGCGTACGCCAGCCATGCCGTGGTGTCGCTGCGCAGGAACGGGCTCACAGCTCTGCACGTCATGCCTCGAGATGCGGGAGGCAATCTGCAGGTTGGCGCCGACCTGCAATTCGACGAGCCGCTCTATGTCGCCTACGCACCTGGTGAGTCGGAGTATGAAACCCCGACCATTCGGGTGGGTTACGCCTCGATGTTGACTCCTGACTCGATCTACGACTATCACCTCACCACCGGCGAATTGACCCTGCTCAAACGCACTCCCGTACTGGACGACCCGCGCTTCGGCCCCTACGAACCTGACAACTATGTCCAAGAACGCGGTTGGGCTACAGCGCCGGATGGCACCCGGGTGCCGTTGTCGATCGTACGAAGAGCGGATGTTCCCCTGGACGGCTCGGCCCCCGCTGTCCTCTATGGCTACGGCGCGTACGAGGCGTCGATGGATCCGAGCTTCTCCGTACCGCGTCTCTCGCTGCTCGACCGTGGCATCGTCTACGCCACTGCCCACGTCCGCGGCGGGGGTGAGCTTGGTCGCAGTTGGTACGAGCATGGCAAGACGCTCACCAAAATGAACACTTTCACCGACTTCATCGCCTGCGCGGACTATCTCCTCGAGCAGGGCTACACCTCCGCCGACCGACTGGCCGCGCGCGGTGGAAGCGCAGGCGGCCTATTGATGGGTGCGGTGGCGAATCTCGCCCCGGAGAAGTTCCACGCCATTCATGCCGCGGTCCCCTTCGTCGACGCACTGACGAGCATCCTCAATCCAGATCTGCCCCTCACCGTGATCGAGTGGGAAGAGTGGGGCGATCCGCTGCACGACCCCGAGGTATACGCGTACATGAAGTCCTACAGCCCCTATGAAAATGTCGGCTCGATCGACTATCCGGCCATTCTGGCCACGACGAGCCTCAATGACACCCGGGTTTGCTATGTCGAGCCAGCGAAATGGATCGCCGCTCTGCGACATGTCGGGACCAACTCCAACGGCGGTCAGATCTTGCTCAAGACGGAGATGGTGGCCGGCCATGGTGGCGTCAGCGGACGCTACAAGAGCTGGCGAGAACTGGCCTTCGAGTACGCCTGGATTGTGAGCGAGATAACCGGCCAAGCCGAAGCGGATTAGGAATTTCCGGCCATCTTCGAACGTTGCTAAGAGGTTACGCAGTAAGCGCGTGCCTGGCATCTGAGCGGGTAATGCATCCACAACGATCGTTGCTTCGAACCATTAGTACACGCTGACGAACACGATTGCGGGGGGCGAATACCGTTCGGGGTTACCCCCGAGTAGGTCTCAGGGATTCTTCAGGGCAGCCGAGGAATCCAAATCGGTACCTGACGCGTTCTGGATTGTGAAGGTAACGAAAGGGGCCATTGTGGCAACAACTGCTCGTTCGCGAGTATCCGAAGGCATCGATGGTAAGGATGCAGTCGGCCTATATCTGGAAGGCATCGCCAAGACTCCGTTGCTGACCGCTGAAGAGGAAGTCGAGCTCGCGAAGACGATCGAAATTGGTCTGTACGCCGAGCACATCCTCTCCGGCGAAGTAACTCTTGCCGAGCGTGGAAAGCATGCCAAGCGGCCGAGCAAGGCCGAACTGGAGTTCTTGGTCGACGAAGGCCGTCGCGCAATGCAGCATTTCGTGACCGCCAACCTTCGTTTGGTGGTTTCGGTTGCCCGCAAGTACGGCCGGTCGCAGATGCCGCTTTTGGATTTGGTGCAAGAGGGCAACACGGGTCTTATTCGAGCCGTCGAGAAGTTCGACTACACAAAGGGCTTCAAGTTCTCGACCTATGGCACGTGGTGGGTACGGCAGTCGATCAGCCGTGGCATCGCTCAGCAGGGCCGCATCGTTCGGCTTCCGGTTCATGTAGCCGAGCAAGTCAATCAGGTGGGCGCTGTACGCAGGACGCTCGAGCGCCGACTCGGTCGCGATCCCGAAATCGAGGAGATCGCCGTTGAGATGGATCTCGAACCCGAGCGCGTCCTCGACTTGATGCGATACGGCCGTGATCACGTGAGCCTTGATGCGCCTGTTGAGGAAGGCGGCGACACGGCTCTTGGTGATCTGATCGCCCGTGAGCCGATGCCAGGTCCCGATGAGGTTTTCTTGGATGCGGAGGAGCACGCTCGGCTTGAGGACATGTTGGCCTCGCTGGACGAGCGTTCCGCCGACGTCGTACGCCGTCGCTATGGACTTATCGATGGCCGTCAGGCCAAGCTCGCCGACATCGGTGCGATCTGGGGAATCACCGCAGAGCGCGTCCGCCAGATCGAACGCCATGCCATTGCCAAGCTGCGAGGTAAGTCGGTCCTGGCTGCGTAACCCCCGCACAGCCCGACCACATAACGGCTTACCAGCAGCCCACAGGGCGATCCGGATTCCCCCTCCGGATCGCCCTTTTGTTTGAGGCTCGGCTCGCGCAGTCGCGCCGGAGAGCTGGCGTCGTCGTCGCTCTTCGCAAGGCGCACCGACCCATTAAGGGCAGTACATCGCCTGAGTGTGCGCCCCGCTCATCGTTCCTCCGATCGCCAGCAGGCGCGACTACCCGACGCTCGCCGAGCGGCCTATGACTTGCGGAGGGGGCGGATGAGGCCTTCTTGAGCGACGTTGGAGACAAGAGTGCCGTCCTGGAATAGGCGGGCGGTCGCCAGGCCGAGGCCGCTCGAGGCAGACGGCGAGATCTGGTCGTAAAGCAGCCACTCGTCGGCGCGAAACGGTCTGTGAAACCACATGGCGTGATCGATGGACGCTGCATGCACATTGAGCCCGATAAAGACGTTGTGTGGCACTGTGGTCGCACCCAGCAGAGTCAGGTCGCTTGCGTACGCCAACGCTGCCTGATGGAGCCGACGGTCGTCGGGCAACCTGCCACTCGTGCGAACCCAGACGCGGGAAAGTGCCGGATGTCGCGCGTTCATTAGCACGCCGCCAGGCCGAGAGTCACCGACGTAGCGCACCTCAAGAGCTCCCCACTCCCGCTCCCAGAACGAGACTGGCCGGCCCGATGCCTTGAAGAGCACCTCTCCGAAAGTTGGGCAGTCGTCGGGCGCCGGAACATCCTCTGGCACCGGGTCCAGGTGCTCGAAGCCCTCCTCCATCTCGTGGAAGGAGCTCGACAAATAGAAGATCACCTTGCCACCCTGTCGAGCGACGACCCGCCGAGATGAGAATGAACCACCGTCCCGCACCGCCTCGACGTCGTAGACGATGGCAATGTCGGTCCGCCCTGGAAGCAGAAAATAGGCGTGCAAGGAATGCAGCACGCGGGAGACCGGCACGGTGCGGGAGGCGGCGATGAGTGCCTGGGCCAGTACCTCGCCGCCGAAGACCCGTTGCAGCTGAGTGTCCGGTTGCCGTGCCCGAAAGAGCCCGATCTCGATCTCTTCCAAGTCCAAAAGGTCGATGAGTTCGCCAACGGACTGGGGCACAGCAGGAGCCTAGTGCCCGGCTCCTGCTCGGTGTCCTGGGCTGGACGCCGAGTTACTCGAAGAAGCTAGTGTCCGGCTACCGGGTGGGTTCTCGACCATCAGCGGTCGCCAGCTGGCCGATGACGATAGTCGCATCCAGCTCGTCGGAGCTGACAACCTCGGCCACCAATCCGTGGCGCTCGAAGGCGGCCACAGTTCCGGCGGCCTGGCCGCGACTGGTCTCCACCAATAGATGTCCGTGCGGAGTAAGCCAGCGCCCAGCGCTCTGGGCAATTCGCCGATGTACATCAAGCCCGTCTGTCCCGCCATCGAGGGCAATTCGCGGCTCATAAAGGCGCGCCTCGGGAGGCATCAGCGCGATGGACTCGGTCGGCACATAGGGCGCGTTGGCGAGCAGCAGGTCGATCCGACCAGCCAGCGATGATGGCAGTGGGTCGTAGAGGTCGCCGTCGAAGACCACGGCTCGCGGTGCAATATCGACCAGATTCCGGCGGGCGCATTGAACCGCAATCGGACCGATGTCGGTGGCGTACAGCTCGAGCTCCTTCAGATTCGACGCCAGCGCAACCGAGACCGCGGCTGAACCGCAACACAACTCAACAATGACGGGTCGGGGTGGAGCAAGCTGCAAGGCGTATTGCAGCAAGAGCCGGGTCCGCTGTCGCGGGACGAACACCCCAGGCGCGACGCCAATCCGTAATCCGGCGAACTCCACCCAACCCACGATCAGCTCGAGCGGCGTGCCCTGTACGCGTTGCTG
The DNA here is from genome assembly GCA_963798835.1 of uncultured Actinomycetota bacterium. Taxonomy (GTDB): domain Bacteria; phylum Actinomycetota; class Actinomycetes; order Propionibacteriales; family Propionibacteriaceae; genus Microlunatus. The sequence continues at coordinate 94,846 of CAWCVF010000015.1, read as the reverse complement.
GACCATCGCGTCGAGCTCGTCCGCGGTTGTCGCGGCGGTGAGCAGCACGTCTGCTTCGTCCTCGGCGAAGACGCATCCCGCGAGCCGAAGACGGGTGATGAGCGCCCCACGGTCCCGTCCGTCTGGCAGCAGCAGATCAGTCGTCCTTCTCACGCTCAGCGAGAAAACGCTCGAACTCTGCCGCGATCTCCTCGGCGCTGGGCACCCGCTCCGGCCGCTCGGCTTGAAGGGCGTCATATTGCTGCTCAAGCGTCGCCACCAGCTCCTGGACTTCGGTCGAGGTCGCCATCTCCTCGGCGATGTCCGCGAGGTTGCTCGCGGACGCCTTCTCCAATGGTTCGAGCGGTACTGCGAGGCCAGTTGCTTGATTGAGCGAACGCGTCAGCGTGAGAGTGGCTTCCGGAAAGGACGCCTGAGCGAGGTAATGCGGTACGTGGGCAGCGAAACCCATAGCCGTACGGTCGAGCTGGCCGAGCCGAAACTCCAATAGTCCGGTGAAGCTCGCCGGTACCTCGACCCGGTCGATCCAGCTTCGATAGCTCCTGACGAGCGAGGGATCAGTGGCGTGGGCGGTCAACGTGATGGGTCGGGTATGCGGTACCGCCATCGGGATGCCGTGCACACCGACTGTCATGCGTACGCCGAACCGCTCAATTATTCCGACGATGGCAGCGGCGAGCCGCTCCCACTGCACGTCCGGCTCCGGCCCACTGAAGAGCAGAAAGACCTCGCCGTGGCCGTCGGTGACGCGGTAGATGCGCAGGTGGAGGTCGGCGTAGGACTTCCACTGATTGGTGTCGAAGATCATCGCTGGCCTGCGGCTGCGGTAATCGTGTAGTTGATCATGATCGAATTCCGCGAGCACCTCGTGCTCGAGGTTGTCCAGCAGATTCGCCGAGAACAGCCGACCCGCCTGCCCGGCGTCCACGAAGCCATCCAGCTGATGAATCAGCACAGGACGATGCTCCTTGAGCTTGGCGACCACCGCCTCGTTCAAGGTATAGAGCTCCCGGGGATCCATCACGAAGTCCAATCTACCTTTGACGCCTGCGTGAGTCCCGGCGAAAAGCGTGGCGCGGATGAGCCAAGGAGCTACGGTCAGCGGGTCCCATCCTGGTCGCTGAAGGTGGTCCGACCGTTGAGCTTGGCAGCCAAGTCGTCGTCAATACCGTCGGCGACGTCGGAGAGGATCCGTACGGCCTGGCGAAGATGCGCCGGTACGAACGGCCGGGACAACACCGAGATCGTGACGAAGACACGGTCCTTGATCAGCTGGAACTTGACCCAGCGAGCCTCGACGTTCAAGTCGTTGAGCACCTCTGCGGCCCGGGATCGACCGGCGATGTCGTGCACGACAGGAGCGAAGAGCACCACTTCCTGGCCGTCGGAGGAGGTGCGCAGGAAGAGCATTGTCGACCCGACCCTGATGGCGACGTCACCGTCGGCGTCGCGGATCGGCAGATGACCGTAAATCTCGGCAAGCTCTTCATCAACCAGGTCGTCGAGATGTTGCTGATCGCGCGGCATGGTCGCTTGCAGATCGGTCCGCTCCACCTCAACGACCCTGCTCGAGGACTCAGTTTCGACCGGAGCCTGAATCGGCTGAAGAGCCTCTGCCAGCTGGTCGGGTGCCAGGAACACCGGGTGCTGCACACCGTAAATGTCACACAAGGCGGAGACGGCGAGCTCGCTAAGCCGATCGGATTCCACTTGCGGCAACTCAATCCAGAAGTTGGGTGTCGGTTCGACCTCTTCGGCTGCTGCCTCCTCGCTGCCAACGGTAGGTGGTTGCCAGCCCTGCTGCTCCATGGCAGCCAGCAGCTCTGCGGGAAGCTGAAAATTGACGCCTAGCACCGCGTTGCTAGCAGCCTCGCATCTGATTACACCTGGCCGCGGACTGCTCAGTCTCACGAATGGCGCCGGACCACTACCGCCTGACTCGATGCCTATCGTGAGGTCGGCAGTGTCGTCAATCATGGAGATGACTTCACTCAACCGATTCTGGAACTCAGCCCAGGCTTGAGCGGTACTCCGGTCGAGGTCGAAGTCGTCGATGTCGGCCATGTGTGCCCCTCCCACCCACGACAACGACACTAATGCCGAAGCCGTTCAAATGCCCAGAGCCGCTACCACTCGTGAAGGCGATGGCCGCCCCAACATAGTGGCGAGCCAGCGGCTGGTGCCCACCAGCTTGGCGAGGTCGACACCCGTTTCGATGCCGAGGCCATCCAGCATCCATACCAGGTCCTCGGTGGCGAGATTCCCAGTCGCCGATTTTGCGTACGGGCAGCCACCGAGTCCGCCAGCGGACGAATCGAATTCGGTGATGCCGGCCTCCAGTCCGGCCAGCACGTTCGCGAGAGCCTGACCGTACGTGTCGTGCATGTGGAGCGCGATGCGGTCTCGTGGCACTCCTGCTGCTGCCACTCGATCGAGAACTGCCATGACCTGGCCCGCCGTGGCGACGCCGATCGTGTCGCCAAGGCTGATTGTGGAGCAGCCGAGCTCGGAGAGTCGTGCTGCAATCTCCGCAGGCGCCGACGGGTCGACGCTTCCCTCCCACGGGTCGCCGAAGCACATTGAGACGTAACCGCGTACCGGAACCTCTGCCAGCGTGGCCGCTGCGACGACCGGCGCCGCCATCTCAAGCGCACCCTCGAGTGTGGTACCCAGATTCTGCTTCGCAAACGTCTCGGTGGCAGAGACGAAAATCGCCAGCTCGTCGGCACCGACCGCCATAGCACGCTCGAAGCCGCGCTCGTTCGGGACCAACACGGGATACCGGACACCAGGACGACGCCGCAGGCCCGTCATCAGCTCATCGGCATCTGCGAGTTGCGGAACCCACCGGGCCGAGACAAAACTGGTCGCCTCGATGACGGCGAGCCCAGCCTCACCTAGCCGGTCGATCAGCTCGAGCTTGACTGGCAGGGGCACCAGCGTTTCCTCGGCCTGCAGCCCATCCCGAGGGCCCACTTCGTAGACGCTGACGCGCTCAGGCAGGCCGGCTCGCGGATGAACTGCCGGCAGGGGGTCCATACCGGCGACTGTACGCGGGACGCCGGCTGCCTATCGTTGAGTGATGCGGTCGAGCTATTAGCTGATTAACCGCACATAGCTGAGGAGATCAACAGTGACTGGGCCGGCCATGCTTCCTGCTGACGCACCTCGTCCAGTCATGGCGCCGATTGCGCCCGCTGCCTTGCTGCGCCGTCCGCGTTCCGCGCTCACCTGGATCACCGTGATCGTCCTCGGCTTGGGCGGATTAGCTATTGCGATCTTGATCTTCCTGCTGGGCGGGCCCGGCGGCGCGCTGATCGCGACCTTGCTGGCCGCACTGTCGTTCCCGTTGATGATCTTGATCTGTTTCTGGCTTGATCGCTACGAGCCAGAGCCTGCCCGCTATCGACTCGCAGCACTGGGCTGGGGTGCCGTCGCCGCTGTCGCATTGAGCTTCGTGGGCGAGCAACTCCTCTTCGGGATCCCTGGAAGCAATCAATTCGTCAATACAGCGGTCGCTGCCCCCTTGATCGAGGAGTCGGCAAAGGGCTTGTTTCTCGTCGCGATCGTGGTTTTCCGACGTTCTGAGGTGCACGGCCTGCTGGACGGCATCATCTACGGTGCCCTGGTCGGAATCGGATTCGCTTTTGTCGAGGACATCGTCTATTACCTCGGCTCGCTGCAGTCCGGCCAGCTAGGTTTGACGTTCTTCCTGCGCGGCATTATGGGGCCGTTCGCGCATCCACTGTTCACCGCAGCTACCGGTCTGGGCATTGGGATTGCGCTGTCAACTCGTCGACCGGGCGTGCGAGTCGTAGCACCAATCCTCGGTTTCACGGCGGCGGTCCTGATGCATGCGATCTGGAATGGCAGCACGTTCTTTGGCGCGAACGGGTTTTTGATCGCCTACGGCGCGATCATCCTTCCGCTGCTGGTAGTGATCTTCGCCGTCGCCATTTGGGCGCGTACCCGCGAAGCCAAGATGCTGACCGGCGCGCTGTATCAGGTGGCCCAGATGGGTTGGATGAGGCCCGAGGAGATCCGTTGGACTGCGCGGTTGTCGGATCGGATGTCGGCGCGCTCCTACGCGAAACGAACGGCAGGTAAGCCTGCGGCGGCGGCACTGCGGGCGTACCAGCAAACGATGATCGAGGTTGGGTTCCTGCACAATCGAGCCGTGAACGGGACAGCTCCGGCTGACCTCAATCAGCGCATGAGCGTACTGCTGCAGCGGGCGGCTTGGCTTCGGCCATACGTGGTGTTCCCACCGCCACCACCCGCCATGTGGGCGGCTCCTGGGCCTCCGGGACCCCAGTTTCAGCCGCCGGTTCCGCCAGCTGCTCCGGTCTTTCCCGATCAACGGAGTTAGCGATGAGCCAGCGCGGGATCGGTACGGTCCTCGGCTTGCGACGGGCGGGGCGGCGTACGAATCTGATATTGCTGGCCGTTCTCATTGGCGCCGCAGTAACCGGTGGTCTTGCCTTCGCTGCCGGCACTGCAGGACCTGCCAGACTCACTACCCTGGCGCACGGTCTGTTCGGGCTTGCCGTCGTGTTGCTGATGCCGTGGAAAACCATGATCATCCGGCGAGCTCCGTTCCTACGACTCGCGAGCATGATCTTGCTTTCCTTGATCGTGATCTGCGTCGGTTCGGGGCTTGTCGAGGTATTCGGCGGCTATGGCGTGTGGTGGTATCTAAGCCCGATTCAGGTGCATGTTGGGTCTGCTCTGCTGACCGCGCCGCTACTCGTGTGGCACGTGTTGGGCCACCGACGGCAGCGGCTCCGCCGCGTCGACTTGTCGCGACGCACCCTGCTGCGTAGCGGCCTTCTGGCCGCTGGCGTCGGGACGACCTATGCCGCACTCGAGGGCATCGGTGGGCTGGTCGGATCTGCGTCAGCCAGCAGAATTGCAACTGGATCCCACAAGGTCACCGCCGACGCTGCACCTGCAACGATGTGGCTCTTCGACACGGCCCCCCTCGTCGGCCCCGACCACCGCGTCGTTGTAGCCGGGTCTTCGTACTCGATCCCCGATCTGGTATCGCGATCGACCACTATTACTGCGCGGCTGGACTGCACCAGCGGCTGGTATGCCGACGGAGAGTGGACCGCTGCCAACCTTGCTGATCTTCTTCCTGGTGAGAGGCGTAAGGCGGCCGCCAGCATTGAGGTACGGAGCGTAACCGGGTACCGACGACGGTTTCGGATTGAGGACGCTGGTTCGCTGTGGCTCGCCACCGCCTATCAGGGTGAGCCGCTGCAAGCCGGGCACGGAGCGCCCGTACGGCTGGTCGCGCCCCATCGGCGGGGGTTCTGGTGGGTCAAGTGGGTCGCATCCGTACAGCTCAGCGACGCGCCGGCGTGGGACCAGTCACCTTTTCCCTTGCAGTGAATCGATGCAGCAGCTCAGCTGGAGGACTCCGTGAGCTCGCGCGGTACAGCGATCACGTCGACCAGTGCGCCATTACGCCAGACGGTGATCTCCACTCGGCGGCCAATGGCGTCCTCCATCATGCGGCGCTGCAGCTCGGTACTCGAGCCCAACGACGTTCCGGCCACTGCGACCACGATGTCACCTGCTCTCAAGCCCGCACTGTCAGCCGGACTTCCGGCGACCACCTGTGCCACTCGAAGCCCCTCCCGGCGACCCAACTTGTTCGCCAGCGCGGGGGGCAACGGAGCCTGGCTACCCGCGATTCCGAGCCATGCGCGGCGTACTCGGCCGGCGGTCATCAAGGCGCTGATGATGCGCTCTGTCGTTTCATTGATCGGCACTGCAAGACCGACCCCGATGCCGGCCACCGCCGTATTGACACCGATCATCCGGCCGCGACTATCGGCGAGCACACCGCCGCTATTTCCGGGATTGAGCGCAGCGTCGGTTTGGATCACTTCATCGACAACTCGTCCCTGCCTGGTCGGAAGCGACCGGCCCAAGCCCGAGATGATGCCTGCGGTGACGCTCCCGGCCAGGCCAAGCGGGTTGCCGACGGCAATCACCAGCTGTCCCACTTGCAGCTTGCTGGCGTCACCCAGCGCGACTGGGCTCGGTACCTCACCACGAGCACGCAGCACGGCCAGATCTGAAAATGCATCTCGACCAACCACATCGGCGGTCACCTCGTTGCCGTCGCCGAAGGCTGCCACAACGGTGTTTACTCCATCGACAACATGCGCACTCGTCAAGAGAAAGCCGTCGCTGGTCAAAACGCTTGCGCTACCCGCGCCGTCGCCCAGTCGGGACCTGACCCTCAGGCTCGCCACGCTGGGCAAGACCTGCTGAACCACCGCAGTCACCGCCTCGGAATAGGCATCCAACGCCTCGCGGTCACGGTCATCAATCATGTTGGAATAACGCGTACAGGGCTGATGTGTTCCCAGGCGGTACGCCGAGGCCCTGGTCTGCCCGGCTCCGTCACAGGAGGCTGGGGTCGACGTTCAGCCGCTGCTCAGTGACCGACGATGCGGCGAACGGTTTCACGCAGTTCGACCGGGTCAATCTGTTGCCCAGCGCGGATCTGCCGCTCCATCAGACCCGGCAAAAGGGAGGCAAGCCGCACCAGCCGGTTCCGAACCGCCACTGACCGCGTGCCAGCAAGATCGCTGACTCGGTTGACCCGGGTGGCGGCGGACTGCACCCGTGTGACCCGGGGACGGCGCCGAGCCTCGTAGCGGTTCAGCGCCTCAGAGGTGGGTCGCGCCATCAGCTCCTCGGCCAGTACGGCCACGTCGACCAGCGCGCTGTTCGCCCCCTGGCCGACGTTCGGCGCCATCGCGTGGACGGCGTCCCCAACCAGGACTAGTTTCCCGTTCACCCAACGCTCGCACCGAACGGTCCGGATGCCATTCACCAGAATCGCGTCCCAATCCGCCACCCGCTCGAGCAGGTCGCCCGCCAACGGCAGCACCGCCCGCCATGCGGCGGCGAAGGCGCGCACGTCGCGATTCGCCACCGCGACGGCGGCGGGGCCGCGATATGCCGCGGCGTAGCAGTAGGTCATATCGGCCTTAAGCGGAGCGGCCCCGAAAACGCCCAACGGGGTCCAGTATTCGGCCACGATCTCCGGCTCGGCGCCGGTCACCAGCGCGCGTACGAAGATCTGGTCGAGGTCGTCCAGGCGAGCCCCGAAGGAGCCCCCGGATCGTACGGCAGACCCGATCCCGTCGGCACCGATTACCAGGTCGCCCGTGAGGAACCCGCCTCCGCCGTCCAACTGCACCGTTCCGTCCGGGTGCGCGCTGAGGACCGTGGCACCCCAGCGGGGTGCGATGCGGCGCTCGGCCAGCACGGCGTCGACCAAGGTCCTATGCAGGTCGGCGCGATGGATGGCGACGTAGTGGTCGAGCCCGCCGCCGAAGTCTGGCATGCGGGCCGCTCCGAGGATCTGGGCATCGTCGTCGCGGACCTCCATCCGCCGCATCGGCCGACCCGCCCGCCGCAATGCATCGGCAAGGCCGAGACCCTCGAGGACTGCCAGGCCGTTCGGCTGCAGCATGATGCCAGCCCCGACGGCGGCTGGCTCGGCAAAGCGCTCGATCAGGGTGACGTCTCGACCGGTCCGAGCGAGGAGCAGGCTGGCGGCCAGGCCAGCAATACCGGCTCCAACGACCAGCACGCCGCCTGCCATCCCCGCCTCCTCGCGCATGGCCAAAAAGACACTGTCCACGGCCGCAGGGGTGGGACTTACAGTCCCACCCCCCGCTGATCTCCTGACGCACTAGATGCGATATTGCCGCTTGCTTCAGCTGCAGCCGCTGGTAGATCCGCAACCTTCGCAGACGTAGCAGCTGCCGCTGGGGCGCATCTTCGTGCCGCAGGTCAGGCAGAGTGGCGCGTCGATGCTCGTGCCGGTGATCTCTTCGAAGAGTTCCGCCGTCGTATGAGCGGTCTGCGGAGCCGGTTTCGTGGTTGCGCCCTCCATCTCGTCTGTTCGGACCTCGTCGCCGGGGTCGTTCTTGAGGGACTCCGCCTCGCTGAGCTCTTCCTCGGGCGGCAAGTACGACCCGGTCTCGACCTGACGAGCCCGCTCGGTGGCGGTGTAGATGCCGAGCTCGGCTCGCTCCTCGAAGGACAGGTAGTCCAGGGCCAACCGCCGGAAGATGTAGTCCATGATCGACTGCGCCATCCGGATGTCCGGGTCGTCGGTCAGACCAGCGGGCTCGAACTTCAGGTTGGTGAACTTCTGCACGAAGGTCTCCAGCGGCACTCCGTACTGCAAAGCGATGGACACCGCAATGGAGAACGCGTCCATCACACCGGCGAGCGTCGAGCCCTGCTTTCCGAGCTTGAGGAACACCTCGCCGAGACCGTCATCTGGATATGAGCCCGAGGTCATATAACCCTCGGCCCCGCCGACCGAAAATGACGTGGTAAGGCTCGGTCGCGACTTGGGCAGCCGCTTCCGGGTCGGCCGGTAGACCACCTTCTCCACTACTTCAGTTTCGACGGCCGCCGGCTTCTTGTCATCGGTCTTGCTCGCCTTGCCGTCACTGAGAGGCTGACCCACCTTGCAGTTGTCACGGTAGACCGCCAACGCCTTGAGGCCGAGCTTCCAGCCCCGCAGGTAGACCTCGGCGATCTCCTCGACCGTCGCCGTTTCCGGCAGATTGACTGTCTTGGAGATTGCACCGGATAGGAAGGGCTGGGCAGCCGCCATCATGCGGACATGCCCCATCGGCTTGATCGCCCGCTGGCCCATGGCTGTGTCGAAGACCTCGTAGTGCTCCAGCTTCAAGCCTGGTGCGTCAATGACATGACCGTGCTCGGCGATGTATTCGATGATCGCCTCGGCCGTCTCATCGGCGTAGCCAAGCTTCTTCAGTGCCTTCGGGATCGTCTGATTGACGATCTGCAGTGATCCGCCTCCCACCAGCTTCTTGAACTTGACCAAGGAGAAATCTGGCTCGATGCCGGTGGTGTCGCAGTCCATCATGAAGCCGATGGTTCCGGTCGGTGCCAGCACACTTGCCTGGGCGTTACGGAAACCGTTGACCTCGCCGATCTTGATTACATCGGCCCAGGCGGCGGTTGCTCGCTTGCGAATGTCGGCGTCCATCGCATCGACCGTGCGGAGCGCGTCATTCGCGGCCTGGTGCTTCCGCATGACCCGCTTGTGAGCGTCGGCGTTGCGGGCGTAGCCCTCATACGCGCCGACGATGCCGGCGAGCTCGGCCGAACGGCGATAAGACACTCCGGTCATCACCGATGTGATGGCCGCGGCGAGTGCGCGACCGCCATCGGAGTCGTATCCGTGACCTGTGGCCATCAGTAATGCACCGAGATTGGCGTAACCGATGCCGAGCTGGCGGTAGTCGCGAGTCGTGTGTCCGATTGCCTCGGTCGGGAAATCGGCGAAACAGATTGATATGTCCATCGCGGTGATGATCAATTCCACCGCCCGCTCGAACGCTTCGGCGTCGAAGGTGTCGTCCTCGCGCAAGAATTTCAGCAGGTTCAGGCTCGCCAAATTGCACGAGCTGTTGTCGAGGCTCATGTATTCACTGCACGGGTTAGATGCGGTGATCCGGCCTGTTTCGGGATTGGTGTGCCAGTCGTTGATCGTGTCGTCGTACTGAATCCCAGGGTCAGCACATTCCCAAGCAGCCGTGGCCATCTTGTCGAACAGCTCACGGGCCTTCACCGTCTGGATGACCCGACCGTCGGTGCGGGCCCTGAGCGCGAAATCGCCGTCGTCCTCCACCAATCGCATGAACTCGTCGGTCACCCGTACGGAGTTATTGGCGTTTTGATATTGGACGGAAGTGATGTCGCGGCCGCCCAGATCCATGTCGAAGCCGGCATCGCGCAGGGCCCGGATCTTGTCCTCCTCGCGCGCCTTCGTCTCGATGAATTCCTCGATGTCTGGATGGTCGACATCCAGCACCACCATCTTTGCCGCGCGTCGCGTCGCACCACCGGACTTGATGGTCCCAGCGCTCGCGTCAGCGCCCCGCATGAACGAGACAGGGCCGGAGGCTGTGCCACCCGAGCTGAGCAGCTCCTTGGATGAACGGATCCGGGAGAGGTTCAGACCGGCACCCGAGCCGCCCTTGAAGATGAAGCCCTCCTCGCGGTACCAGTTCAAAATCGAGTCCATCGAGTCATCCACCGACAAGATGAAACAGGCTGAAACTTGCTGCGGGGAGGCAGTACCAACGTTGAACCAGACGGGTGAATTGAACGAGAAGTACTGATGCAGCAGCATCCAGGTCAGCTCGTGCTCGAACACCTCCGCCGACTGGGTGTCGGCGAAGTAGCCGTAGTCCTCCCCCGCCCTGCGGTAGGCCTTGACGACGCGGTCAATGAGTTGCCGCAGGCTCTGCTCACGAGCTGAGGTGCCAAGGGCGCCACGGAAGTATTTGGTCGTGACGATCGTGGACGCGTTGACGCTCCAGGAGTCGGGAAATTCCACGCCCTTTTGCTCAAAGACAACCTCGCCGGTCTTCCAATTGGTCTGCACCACATCGCGGCGCTCCCAGCTCACCTCGTCATAGGGATGCACGTCAGAGGTGAAAACGCGCTGAATGCTCAGCCCAGTGGACTTTGGCTGTGAACTCTTAGTGTCCGATCGCCCATTCGCCGAACGGGTGGTTTCGGTCATTTCTGCCTTTCTTGGTCGCTACCGCGCCACCACTGGCGCTGATCATGGAGGCTGGCCTTGCTGTTGTGATTCGTGTCCGCGGCCGGCGGCGCACGACAGGCTCGTGTTGTGTGTTACGGCGGTTCCGGAATGCTGCCAGTCCTCTGCCGAGACGGCGTCAATCGGTGTGGCGTGAAATTACTGATCTTGTTGTCCGAAGGACCATCTGGAATGAGTGGCTCGATGCCGGTCGGCTCTTGTTCGACGCGCAACAGCTCAATCTCTGCCTCGAAATCGTCTACCGACTGGAACTGCCGATAGACGCTCGCGAAGCGAAGGTAGGCCACCTGATCGAGCTCACGCAGCGGACTAAGGATGGCCACGCCAACCTCGTCCGCCGGTATTTCGGGCTGACCTAAGGCACGCAGCGAGTCCTCAACGAGCTGACCTAGGCGAGCGAGCTGATCCTCGGTCACTGGCCGTCCCTTGCAGGCCTTCCGAACCCCATTGATGACCTTGTCGCGAGTAAAGGGCTCGACGACACCGCTGCGCTTCACAACGACCAACTGCATCTGCTCGATGGTGGTGAACCGCCGCTCACAGGACGGACATTGGCGCCGCCGCCGGATGCTTCCGCCATCGTCGGTCGTGCGCGAATCGAGCACCTTGGAGTCGGTGTTGCGACAGTAGGGACAATGCATCCTCGACTCCTCCCTGTGGATGGTTCTGTGGGCCGGGCGACGAATCTTGTGGACCGGTCTGTGTGCTTCTTGAGAACTTCTGTGAGTAACTAACCACTACTTGTGGACGAACCACACGCTTGTAACTACTAGATATGGATACCGTACGTCCTGAGATCATTCTGCGCAAGAGCACTGACAGTTTCATGGCGGGTGTCGGCGCGCCCGGCAGCCGCGGTGTCTAACGCCTGGCCCTGACGCACTGAAAATCGCTTAGAACAGGTTGCGCGCCACCGTGTAAATCACCGCTATGGCAAGGCCCACTGCTAACCATTGACCTGGTCGTACTCGATGCAAACGCGCCGCAATCGAACGAGGCAGGCGGATCGCCGGACCGCCGGCTGCCTCAACCGCCCACAGCACGCCGAGCAGGCCAACGATCGTCAGGCCAATAAGCGCCAACGGGTTGAACAAGAAAGCGGTCTGGACATCGCCGTGCAGCAGCGCGACACCCATCCGGGTGCCTCCGCAGAGCGGGCAATCCCAACCCGTGATCGCGCGGAAGGGACACGGGAACCCAAAGCCCGTCGTCGCGTAGAGCGCGCTGAGGGCGAGTCCGCCGGCGAGAAGGGCGCCGACATATCCGGTTGCGCGGGCCGCACGAAATGGCCGGACGTCAGTTGAGACCGCCACGCTCTCATTCTGCCCCGAGCCGGAACAGCGATTGCCCCCAGGAATGACGTGGCCGATAGGCGATCACCTACACTCACCCACGTCAAGATGACCTCAAGGACGCTCATGACCGATCCGTACCTCACTCAAGGGCCAGAGGTTCCACCGGGCAATCCGCAGCCACCGTTGCTGCAACCGCCAGCAAATCCGAACCTTTCTCTGCCTCCTCCGCGGTATGTCGTGTCGGCATCCGCTCGTAGCGACTACGCGAGCTGGAGCAAACGTGTCCGGGCCAGGTTGATAGATCAACTTCCGACCTATCTTGGCTTGATCATCTTCGTTGTCGGTTATCTGATCTTCCTGGTCCGGCTGGCCTGGTCTGGCGGATCGGCGCCGTCGTTCGAAGGGCCGGCCGTTGCCATGATCATCGGTTTGGGTGTCATGCTTGCCAGCTTGGGTTGGATTGCTTACAACCGCTGGCACATCGCCGGCAAGACCGGACAGTCACTGGGCAAGCGGATAAGCAAGATCACGATGATCGGCGAGGAAACCAACGCGCCGATCGGTCCGAGATATGCGCTCATTCGTGATCTTGTCCATATCCTCGACGCCCTGACTTTGGTGGGCTATCTGTGGCCCTTGTGGGACGACAAGAGACAGACCTTCGCGGACCAGGTGATGAAAACGGTCGTGATCGAGGAAGACGAACGGTCGTAACTAGTGACCTAGCCGACCGATCTGGCACGGCGTAACGTCTCGGGTATCCACGAAAGGAGCGGACAGTGCCGTTGTTGCGAGGTCGTCGCGAAGCTGCAGGCGCCACCAGGTATCGGATGCAGGAGAAGCTTTTTGCGATCGGTGATGACTTCTGGATCGAGAACGAGGCAGGCGAACAAACGTTCAAGGTGAACGGAAAGGCCTTTCGGATACGCGACACGCTGATCCTTCAGTCGCCGAGCGGCGACGAGCTGTATTCAATCCAAGAAAAAAAGCTCCGGGTGAGAGACACAATGGACATCGAGCGCGACGGACATCAGGTCGCCACCGTCAAGAAGGCCTTGGTAACGCCACTTCGCGATCGGTTTTCCATTGACGTCAAAGACGGCGATGACATGGAGGCGAAGGGCAACATCGTCGATCACGAATACAAGATCGAGAGCCACGGGGACGAAGTTGCTGAAGTCTCACGTCGATGGTTCCGGGTCCGCGACACCTACGGCATCGAGATCAAGCCGGGGCAAGACGACGCCCTCCTGCTCGCGGTGGTTGTCTGCATTGATCAGATGTCTCACGACGTCGGTTAGCTGAAGAGTCAACGTTGTGCCTGTCTGGATTCGTGCAGGCCGGCATCGAAGTCGGCGCTTGTCACACGTACGGCAGTGACTCCGATTGCAATAACCGCCGCAGTCAATATCATCGCCACGACCAGCAGGACGACTGCGATGCCGCGATCGGTCAGCTGCCAACGAATCGGCGTCGTGACGGCTCGAGCGACCTCAGGCATCGGCGCAGGCTGTAGATGAGCCCGCCGCGGAGCGACGGGTGGAAGTGAGACCGGCGGAATAAGGACGGGGACCGCGCTCATTTCATAGCTCCTCTATGAAAAGATCGAACTAACGTTCGATAGAACGTACGTTTGATTTGTATCGCACCTTCGACTCGCTGCCAAGTTCATTCGCACAAATATTCGACGCGTGTCGTGAAACTACTGAATCAGCGACCTACGACAGTTTTCGAAGCCCGATAGCCAGCAATGGCATGGATTCGCTCAACACGCTCGAACAAATGTTTGAATGTGTCGGCGGACTTCTCTATCGTCAGCTTTATGGCACACAGTGACTCGACGGTCCCCCAGCCCAGCAAGCGCCGGGGACGGCCTCGGGCTAGCGAAGTAGCGGCCCAGCTGGGCGAGAGTTCCGCTGTCAGCTCGTTCCCAGACGGCCCAACTGACGCCGATGGGCTGACGCTTCGACAGCGCCGCATCTTGGAAATGATCAAGGCAACCGTCGAGCGCCGCGGATATCCGCCGAGCATCCGTGAAATGGGCGACGCGGTCGGTTTGGCGTCCTCATCGAGCGTCGCACACCAGCTCAAGATGCTGGAAGGTAAAGGATTCCTGCGGCGGGATCCCAATCGTCCGCGAGCACTTGAGGTGCTGTTGCCCACCCGAGACCGCACCGCCAGCCGACAGCTCTCGCTGTCGCCGCGAGCCAGCGAGACAGACGAGACGGGTATCGGCGACGCCTTCCCGGAGCCGGTGCGCGTTCCGGTGGTGGGTCGCATCGCAGCAGGCGGACCGATCTTGGCCGAGGAAAGCATCGAGGACGTCTTTACCCTCCCCCGGCAGTTGGTCGGCGAAGGGACCATGTTCTTGCTCGAGGTCCGCGGTGATTCCATGATCGAAGCGGCGATCTGCGATGGAGATTGGGTGGTCGTTCGGCAACAGCCGACAGCCGACAACGGTGACATCGTCGCGGCACTTTTGGACGATGAAGCGACCGTGAAGACCTTCAAGAGGTCCGCCGGTCAGGTCTGGCTGATTCCGCACAATCCCGCATACGACCCGATCGACGGCAACCATGCCACCATTTTGGGCAAGGTGGTCGCTGTGCTGCGCCGCGTCTAACGAGCAGTTACCTATGTCGCTGTGCCATTACAGCAAGCTGGGTTCGGAGGTGGCCATCTCTGTCATGAAGCGGGCTACGGCGCGTAGCTTGTTCGTGACATCGAGAGCAGCCACCTTGTACGCCTCCGACAAGGTTGGGTAGTTCAAGACGGTGTCGACGAGATAGTCGACGGTTCCGCCACATCCCATGATCGCTTGGCCGATGTGGACCAGCTCGGTGGCGTTGGTGCCGAAAACGTGTACGCCCAGGATCTCCCGGGTGTCGGCATGCACGATGAGCTTCAACATGCCATAGGGGTCTCCGACGATCTGGCCACGGGCCAGCTCGCGATACCGGGATATGCCGACCTCGAACGGAATCGCGTCACGAGTTAGCTCCCCTTCAGTCTTACCGCAGTAGGAGATCTCCGGAATCGTGTAGATGCCGATCGGCTGCAGACTTCGGAGCTCGTTGGCTGGCTCATTAAAAGCGTGCGCTGCAGCAAGGCGGCCTTGGTCCATGGATGTTGAAGCAAGTGCAGGGAAGCCAATTACGTCACCGACCGCGTAGATGTGCGGCACCTCGGTCTGATAGTTCGAGTTCACCACGAGCCGTCCCCGCTTGTCGGCTTGGAGGCCTGCGAGGTCGATGCCCAAAGCCGCCGTGTTGCCTTGCCGACCTGCGGAGTGCATGACGACCTCGGCAGCGATCTTCTTCCCGGACGCGAGCGTCGTGATCGTGCCACGTCCGGAACTCTCCACCGAGGAGACCTCCTCACCGAAACGGAAGGACATGGTGTGATCACGAAGGTGGAACTTCAAGGATTCAACGATTTCGGGATCGCAGAAGTCGAGCATGTTGTCACGCTTCTCCACTAGCGTGACCCTGCTGCCCAACGCGGCGAACATCGACGCGTACTCCACGCCAATGACGCCAGCGCCGACCACAACCATGGAGCCCGGCACATTGTCCAACATGAGAATCTGGTCCGAATCCAGCACGCGCACTCCGTCGAATTCGACGTGCGGCGGACGAGCCGGCATGGTGCCGGTCGCGATCACGATGTAGTTCGCGGTAAGGGTTCGAAGTGCGCCCACGCCTTCGATCTCGACGCTGAGCGTGTGTGGGTCCAGGAAGCTCGCAGCACCCGGCACGAGTTCGATGTGATTACGCATCAGCTGCGAACGGATGACCTCCGTCTCGCGACCGACCACATGCTGCAGCCGGGCGAGTAGATCGGAGATGGTGATCTCTTCTTTGACCCGGTAGCTCGCTCCGTAAAGATCCCGAAGCTGCATGCCGGTGAGGTAGAGCACTGCTTCCCGCAAGGTCTTGGACGGGATCGTGCCAGTGTTGACGCAGACGCCCCCGACCATCGACTTGCTGTCGACTACGCACACTTTGTGGCCGAGCTTGGCCGCCATGATCGCAGCCTTCTGGCCGCCCGGACCCGAACCAATGACCGCCAGGTCGAAATCGTACGTGTGCTCCATAGCGCAAGCGTGCCAGACGATCGATACGTCCGCCAGGTACGGATGCCCCAGCCGAGCAGCTCGGCGACAAAGTAGAAAGGCTGATGATCAATATTTGATTGCTCCGCTCGCCAAGCTCGCTCCGCGCGGATCCCGCGTTGTACCCGCCTACTTCGTCGTCACTCGCGGAGGAAAGAGCGCCTCCGCTCACTCCTCCTCAGCACGGCGGCGCGCGATCCGTGCCGGATTATCAAGACAGGCCGGAAAGACGGCGCAGCGCTGCTACGGCTACCGCTCGATCAGTGGTTTGCCACATGTCTGGCATCGAAGCCTTCAGATAGGCGCCGTAACGTGCGGTGACCAGCCGCGGATCCAGCACGGCAACCATTCCCCTGTCGCTAAGCCGGCGGATCAGCCGACCCGAGCCCTGGGCCAGCAACAACGCGGCGTGACTTGCGGCGATCTTCATAAACCCGTTGCCGCCCGCCTGCGTCACCGCACGCTGACGCGCCACCATCAGCGGCTCGTCGGGTCGAGGAAAGGGAATTCGATCGATGATCACGAGCTGGCATGTGGCCCCTGGAACGTCGACGCCCTGCCATAGCGACAGCGTGCCGAACAGGCTTGCCTGCTCATTCGCGATGAATCGTCGCGTCAGCTCGGGAAGCTGCGCGTCGCCCTGGCACAAGATCGTCAATTTTGGCAGCAGCTTACGAGTATGGACCGCGGCACTCTCGGCGGCTTTACGTGAGGAGAACAGACCAAGAGCCCGACCGCCGGAGGCCTCCAGCAGCTCGGCAATCTCGGCCAGTGAAGCGTCGGACAATCCGTCACGACCCGGCGGTGGCAGCGATCGTGCCACGTACAAAATGCCCTGCCGGCGATACTCGAATGGCGAGCCCACATCCAGACCACGCCAGGGGATAGCACGATCCTCAAGATCATCTGCGGCTGCCTCGTCCGGCCCGACATCATTTGGCGCCGGCGCTGAGTCCATGCGTTCGGACTCTTTGAGCCCGACGCTGCCAGCGATCGGTGTGAAATCACCGCCAAGTTTGAGGGTCGCCGATGTCAGCACGGCGGTGTGCTCGGCGAACACATGAGATCGCATAAGCCCCGCCACCGACAGCGGCGAAACTCGTGCCTCTCGCCCAAAACGATCACGATCGGCGACCCAGACGACATCGTGGGTCTCGAGGGCCGCCATCCGCTCAGCGATATCGAAGATCTCCTTAACCGCCGCCGCCGTCTGCCGCCTCTCGGGTGTTGGGCTGTCATCACCGGTCATGGCGGTCACAGCAGCGCGGGCCGCGTTACGTACGGCATCACAGGCGGCAACGAACTGGCCCTGGGGATCCTCCATGCGTTCCAAGGCCGCGTTGTCCAGCGCAGTCCGAAATGTCGTGGCCGATTCCAGCAGGCCGAGCGCAACATCGTCGTCGAGATAGCTCAGCGCCCGTCTCGCCACCCTCTCGATCACCGACGGGCTGAGTTCCGCGGACGCCGCGCTGGTGACTCGGGAGACTAGCTCGTGGGCCTCATCGATGATGACCGCGCCGTGCTCGGGAAGGGCCGTCCCGCCATGCATGGCGTTGATCGCGAGAAGCGCATGATTCGTGACGACGAGATCGGCTGCTCGGGCCACGTCCCGGGAATTTTCGACGAAACACTCCGCGCCGTAGGGACAACGCTGAGCACCAAGACATTCACGCACCGGAACCGACACCTGGGCCCAGGCCCGCTCGGTGTGGGTCGGGGCGTCGTCGCGGTCGGCGAGCCCCCCTTGCTCCGCCTGATCCTCAGCCCATTCCCGCAATGCCACCACCTCGGCACCCAAAGCGGACTCCGGCGTGGTGAGCGGCGAGGAGCGCAGAGTGTCGACCAGATCGCCCGCAGAGATCAGTGTTCCTTGATCTTGAGCAGTGCCCTCGCGGAGGCGCAGCATGCACACGTAGTTGGTGCGACCCTTGAGGATCGCATGCCGTGGTCGTTGACCGGTGACTGACTCGACTGCATCGAGGGCCGCCGGAATGTCATTGTTGGCGAGCTGGCTTTGCAGTGCCAATGTCGCCGTCGCTATCACGATCCGCTCGCTGGGATTGCGGACCAGCCAGAGCAGCGCCGGAGCCAGATAGCCAAGCGACTTGCCCGTGCCGGTGCCAGCCTGAACCAGAAGATGATGATCGGATTCCAAACTGGCCGCGATCGCATCGGCCATCTCGACCTGGCCAGCTCGTTCGGTGCCGTCGATCGCCCGGACCGCTGCCGCGAGCACATCGCGGTGTCCGACCGCGAGACTGGCAGCCTTGGTCGCTCCGGTCACCGAAGAACTCTAATCACCTCCGCTACAGCCAGCGAGCACCTATCAGTCCAGTCTCACCGTGTCACTCATTACCAGCTCGTAGGGGGCGAGTTCGGCAGCAAGAGCGGGACTTACTCGAGCAGCAAGCAGGGTGCCCTCGGCGACGTGCTCAGTGGCCAAGAATTCGCCGGTTTGGTGAATGCGGTTGACTAGATCACCTCGCTCGTACGGCACCAAGGCGCGAATTTCGACCTCGGGCCGAGGCAGCAGCGTCTCGATCGTGGTACGCAACTGCTCGATCCCCTCCCCCGTCCGCGCCGAGACAAACACGGCATCGGGGTAACTGGC
This sequence comes from uncultured Actinomycetota bacterium, assembly GCA_963798835.1. Classification (GTDB taxonomy): domain Bacteria; phylum Actinomycetota; class Actinomycetes; order Propionibacteriales; family Propionibacteriaceae; genus Microlunatus. Next base: position 76,184 of record CAWCVF010000015.1, on the reverse strand, counting down.
ATGCAGCACACGAAGCGTTTCGGCCGCCGCGCGGTCCACCTTGTTGATGACGATCAACTCAGCTATCTCAGCGGCGCCAATATCGGCGAGGACTGCACGCACGGCATTGACCTGTCCGATCGGGTCTGGGTCGGAGCCGTCGACGACGTGCACGAGCAGATCAGCGTAGGTCGACTCCTCCAGAGTCGAGGCAAACGCTTCGACTAGATCATGGGGCAAATGGCGAACGAAGCCGACGGTATCGGTCAGCGTGTATACCCGGCCGTCCGCTGCTGCGGCGCGGCGAGTGGTCGGGTCGAGGGTCGCAAAAAGGGCGTCATCGACCAGCACACCGGCCCCGGTCAGTCGGTTGAGCAAGCTCGATTTTCCGGCATTGGTGTAGCCCACGATGGCGACCGAAGGGACCTGATGACGGCGTCGTTCAGCCCGTTTGGTCTCGCGCGTGGTGTCCATCTCACGAAGCGAAGCACGCAGCTTGGCAATCCGGCTGTTGATGCGGCGCCGATCGATTTCCAGTTTCGTCTCGCCTGGGCCACGGCCGCCGATTCCGACACCGCCGCTGGCGCGACCACCGACTTGCCTGGACAAGTTGCCGCCCCAACCGCGTAAGCGCTGTTTGAGGTACTGCAATTGAGCCAATTCGACCTGCGCCTTGCCCTCAGCGCTCTTGGCGTGGGCGGCGAAGATATCAAGGATCAGCGCAGTCCGATCGATGACCTTTACGCCGAGCCGATCCTCCAGGTTGCGAAGCTGGGCAAGGGTCAGCTCGCCGTCACAGATGACCGTATCTGCGCCAGTCGCGACGACCACGTCGCGCAGTTCCGCAACCTTGCCGCGCCCGATGTAGGTTGCCGGGTCGGGTCGGTCACGACGCTGGATCAGGCCTTCCAACACCTGTGACCCAGCCGTTTCTGCCAACAATTTGAGCTCGGCAATTGCAAGCTCGGCGCTTACCTCGCTACCGGCGGTCCACACGCTGACCAGCACAACGCGTTCGAGAAGGAGCTGGCGATATTCGACCTCGGTAATGTCAGCGAGCTCGGTCGACATACCTGAAATCCGGCGTAGTGAGAGCCGATCTTCGAGGTCTTGCTGATCTCCGTCGAAGCCCGACGGGCCTGCTGGCCTGGGCTCGAGGCGTTCGATGAGCAGCTCGTCATCTGCGCTGGGAGGAAATTGCGGATCTGGTTGCGGAATTGTCATGTCCAAACCAGAGTCTCACGGCAACCCAAGTCGCAGCGAAGCGTTTTGTATCGATGCGCCGTTGGCTACGACTTATGTGCGCTGAGCTTGTCGAACCGCGCCTCTTCGACAAGCTCAGAGCGCATAAGGAGACTGCTGGTCATCGGCTCTCAGAAAAGGGTGTAGCCGCCGTCAATCACCAGCACGGTGCCGGTCATGAATGACGAGGCGTCGGAGGCCAGGTAGACCACGCTGGGCCCGAGCTCGGCGGGCATCGCATAGCGTCGCATCGGCGCGTCCTCAATCCAGTAACGCTTGAATTCCGGCTTGTCGACCGGGGCCATTTCGGTCTTGATGTACCCCGGCGCCAGTGCGTTGACCCGGACGCCGTGCGGTGCCCATTCCGCGGCCAGCGAGCGGGTCAGCTGATGTACCGCAGCCTTGGAGGCGTTGTAGGCCGGCTGCCATTGGGGCCGGTTGACGATGTTCGCCGAGATCGAGCCGATGTTGATGATGACGCCGTCGTGTTGCGCCACCATCTGTCGGCCGAACTCCTGGCAGCAATGCCAGACGCCGTTGACGTTGACATCGATCACGAAATTCCACTCTTCGCCTGTGACGTCAAGGGAGGGCCGGTGGATGCATGCGCCCGCGTTGTTCACCAGGACGTCGACCTGGCCGAGCCGATCCAGGACTTCGCCGACGGCTCGCCGTACCTGATCCGCCTCGGTGACGTCAGCCATCACAGCGACCGCCGTTACGCCCAAAGCATTCAACTCGGCAATCACCTCTGTCGCTCCCTCGGTGTCGCGAACCAGCAACACCACGTCACTGCCGGCCTCGGCCAACGCAGTGACCAACGCGCGCCCGATGCCACGGTTGGCTCCCGTGACGACAGAAACCTTGCCGGACAGTGAAAACGCGTCGAGGACAGACATGCAGACTCCTGCGTGCTAGGCCGGGGCGGAGGTGCCCGAGGCGGTGAGGGTGAGCGTTTGCATGGTCTCAAGGACGGCACGATCGGGCAGCGCGAGCTCGCCGTGCGCCACTAGGACTGCTGGTCCGGTTAGATAGGCATCGTCTTCGGTCAGCTCCACCTCGACCGTGCCACCGGGCGTATCGACCTGGTACGTCGCAGGGAGCGCCGTCCGATCCTGATCATGAACCCGGGCGGCCGCAGCCGCCGCGACGGTGCCGGTGCCGCAGGAGCGAGTCTCGCCGACTCCTCGCTCATAGACGCGCATAGCGATGTGCTGGGGGGCCAGCCGGCGTACGAACTCGAGGTTCAGGCCGTCCGGAAATTCGTCGGGGGGATCCCATCGAGGAGCAGTGTGCAACGGCAGCGCATCGAGGTTGTCCGCGAAGCTCACCGCATGGGGATTGCCGACATCCGCCGTTACTGCCTTGAACTCGACTCCGTTAGCCATCCTGACGACGACGAATCGACTGCCGATAGTAACCGGGCCCATGGCGACGCGGATCCTGCCGTCTGGCAGCGCTGTGGCCTCGCGTATGCCGTTCCGCGTAGCGATTCGCAGCACAGGGCCACCGGCGAGGTCTCGATCGAGCAGGAATCGCACGAAGACCCGCAAACCATTGCCGCACATCTCGGCGATCGAGCCATCGGCGTTGCGGTAGTCCAGAAACCAGAGCCCACCGTCGCCACTCCAACCGTTGATGTGCTTGGCGAGTACGGCCCGCAGTAGGCCATCGGCGCCAATGCCGGCATGCCGGTCGCAGATGAAGCGCACCTCGGCCGGACCGACGTCGAGCATCGACTCACGATCAAGGATGACGACAAAGTCGTTCTGGGTGCCATGCCCCTTCGTGAACGACCACCTCCGCATGGAGGTCAGTCTTCCATCCCAGATCAGTGCTCGAGGTCGTCGGTCACTGGGTCGGTTCCGGTGCGCCCGCGAGGACGTACGCGGCGGAGACGAGCTGAGGATGGTCGTAGGACAGCCAGGCGATCCGGCCGTCCTTGCGAAACCATGAGTCCTGGCGGCGAGCGAATTTCCGAGTTGCTGTGATCGTGAGCTCACGTGCCTGCGCCTCGCTGATCTCCCCATCGAGGAAACGCAATACCTGTCGATATCCCAGGGCGCGGGAGGCGGTGAGGCTCTCCCGGAGGCCGGCCGCTGCCAGCCGTCGCACCTCGTCGACGAAGCCTGCCGCCCACATAGCCTCCACTCGGGCAGCAATACGCTCATCGAGCGTGACCCGATCGATGGCGAGCCCGATCTGTACGACATGGGGCAGCCGGTAGCGCCGGTCGGGCAGCGCCGCCGAGAACGAACCACCGGTCAGCTCGATCACCTCGAGGGCACGAACGATTCGACGGGTGTTGCCGGGAAGAATCCGATGTGCGGCAATCGGATCGACAACCAGCAGCCGCTGGTACATCCGCTCGGCACCTTGGCTCGCCAGCTCGCTCTCCAGCCGAGCCCGAATCGCCGGATCGGTTCCCGGAAACTCGAAGTCATCGACAATCGCCCGGACATAGAGTGCTGACCCACCGACCACGATTGGGATAACGCCGCGCACTTCGCAGTCGCCGATCGCGGCTCGCGCCAGCTGCTGAAATTCCGCCACTGTGGCCGACTGACTGACCTCCAACACATCGACCATGTGGTGCCGGATCTCGGCGCGTTCAGCCTCAGACGGCTTGGCTGTGCCGATGTCCATGCCGCGGTAGACCAACATCGAGTCGGCATTGACGATCTCCGCACGTTGTCCTTCCGCTGCATAGCGCCGCGCTAACTCAGCAGCAAGGCCGGACTTGCCGACTGCAGTTGCGCCAACGAGCACGACGGTCACGTGCACAGTGTGGCCTAGGTCGGCTTGATCCTCCGCAGCACGGCGACATGCGATCCGGTCGACATCCTGCAGAGCCTGGAGTAAAAAGATTCCGGTGCCGAATGCGTCGTTTGGCACCCACGCCAGCGGATATGGCATCCGAAATCTCAAGAGAGGTGGCAAGTGATGGGCATCTTCGACAAGGCAAAAGATGCGATGGGCGAGCATGGCGAGCAGGTCGACGCCGGCATCGAGAAGGCAGGCGACTTCGTCGACGAGAGAACCGACAGCAAGTACGTCGATCAGGTTGATCAGGGTCAGGAAATGGCGAAGGAGAAGCTTCGCAAGGGCTCCGCTGATCAGCCGGAGCAGCCCGCCTAAGTTCTCGGCTGGCGCTGGCGGTCGGTGAGCGTTAGCCGCCGGCGATGGCTGGTGCGGTGAGGTCGGTTGACTCTCGACGCTGCTCCCGCTGCACGTACTCCTCAATCGCTTCGATGTTGTCGCGGGAGCGTCGCACCACCGCGACCAGGTCACTCATGGTGGCGACCTCCTCGACCTGCTCCTTGATGAACCACTGCATGAACTGATCAGAGGCGAAGTCATTCTCCTCGCGAGCGATTCGGGTCAGCTCATTGATCTGAGCGGTAACCCGGCGCTCCTGTTCCAGGGCAAGCTCAACAGGTGCGACGACGTCGGAAAAGTCGACCCGAGGAGCACTCAGCCCCGGAACAAGCGCCGGCGCGTCCTGATCGACGAGGTATTTGATCATCATCATGGCGTGATCGCGTTCTTCCAGCGCCTGCGCGTAGAAGAAGCCCGCCATCTGCGGCATCGTGAGTGCGTCGTAATACACCGCACACGCGACATATTGCTGGTGGGCTGCGAATTCGTGCCCGATCTGCACGTTCAGCTGCTCGACAAATTTCATTGCAGGCATACGTCGGCTCCTTGGCAGCGTCGTCAGGTGGTCATGCAGGCTTCCGCGGGCTGCAAGATATCAGGTGCCCCGACGGTTGGAATGCCGAGATTGACCACAGCGCGAGCATCCTGGGGTGGGGCTGTTCTCGCCTGCCATGCGTCGCCGCCGCGGGTACGCCGGAGTGACAGGAGCCCGGCATCAGCGGTGAGATGATGCGGTGCGGCGTGAGTGATGATCACCTCGGCCAGATCACCCGGTCGAGGACGACCTGCCGACTCTTCCGGTACTGAGACGTGAACAAGTCGATTGTCGCGAGCCCGGCCAGACATCCGGTGCGTCAGCACGTCCTTACGGCCCTCACCGTCGGCGAACATCACCTCGACCCGTCGGCCGAGCTGCTTCAGGTTCTCTTGCAAGGCGATCTCGCCGACCAGGTCGACGAGCCTGTCGTAGCGCTCTTGCACGACAGGCTTCGAAATTTGATCATCCATCGTGGCGGCCGGAGTGCCGGGCCGGATGGAGTACTGGAAGGTGAACGCCGCGGAGAACCGGGCCGCCGCCACAACATCGAGGGTGGCTTGAAAGTCTGCCTCGGTCTCTCCCGGAAAGCCGACGATGATGTCGGTTGTGATGGCGGCCTCAGGCATCGCGGCGCGGACATTGTCGATAATTCCCAGATAGCGCTCCCTGCGATAGGAACGCCGCATCGAGCGCAAGATCGCATCCGATCCGGACTGCAACGGCATATGCAATTGGGGCATCACATTGGCTGTTTCTGCCATCGCCGCGATTACGTCGTCAGTGAAGTCCTTGGGATGGGGCGAGGTGAACCGGACCCGTTCCAGTCCCGCGATGTTTCCGCAGGAGCGCAGCAGCTTGGCAAACGCACGCCTGTCACCGAACTCGACCCCGTAGGCGTTGACATTTTGGCCGAGCAGCGTCACCTCCTGGACTCCTTCAGCGACCAACGCCTCAATCTCGGCGAGGATGTCACCCGGTCTGCGGTCGGTCTCGCGACCTCGCAAAGCGGGGACGATGCAGAAGGTGCAGGTGTTGTTGCAGCCAACGCTGATCGAAACCCATGCCGCGTACGCCGACTCTCGACGGGTCGGCAGATTGGACGGGAAGGTCTCAAGAGCCTCTTTGATCTCGACTTGAGCCTCGCGCTGGATCCGCGCACGTTCCAGCAATGCGGGCAGTGAGCCGATGTTGTGGGTGCCAAACACCACATCCACCCACGGCGCGCGGGTCAAGATGGTGTCCTTGTCCTTTTGAGCAAGGCAACCGCCGACAGCAATCTGCATGCCGGGTCGTGCCTTTTTCGTTGGCAGGAGGTTGCCGAGGCTGCCATAGAGCCGGTTATCGGCGTTCTCACGCACCGCGCAGGTATTGAAAACGATCACGTCTGGCACCGCGTCAGCGGAAGATCTCTGGTAGCCGGCCTGCTCCAACAGCCCGGCGAGCCGCTCGGAATCATGCACATTCATCTGGCACCCGTAGGTGCGAATCTGATACGTACGCGAACGGGTGGCCGCTGACTCCTGTAGCACTGTCGACATAGCAGACCCAAGGGTAATGGGATGACGGGCACGACGATAAAGTGCCGATTCGTGAGCGCTGCACCAACCGGAAAACAGTACGAAATCACATCCGGAAACAATCGCGCCGTGATCACTGAGGTAGGCGCCACGCTGCGTCATTTCTCGGTCGACGGTCGTGATGTCGTCCATGGCTTCGAGGTCACCGACACGGTCAGGGGCGGTCGGGGCCAGAATCTGATTCCCTGGCCGAATCGAATACGCGACGGCCGATACACCTTCAACGGCGTAACTCAACAGCTTGCGCTCACCGAACCGGCTCGCCATAACGCGAGCCACGGCCTCGCTCGCTACGTCCCGTGGGTGCTGGTCGAGCATCAGGCCGATACAGTCGTGAATCGGGTACGCATTCATCCGCAGCCTGGTTGGCCCGGCACGCTGGAGGCGACCATCACCCATAGCGTCGGTGACGACGGCTTGACGGTCACGGTGGAAGCAACCAACGTCGGTAACGACGAATTGCCGTTCGGTTATGGCGCGCATCCCTATCTGACGGTCGGCGAATCGAGCGTCGATGAAGTCGCACTGACAGTGCCCGCCGACTCCTATCTCGAGGTGGATGATCGGCTCCTCCCGGCTCAGGTTGCGCCGGTTGATGGCACGGCCTACGACCTACGCCGCGGCAGTGTTCTCGGTGCTACGAATTTGGACACCGCTATGACGGATCTGGCCCGCGATCCGGACGGTCACTGGCGTATCAGATTGACTCGCGGCGACCGTTACGCCGAACTGTGGGGGGATGAGACCTTCGCGTGGACACAGGTCTTCACCGGAGGGCCCAACCGCGACGGGGGTGTGGCTGTGGAACCGATGACTTGTGGCCCCGACGCATTCAACGAAGGCCCGACCCACGAGGACATGAGGGTGCTCGCGGTCGGTCAAGCGTTCAATGGCCAATGGGGAATTTCTGGTAGTTAGCCTAACTATCAAAAAGATTTGCCGATTGTCACCGAAAATCGGTGCGTATCTTGTCGGTTTTGCCAACCGCAGGTCTAAGGTCGGGCCATGACGAAGGCCGAAATCTCGTCACAGGAGGTCGAGCATCAAGCCACGTCACCGACTGATCCTGTACCGGATCCGACGACTGGTCCGTCGGTGGCGCCGGAACATCTCGGCGAACCTTTGGTGGTGCTCAGTGAGGTCGACAAGCACTTTGGTGAGCTTCATGTGCTTCAGAAGATCGATCTCACGGTCCGTAAGGGCGAGGTCGTTGTCATCCTGGGTCCGTCCGGCTCGGGAAAGTCAACCTTGTGCCGGGTGATCAACCGCCTCGAGACGATCGAGTCAGGAACGATCACTATCGACGGCCAGGAACTGCCGGAAGACGGCAAGGCACTCGCCCATTTGCGTGCCGACGTCGGAATGGTTTTTCAATCCTTCAACCTCTTTGCTCACAAGACAGCCTTGGAAAATGTCACTCTCGGACCAGTGAAGGTTCGAAAGATGTCGGCTGGGGAGGCCAAGAAACGTGGCATGGACCTGCTCACACGCGTTGGAGTCGACTCCCAGGCCGAGAAGTATCCGGCTCAGCTGTCCGGTGGGCAACAGCAGCGCGTCGCCATCGCTCGAGCCCTCGCCATGGATCCCAAAGTGATCTTGTTCGACGAGCCGACCTCCGCGCTGGACCCGGAAATGGTCAACGAAGTGCTTGACGTGATGATCTCCCTGGCCCGCCAAGGGATGACGATGATCGTCGTCACCCACGAGATGGGCTTCGCCCGTAAGGCCGCAAACCGGGTGGTCTTTATGGATGATGGCCAGATCGTCGAGGAGGCGGAACCGGAGTCCTTTTTCACCAACGCGCAAAGTGCACGAGCGAAGGACTTCCTCAGCAAGATCTTGACCCATTGATCACGGGTGTCCGATCCGGATTTCATCACCTCCTCTGAATCGGACACGGCAGTTGCTCAGCTGTCCCGACCTGGAGCGAGCTCGATAACCGTGGTCAGACATGAAAGGAGAGGAATGCACATCAGCAAGAAGATTCTCGTCGTGGTGGCGGGATCAGCCCTCGCAGCCACCATGACTTCGTGTGGCGGGGGCGGCAGTGCCGGAAGCACATCGGGTGACAATCTCACCGTGGGCATCAAGTACGACCAGCCCGGCCTGGGCCAGAAGGTCGGCGAAGACTTCAAAGGATTCGATGTCGACGTCGCGCGGTATGTCGCGAAAGAACTCGGCTTCGAAGGCGACAAGGTGACCTTCAAGGAGACTCCGTCCGCGCAGCGTGAGACCGCGATCCAGGGCGGCCAGGTCGGATTGATCTTCGCTACCTATTCGATCACCGACGCCCGCAAGGAGAAGGTGTCCTTCGCCGGGCCGTATTTCGTGGCCGGCCAAGATCTGCTGGTCAAGTCAGACAACACCGACATCACCGGGCCTGAGACGACGGAGGGCAAGACGCTCTGCTCGGTCACTGGTTCAACTCCGGCTGAGAAGATCAAGAAGGAGTACGCCACCACGGTGAAGCTGTTCGAGCAGGACACCTACTCCAAGTGTGTGGAGGCTCTGGTCGGCGGCACCGTAGACGCTGTCACCACCGACAACGTGATCTTGGCCGGCTTCGCGGCACAGCCGCAGTACGCCGGCAAGCTCAAGGTCGTCGGCAAGCCGTTCTCGACGGAGCGATACGGCGTCGGCCTGAAGAAGGGCGACGTGGAGCTGTGCAACAAAGTGAATGCAGCTCTTGAAAAGATGGTCTCCGACGGCTCGTGGCAGAAAGCAGTCGAAGCCAATGTCGGCCCGTCCGGCTTCAAGGTCGACACGTCAACGAACCCACCGAAACCGGACGCCTGCGCGTAGGTTCGCGGCGGGAGATGTGAATAGGTGATTGGGGCCGGCTGATTGTCGGCCCCAATCGCTAAGGAGGTTGCGAATGCTCGATGGTCTTTCCCAGCTGCTTACCGAGTACAACGTGCTCGCCGCGTTCTGGATGACCATCAAGTTGACTCTCGCCGCCGCCGTCGGGGCTTTGGTGATCGGGACAATTGTCGCGATCATGCGCGTATCGCCGGTCGCTGTGCTGCGGGCCGCGGGAACGACGTACGTCACCCTGGTGCGGAACACACCCCTGACGCTGATCGTGTTCTTCTGCGCGTTCGGGTTCTACATCACCTTGCAATACCGGATCGGGGCGCAGAACTCACCGATTGACGTACAGAACTTCCGTTGGGGTGTTATCGCGCTTGCGGTCTACCACGCGGCTTTCGTCGCTGAGGCGCTGCGGAGTGGTATCAACACTGTCCCGAAGGGTCAGGCCGAGGCCGCCCGTGCTATCGGCCTCGACTTCGGTGCAACCTTGTACAACGTGGTGCTGCCTCAAGCGTTTCGCGGCGCCATCGCTCCGCTGGGCAATGTGCTGATCGCCCTCACCAAGAACACCACAGTGGTGGCTACCATCGGCGTCGCTGAGGCCTCCTATTTGATGAAGGGCATGATCGAGTTCCGTCCGGATTTGATCTATGCGATCTTCGTGATCATGGCGACCGGCTTCGTGATCTTGACGCTGCCCATTGGCATCGGGTTCACTGCCCTGTCCAGGCGACTGGCGGTGAAACGGTGAGTGCGGAAGCGAGTGTGCTGTTTGACGCACCTGGGCCGAAGGCGCGACGGCGTTACGTCCTCATCGCCGTGTTCGGCACTCTGGTGATCCTCGCTCTGCTCTATCTCCTGGTGTCCGCGCTTGCCGCCAAGGGCCAGTTCACCGCGGCGAAGTGGAGTCCGTTCCTCGATCCAGTGACCTGGACTTCCTACTTGTTGCCGGGTCTGCGGGCCACCTTGATCGCGGCCTTCTTCTCCATCATTCTCGCGATCGTCGGCGGAATCCTGTTGGGCATGGGCCGGCTGTCCCAGACGACGGTAGTGCGGACGGTCTGCGGCATTTTTGTCGAGTTCTTCCGTGCCGTTCCGGTGCTGATGATGATGCTCTTCGCCTATTACGTGTTCCTGTTCGGGATTGGCGTCTCCGGAAACATCCTCCCGCTGCTCGGTGTCGTCGCGGGACTCACGTTCTACAACTCATGCGTGATTGCTGAACTCATCCGTTCCGGGGTCGGATCACTGCCGAAAGGTCAGCAAGAGGCGGCCCTTGCCATAGGGCTTACTCCCTTCGCTGCCTTGCGTTTGGTGCTGCTGCCGCAGGCCATCACCATGATGTTGCCCTCAATCGTCAGTCAGCTCGTCGTCGTCTTGAAGGACTCGGCTCTCGGATTCCTGATCTTGTATCCGGAACTGGTCCGCAGCGGTCAGACCTTGGCCTCCCTCGAGGGCAATATCATTCCCACCTTCATCGTGATAGCCGCGATCTTCATTCTCATCAACTATCTGCTTACTCGGCTCGCCCGTTACCTGGAACGTCGCCTACAGAGGCGGCGGCGCGGGCCAAAGGTCGCACAGGTGTCCGCGATCGTGAGCCCGTCAATGGCTTCGCGGAGTGCGCTTACGGCGCAAGGTCAGATCTAACGTGCGGTTTCGGTTGCTCTGGATTCCCGAACCACCGTTACTTTGATCTGGCCGGGATAAGTGAGCTCTTCTTCAATCTGCTTGGCAATGTCGCGAGCCAGAACCTGCGCCTCGATGTCGTCGACGAGATCTGGCGCCACCATGACCCTGATCTCGCGTCCGGCCTGCATCGCGAAAACCTTGTCGACACCTTCACGTGCGCCGGCGATCTCTTCCAACCGCTCCAGCCGCTGCACGTACGCTTCAATGCTTTCCCGCCGGGCACCCGGCCGACTACCGCTGATGGCATCTGCCGCCTGCACCAGGACAGCTTCAACCGTGCGCACTTCGACCTCGTTGTGGTGTGCCTCGATAGCGTGCACGACGTCGGCATGCTCGCCGTACTTCCGAGCCAGATCGGCCCCGACGATCGCGTGCGAGCCCTCCACCTCGTGGGTCAATGCCTTGCCGATGTCATGCAGGAACGCCGCTCGCTTGCAATGAGCCACGTCGAGTCGAAGCTCGGCGGCCATGAGTCCAGCGATGTGAGCGCTCTCCACCAGGTGCTTGAGAACGTTCTGACCGTACGAGGTTCGGTAGCGCAATGTGCCGAGCACCGGAACGAGCGCCGGATGCAGGTCGGAGATGCCGACCTCGGCCATTGCATCCTCGGCCGCCCGCAAACACTGCGCCTGAATCTGGCTCTTGCTTCGCTCGTGCACCTCCTCGATCCGGGCGGGATGGATACGGCCATCCGCCACCAGCTCGGTCAACGTCATCCGAGCGGTCTCTCGCCGAACTGGATCGAAGCAGGACAGTAAGACCGCTTCCGGCGTGTCATCAATCATCACGTTGACACCCGTCACCTGCTCGAACGCTCTGATGTTACGGCCCTCTCGACCGATGATCCGGCCCTTCATGTCGTCACCAGGGAGGTGAACGGCCGAGACGACCGACTCCGACGTCAGCTCGGAGCCGAGGCGCTGAATAGCACCGACGATGATCTGTTGTGCTCTGGAATCAGCTTCCCGAGCCGCCTGACGTTCGATGTCGCGAGCTAGCAGCACCGCCTGCCGCTTCGCGTCGTGAGTGACCGCTGTCACGAGCTCGGCCTTTGCCTGCTCCGCGGTCAGGCCTGCAATTCTTTCCAGTGACGTTTGCTGCTCGGTCTCAAGATCGGCCAGGATCCGGCGCTGGCTTTTGAGCTCGTTCTTGAGCTCCTCGAGCTGGCGGCCCTTTTCTTCCAACACACGTATGTCAGCGTCGAGTCGTTCTTCTCGATCCGAGAGCCGCTGTTCGCGGCGCTCCAGATCGGCACGCTGCTCGCGGAGCTCGGTTCGCCGAGCCCGTGACTCCTCTTCAGCCTCTGTCCGAGCAGTCTCGGCCGAGACCAGCAACTTCTCGGCTTTGGCGTGAAGTTCCTCAACCTCTGCCTCCGAGCGTCCAGGCCCTCCCGCAGCCGATTCGCCATCGGAACGATCTAGAGGGGAGCTAGAGGTTGCGACTGAATCAGTGTGGCTCGGAAGGGCCGATGAAGTCGAGTGAAATGTTTTGTTCTGATAGCCGGCCGCATTGTGACGGCTCCGCCTAGTCATGACCATTGTGGCTGCGCCAACTACGGCGATAAGCAAGAAAAGGCCGACAACTACAAGTGCTTCAAAGACCCCACTCATCGTCGCGCTCCTGTCTACACGCTGTCACGTGTACTCAAGAGGATCCGCAACGCGAATTGCAAAATCAACCAACGCTCAGTTGGTGAACGCCGGGTCTATTCACTCCTCGATTTTTCAGAAAAACTGCTTCGTAAGGTTGGAGTTCCGGAGCATTTCGTTTGATCCGGAATTTCGTTCATATCGTTCGAGCGTTGTCAGATACCTCGTGTTGGCAGAGTATGTCTGGTTACGCCCTTGGTCAAGCACAAATGTGAGATCCAGCTAGGAGGTCAGGGCCGCGCGCTCACTGGCGGAGCGCATTGCTCAGCACTTGTGTAATGACTGCCGTATCGAATCCACGGCGGCTGAGCAGTCCTGCCAGCCGCCGCTGCTGTACATCTCGTGAAAGGGCACTCATTGCGGCCTGTTTACGTTCGACGAGCTCCTGAGCGGCGGCGAGTTCGGCGTCGCGATCAACAGTCTCAAGTGCACTGTCGATGTCGCTCCGCTCAACTCCCTTGGCCTCCAGCTCTCGCCTTAGCGCCCTTCGGGAAAGATGGCGTCGCTGCTGACGGGAGGCGACCCAGTCAGCAGCGAAAGAGGTGTCGTCCACCAGGCCCACCTCTTGCAGTCGGTCCAGAACAGTCTCCTTCACAATCTGCGGCACGTTTTTCGCCTGAAGCGCCTTGTCAAGCTCATGTCGAGTGTGCGCCCGCGTGGTGAGCTTGCGCAGCGCGATAGTGCGGGCCACAGACTCTGCATCTGCATCTGCATCGCCATCATGCGTTTCGGTGGCTGCCGGGGGTTGAGCTTCTGTTGTTGGCGTGCCAACCATCGGGCGATCTTGGCCGCCTTCGATCCGCTGCTCAGCAGCCCCTTGGTTGAGCGGCATTTGCCTAGAACTCCACCTCGCCGGTGACCGGATCTATCCCGGCGGGCAGATCGATCTTCGGACCGATGCCCATTCGCTCCTTGATCTTTTTCTCCAACTCATCTGCCAGATCGGGATTGTTTCGCAGATAGCTGCGGGCATTCTCACGACCTTGACCCAATTGATCGGCATCATAGGTAAACCAAGCACCAGCCTTGCGAATGATTCCGGTGTCTACGCCCAAATCAATGAGGCTGCCTTCGCGACTGATTCCCTGTCCATAAAGAATGTCGAACTCTGCTTGCTTGAATGGCGGGGCCACTTTGTTTTTGACTACCTTCACTCGGGTACGGTTACCGACCATTTCCTGGCCGTCCTTGAGTGTCTCGATACGGCGCACATCCAGCCGGATCGATGCGTAGAACTTCAGCGCCCGGCCACCCGTCGTCGTCTCAGGCGATCCAAACATCACCCCGATCTTCTCCCGTAGCTGGTTGATAAAGATCGCTGTGGTGCCGGCACCGCTCAACGCGCCGGTCATCTTCCGAAGTGCCTGGCTCATGAGCCGTGCCTGCAGGCCAACGTGGCTGTCGCCCATCTCTCCTTCGATTTCGGCCCGCGGTGTCAGCGCAGCTACCGAGTCGATCACGATCAACGCCAATGCACCCGAGCGGATCAACATATCGGCGATCTCTAACGCCTGCTCACCGTTATCGGGCTGGCTCACCAGCAGTGAGTCGGTGTCGACCCCCAGACGTCCCGCGTACTCCGGATCCAGCGCATGCTCGGCATCGATGAAGGCGCAGATCCCCCCTTCTGCCTGAGCGTTGGCAATGGCATGCAAAGCCACGGTCGTCTTGCCACTGGACTCAGGGCCGTAGATTTCCACGACCCTGCCGCGAGGCAGGCCGCCAATGCCTAGAGCAACGTCAAGGGCGATAGAACCGGTGGGAATGACCTCGATAGGCGCCCGAACCTCCTCACCAAGGCGCATCACCGAGCCCTTTCCATACTGCTTGTCAATCTGCGCAAGCGCTGCCTCGAGTGCCTTATCGCGATCTTGCGTGGCCATCGTGATCCTTCCCCGTCGTCGGCATTGTGTGTTTGAAAGTCTTGCGCTGTGACCCTAAGGAGGAGCACTGACAATCGTTCGGTCCTCCGAGATTCTGTGGATAACCGATCCCGCTGCTTGGTGGATAACCTACCGAACGTTTGTTCGAAGGGTATTCGACACGCCGCGCGAAATCACCCACCGCTCATCCCACGCGGCTGAACCCTTACGGTTCCCACCAAACGTGCGAAACGCTCATCCGAGGGCGACTCAAGGCGACCAAAACGCGTACGCCGTTTCGCGGCCAGTGCTGCGAAACGCACCTTCGCCAGCCGCGACCTGGAGTCTTCTTGACGGCTGTGCTGCGAAACGTACCCGCCTGCAGCCTCAGGGCACAGCTGCTAGCGGTCCCGGGCCGGAAGCTCGAGCGCAGCCCAAACTGCACGCCAGATGGTCTTGCACGGGATGCCGTCGGCCAGCGCCTGAACAACGGTGCGCTGGCCGAGCGCGGCGAGGCTGTACTCCGACGCCCACACCCGGAAGTAACCCGTGCCGAGGTGCAGCTGCAGCCGCTGCCAGAGCTCGGTTTCCTTCATAGCCGCCATTGTGCCTGGGTAAGCCCTTCTCGTAGTCAGTACTGTCAGTCCTCGAGGGCAAGATAGACGACGTGCGTGCTGATCCATTGGAGGTCTTCTCCCCGGCTACTGCGACTTGGTTCCGGGAGGTCTTCGCAGAGCCGACGGCGGCGCAGGTCGGGGCATGGCAAGCCATCTCTGGCGGCGAAAACGCCCTGGTCATTGCCCCGACCGGTTCCGGCAAGACTCTGGCCGCCTTCCTGTGGGCCTTGGACGATCTGACCCGCTCCCCAATGCCCAGCGCCAAGCAGCGCTGCCGCGTGCTCTACGTCTCTCCACTCAAAGCTCTTGCCGTCGATGTCGAGCGAAACCTCCGGGCACCGTTGGCCGGCATCACCCAGACGGCTTTGCGCCTTGACCAGACACCTCCGAATGTCACGGTCGGGGTGCGCTCCGGCGATACGTCGGCGGCTGAGCGGCGAGGTCTGGTCAGCAGGCCACCTGACATCTTGATCACCACGCCGGAGTCGCTGTTCTTGATGCTGACGTCGGCTGCCCGGGATCTGCTGCGGTCGGTTCGAACGGTGATCATCGACGAAGTGCACGCTCTCGCCGGCACGAAACGCGGAGCTCACCTTGCACTGTCGCTCGAGCGGCTGGAAGCTATGACGGAATCCGATGGGGAGTCTTCATCTGCGCCGCAAACCTTGCAGCGGATCGGCCTGTCTGCCACGGTGCGCCCACCCGAACGTGTTGCGGCTTTCCTCGGCGGGTCGCATCAGGTGCGGGTCGTGGCACCTCGGGCAGAGAAGTCATGGGATCTCTCCATCGAGGTGCCCGTTGAGGACATGAGTGACCTCGGTGCAACCGCGTCGGTCCCCACCATCACACCGCCCGCAAGCCTCGACGATGAGCAGCCTCCGCCGCGACCACCATCGATCTGGCCGCACGTCGAGAACCGCATTCTGGACCTGATCACTCAGCACCGCTCCAGCATCGTCTTCGCGAACTCGCGCCGACTTGCGGAGCGGCTGACCGCACACCTCAACGAGCTGCAGGCGGAGCGTATTGGCGAAGCCACTGATCCGTTCCCTCCACCTGCGCAGGTGATGGCTCAATCTGGTGCATCCAGCGGGCGAGACGGCAGCACAACACCTGTGATCGCCCGAGCCCACCACGGCTCGGTCAGCAAGGAGCAGCGCGCCCAGATCGAGGACGATCTCAAGACGGGCCGGCTGCCCTGTGTCGTAGCGACCTCCTCACTGGAGCTCGGTATCGACATGGGTGCCGTAGACGTCGTCGTCCAGGTCGAGGCTCCGCCCTCGGTGGCCAGCGGCCTGCAACGGGTCGGCCGGGCTGGCCATCACGTGGGAGCGACTTCTCGTGGCGTGTTCTTTCCGAATCATCGTGGAGATCTGATCGCGTCAGCGGTCGTCGTGGAACGGATGAGGCACGGCGCGATCGAGGAGGTTGCCGAGCTGCGCAATCCCTTGGATGTGCTTGCGCAGCAGATCGTGGCCATCGTCTCAATCGAGGACGCCAAGGCTGAAGAACTGTATGCCTTGGTACGTCGTGCGGACAGCTTCCGGCAACTTCCGTACAGCGCTTTCGAGGCCGTACTCGACATGCTGAGTGGCCGCTATCCAAGCGAAGACTTTGCCGAGCTCAGGCCACGCTTGGTGTGGCACCGCGACACTGGTGTACTGGCGGCCCGCCCGGGAGCGCAGCGACTCGCGGTTACCTCTGGGGGGACGATTCCCGATCGGGGCCTCTTCGGAGTCTTCCTGGTAGGTGAGGGGAACGCCTCGGGCCGGCACGCCCCGGGTCGCCGAGTCGGTGAGCTCGATGAAGAGATGGTTTACGAGACCCGAGTTGGTGATGTCTTCACCTTGGGAACGACGAGCTGGCGCGTGGAGCAGATTACTCATGATCAAGTGCTGGTCTCCCCTGCGCCAGGCGCGCCAGGACGGCTGCCGTTCTGGAAAGGTGACGCGCCCGCACGCCCCTTGGAGCTGGGCAGGGCGTACGGCCGGTTCGTTCGCGAGCTTGGTGTGTCGCGTCCCGACGCTGCGCGAGCGCGATTGACCGAGGCTGGGCTGGACGACTACGCCGCCAGCAACCTTCTCTCCTACCTTGCCGAGCAGCAGTCGGCCACCGGCGCACTGCCTACCGACCAAACGGTGATCTTCGAGCGATTTCGCGACGAATTGGGTGACTGGCGCGTCTGCGTTCACTGTCCGCTAGGCACCGGGGTCCTCAGTCCCTGGGCGCTCGCAGTCGAGCGCGCCGCCAGAGAACGCTATGGGATGGAGGTACAGGCGACCGCAACCAACGATGGCATGGTGCTGCGGGTCCCCGACACCGAATCTGAGCCGCCTAGCGCTGAGTTGCTGCTTTCCGATCCAGAGATCATCGAGTCGGTCATCAGCGACGAAGTGGGCTCCTCGGCACTCTTCGCCGCTCGCTTCAGAGAAAATGCAGCCCGGGCTCTGTTGCTTCCTCGAAGAGATCCGAAGACCCGCTCGCCGCTGTGGCAACAGCGGATGCGCTCCGCGCAGCTTCTGACCGTTGCCGCGCAATACCCGGAGTTCCCGATCGTCCTGGAGACGATGCGGGAATGCCTCAACGACGTCTTCGATCTCGACGGCCTCCTCGAGGTCCAGCAACAGATTGCCTCCCGATCCCTCCGCGTTGTCGAGGTGGAGACCAAAGAGCCGTCGCCCTTTGCGCGTTCGTTGCTCTTTGGCTACGTCGGGGCATTCGTCTACGAAGGCGACATTCCGCTGGCCGAGCGCAAGGCCGCTGCGCTGTCACTCGATGCCGCGCTGTTAGCTGAACTCCTGGGTAAGGACGGCATCAAACAGCTCCTCGACCCCGAGATCATTGCCAGCATCGAGGCTGATCTCCAGTGCCTTAGCGCCAACCGGCAGGCAACCACGCTGGAACAAGCCTTCGACCTGTTGCGCACGGCCGGGCCGTTCATGCCTTCGGAGTTGCAGGCTCGAGCCGAACCCAGCCTCGACCTTGCCGAGGCGATCGACACCTTGATCAACGATCGCCGGATTGTGGAAGTCCGGATCGCTGGTCAGCCGATGCTGGCAGTCACCGAGGACATTCCGCGACTCCGCGACGGGCTTGGCATACCGGTTCCCCCTGGCGTAGCCGCCTCGTTCACCGAACTCGCCGCACATCCAATAGATGATCTTGTGCTGCGGTGGGCACGGACTCACGGGCCATTCGTGGCGTCGACCATTGCAGCGCGCTACGGATTGGGCCGCGCGGTTGTCGAGTCGAGTTGCGATGCATTGACTGCCTCAGGATCTCTTGTCGCCGGATCCTTCGTCGATCTGCCCAGCGACGCGGCCAACGAACGTCGCCAGTACTGCCACGGCCAGGTGCTGGCGCTGATCAAGAGGCGCACCTTGGCGCTGCTGCGTAAGGGTGTCGAACCAGTCGAGCAAGTCGCCTTCGCCCGATTTTTGGCTGAGTGGCAGGGAATCAGCTCGGACAATCGCGGTGTCGACGCGGTGCTGGGCGCCCTAGAACAGCTCTCGGGTTATCCCTTGCCAGCCAGCGCCGTGGAATCGATGATCTTGCCGGCGCGGGTCGCCAACTATGCGCCGGCCATGCTCGATGAACTGACCGCAGCTGGTGAGATCTTCTGGGTCGGCGACGGACCGATCGGTGATTCCGACGGCTGGCTGCGCTGGTACGTCGCGGGTCAGGAGCCGCAGCCCCTGCGGGGTGAGCCCGAGCAGTATCGCAGCCAAGAGATCATGGCGGCGCTGGCCGATCGGGGTGCCTCTTTCTTCGATGCACTGCTGCCCTTGGGACCGTCGACCGCGGATCGCTCGCAGTACGTGGACGCATTGTGGGAGCTGGTGTGGGCCGGCCTGGTGACTGGCGACACGTTTGCCCCGGTACGAAGTCTTGCGACCAGCGGCGCTCATCGCAGGCCCAGCCGGCCAATTGCCAGAACTCATCGGATCAGGTTGGCGGGCGGAGGTCTGGGCCGGTCGGCCCGTACCCCCAGGGTGTTGACACCCAAGACGGCAGGTCGCTGGTCATTGGTCCAGCGATCACCGGCAACGGCCGCCGATCGATTGGCATCTGACATCTTCGCCCAGCTGGACCGCTACGGCGTGGTAACGCGTGGCAGCGTTCTCACCGAGCAGGCCGAGGGTGGGTTCGGCGCCGCCTACCGGGCACTCAGCGCACTCGAGGAGTCCGGCCAATGTCGGCGCGGCTACTTCGTCGAAGGTCTGGGCGCTGCCCAGTTCGCACTCACTGGTGCGGTTGATCGACTGCGCACACATCAACGCGAGCCGGCAGAGCCCGCCGCAATTGTTTTCGCTGCTTGTGATCCAGCCAACCCCTACGGTGCCGCGCTTCCATGGCCTGACCGAGAAGGGCATCGACCCGGACGGAAAGCGGGTGCTTTGGTCGTCTTGGTCGGCGGCGAGTTGATCTTCTACGTGGAGCGCGGCGGCAAGACGCTGCTCTCCTTCAGTGAAGATCCAGCTCGGCTGGCTCCAGCCGCGGCTGCCCTTGCAAGATCGGTACAGCAGGGTCTGCTCGGCAAGCTGACTGTAGAACGTGCCGACGGGGCGCACATCTTCGGTTCGATACGAGTGAGTGAGGCGCTGCAGGAGGCCGGATTCCGCATGACGCCTCAGGGATTGAGGCTGCGACCGAGCGTCTAAACGAGAGCGCTCAGTGCCAAAAGCGGAGCTTTAGGCTGCCGCCTGAGCCATCGACCGTACGCTCGGCAATGCCGTCACGCCTTCGTAGACGGCCATCTTTTCGCTGACCACATTGAGGACCACCGACAGCGGCAGATCTAGCGCTGCACAGATCGCGGCCAGCAGCTCGCTTGATGCCTCTTTCTGACCGCGCTCCACCTCGGAGAGATATCCCAAGCTGACCCGAGCTTTCCTCGACACGTCTCGCAAGGTCTTTCCCTGCGAAACGCGCTCCTCTCGAAGCGACTCACCGATGAGCTCGCGCACCAGCACCGGCTTCACCGGAAGTTCCTGCGATCGCATACGGAAACTGTACCCACCCTCAATGACAAGACCAGGACGCACCACGCTCATCGGCTGCTCGCGTCGTCGACTTCTGCGGCGGCATGCCGCAATCCCAGCGCATCGGCCAGTAATTGCAGCGCTGCCGAGACCGACTGCTGTCGAATCTGACTTCGATCCCCCCGCAGCGACAGTTCCTCGACCCGAATCGCGTTGGACGCACCATGACTGACGGCGACGAAGACCTGACCGACTGGGTGGCCGTCCTGGGGCTCGGGGCCGGCGACTCCGGTTGTCGCCAATCCCCAGTCGGCATCACACCGCTGCGCCACGCCGCGAGCCATCTCCACGGCAGTGCGTTCCGCCACAGGACCCAGCTCCGCCACGGTCATCTCGTCCACTCCGGCAAGCGTCGCCTTGAGGCGGGTTGCATAGCTGATTACGCCACCCAAGTAACTTTCTGACGCCCCCGGCACGTCGGTCAGCAAGGCGCCGATCATGCCTCCGGTCAACGACTCAGCGCTGACGAGCGTCTCGCCGCGGCCGCTCAGCTCGGCAAGGATGCTTTCCGCTAATTCGGCATTCTTCACCTGGCTCGGGCCCGTCGTCGTAGCCGAAGCGCCTCCCGGACGTAATCCAGGCCGGTTGCCATCGTGATTGCCCAGGCGACAGCCATCACAATCATCGCGACGACGTGGGCTGGACCGGGCAGCGGAAGCAGGTACATGATCACCGCAATCGCTTGGGTAACAGTCTTGACCTTGCCGCCCCGGCCCGCGGCCATAACGCCGTACCGCAGCACCACGAACCGCATGATGGTGATCCCCCACTCACGGACCAAGATCGTAATCGTTACCCACCAGGGCAGCTCGTCAATGATCGACAACCCGATGAACGCCATGCCGGTAAGCGCCTTGTCCGCGATCGGATCGGCCAGCTTGCCGAAGCGGGTAATGATGTTGTGCTTGCGCGCCAGATACCCATCAAGCGTGTCGGTCAAGATCGCCACGCTAAAGATCACCGCAGTACCGAACCGCCACCATAGTTGCTGCGGATGAGCCAGCAGCATCCAGGCGAAGATGGGGACAAGAACAATACGAAACGCAGTCAGCGCATTCGGCAGATTCCAGGGGCTCGTCTCAGGCTCGGCCATTGGCCCGACGGGATGTGTCTCGCTCGGCGCCAGGGCATCCGGATCGGGAGTTGGTCGAAGCCTGTCCGCGCCAGGATCTGGCCGGTGTGCGTCGTCAATCATGGTGAGGTAAATTCCTGCGGCGGCACTCTGACCTGCCGCTGAGCGGCGATCGTGGTGGCAACCAGATCGATGCCCTCGGTGCCGCAGACAACCGCGTCCACCAGATTGCCTCGGTCGAGGTGTTCGTTCGTGATCAACGCAACATTGCCGTCGACCTCCGGACCCTGGTGGGCCGCGCGACCGGCGATCTCGTGGCCGGCTTCCTCGACCAGCACGGTAACGCGCTCGCCGATCCGTGCCACCGCCCGCTGCGCAACCAGCTCGTCAGCAAGATCTGCCACTCGGGTACGCCGCGCGTTGATCTCCTCCGAGTGGCAGCTGCCCGTCCAGCCGGTCTGCCTCCGTCCCTTCCTCGGCGGAGTAGCCGAACACGCCGATCGCGTCCAATTCCGCATCGGCGAGGAAGTCGCACAACATGGCGACATCGGCCTCGGTTTCGCCCGGAAAGCCGCAGATGACATTGCTACGAATTCCTGCGGCAGGCGCCAGTCGACGAATAGCTGAGATCAGTGTCAGAAATGATTCCGCGCCGCCGAAGCGTCGCATGCGGCGCAGCACGCGAGGAGCGGCATGCTGAAACGACAGATCGAAGTACGGAACCACCTTCGGCGTAGTTGCCATGACCTCGATCAGGCTCGGCCGCATCTCGGCGGGTTGGAGGTAGGAAACCCGGATCCAGGAAAGGTCCTCGATCGTGGCCAGTTCGCCAAGCAGCCGCTCCAGCAGTCGAATATCTCCAAGATCCTTCCCATAGCTCGAGGAGTTCTCGCTGACCAGGAAAACTTCCCGAACACCCTGCTCGACCAGCCAGATAGCTTCCGTCACGATGTCCGCGACAGGCCTGGAGACGTACGCGCCGCGAAAAGACGGAATGGCACAGAACGTGCACCGCCGATCACAACCGGAAGCGATCTTCAGCGGCGCTGACGGCCCTCCGTCGAGCCGGTGACGAAACACGCGCGGCCCGCTTGCTGGACCCACCCGGTCGAGCTGCGTAAGCCCGTGCCCGGGAATCGTGATGGCGGCGGTCGCCGCCGGTCGTGCGGCTGGCGCTAGGGGCAACAGGGAGCGCCGGTCGCGCGGCTGGTGTGCCGGATGACGTTCACCGGCCAGGATCGTTCGAAGCCGATCGGCGACATCGGCGTAATCGTCGAAGCCGAGGACTGCGTCCGCCTCTGGCAGCGATTCGGCGAGCTCGCGCCCATACCGTTCCGCGAGGCAGCCAACGGCCACCACAGCCTTGGCCTGGCCCGCGTTCTTGAGATCACCAGCGGCGAGCAGAGTGTCGATCGAGTCTTTCTTCGCTGCTTCGATGAAACCGCAGGTATTGACCAGCACCGCGTCCGCCTCTAGCGGATCAGCGACCAGCCTGAAGCCGCCGCCGTTCAGTCGTGCCGCGAGTTCCTCGGAATCGACCTCATTACGCGCACAGCCGAGCGTGACGAGGTGCACTGCCGTCGGCTCCGGCCTCGTGGGGCGGCGACCGCCAGCCCGAGTGGCGAACACGGCGGAGGAATCCATGGCCGTCCCAGTATGACCGATGAAGCAATGTGTCAGCGGTTCCCGGTCGCCGCCACCGCTTCCTGACTGGTCTGAGCTAGCCCAGCCGGAGGTTTTCCGTCACCGCATCCAACTCGTCGGGAGTGACCAGTACGTCACGAGGCTTCGAGCCCTCGGAAGGGCCCACGATGCCGCGGGTCTCCAGGATGTCCATCAGCCGTCCGGCCTTGGCGAATCCGACACGAAGCTTGCGTTGCAGCATGGAGGTCGAGCCGAGCTGCAGGGTCACCACAAGCTCTGCCGCCTGCAGCACCAGGTCAAGATCATCACCGATGTCCTCCGCGACCTTTGTCGCCGATTCAGCTGCCGCAACGACGTCCTCGCGGTAGGTCGGCTTGAGCTGGCCGCTGACGTGACTCACCACCGCTCGTATCTCCGGCTCGGTAACCCAGGCACCCTGGATACGGATGGGCTTGCTCGATCCCATCGGTAGGAATAGCCCGTCCCCCTGACCAACCAGCTTCTCCGCTCCAGGCTGGTCCAAGATCACTCGCGAGTCGGTCATCGACGAAGTGGCGAATGCCAAACGGCTGGGTACGTTCGCCTTGATGAGCCCGGTGACGACATCGGTGCTCGGCCGCTGGGTTGCCAAGACAAGATGGATCCCTGCTGCTCGCGCCAGCTGAGTGATGCGGACGATTGAGTCCTCCACGTCCCGCGGAGCCACCATCATGAGGTCCGCCAGCTCGTCCACGATCACGACCAAGTACGGATAGGGAGCGACGGCTCGATCGGAGGATGAGTCCAACGGGAGCGACGGTTCACCAGCGCTCTCCGGTGCACCTGCTGGTGGCTTGACCGAGCCGGTACGCACCGCCTTGTTGAAGTCATCGACATGCCGGAAACCGAACCGTGCCAGGTCGTCGTATCGGAGGTCCATCTCACGGACGACCCACTGCAACGCTTCCGCTGCCCTCTTGGGATGGGTGATGATCGGCGTCACCAGATGCGGCACGCCCTCATACGCCGTCAGCTCGACCCGCTTCGGGTCGACGAGGAGCATCCGAACCTCATCGGGTGTGGCTCGCATCATGATCGAGGTGATCATGGAATTGACGAAGCTTGACTTGCCTGAGCCGGTGGCCCCGGCGACCAGCAAATGGGGCATCTTGGCAAGGTTCGCAACAACGAAGCCGCCTTCGACGTCCTTACCCAGCCCGACCGTCATCGGATGATGATCATTTCTGGCGCGCGTCGACCGCAGCACATCCCCTAGCGAAACGACTTCCTTGTCAGAGTTCGGAATCTCGATACCGATGGCCGACTTTCCCGGAATGGGCGACAAGATGCGGACATCGGCGCTGGCCACCGCGTACGCAATGTTGCGGCTCAATGCCGTGACCTTCTCCACCTTGACCGCTGGGCCCAGCTCCACCTCGTACCGGGTGACCGTCGGTCCGCGGCTGTACCCAGTGACATGTGCGTCGATCTCGAACTGCAGTAGCACTTCGCTCAGCTGATGAACGACTGCGTCCGATGCGTTGGTACGCGCCTTGTGCACGCTGCCGTGCTTCAGCGTGGCTGGATCTGGAAGCATGTACTGCACATCGCCGGACAGCTGCAGTTGCTCCACCCGTTGTGGCATTGGCGTATGTTGCGGAGGCTCCAACTCCGCACCGTCGACGCCATGCACAGTCACACCGGGTGGCAGACCCGCGGTGACCGTACGCGGTGAGTCCGCGGCCGACTCGTCCTCCCCGTCCGGACTTTCCGGCGCTGACTCCAGTTGCGGAGCATTCTCTGCTCCCCGTCGTCGGCGCTGTCCCGGTCGATCACCGACCACCGGAGTCTCGTACGCCTGAGCGCCGCCGTACTCCAGTTCGCGAACAACTTCCCCCTCGATCACCACAGGTGGACGGTGCAGCCTGGCTCGCGCTGAGCGCACCCGATCGGGAACCTGGTGCAGCGGAATCCCGACGACAACAAGCACGCCAAACAACAGCATCAAGATCAGCAACGGCACGGCGACGTAGACGGTCAGTAGGTCGGAGAGCAAGCTGGAGGAGATGTAGCCGATGATGCCGCCCGCGCTCCGGAGTCGCTCCGGATCGTTGGTGCGAGGTAGCCCACGCGCGATGTTGATCAAGCCGAGCAGGCCCAGCATGATGGCGCTCCAACCAACCAGTTGCCGACCAAGCGGACCATTGCGATCCGGATGCCGCAACGTTCGCCAGGCCATCCCCGCCAAAAGAAGTGGTGCGAGGTAGCAGAGGGTCCCGATGGTGCTGGCCACACCGAGGAAAATTCCATGGCCAACCCGGCCCGGCAGGCCCCACCAGACCGCAGCGCCGACGACGATCGCGCTTCCCACCAAGAAGAGGCCCATTCCGTCGCGGCGCAATGCGGGGTCAACCTCTTCGACCTCAGGCCCTACGCGCCGGGCGGCACGGCCTAGCGCGTGGGCAAGGGCGCTGAAAAGCGCGCCGAGACCGATCGCCAGCTGATCAAGGGCCGAACGGTGTTGCGAACGGCTCCGTGACCGGCTGCCGGAGCGCCTACGAGCCGAGTTGGCTTGTGTTGCCACAGCAGGCGTGGCTCTCTTGCTACGGGTCGACCGCGATTTCGCGCGCCGGGACGATCCAGTGCGGCTGCGGGACCGCGGTGGGGAAGACGCGCGGGTCGCCATGCTGGTGAGGTTACAAGATCAACCGCCTGCTGCACGGAGTCACACGCCGAGGTGGCTATTGCGAGATCGCCAGGTGGTCTCGCAACTGCCACAGGTGATCGGTCGGTCCGATGCCCTCACCGACGGCAAACCCACCCGCAATGGCGCCGGTGACATACGCCTTCGCGAGCCCCATCGCCTGCGGCACGTCGCGGCCAAGTGCGAGCTGGCTGGCCAGGGCCGAGGCAAGCGTGCAGCCGGTTCCATGGGTATGCCGATTGTTGTCGCGGGCCGCCCGGTAGCTGAAGTTACGGCCGTCCTGGCTTTTCAGGTAGTCGACAGCATCGCCCGCCCGGTGACCACCCTTGATCAGCACCCAGGCTGGGCCATCAGCGAGGAGAAGGTCGGCCAGTACCGGCGCTGGCGTCTCGGCTGAACGACCGGTCAGTGCGGCAGCCTCATTCAGATTCGGCGTGATCACCGTGGCGTACCGGAAAAGCAATGTCCGGAGTGCGCCGATTGCGTCATGATCAATGAGCTGATCGCCGTGCTTGCTGACACAAACCGGGTCGACGATCAGCGGCACTGGCGGATCAAGATCAGCGACCAGCTCGGCGACGCACGCCACCGTGGCCGCGCTGCCGAGCATGCCGATCTTGATGGCATCGACCCCGATGTCGTCCACCACGCTGCGGAACTGGGCCTGGATCGCCTCGGGCGGCAAGGGCCAAATCCCCTGCACCCCGACAGAGTTCTGGGCTGTCACGGCCGTGAGCACGGTCATCCCGTGCACGCCGTGGGCCAGCATCGTCTTGAGATCCGCTTGAATCCCGGCTCCCCCACCGGAGTCTGAGCCGGCGATGGTCAGCACACGAGCGGTGGGCAGGCTCATCAGCGTGACCGCGATGGTGGGGAGGTGCGGAAGTGGTCGAAGCCCGCAGGTGCTTCCCACACCTTGCCGTCGACCAGAACTCCGATCTGATCATGGTCCGCCGCCTTAACGGTACCCACTACCTGCCAGCCCTCCGGTACGGTATCCGGGGCTGGGAAGGTAGCCGCCAGAGCATGATCCTCACCGCCGGTGAAGATCAGTGTGTACGGATCCGAGCCGGTAGCTGCGGCAACGGCCTGCAACGGTTCTGCCACGTCGAAGGCGTCCTGACGCAGGTCGATGAGTACTCCAGACGCCTCTGCCACATGACCAAGATCAGCGAGCAGACCGTCAGAGATGTCGATCATGGACGTGGCGCCTGCTCGTGCAGCGATCACGCCCGCGCCGTAGCTGACCTGGGGTACCCGCTGCGCCTCGACGACCAGGCGTGGTGAACGGAATCCTCGCCCGAGGACCACAAGCCCGGCTGCTGCCCAGCCGACCCGACCACACAGGGCGACCACATTTCCGGGCCGCGCCCCGGACCGTAGCACCGGCTCCCGCCCATCGAGCGCACCCAGTGCGGTGACCGCAATTGTGATGTCGCGCGCTTTGGTCACGTCACCGCCGAGCAGACTTACTCCGGCAGCTTTGCTCTCCTCGCTGAGGCCATCGGCAAAGTCCAACGCCCAACCGAGCGTCAGGTCAGGTGGTGCGGAGAAGCCAACCAATAGACCAGTCGCTCGGGCACCGATCGCCTCGAGGTCGGCGACACTGACAGCGACCGCTTTCCGTCCGACGTCCCGAGCCTCTGACCAGTCGCGCCGGAAGTCCACGCGCTCGATGAGCAGGTCCACCGATGTGGCAACCGCGTCCTGGATCGCCAGCACCGCGGCGTCGTCACCTGGTCCAACACGTACGTCAGAGGCCATGGACAGTCCCTGAGTAATCGCTGCGATGAGTGGAAACTCGCCCACCTCGGCAAGCGTCGCGTTGCGGTTAAGACTCACCGAAATCTCCCATGCTCCCCGATGGGCGCGGCGTCCCCGAAGGTTGTAGCGTGACGCACATCGGCGAGCGTACGCGGTCTGTAGCCACGGATTGATGATTCGCCCTGGAGTGAGAAGACACCCCTGTCCTTCTTTAACAACCCGTCTTGAACGCAGGAGGAACCACCAGATGGTCGTACAGGCTTACATCTTGGTCCAGACCAACGTCGGCAAGGCGGCCGAGGTCGCTCATGCGATCAGTGCCATCCAAGGTGTCACGTTGGCCGAAGATGTGACGGGTCCGTACGACGTCATCGTGCGCGCCGAAGCGTCCAGTGTCGATGAGCTTGGTCAGCTCGTGGTCGCCCGAGTACAAATGGTGCCTGGCATCACTCGCACGGTGACTTGCCCTGTAGTCCACATTTGATTGGGGAGCTGCTCGCGCCGGAAACTGCGACGCTCGCAGCTAGAAAGTCAACAGCTAGCGCAGCCCTACTGGGCGTCGTAGCGCCAAGGTGATCAGCCGCTCGACCAGCTCCGGGTATGGCACGCCGCTGGCTGCCCACATTCGGGGGAACATCGAATGCCGGGTAAAGCCTGGCATGGTGTTGATCTCGTTGATCATCACCTGCCCGTCGTGGGTAACGAAAACGTCGACTCGAGCAAGGCCCTCGCAACCGATCGCCTCGAACGTCTTGATCGCCAGCTGCTGCACCTGATCAGCGAGCTCGGGTCGTACGTCGGCCGGCACATCAAGATCAACCTGCTCCTCAGGCAGGTATTTGGCGTCGAAGTCGTAGAAGCCAGAATTGCTGTGCACGCGAATCTCGGCAACCACGCTCGCCAGTGGCGATCCGCCCTCAAGATCATCCAGTACACCACATTCGAGTTCGCGGGCGCCGACAAATCCCTGCTCGATAATGATCTTGGGGTCGTAGGCGTGTGCGACCTCGATGGCATCCTCCAGCCCGGCCACCTCATCGACCTTGGAGATACCCAGGCTTGATCCGCCACGCGCCGGCTTGACGAAGAGCGGGTATTGCAGCGCCGCAACGGTCTCCAAGCATGCGGTGCTGTCGCGCCGCCACTCGGCTGCGGTGATCGCAACGAAGGGTCCGATTGGCAATCCGGACGCCGCCAATACGAGCTTCATGTAGTGCTTGTCCATACCGACGGCACTGGCAAGCACCCCGGCCCCGACGTACCGAGTCCCCATCATCTCCAAGAGCCCCTGAATGGTGCCGTCCTCGCCGTACGGTCCGTGCAGGAGGGCGAGCGCGACATCGACTGGGCCGAGGTGCGACAACGCGGATTGCTCGCGAACTGCGAGCTCGCTGCCGCTGGAGACTCGCATGAGCAAGGCTTCGGCCGCGTTCTCGCTGAGTTCGGGCAATCTGCCGTTGCTGACTCCGAGCCGGCTGATCGTCTCCGGATCCACCAGGATCCACCGTCCGGTACGCGTAATGCCGATGCCCACTACATCGAACCGATCTCGATCCAATGCGCTCAGCACCCCGGCCGCAGTGAGGCAGGACACCCCATGTTCGCTACTGGTTCCCCCGAAAACCACCGCTACGCGATGGCGAGAACCGTTGACCCTCAGGCCCGGCTGGCTTTCGCTCACGATCCTCGACCTTATCCGCGGGTAGCGGCTCGTGGGCGCGGAAGTACCAGACTTGGCCCGTGACCGAAGAGCTGCACCGACCCACTACCCTGCCCCAGGCCTCGCTGCGTCCCGAGACATTGGCAGTTGCCGCTGGGCGCCCGGAGCGAGTGGTGGACGCGCCGCTGAACCCGCCGGTCGTCTTTGCCTCCACCTACATCGGCGCCCACGACGTCCAGGCAGCCCAGCTGGGATACGGCCGCTATGGCAACCCAACCTGGCAGGCGCTGGAGGAGGCGCTCGGTGAGCTGGAAGGTGGACGTGCGCTCACCTTTTCCTCGGGCATGGCGGCAGCCCATGCCGTACTGGAGCTGTTGCCGCCGGGCGGCGTGATCGTCATTCCGCATAACTGCTATCTCGGCGTAGCCGACTCGGTCGATCGCCGCGCCGCGAGGTACGGCGGGGAGGTACGACGAGTCAACATCGCCGACACCGCCGAGGTGTTGAGCGCCGCTGCAGGCGCCGATGTCGTGTGGATCGAGTCACCCGCCAATCCGACGATCGAGGTGGCGGACCTTCCCACTCTGGGCCGCGAACTGCCCGACCAGGCGCTTTTCGTCGTCGACAGCACCTTCGCCACCCCGCTGCTGCAACGTCCGTTGGAGTGTGGTGCCGATGTCGTGCTGCATTCGGCTACCAAACTCTTGTCGGGTCATTCCGATGTGGTGCTCGGTGCGCTGGTGACGCGCCTCGATGACGAGCAACCTTTCGACGCACTGGATCAGATTCGTCGGTCGTTCGGGGCAGTGCCCGGCCCGATGGAGGCCTATCTCGCGCTGCGCGGGCTGCGTACGCTGCCGCTCCGGCTCTGCCAAGCGCAAACCAGTGCACAGGTTCTGGCCGAACGATTAGTGACACACGAGCGCGTGCGGCGGGTGCGGTATCCCGGACTTCCCACAGATCCTGGGTACGACGTCGCTCGGCGTACTCTGTCAGGCTTCGGCTCGCTGATCTCCATCGAACTGGCCGACGCCAAGACCGCCGACGCATTCGTCGAGGCGTGTGCGCTGTGGGTGTTTGCCACCAGCCTCGGTGGCGTCGAATCCACTCTGGAGCGTCGGCGGCGATGGCCCGGCGAGCTGCGAATGGTCCCAGAGGGCCTGGTACGTATGTCGGTCGGAATAGAGCACGTCGAGGATCTCTGGGCCGATCTGGCTCAAGCCCTTGATCAACTCTCCTAACGCCGACTTGTCAGAATCTGAGCACCAAATATGGTGCTGAGATTCTGACAAGGCGGCGTAATCGGAGTTAATAGCGCTCAGGCTTCGCCGAGCGGGACATCAGCGCAGTGATCATTTCGGCTGGGGTCAACTCGCCCGCGACGACAGCTGCCACGTTCTCTACGATCGGCAATTCCACATTGTGCTTCGCAGCAAGCTCCGTGATCGATGCGCACGACTTGACACCCTCGGCAACCTGCCTGGTCGACGCCGTGATCTCTGCAACGCTGCGTCCTTTGCCGAGCTCTTCGCCGAAATGCCGGTTTCGGGACAGCGGCGATGAGCAGGTAGCAACCAGATCACCGAGCCCTGCTAAGCCTGAAAAGGTGTAGGGATCGGCTCCCAACACCAGGCCAAGTCGGGTGATCTCGGCCAGTCCTCTAGTGATCACCGAGGCTGTCGCGTTGGCTCCTAGTCCGAGGCCCATCGCCATGCCAACGGCCAGCGCGATCACGTTCTTCGTCGCCCCGGCGAGCTCGCACCCGATCACATCGGTGTTGGTGTACGCGCGGAACCGGGCGGTATGACACACCGCCTGAAATGCCTCGGCTGTGGCCGGCGAAGCACTCGCCACGACACTTGCCGATGGCTGCCGCTCGGCGATTTCGCGAGCCAAGTTGGGGCCGGTGACAACAACAATCCGGTCGGGGGCGATGTCACCGGCTTCAGCCACGACCTCACTCATCCGCAACCCGCTGCCTAGCTCGATTCCCTTCGCCAAACTCACCACGATGGCGTTGTTAGGAATAGGCCACTGGCTCAGATTGGCCCGCAACGACTGCGAAGGCACCGCTAGCACCACAAAATCTGCATCGCGTATGGCCTCCTGCGGATCACTGACCGCCCGCAAGGATTCGGGCAGCAGCAGGTCGGGGAAATAGTCGATGTTGCAGTGCTCGAAGTTGATTTTGTCCGCGAGTTCCGGGCGGCGTGCCCAGAGCGTGACGTGGTTACCGGCATCGCAGACCACCATTGCAAAGGCGGTACCCCAGGAGCCAGCCCCCATCACAGCGACTCGGGCAGGGGTCACGGAGGCTTCAGCAGCACTCATGTTGGTCCTCCGCTCGTCAGGTCGCTCCGCGGATCGTAGCGATGTACGGGCGGCACTGCATGGCGAAGCTCGGCAACCAAGACGGTAATGGCGTCCATAATCCGCGTAGTCGCCTCGTCGAGCGTCGCAGCGGAGACCGGTTGAGCACGAAGATCATCAAGCGGAATTGGATCGCCCGTGGCAACTCGTAAAGTCTTACGCGGAAAAAGTTTCGGGAAGCGCGGCTTCCGACCAGGCATCAGCTCTTGAGCCCCCCACTGGCCGATCGGCACAACCGGACAACCACTGGTCAATGCGAGCCGAGCGGCGCCCGTCTTGCCCTTCATCGGCCACAAGTCGGGATCGTAGCTGATCGTTCCCTCGGGATAGATCACCAGCGCGCGGCCTTGCTCGATCGCCTCGGCCGCGGCAACAAGCGCCTCCTTCGACCGTGTCGATCTGCGCTCGACCGGAATCTGGCCGCAGGCCGCGATAATGCGTCCGATGACCGGAATTCTGAACACCGATGCTTTCGCCAGGAACCGCGGCCAGCGCCCGGAGAAGGCCAGATACTGGCCCACAGCCAAGGGATCGGCATTGGAGATATGGTTCGGCACGAAGATCACGCCGCCGGTCTGCGGCACCTTTTCCTGGTACCGCCAATCTCGCGTGGTCAGCGGTTCCATGATCGCGTTCAGGATCTTGACCACAGTTGAGATGGTCTGAGCGCCGGGCTCATGATTGACCTCCGACAATGGCTTGAGCACCGGCTGCCGACTCGCGGCGGGGTTCTCGGCCATCAACACCTCAGTTCGTCCACGGTTGGTTTACCGTGCCAGAAGTGGCTTCACCCTACGGGATCGTGTCGCATCATCAGCATCAATCGATGATGGGCGAATCCCGCGCTGCCGCGGTAATCGCTCTCAAACCGACAGAGCATGCAAAGTCGCGGCTCGAGCTGCCTGGTCCGCTGCGGCGACGGCTGGCCTGGACTATGGCGTTAGACACCTTGTCAGCGTTGTCTCGAGGGCTAGCGCACGTGCTGGTCGTCAGCGATCAACCCGCCCTGGAGGCACGGCTCAGACGAGCCGGACTGGCGCTGGAGGTCATCGGCGAATCTGGTCATGTTGGGATGAACGCGGCTCTCGGCCATGGTGCTCGCGCACTGCAGGCCGAGGGATTCGCGACTGTGGTGGCGTGTGTGGGCGATCTTCCGGCGCTACGACCGGACTCCGTGCTGCGAGTTCTCGATGCGTCCCGACCTCATCCGCGATCCTTCGTCGCGGACGCTTCAGGCATCGGCACCACAATGCTGGTGGCGCATGGAGTCGAACTGGCGCCACAGTTTCAAGGCCGATCCGCTGCCGCTCACCACACCTCGGGCGCAGTCAGCCTGGCGACGGAGGCGATCGGCTCCCCGATCGCCGACGCTCGCCGTGACGTCGATACCGAAGCCGATCTTGCAGTCGCCGTCGGACTGGGGGTAGGCCCGGCAACCGACGCACTTGTCGATCATGAAACTGATCGCCTCGGACGATATGAGTTGATCACTGCGACCGATAGGCACAACAACAATGGCGATCAGCTGGCTGTCACTGCGTCCGGACGCAGGATCGTCTTGCCGGCCGAGGCCCTTGGCGCGGAGCTCCGCCACGCTCGCATCGGCCAGCGCCTTCACTCGGTGGAGGCGAATGGCCGGGTGCTGTCTGCGTGGCTTTAGCCGGGTGGCTCGTTAGCGCTTGGCGGTGGTCTTCTTGGCTGGCGCTGCTTTCTTAGCCGGAGCTTTCGCGACCGTCTTTCTCGCAGTGACGGCCGTCTTGGATGCCGCCGGGTTACCGGTCGCGGCCTTCTTGGCGGTCGTACGCGGAACCTTCTTTGCTCCTGAGACGTAGGCCTTCAGATCCGAACCGGCGCGAAAGCGTGGCACGGCTGTTGCCTTGGCGCGCTTGCGTTCCCCCGTACGCGGGTTGCGTACCATGCGTGCCGAACGATGCACTTTCTCGAAGACACCGAATCCGGTGATCGAGACCTTCTCCCCAGCTGCAGTCTTGTAGGTGATCGTTTTCACCACGGCGTCAAGGGCCTTGGCTGCTTCGGTCTTGCTGCCGTCGTAGTGCTCAGACAGCGCCTGAATCAATTCAGCCTTATTCACAGCTTCCCTTCTCGATGCGATTCCAAGCTTGCTGCGAACTTGGGCAGCGTACGGTACGCCTGCAGGGCCCACGCTAGGGAAAATCCCGCAACCAGACAATCGTCTTGCTCGCATATTTTGGTGTCTTGTAACGAAAAACGGCCCAAAGCTACGAGCGTTGGCGTTGCGCGAGCAGCTCACCTACAGCCGTCGGGCCGCGCTAGCCGTTGCTAGCGACCTTTGCCGGCAAGGTCTTCGGCTTGTGGGCCGGCCGGTTTGCTTCGAACGCATCGACGTGATCAACATGTCGCAGCGTCAACCCGATGTCGTCCAGACCCTCCATCAGCCGCCACCTGGTGTAGTCATCGATCTCGAAGCTGGTCTGGAAACCCTCGGCCGTGATCTGTCGGCCAACAAGATCGACCGTGATCGGCGCGGCCGGATGCTCCTCGACGAAGTCCCACAGCTCCTCGATGATCTTCTGCTCGACAACGGCGACCAACAACCCGGCCTTTCCCGAGTTGCTCCGGAAGATGTCGCCGAAACGCGATCCGATCACAACCTTGAACCCGTGGTTCTGCAATGCCCAGACCGCATGCTCGCGCGATGAACCGGTGCCGAAGTCGGGACCGGCGATCAAGATCGTCGCACCGGCGTATTGCGGCAGGTTGAGCACGAAGTTGGGGTCATTGCGCCAGGCCGCAAAGAGCCCATCCTCGAAGCCGGTCTTGGTGACCCGCTTGAGATAGACCGCCGGAATGATCTGGTCGGTGTCCACATTGCTGCGCCGCAGCGGAAGAGCGGTGCCGGTGTGGCTGGTGAACGCATCCATGATCATCGACTCCTGATCAGATCGGCCGGTGAACTGAGTGTGCCGGTCACCGCCGTTGCGGCTGCGACCAGCGGCGAGACGAGGTGAGTCCGCCCACCCTTGCCCTGCCGGCCCTCGAAGTTGCGGTTCGATGTCGACGCCGCACGCTCACCGGGAGCCAGCTGATCCGGGTTCATACCCAGGCACATGGAGCAACCTGCCGCACGCCACTCTGCCCCGGCCTCTTTGAAGATCACGTCCAAACCTTCGGACTCGGCCTGCAAGCGGACTCGCGCCGATCCGGGTACAACGAGCATTCGCACGTCATCAGCCACGTGGTGTCCCTCGATCACTCTCGCAGCAGCGCGGAGATCTTCGATTCGCCCGTTGGTGCAGGAGCCAAGGAAGACCGTGTCGACACGGATGTCGCGCATCTTCTGCCCTGGCTTGAGCGCCATGTACTCCAAGGCCTTCAGTGCGGCGCTTCGATCTGACTCCTCAGCGAAGATCTCTGGATCCGGCACCTCAGCACCCAGCGGAACGCCCTGTCCGGGATTGGTGCCCCAGGTCACGAACGGGGTTAGCTGATCCGCGTCAAGATCAACTTGTGCGTCGAAGACAGCGTCCGGGTCGCTGCGGAGCGTCTGCCAGTACGCCACGGCGGCATCCCAGTCGGCACCTTCCGGAGCATGGGGCCGGCCCCTGAGGTAAGCAAAGGTGGTGTCGTCCGGAGCGATCATGCCGGCCTTCGCGCCCCATTCGATGCTCATATTGCAGATGGTCATGCGACCTTCCATGCTGAGCGCCTCGATGGTCGAGCCCCGGTACTCCACGATGTAGCCCTGGCCGCCACCGGTGCCCACTTTGGCGATCAGCGCGAGCACGATGTCCTTAGCAGTCACCCCTTCCGGCAATTCACCGTTGACGTTCACCGCCATCGTCTTCGGCTTGGCCTGCGGCAGTGTCTGGGTGGCCAACACATGCTCGACTTCTGAGGTACCGATGCCGAACGCGATGGCTCCAAATGCGCCATGCGTTGAGGTATGCGAGTCACCACAGACGACGGTCAGCCCGGGCTGTGTCAGGCCAAGCTGCGGGCCGATGATGTGCACAATGCCTTGATCAAGATCCCCCAGGCTATGGATGCGGATGCCGAATTCCTGTGCGTTCTTGCGCAGCGTCTCTACTTGAGTCCGCGACACCGGGTCCGCAATCGGCTGGTCGATATTGAGCGTCGGTGTGTTGTGGTCCTCGGTTGCCAAGGTGAGATCTGGACGGCGTACCGGCCGACCAGCTTGCCGCAAGCCGTCGAACGCCTGCGGACTAGTCACCTCGTGCACAAGGTGAAGATCGATGAAGAGCAGATCGGGCTCACCCTCGGCGGTTCGTACGACGTGGTCGTCCCACACCTTCTCGCTCAGTGTCTTGCCCATGATGATTGATCTTCTCCTGTCCCCATTCCCGTGACCTGCCAGGCTGTTGGGCTGAGAAGACTTCCACGCCTAGCAAGCTAATCCTCGCACTTGCCTTCCAGCATGCGAGACGGCAGTATCAAGGCATGGACAACTCTAGCGGTGTCGGCGTCCTCGACAAAGCCGCCCTGGTGCTCAGCGCCTTGGAGACCGGACCGACCACATTGGCCGGCCTGGTGGCAGCCACGGGACTGGCCCGACCGACGGCACATCGCCTCGCCGTCGCCCTGGAGCATCATCGGCTCGTAAGCCGGGATCTGCAAGGCCGCTTCGTACTCGGTCCGCGGCTTGGCGAACTGGCTTCCGCCGCCGGCGAGGACCGCCTGCTGGCTACCGCTGGACCGGTGCTTGCCCGGCTCCGTGACATCACCGGCGAGTCCGCTCAGATGTTCCGCCGGCAAGGTGACTATCGGGTCTGCGTCGCTACGGCCGAGCGCATGTCCGGACTGCGAGACAGCGTCCCCGTTGGCACTCAATTGACCATGAGCGCCGGCTCGGCTGCTCAGGTGTTGCTGGCCTGGGAGGACCCCGAGCGGATGCAGCGTGGTCTACGCGGCAGCCGCTTTTCTGCCGTTGCGCTCGCGGCGGTTCGCCGGCGCGGCTGGTCACATTCGGTGGGTGAACGAGAGCCTGGAGTCGCATCGGTGTCCGCGCCCGTACGCTCCCCCTCAGGCAAGGTCATTGCGGCGGTCAGCGTCTCCGGACCGATCGAACGACTCTCCCGACAGCCGGGCCGCTTGCATGCGCCCGCAGTGATCGCCGCTGCCGAACGTCTCAGCGAGGTGCTACGCCGCAGCGGCGGTGAATGAGTTCAGTGGAGGCGGACGCCGAGCGCGGTCCCTGACCTCGCATCCGCACTCCCCGCGGCGCTCGTTAGGGTCATGTCTGTGGGAGAAACCGTTATTGGCCGGGCCCTCCGAGTTGATCATGCCGTGCAGCGCTGGCGGGAGCGACATGCTCGGGATGCTGGGTACGTCGTTGAGGTTGTCCCCTACACAGGTTACGGTTCGACGAGCTGGCTACGGGTGCTTGCTCGCGTGCTGTTGGCGAAGGAATCCCGGCGCCAGGCCGATCCACCGGCCGGAGCGCGCGGCTGGCGGAACTTCATCGGTGTTCCAGTTGAGAACGCGGCCGTACACCTCAACGTCGGCGAAAGATCGTTTGAGATTCAGGCTGACAGCAGCGGCATCATCGATGTAATAGTTGATGTTGATCTTGCCCCAGGTTGGCATCGGATAGCGATGAGGTCAGAAGACTCGGAGGTCGTAACGGCTCTGGTCTTCGTTGTCGATCCAGAGACGACGTTCGGAGTCGTGTCCGACATAGATGACACGGTCATGGTGACTGCATTACCGCGTCCCCTGCTGGCCGCATGGCACACCTTTGTCGTCAACGAGCATGCACGCGCAACGACTCCCGGCATGCCGGTCCTCTACGAGCGGCTCACCACCCGCTACGCCGGAGCGCCGTTGATTTATCTCTCAACAGGTGCGTGGAACGTGGCGCCCAGTCTGACTCGCTTTCTGTCGCGGAACCTGTATCCGGCCGGCGCACTATTGCTGACCGATTGGGGACCCACAGCTGAGAGTTGGTTCCGCAGCGGGAGGGCGCACAAGCGCAGCAGCTTGGAGCGGTTGGCTCGGGAATTTCCCCAGATCAAGTGGCTGCTGGTCGGTGACGACGGTCAGCACGACGAGTCGATCTACCACGACTTCGTTGAGCAGCATCCTGATCATGTGCGCGCAGTGTGCATTCGACAGCTAACGCCAGGGGAAGCCGTGTTAGCGGGCAGTAGCTTTCGGGGTCACACACGCTCGAGCGATTCGCCCGTGCCATGGATCTACGCTTCCGACGGTGCCGGCCTCGCCGATCAGCTGGAGAGTTTCGGCTTGCTGGCCCCCGCACCACAGCAGCCTGAAGTCGAGGCCTAACTATTTGTCAGGGCTTCTTCACCTGCTTGGGCTCCGGATAACGTACTGGATCCAATCGGCAACACACGTCGTGCTGAGGACGTCAGCGTGAACTGGCAACCGGTGATCGAGTTCTTTGTCTCGGTGGGCTACGGCGTGCTGTCTTCGCTGATACCGATCTTCAACAGCGAGATTTACATTGTGGCGTCTCAGGTTGGCGGGTTCACCGACGAGGTTACGACGGCGGTCGGCTGCGCCGTCGGACAGACAATCGGCAAGGTTGGCATCGTGCTCGCGCTCCGCCACGGCAGCCGTTCCCGTCTGATGCAACGAATACGGCGGCGCCGCGAGCGCCCCCGCAAACCGGCTGGTCGGGTTCGGACCAAGCTCCGTGCCTGGTCGGATCGACTGCTGGAACTGCTGGGTGAGCGCCGCTGGGGAGTTCCTATCGTCTTCGTCTCTGCCTGTGTCGGCCTTCCGCCGCTGTACGCGGTGAGCCTTGCCGTGCCCGCAACCCGGATGTCGGTCGTCCCGTTCGGGCTCGCCGTCCTGGTCGGGCGGATGGCACTGTTTCTTGCCATAGCCTTCGGGGTCTCGGCATTGGTCAACTAAAGCCTCCATGTCGGCATCCGTGATGTCAGGATCATCTCGACTTGCTCCGCTTCTTGCTAGCCCGCTGGAGGATAAGGAGCGTCGTGACCATGACGAGGAAAAGTAACGTCAGGGCGATGAACACCACCAAAGGTTGCGAACTGATCACGACGACCTCCACTTTCGTTGACTGCATGACGGCCTGCTACCAACACTTCACCGACAGTCACCTGTTCGGACGCAGTTGACGAACCAAAATTGCGAAGAGCTCGAAAAAGCGCCTGCAGGGCATCGACGTCGAACGTCCTCAGCGGCCCTCAGGGATGATCATGGATGCCAACGGAGCAGCCCCGACGACGGATTAAGGCGCTCGCTCAGCGTGTGGCCGAGCAGGTCGACCCGCATCAGCTCAGGTGACGATCACTCATCTTCGTCGAAGCAGTTCGTATGCACACCCCAGCGGTCAACATAGGTCATCAACTCATCCGCGTCGGGAAGGTCGGCCACTTCCTGGAACAACCTCTCAAGTTTGACGCAGTTCTTGGCCATCCCAGCTGTGTCTATCTCTTCCTGAAGGTATGGGCGGTACTTCCCCCAGTCGATCGGAGACGGGTAGGGCCAACCCGCTTGGTCTGGACTCCACGTCTTGCTCGGCGCCGGTATAGGAGTCGAGGTCGGAGGCGTGTACCGGAATGCGAAGAGCAGCAGGCAGACACCGACAGCGATCACGGCTGTCTCAATTGCTGCTAGGACAATGAGCCTCTTGGTGTTCACGTTGCTGTCTCCTTCACCGGTCCAAGATCGAGAAGACGTTTACGAAGGCGAGATACCCGAGGCACACACCAAGGCTGATCGATACCACCTGAACCAGCGCGCCAATGATCAACTGCTTTGGCATACTCGGTACTCGTACTCCACCTGCTACCGGTGATCTTGAAACATCTGCCGCATCATAGGGCCGCGACCCGTGGTCCTGCTGCGGCTCAGGGTCGGCAACCTTCTCCCGCATGAGTAGGGTCATGATCACGGTCAGGATGGCGCTGATGGTGATGGTGGCGAAGATGAGGTACCCATAGCCGATCGGCATGTCCCCATTGCCGCCGCCGAAGCTGAGCATAGTGAAGTACTCAGTGATCACGTGAACGAAGCCAAACGCCGTCGTACCCGACAGCACAACCACCAGCCGGGGGGCGATTCGGCGAGCCCGAGCCTCTGGTTGCCACACCAAGATCCAGACCAAAGCAGCAACGGCCAACAACTCGAGGAACATAACCAGCCCCATCAGGGGAGGGGTGTACTCAAAGGGTTTGGGATCGCCGATCGCCGCGGCTCCAGCCGCGGCCACCGCAAGCGTGGCCAGACCCGGAAGTGCCGCAACGACCCTGGTCCTCCATCGCCACCGAAGCCCTACAACGAGGGTGAGCCAGGCCACCCCGAGCAGCGCCATCGCGACCAGGTTCAGCCCAGACGTCCACGGCACCACCAGGGCGACATCCCCGTCCATGGCTTGCTTACACGCGGGAGAGAATTTGCGCCCGACGTCCACGTAGTAGTTGATGATGCTGCCTCGCAGCATGCTCCCCTTGCATGGCAGCCAGTACAGGTAAGTGGACCGTGCGGTGGCGGCGGCCGCGGCCAGCATCAGACCCGCGGTCAGCAGCCACGGCCAACGCTGCTCCCTCACGCTCAGACCGTACCGATTCGTCGGAACTCAGGTGAGCCGATAGCCGGTTTTCGCTGATGAGAGACCGGCGCGACGGACCGCGTCTCAATCCTCCAGAGCTTCGAGCGATTCTGGAAGGATCTGACCGCCGTCCACGACAATCGTCTGACCAGTGATAAAGCCCGCTTCCTTCGAGGCAAGGAACAGCGCGGCGTAACCGACGTCCTCGACGGTGCCGAGCCGCTTCAGCGGGATCGAAGCGGCCATGGTCTTGTGGTATTCCGGCCCGAGAGACTCCAGCCCCTCGGTGATGATGTTGCCGGGCATCACCGCGTTGACGGTGATCCCGTATTTCGCGAGCTCGATCGCGGCGGTGCGCAGAAAGCCGAGCTGGCCGGATTTCGACGCTCCGTAATGCGTCCAGCCGGGAAAGCCGGTGATCGGACCCGTGATCGAGGAGGTGATGACGATCCGGCCGGCGGCGGATTTCTTGAGGTAGGGCAAGCAGGCTTTCACAGCGAGGAACGTGCCCTTCAGATTGGTGGCGAGCACTGCGTCCCATTGCTCGGGCGACATGTCCTCGATCCTCGCCTGCGGAAAGCTCCCGGCATTGGCGCAGAGCACATCGATGCCGCCATTCCGCCGTGCCGCGCTCGTCGCCATCTTCTCCAACTCGGCGAGGTTGGTCACGTCGGCTACTGCGGCGCTCGCATGGTCGCCGAGTTCCTTCGCCGAGGCGTTCGCCTCGGCGCCGTGTCGAGCGACGATCGTGACCTTCGCGCCGTTCCTGGCGAAGACCCGGGCGATGCCCTTGCCGATGCCCTTGCTCGCACCAGTGATGACGACGGATCTTTCCGCAATCGATGTCAGCATGTGCCCCCTCCCTCGGATGTTGTGGCTCCAACAATGGTCCAACCCCAATATGGGCGTGCGACCGCCGCGCACGGCTCGGATACTCTGACGCGCATTGCGGGAAGGAGGCCTGATAGTGCATGCGCCCGCTGTGGGTCTGATCGCCTTCGCCCGCGGCGTTCGAAGCAGGGGGTTCCTTCACTTCGCCGGCGATCTCTGGCGTGAGCACGGCGACGTCTTCGAAGCCCACCTCGGTCCGCGTCGGCTCGTGTTCGTCATGCATCCCGACGCTGTCGAGCAGGTCACGGTCTCGGGCCGCCAGCGCTACGACAAGAAGGTCAGCTACGACATCGCTCGGAAGTATCTGATCGGCCAAGGTCTGGTCGGCAGCACCGGCGATCTGTGGCG
Organism: uncultured Actinomycetota bacterium; assembly: GCA_963798835.1. Taxonomy (GTDB): domain Bacteria; phylum Actinomycetota; class Actinomycetes; order Propionibacteriales; family Propionibacteriaceae; genus Microlunatus. Next base: position 35,045 of record CAWCVF010000015.1, on the reverse strand, counting down.
CCGGCAGCGGAAGCTGATGGCGCCCTTCTTCACTCCGAGGGGTGTCGCGACCTACGCGGACCTGGTGATCCGCGACTCGTTGCGCTTCGCCGTGCGCTGGGAGGACCTAGCCGACGAAGGGCGGGAAGTTGACCTGTCGGAAGAAATGATGCTGATCACCGCGTCGATCATCCTCAAGGCGATGTTCAGTTCGGAGACGCCTGAGTCGATCACGCAGATGAAGAGCGCCGTTGAGACGATGATCGCGTACATCGACACGCAGATGGTGCCCGTTCGCTTGCCGACGTGGGTTCCCAGCAGGCGCAACCGCCGCTACTTCGAAGCACGCGATCTCGTGCATGGTTCGATCGCCGCGTTGATCGCCGAGCGTCGGGCGATCCACGAGACGGACTGGCCGAACGACCTGCTGTCACGCCTCATGGAGGCGCGCGACCCCGACACAGGCGAGGCGATGACCGAAACCCTGCTGCGGGATGAATCGATCACGATGTTCTTCGCCGGCCATGAGACGACCGCTCGAACCATGGCGGCGGCCTGGTACGTACTCGGGACGCACCCCGAAGTCGCTGCGCGGCTGCACGAGGAGCTCGACTCCGTCCTCGGAGACCATGCACCAACTCTCGAGGAACTGCATCAGCTCCCCTACACGCTTCAGGTCGTGAAGGAGGTCCTACGACTGTACCCAGCGGCGCCTTTCTACGCCCGGGATGCCATCGAGGACGACCAGATCGGTGGCTTCGACGTGCCGTCCGGGGCCACGATCATGCTCGCGCCGTTCTACACACACCGGCATCCCGACTTCTGGACCGATCCCGAGCGCTTCGACCCCGATCGGTGGACACGGGATGCCGAGACCACCCGTCACGGGCACTCCTACCATCCCTTCGCAGCCGGCCCGCGGATCTGCATCGGCAACAACTTCTCGCTGCTCGAGAGCCACCTGCTGCTCGCGATCCTTGCGCGACGCTTCCGCCCACGCCTGCGCGACGGCTTCGTACCGCACTTCGTCATGCACGGCACGCTGAGCATCGAAGGCGGCCTTCCTGCCGTGATCGAGACGCGGTGATCCGCAGTTTCGTTGCGGCGCCTCTGGTCAACCTTTGGGTTAAGTGTGGATAACCAGTCGACCGACTGATTACCTACTACAGAAGGCAAAATGCTCATAGATTCTGGCTGGCAGTCGGAACCCCACGGACCGAGAAGGGAGTCAGATGGATCCACTGAGGAGAACCGCGCTCGCTGCAGGCGTGCTTTACCTGCTCACCTTTGTCTCGATCCCGACCCTCGCGCTCTACAGGGCGGTGCACGATCAGAACTACATCCTTGGCCCTGGCCCGGACACTGCCGTCCTCTTCGGCGGCATCTCCGAGGTCATTGTGGCTCTCGCTGGCGTCGGCACCGCTGTTGCCCTGTACCCGGTGCTCAAGAGGCAGAACCAAGGGGTCGCGCTGGGTCTTGTCGGCTCGCGAGTCCTAGAAGGCGCCGGCATCCTTGCTGGCGTCGCGTGTCTCCTGGCGATCGTGAGCTTGCGGCAGGCAGGAGCAGGGGCGGGGGCGTTGGTCACTGGCCAGACGCTGGCCATCTTGTATGACCGGATCTTCCTTCTCTCACAAGGCCTCATGCCGGCCGTGAACGACCTCTTGCTGGGCTACCTGCTGTGGAAGTCGCGGCTGGTGCCACGGGTTCTTCCTTGGATCGCATTCATTGGAGCGCCGCTGCTCCTTGTTTCCTGGATCGGTGTGTTGTTCGGCCTTTGGGGACAAAGGTCCACGCTGGCGGCGCTCGCCGCACTCCCGGTCGCGCTATTTGAGTTCTCACTGGGCGTCTATCTCGTCGTCAAGGGCTTCAGGCCATCACCCATTACCGCAGGAATCGTCGCGACCGACGGCCCGTCCGCACGCCAGTAGGTCGCCACCGGAAGGTGAATGGGGGTGCCAGTTTCGGTTTAGCCCAGGTCGGGCGGTGCCACTGCGCGCGTGCGTGTACACCATGGGCATTCGGGCCCGCCGGGTTGGTCCGGCGCCCGCCCGACTATTGATCTTGTTCTTGCGCTGCTGACCTTCCGCGGGAGAGCCTTCGGTGACCGCTGGCCGGCGGAGCTGGACAAGTGGTCATCAGAGTGCTGCTCCTCGCGGGGAGTCGCCCGGTCTAGCGGGTCAGGAAGCTGACCAGTGCCTCGATCTTGCCGGTGCTGATCACGTGCCCGACGTTTGGTATCACGGCGAGCTGTCCTTGGCTCAGGTTCCTGAATGCCACCGTGGCCTCCTCCACCGAGCAGAAGTGGTCGCGATCGCCGACCAGGATCAAGGTCGGCACGGTGACCTTAGCGAGATCGGTGTAGCCGTAGCCGGGCCAGTGCGACCAGCGCTCGAGAGTGCGCCCGACATAGGTTCGCCAGTAACCCTCGCCGCGCGCGGCGTCCTGGTCGGCCTTCATCAGGGCGAAGACCTCGGCCATCTGCGGGTCGTGCCCGAAGGACCGCTCGACGACGTCGGGATCAACACGAGGCAACCCACCGAGAAGGGCAGGCAGCATCGCAAAGGCCGGCGCCTCTGGATTGAGCAGGTCATAACCCGAGTCGCAGACTAAAGCCCGAATGGAGTCGGGGTGCCGCATGCCGAGCAGCAAGGCCGCTAAGCCGCCCTCACTGAATCCGGCAACGGCCGGTCGGTGGAGCCCGAGTGCGTCGATCAGTGCAGCGACATCGTCGGCCAGCATAGACATCGACACCGGTCCACCGGAGTGGTTAGTCATCGCGGAGCCTCTCGCGTCCGGAGCAATGATGTGGAATTCTTCGGCGAGCCGCCGCATGTGAGACGCATAGCTGATGGGTGTGGGAGCCCAGATCTCGCTGGTGCTCACCAGGCCACCGTGCAGGAGTACCAGCGGTGGCGCGTCGGGGGTTCCGGCATCGATGTAGTGAATGTCGATGTCGTTAGCCCGGACGAAGTCCTTGGTGATGGTGGTCATGGATCGAACGCTAGATGGCAGTCGCCTGGGCTTCATCGGGCAAACACCCGATCATTAGCTAGCTATTCGATCATGAGGCCGTACCGCATCGCGAAAAGGCTCGCGCCGGCACGATTCCTCGCGCCGGTCTTGGTGTAGATGTGTTCGATGTGGCTGCCTGCGGTCTTGCGAGAGATTGTCAGCTTCTCTGCAATGTCTTTGTTGGAGAGTCCGCGCGTGAGCAGCCGTAACACCTCGACCTCTCGCGCCGTCAGCCCAGCGGGGAGCTCCCGGCGCTTCCGAGTGCGATGGCCGGCCGCCACCAAGACCGCCTGCACCGCGTCAGCGTCGAGGCGTCCCTGACGAACCTGCGTACGAAGCGCAGCAGCAGCCTCCGCGGGCGCCAGCTGCGCTCGGTGAGGCCGCGGCTCCCTTGACGTCGCATAACAATCGGCTGCTCCCAACACCCTCCCCGGCGTGCTAATGGATACGTGGTTGAGCCCCCGCGGATAACCTGATCCGTCCATCCGCTCGTGGTGCTCGACCGCAATCGCGGCAAGCGGGGCGAGGGCGTGCGCCGAGGACAACATCCGCTCGGACAAATACGGATGCAGGCGTACCCGTTCCATCTCCGACCTCGTCAGCGGTCCCTGCTTGTCCCATATCGAGTTGGGCACACCAAGCCGCCCGAGGTCGTGCACTAGGCCCGCTCGTCGAACCGCTACACAGTCCTCATCGGGCAAACCCAACGCGCGGGCGGCTGCACCGGACAGATCGGCTACCGACCGGGAGTGGCCGAGTGTGTACGGCGACTTGAGGTCGATAAAGTCCGCTATCGCCTCGAGCGCTGCGTCGAACTCGGGATCGGTCAGCGTTCGGGCAAGCGTCGGCTCCGCATCGATAACCTGCGCCCACTGGCTCGGCCCGTCAAGACCTGAGAGCACGTCGGCCGCGTGGGCGCAGAAGAGTTCGACGAGCGCAGGATCGAACTGCGTGCCTGATCGCTGCCGCGCTACCTGGACGGCAGCGCTTTCCCCACCCTGTTCGTAATAGGCCGTGACCACATCGGCGAGGCAGACCACGCGAGAGGTTAGCCTGATCTCCTCACCCTTCGAACCGCCGAACCCCCTGCCATCCCAACGCTCGAAGCTTTCCTTGAGACTTTGCCGCACCGGTTCGCCAAGACCGAGGCGGCTGGCCAGCTCGTCTGCGGCCAGCCAATGGTTGCGAAGATCCACCATCGCGTTTCGGCGTATCGCCAGCGGGAGCTCCAACCAGATCTTGAGTCTCTCCAGTGGTGGGCGCCCTCGTCCTATGCTGTGCCACGCGAAGGTGAGGAGATCGACGGGTCGTCCCATGTCGTAGTGGTAGCCGTCCCGCTTCAGCGCGATGTCATCTCCGAACCACTTTGCCTGCTCATATGCATCCGTGTGGCAGCCCACCCACGCCAACAACCCGGAGAAGTAGGCGACTTCGCGCTCAGCCTCATCGAAGGCGAGGAGCTCGGCCATCCGCAGCGAGACGAGAGTCTGCCGCAAGATATGCTCCATCGACTGCCCAAGGCCAAGGTCAGTGCCGAGCGAGATCGTGGCAACCAGTTCGGCGAGGCTGACTCCCGAGGAAGCGGCAGCGCGCACGATACGAGCCTAGACAACAGATCCGCCAAACTTCCTAACGCGACTGTACACCGCGACAAGAGCATCACCGGTGCTCAGTGCCAGCCGTGCACCAGAGCGACAGTCATCCCTCGGCGTTAGCAGTTCGCTCGAACGTGGTCAGCCGATCACCCATCTGAAACCCCAGATCTAGTCCGGGCACTCCGGCGGCCGTCGGCCGCATGCGGGTCCGCTTGCGAGACGACCGGCCAGTGACCTGGGATAGCTGTCTGTGCGGTGACGACTTGCATTTGGGATGGTCAGCTGAGGTGGACAACGGTGGAGGTGAGCCGCGCTTGTTCGGCAGCCCAGGTCACTAGGTGTGAGGCCAGGCTCTCTTCGGGGGCTGTGAGATGGTCCTCGGGCCGGCCGGAAACGACGGCCTCAATAAAGGCCCGAACGAGGCCGGCGTCGCCGCCGGCGTGCGGGTCATGCTCGTTGGAGCCATCGATGAGGTGCCGCTCACGTTTCCCGGTGCGGAAGTTCAGCACCTCCACCTCGCGGCCGTTGCCCTCGAGGCATCCGTGCGTGCCAAAGATCTTGGTCTGACGAAAGGTGAAGTCGGTGAAGGCTGTCATCGTGAACGACGCGGTCGTGCCGCCCTCGTACTCGAGGTTGACCACCTGGTGGTCAACCACATCGTTGTCGCAGCGGTATACGCAGCGACCATACGGACCTGTCCGCAGCGCATCCAGCACACCTTCTTCTGTGCGGACGGAGGTGACAGTCTGCAACGGCCACCGCTCGGAAGTGGGGTTACTCAAGCAGCCCAGATAGATCCTCTTCGCTGAGTATGGACAATCAGGCTCGATCGCGCAGTCGATGCAGCGCTCACCGGCACCGGAGGGGCGTTGCTCGGGACGAAAGTGGTGGAGGCCACCGAACGAGGACACGCGACGCGCCGGCCGGCCAACCAAATGGTTGAGCCAGTCAATGTCATGCACACTCTTGGCCATCAACATGAACGTCGACTCGTCGGTGCGCCGCCAGTTGCCGCGTACGAAGGAGTGCGCTTGATGCCACCAGCCGACCGGCTCGAGATGCTGCACTGCGACGATCTGACCGATGACGCCCGAGTCGAGGAGTCGCCGCAGCACCCGGGTGTATGGGGTATAGCGAAGGACGTGGCAAACGGCGAGTGTGACCCGAGCCGCCCGCGCCGCTTCGACGATTGAGCGGCACAGGTCGGGCGTCACCGCCATAGGCTTCTCAAGCAGCATGTGGTAGCCCCGTTCGGCCAGCGCCAGAGCCGGTTCATGGTGCAGCCGGTCCAGGGTCGCGATCACCGCGGCGTCGGCGATCCGGGGCTGTTCGATGACGTCTCGCCAATCCGAATACCGGCGCGTTGATGGCACGGCGTGCCGCTCTGCGAGGGCGGTCCGGCGGCCTTCATCGGGGTCAGCTACGGCGGCGACGCGAACACGAGGATCGCGGGCGGCAAGGTCGGCATACAACTGACCGCGGTCGCCGGCGCCTACGATCAGGAGGGAGATCTGGCGGGTCATGCTAATCCTCTCTGGTTGAGCTAGTTCGCCAAGGCCCGTGTTGGGGTGTCGAGCGTCACGGGCAGGCTTGAGTGTGGATCTTCGATGATGATGCAGCGAGACGGAGCAGGCCGGAGCATGGACCTTGGGTCGCTGTGGACCCGAAATGATCTGGCCTCGTCGTCCGAGCAATCGCCGCTTGTTGAATGGCAGTGCCGAGTGAGGCGCGCCGGTCGGTGCCAGTGGATGAGCTCATCATGCGCCCCGAAGACGGCGTTTGGAGGATCGTGCATCGGCACGCAGACGCAATCACGACGGCTCAGCCAGCCGAATCGATCATTCAGCAGTAGCCCGGCAGGAGATAAACGCCGTGGTCACCGCTCGCCCTTGCGTGACCTCATCCCAGATAACTCATGGCTGTGAGCCGCTTGCGCGACGAAGATCACTAGCTTGCCTACGATTTTGAAGGAAGAGACCGACGCCATGAGCAACTGAACCGCTGTCGACTGCAAGATTTACAGCGTCGTCACTTGGCGGCACCCTCGAAGATCACCAGATCGTAATCCCAGGACGGAGTGACCTCGATCTGCAGGTCGTTCAGGCCTTTCTTGTCCTCGACCAGGAACTCGTATTTGGCCATCTTGGAGCGGCCGCTTGAGATTGTGCCCACGAAGCCGTTGGAGTCGTACAGGTCGGCTGCCGGTTCCCTGGGGTCGCCGTACTCGACATCTACCCACGCATCACCGGCTCCGAACTTCGTCGCGGTGCCGTTGGTGATCTTGACAGTGATGATGGCTGTGGGGTCGCCGGGGCTGCCCTCGACCGGGTCCTGACCAGCAGTGCCCTTCTTAGCCGAAACGACCGAGACCTTGAGCCCGTCCTCGTAGGTGAAAGTCTGGCCGATCTTGACTCGCCCCGCCTCGTCGGCATAGGGCTCGTCGCTCGACTCTGTAGTGGGTTCAGGGCTGGGCGAGCTACTCTCCGACTCCAGGGAAGCCGAAGTCTCGCTCAAAGCCTCGTCGGCGGCGTTGATGGCACTGCCCGTGATGGCCAGCCAGCCACCGATGAGCAGCAGCAGACCGATGGTGGCTGTAACCACGACGATCAGCCAGGTCTTGCGCTTCTTGGTTGATGGCGGCGGTGCTGCCCAAGGTGGCGGCAGGTACGGCGGTTCCGACGGGGCATAGGGCGGTTCGGACATTGGGGCTCCTTCAGACCAATGACGCTGAGTGATGATCGCCCAATCTGCAGGCTGTCGTGGCGATGTGGCTGGATCGTTACGCAACGTTGGATCAATGGCGTCTAGAACGCGATCTGGCCCGGGGTTAGCGCGAGCCGCCGAAACGTCACCTCGGCATCAGGTGCGAAGTCGGTTACCTTACGTCGGAAGTCGGTCTATGCGCCGACTCCGGATGGGTAGTGATCTCCGCGTTGATAGACGTGAACCGGTTTGTCTGCGGCGACGATGGCTTGCGCCATGGTGTATACAAACGCAGCCGCTGCAAGCCAGTTGCGGTCATGAGGCAGCCAAGCCTTGAATCGAACCGGCGTCCGCGTGTGTGCTGCGACTCGGCGTCAACCTCGCTCATCGCGGGAGTCTGGCTGTAGGAGCTGGGCAAACGAAGCCGACGTGAAAAAGATCGAGCCAACGAAATACGTGACGCTATCGGCAGTCTCTCCGACTGCGTTCAGGTACGCGGGCACCGATCCCAACGCGAACAATGCAGAGCCAGTGATGAATAGCAGCGCGACCGCTTTGTTGAGACTAACCGGCCTCGGTGTCATGCCGATTGCCCGGCATACAGTGGTATGCGGCGGACGGCTATACGCTCGCGCCCGTTGGCCGGTGTGGACCGTCCAACGGATGCGGGCCCGTCAGGGCTCAAACCCTTTTTGTTCTCGGCCACGCTGTCCACCCCTTGTGCCATGGACGAGCGTCGTTTCACGCTCTATACGACCCCACGCTCAACAACTCCACGCTATTGAAGTTGGGCGCGGGACACATCACCCTTGGGGGATTAAGCGTCCCTGCGAATCTAGAGCATCAGGCGAAACTCTGGACTCCGCACGCAGCAAAGATCACCAGACCATCCGACGGAATGGACCTGCCAAATCCGGGGAGCACAGGTTGTGCGCCCGGACTTGATAGTTGTGTCTACGACCTCGCAGGGAACGTCTGGAGATGAGGCGAGACTCGCGGCGCTGCCGGTCCACGCCCTCGTCAAAAGCCAGTCTGTGCAACGAGCCGACCGGAGTCCACCGCGTGGACCAGCGCCTGGTAGTCGCGCTCATTCTGGTCGGCGTAGGCACTGGAGAAGTCGGCGATGGCCCGATCGAAGGCATCGCTGTTGCCCAGGTAGGAGGCGATGGCGATCCGGTCACCCGAGCGGGAGTGGGCGCGGGCGAGGGTAGCCGCACACATCTGCGCGTAGATGGTCATGACCGAGGCGGCCATGGTGTCGACATCCGCTGATCCCTTCCAGTCGCGTAGTTGCCGCACGTAAAAGTCGCGTGCCTGCCCGTCGATGCCAGTCGCCCGTTGCCAGCCGAGGAAGATGTCGCTGGCGGCCTGCATCAGGCGCTGACCTGCGACCACGCGTTGGCCATGATTGGCGTAGCGGCTCTTGCCAACGAACCGTTCTAGCACTGATTCTTGGGCTTCCTTCGCCTGCAGGAAGAGCGGGTCCTGGCGGTCCCGTCCAAGCAGGAGCAGAATCCAGGCGCGGGTGCCGACGCTGCCGACGCCGACGACCTTTCGGGCCGTGTGGACGTAGTCGAATTCCTCCAGTAGGTGCCGCCGGTCGGTCTCCAGCGTGCTCCGGTAGGACCTGATGATGCCGCGGAGCTCCCTCTCGGTTTCGTCGCGTTCTGTCCCCGGTGGTAGCAGGTCCTCGATTGGGACGATGAGGGGATGGTCGGCGATGATTCTGCGTTCGCCGTCGACCTCGTTGGTGAGCTTGGCGAACGCCTGCATGCTGTCTCGGGTTCGGGCCTTGGCGATGTTCGCCCGAGCCTTGGCCTGTTCCTTGCGTGTGGCAACGGTCTGCAGCTGTTGGAATAGGTCCTCGACCTCGACGTGTGCGTACCAGACATCCAGGTTGCGCATCGCGGCGAGCTGCTTCATCCGGGCCCGGTATTCCGCAGCCGCGGCCAGAACGATCCCGCGCCGGGTCTTAGGGTTGAACCCGCGGTCGCGGCCGGCGATCTCAAAGCTCGCGGCCAGCCGCTTCAAGTCCCACTCCCATGGGCCGGGCAGGGTTTCGTCGAAGTCGTTGATGTCGAACATCAATTGCCGCTCTGGGGAGGCGAACACCCCGAAGTTCGACAGGTGCGCGTCACCGCAGACCTGGACGCGCAGGCCGGAGTTGGGGGTGGCGGCCAGGTCAGCGGCCATGATCAGCGCGGCTCCCCGGTAAAACGTGAACGGAGACACCAGCATCCGGCCGTAACGGATGGGCACCAACTCCGGAACCCGGCTTGCGGCTTGCTCCTCGAGCAACCCGACCGGGTCAGGTCGTTTGGTGGCCGGCTCCCAGGTGCCATGGCTAGAGCGCGGAACCTCGTTGCGTGCCGCCTTCCCTCGAGCAGCACGCTCCTCGGGAGTCAAGTGCGCAACCTTACGTGCGGGAGCGCCACCCGTTTTGCCAATGGCAGCGACGCGCACCGCGCTCGGCTTCTCGGGCGAGCTCATACCCTCCGCGGTTCGCTTGCCGCCAGAGAGCTTCTCCTTCATGATCGCACTCCTCCCTATCGCTGCTCCCAGGTTGGCATGTCCTTACGCAGACCGCCAGCGTGGCTCTGATTGCTCCGGGACGTCGTGGCATCAGACACACCTAGGGATAGTCGAGGCGGCCGATCTCCGGGCGGCCACGCTAATCCGCTCGCAATACGATCTCCGTTGATCATGACATGCTGCGGAACGAGGTGTGATATTTGAGCGCAGATCACCTGATCCGCAAGGCCGCAACGGGACGCACAGACCTCGGCTAACTGAGCAAGGTCAGTGGCCGCGAATCGAGGCCCTTGACCTGAACTCGTTAAGACCTCAACAGTGGTTTCGTACAACTGCGACTCGAGCGACTCGCTCGCAGCAATAACTTGATTGCGGCTGTTCTCAACCACTGAAGACCCAGGAGGCTCGGACGTGCCGGAGGGTTTGAATATCGAGGTCGCTCACAAGCTGAGCGAGCAAGAGGAGTCTGAGCAACGCAAGCACCGCTGGCAGGAGATTGCCGAGGTCATCGAGGTCCTCATCCTCGCCATAGCCGCTATAGCGACCGCGTGGAGCGGCTTCGAGGCATCGCGGTGGGATGGCCGCCAGTCACTTTTGTACGGGCAGTCAACGACGCAGCGTTTCATGGCCAGTGAGGCTTCCACCCGCGGCGGCCAGCAGCTGGTTGCGGACTCGGCAATGTTCACAGGCTGGCTGCAGGCCCGGGCCGCCGGTAACACCGAGCTGGAAGCGGTTTTCGTCGCCCGATTCACCCCCGACTACCGAGAAGCCTTCGATGAGTGGCTGAAGACCAACCCGTTCAACAACCCGTCCGCACCGCCGGGACCGGCATACATGCCCACGTATGAGAATCCAGAGTTGGTAAAGGCCGAGCAACTGAACTCCGACGCAGAAGTAAAGTTCGAGGACGGGACGAAAGCGGGCGAGACCGCCGAGAGATATGTGCGTTTGACGGTGTTGTTCGCCCTTGTCCTGTTCCTCGTTGCAGCCGGTCAACGCTTCAAACAACGCCCGGTCCGGATCGCTGCGAATGCGCTCGCATTCGGCTTGCTCATCTTCACCTTGGTTTACGTGATCATCTTGCCTCGGGTGTGACCCCTAGGATCGTGCGCTGATCGGTCGAAGCGTGAAAGCCGCGCTCGAACTCGTGTTCAACATCCGGGAGCGCACTCATGAAAAACAAAAGAACCGAGGGCATCAGCAGCTACGAGCTCTTCATTGGCGCCTTGTCGGTGCTGTCAATCCTCAACCTCGTGTTGCTGGTCCTACCGATCAGTGGTCAGGTGAAGCAACTGATCTTTATCGTCGACGCAGCGCTCACCGTCATTTTCCTGAGCGACTTCACTGTTCGATTGGTTTCCGCGCCCGCCAAGTCGCGGTATTTCTTCAGGGGCGGCGGCTGGCTCGACCTCATCGGTAGCCTTCCGACACTGCGGATCTTCCGACTCTTTCGCGTGCTCAGGGTAGGTCGTCTGCTTCGCCGGTATGGGCTACGGAAGGTCCTTCGAGAGATCGTGGCCAACCCCGCTGAGGGCGGCCTGGCCCTCGCCGCCTTCTTCGCTATCGTGACTATGGAATTCGGCTGCATGCTCGTGCTCGGGGTCGAGCACAAGGCGCCGGGCGCGAACATTCTCACGGGACCTGAGGCACTCTGGTGGGGGATAGTCACGATCACCACCGTCGGATACGGCGATTACTATCCTGTGACCTATCCCGGCCAAGTGGTCGGGTCGATCACAATGCTCATCGGCATCGCGCTCATTGGGACATTCACCGGCTACCTAGCAAATACCTTCCTTTCGCCGCGATCAGCGGCAAGTCCGAGCGACGACGATGATCCACGCGCCCAGCTCGAAATCGTCCGCCGCCAGCTCGAAGAAAACGCGAGGGCCGCCGCTGAACTCCAGAACAAGCTCCAAAAGATCGTTTCGGCGCTTTAGCGAGCAGTCAGACCTACCTGCCACAAGGCCTCGAGCATAATGACGTATGGCCGCCGACTGGGGGCTTGAATGGTGCTCATCAGCAAGACCCCGCTGCGAACTCGGCGATCAACCTGCCCTCTGCCAAGCGAGTGAGCGGAAGCAAGAAGTAGGCCGTCGCCAAGACAGCCACCGATGCGAACGAGCGGATGGCGGCCGCCGTCAACAACTGCCGATGACGGCGCACGGTCAACTCGCCCCACCCCGCTGCTCGGGCCGACCGGCCTTCGAACCGCTATTCCGACGTCTTGGTGTTACCACGGAGGCCAGACACGACGTGCCGCTCGATCGAGGTTCCGGGAAAGTGACGCGTTGGTCTCACGGCGCGATGGGATGGAAAGGGCGCATCTCATCGGTGCCCGGACGAACCACGCCGGCCGAGGACTCGGGCACCTCGTTCCAGGCTCCAGGGAGATCACCGAGCGGTTCCGAAACCACCAACCGAGTCTCCTCGCCCAAGCTGTGCAGGATTTCAACCTCAGGGTGCAGCTGACGCAGTGTCGCAACGCTGGTGGAAAAGTACAGCGACCGGCTCTTGCCCTCGCTGGAGTACCGGAAAGCCCAAATGGACTCACCGTCGCTGGTAGCCACGGTTCCCTGGAAGGGGTACTCGACTCCGTGATCATGGCCAACCTTCTCGACCAGACCAATGGCGCGCGCGACAGCGTCGAACGGATCTTCAGTCAGACCGAAGGTCAGCGCCAAGAAGAACAAGGTCTCGGAGTCGGTCGAGCCTTCGATGTCTGGATACAGTGACGGATCCACCGCCATCAACAGGTCTCGCTTGATGTTGTGGAAGTCACGAAGTGCGCCGTTATGCATCCATAGCCAGCGACCATGACGAAATGGATGGCAGTTGGACCGCTGTACCGGCGTACCCGTCGACGCCCGAATATGGGCGAAAAGCAGCGGCGTGCGGATCTGGCCTGCAACCTCCCGCAGGTTCCAGTCGTTCCACGCCGGTTCGATGCTCTTGAACACTGCCGGTTCCATGCCCTCGCCATACCAGCCAATGCCGAAGCCGTCGCCGTTCGTCGTGGTGGCGCCCATGCGGGAATGGAGGCTCTGGTCGATGATCGAGTGCTGAGGTTTGAAGAGCAGCTCTTCGGCGAGTATCGGGTCTCCGGAGTAGGCCATCCATCTACACATTCGCTGAGTGAAGCACCTCCGAAGCGGCGTCGGCATCACCCTTGGTGGGGGATATTCGGCGCCCGGCGATGCGGCACAGGCTTATCACCCGAACCAGGTGAGGCGGATGCTCCCGTCGTCTCCAAGGCTGGGCACCGTAAGGCTGGGCACCGTAAGGAGGCAGCAATGACAACGACGAATCCTCCGTACCGCCACCATTCACCAGCGAGGACTTCACGGCGCGGATGCGTCGAGTGGTCGACTCAAAGGACTCGCCGGAATCGCTGTGACGCCCGAGGCAGCCTCAAGGCGCCGGCGTCGCTTGGCTGGTATCCGTAGGCTTGCCTGACCGCAGGATTGACCCGGTTGGCCTTTAGTGGGTGTCGGTGGTGAGGGGATGCATGCCGGCGCCGAACAGGGTCCGCATCTGCTCCGCGCCTACACCGGCTTGCGGTGGGGTCAGATGGCTGCCCTACGCGTGGGGCGTGTTGACTTCCTGCGACGACGGGTGCTGGTCTCAGAATCGGTCACCCGGTGAAGGGCGTCATGACGTTCGGGCCGACGAAAGGTCACGAGAGGCGCGAGGTGCCGCTCACCCGCTTCCTGGTCGGCGAGCTAGCTGTGCACGTAGCCGGCAGATCGCCTGATGAACTGCTCTTCACTGGCGAGCGTGGGGCCGTCATGCGGTCTCAGACATTCCAGCGCGCCGCACTGACACGAACAGCCGAAGCGTTGAAGATTCGCGGCTTTCACCCGCACGAACTGCGCCACACGGCCGCGAGCTTGCCCATCGCCGGCGCGGATGTGAAGGTCGTTCAGCAGATGCTCGGCCACAAGAGCGGGACCATGACGCTCGACCCGTACGGCCACCTCTTTGGCGACCGACTCGATGTTGTGGCCGATGCCATGGACTCGGCGAGGGCCTCAGCGCTTTCTGGTGTGTACCACTGTGTACCACGGGTGAGGTGATCGAATTGAGATGTGACGCGAAATAGCCACTGACTAGCTAATTTACCTGGTAGCCCCGACGGGATTCGAACCCGCGCTACCGCCTTGAGAGGGCGGCGTGCTAGGCCGCTACACAACGGGGCCCTAGCTGAAGATCAACATCGTGATGAGACCGCGGAAGCTTACCAACTCCCCTTGTCGTACGGCGAATCAGAAAGCTTCTGCCTCGCTGGGGTACTAGGACTCGAACCTAGACTAACTGAACCAGAATCAGTCGGGCTGCCAATTACCCTATACCCCACTGGGCTTGCCGCAGGGCTGGTCGCACCGGCCCTGGCACAAGGACAAACTTTACTGTAAGCCGCGTTTGAGTCCCAAACCGCTCGACGCGGGCGAACCTCAGGCCCCACTCTCCACTTCGCTGAGTGACACGCGGGTCCGCAGCCTCATCAGTCGCGACAGCAGGTACGCCAGCACGGCAAAGATCGCGAAGCCGCCGACATCGAATGCCGCGTCCACCCAGCCGAGTCCCTTCACCGCCCTGATGGTGGCCACCGACGTGGTCAGCCCGGCGTAAAGGTAGGCGAACACATTGTTGATCACATGCGCCGCGATGGCGGCTTCCAGACCACCCGTACGCCACACGAGAAGGCCGGCCAGCAGCCCGAAGATGAGCCGATCGGCGAACAGCGGCAAGTTCTGTGTGCCGTGCAGAACCGCGAATATCACCGATGAGACGACCACGCCAAACCACGCCTGTGACACCAAGCTGCCGAACGCCTGCAGCAGGTATCCACGGAAAAAGATCTCCTCGGCTGCTGCCTGAAGTGGCGACGTGAGCACGATCACCACAAGGAATGCCCAGAAACCGGACTGAGGATTGATCGACAAAGGCTTAACGATCGTGGAGAGCAGCATCACCCCGTTCAGCACCACCAGAGCGATCACCAGTGACCCGAAGAAGTAACGCCAGCGCATCCGCGGCTGCACCGAGGAGAGCCACCTGGGTTTCATTTGATGAATTACTGCCATCAGACCCCAGGCGACTGGGATCAGCGCGGCCAGGCCCAGGTTCACCGACACCATGCCGAGCGGCAGCTCAAACGCGAGGGCCTTCGCAAAGTATTCCCGGTACGGCTGATTGCCAGCCGTGGTCGCCCAAAACAGGGTGATCAGAGCCTGGCTTACCACTGCGCCGATCAACCAGAAGAGCGCCAGGCCTACGACAACGCCCAGCAGCGAAAGCCACCATACATACGATTCACCGCGCAGAATCTGCGGATAGGTAGCGCCGTCTGGGGGTAGCACGCCGCTTTCCATGACAAGAGGCGGGGGCGCCGCAGGCGCCTGCGTCGACGGCTTCGACTGCTTGCGGCTCTGGGTCGGCTCGGGCTTCCGACGCGCCGCCGGCCCGACCTCACCCGCGCGCACTGCCGGATTGCCGGACCTACTGCGCATCTTGGAACTGGTACGAACTGAGATGGGCTTCTTCTGCTTGGTCACGTTGTCAGCGTTCTGGTCTTGCTGCACGCGTATCGCGGCGAACGGCACCACCCGATCCCGCAACTTCCGGCTCCCCCAATTCGGCGAGGGCTGCAGCAATCCGTTCGAGAGTGGACTCACGCCCAAGCAGCTCGATGGACTCGAACAGCGGGGGCGAGATTCGACTACCCGTTATCGCCGCTCGCACCGGCCCGAACGCGAGCCGCGGCTTCAGGCCCAGATCCTCGACCAGCGCCGTACGCAAGGCCGCTTCGATGATGCCATGATCAAATTCAGGCACTGCGGCTAGCGCGTCGTACGCGGCTCTCAGCGTCGGCACCGAGTCTGCCGATAGACCGGCATCGGGCGCAATCGTGATCTTGTCGTCGGGTAGGAACAGGAAAGCCAGCATTCCCACCGCTTCGGAGAGGGTGTTGATCCGCTCCTGGATCAAGGGGGTAGCCGCCGCAAGGAGTTCCCGCTCCTCAGGTTGCGCAGGCTCGCCGATCAGTCCGGCGGCCGCGAAGAACGGTAAGAGGTTCTCGGTGAGGTCATCGAGCGGCAACAGCCGGATGTGTGCGGCGTTGATGGCTTCGCACTTCCGGGCGTCGAAGCGTGCCGGATTGGCGTTGACTCGCCGGATATCAAAGGCCTCAACCATCTCGGCAATGGCGAAAACGTCGCGATCCTCGGCGATGGCCCAACCGAGCAGGGCCAGGTAGTTCAGCAGCGCTTCGGGCAAATACCCCTTTTGCTGATATTCGGCGAGCCCGGACCCCTTGTCTCTCTTGGATAGGCGCCTGTTGCCCTCGCCCAAAACCGTTGGCAAATGACCGAAAGCGGGAGTCCGTCCGCTGCCGACGCCGATCTGGGCGAGCGCGTCGTAGAGCACGATCTGGCGTGGTGTCGACGGCAGCAGGTCCTCGCCTCGAAGTACGTGGGTGATCTTCATCAACGAGTCGTCCAGCGGGTTGACCAGGGTGTAGAGCGGATCACCGTTGCTGCGCACGATGACGTAGTCGGGCACGTGCGCTGCCGCAAAGCGCACCGGCCCGCGGACCAGGTCGTCGAAGGCGATATCTGCGTCTGGAACCCGCATCCGCACCACCGATGGAACCGACATTGCCTCCAATTCCGCGATGCGCTGATCACTGAGATTGCGGCAGAATCCGTCGTAGCCCGATGGCGAGCCCACGGGCCGGGTCGCCTCCCGCGCCTCGATCTCTTCCCGAGTACAGAAGCACCGGTACGCCAGCTTGGCCGCTAGCAGCTTGCCGACCACGTCCCGATAGATTTCGCCGCGTTCGGTCTGGATATAGGGGCCGTACGGGCCGCCGACCAGCGGTCCCTCGTCCCAGCTCAGGCCAAGCCAGCCGAGCGAGTCGTAGAGGCCCTGATAGGACTCCTGGAGATTTCGACCAGCGTCGGTATCTTCCACCCGCAGCACGAACGTCCCGCCGTAATGTCTGGCGAATACCCAGTTGAACAACGCACTGCGTACGTTGCCGACGTGCAGGTTGCCGGTCGGGGACGGGGGAAACCGTACGCGCACCTGCTCTGGCGCCAAGCCGTCGAGCACAGCCGAATCC
Organism: uncultured Actinomycetota bacterium; assembly: GCA_963798835.1. Taxonomy (GTDB): domain Bacteria; phylum Actinomycetota; class Actinomycetes; order Propionibacteriales; family Propionibacteriaceae; genus Microlunatus. Next base: position 18,098 of record CAWCVF010000015.1, on the reverse strand, counting down.
GTCACTGCTCCGCCTCGCTCGTTAGTCCATCCGACGCCGCGCCTGCCACCGGATTGGTGAGGGTGCCAATGCCTTCGATGTCCACACTGACCACTTGTCCCGGCAGCATCGGCCCGACGCCAGAAGGTGTGCCGGTCAAGATCACATCGCCGGGCAGCAGCGTGGTGTAGGAGGAGATGTAGGCCACCAGCTCGGGGACGGTGAAGATCATGTCCTTGGTATTGCCGTCCTGCCGCTGCTCGCCGTCCAGCGTGGTGCGAATGGCGAGGGCCGCCACTTCGTCGAGATGTTGATGGGTGGTAATCCACGGGCCCAATGGACAAAACGTGTCGTAGCCCTTGGCACGCGCCCACTGCCCATCGGTCCGCTGCAAATCACGAGCCGTGACATCGTTGCCGACCGTGTAGCCGAAGATCACATCGCGCGCACGGCCAACCGGCACATCCCTGCAGATGCGACCGATGACCACGGCGAGCTCCCCCTCATAGCTCACCTCTTGGCTGGCCTCCGGGTAGATGATGGGCTCGCCCGGCCCGATCACCGACGTGTTCGGCTTGAAGAAGGTAAGCGGAGTCTGCGGTACTTCTTCGCCTCTCTCGGCCGCATGCGCGGCATAGTTTCGACCAGCAGCGACGATCTTGCTCCGCGGAATCACCGGTGCCAACAAGCGGACAGCGTCCAGCGCTTTGCGCTCTCCAGTCAGCTTCACCGACATCGCCATCGGATCGCCGGTCAGCACTGACACGGTGTCGGGATAGCGTCCACCGTCCTCCGCAAGTTCGACGACGCCATACTGCGGGTCTCCGCCAGCGGCGAAACGGGCAATGCGCACCGGGCTAGCCTAGCGATCTCCAGATCATGCATTTGCCGCGCTCAGGCCAGCGAGCGGAGCAAACCAATCGGCCGTGCGAGCGGGCGGTCTTGCGAACATCGCAAGACCGAAATTCTCAGAATCGCCCCCTAGCGCAGCAACTGCCAAGCACTCTGAGCGTGAAATCGTCCACGCAGCTTCCGCTCGGGGACGATTCTGAGAAACTTGCCAGCAATGAAGCGCGATCCGCGCCACGCGAGCGAAGCGAGCATTAGACACAGCGAGCGCCAGCGAGCGGAGCGATCAAGCACGGCATACTGCGTCCATGAGTCCCCCGGACACTTCGGCCGACGCCGCGGCATTCCACGCGGTCGATCTGATCCGAACCAAGCGCGACGGCGGTGAGCTGAGCGATGATCAGATCGACTGGCTGATCGCCGCGTACACGGCAGACGAGATCGCTGACGAGCAGATGTCAGCGCTGGCCATGGCGGTGTGGTTTCGCGGCCTGAGCAAACGTGAATTGAACTGCTGGACGCTAGCCATGATCAACTCCGGTGAGCGGGTGGACTTTCCTGACGTGGGGAAGCCGAAGGTCGACAAGCACTCGACGGGCGGGGTAGGAGACAAGATCACGCTGCCGCTCGCGCCGTTGGTTGCCGCCTGCGGAGTGGCGGTGCCGCAGGTGTCCGGCCGGGGGCTCGGTCACACTGGCGGCACGCTCGACAAACTTGAATCGATTCCCGGCTGGCGGGCATCTTTGACCTATCAGGAGATGCGGCGTCAACTGAACGATGTTGGGGCGATCGTCTGCGCAGCTGGGCCCGGCCTGGTTCCCGCCGACAAGAAGTTGTATGCACTCCGAGACGTGACAGGCACTGTCGAGTCAGTTCCGTTGATTGCTTCGTCGATCATGAGCAAAAAACTTGCCACCAGCTGCGACGCTCTAGTGCTGGACGTCAAGGTTGGGTCGGGCGCATTCATGAAGACGCTCGATGCTGCGCGTGAGCTGGCGCAGACGATGGTCGATGTGGGTGTTGCGGAAGGCGTAACCACCGTCGCCTTGCTGACGGACATGTCGGTTCCGTTAGGCCTCACCGCAGGAAACGCCTTGGAGGTGGCCGAATCGATCGAGGTGCTAGCCGGTGGCGGCCCGCCGGACGTGGTTGCGCTCACCGTCACCTTGGCCCGAGAAATGATCACTGCGGTGGGACGGAATGATCATGATCCAGCAGATCTGCTGGCCTCTGGTGCAGCCATGGATGTCTGGCGTTCCATGATCACCGCGCAAGGCGGCGATCCTGATGCCGAACTGCCGACCGCCCGTGAAACCGACGTGATCACCGCCGAGCGGGACGGTGTACTGCAGTCCCTGGATGCTTTTGCGGTGGGCGAGGCAGCTTGGCGGCTGGGAGCCGGTCGCGCTCGCAAGGAGCATTCTGTGCAACCGGGAGCCGGAGTGGTGATGCACGCCAAGCCGGGGGCACGCGTACGCGCGGGTCAGCCGTTGATCACCTTGCACACCGATACGCCGGAACGCTTCGGTCGGGCACGGGAGTCACTTCTCGGCTCGTACGCCATCGGTGAGGCGACTCCAGAGCGACAATCGCTCATCCTCGACCGCATCAGCTAGCTTCGATTTGTCAGGCCCTCAGCGGACGATCGCGAGCTCTGACGCCGACAAGCCGGGTTCGTCGTCGGTATGAATGAGACCGTAAACATACGCCTCACACAGTGCCTCCCAGGAGGCTTCGATGATGTTCTGGCCAACGCCAACAGTCGTCCAAGCGCTGAGGCCATCAGTGGTCTCAATGAGCACCCGCACGGTCGCATCGGTGCCGTGGCCCTGATCGAGGATCCGTACCTTGTAGTCGATTAGCTCGAACTTCGCGACTGCTGGGTACGCCGGAAGCAGCGCGTTGCGTACGGCGTGATCAAGAGCATTGACCGGGCCATTGCCCTCGCCTACCACGCGCTGGCTTTGCCCCTTGGCGGTCAGCCGTACGGTGCACTCGGTGTCGGTTTCTTGGCCATGTGTCGACTGGGTGAAGACGCGCCAGGAATGCACCTGGAAGTACTCAGGCAGCTGCCCGAGCTCCCGCCGCAACAACAGCTCGAAGCTGGCATCCGCCGCCTCGTAGGTGTACCCGGCTGCTTCAGCATCCTTCACCCGGTCGGTGATCCGAGCCGCGAGCTCGCGGTCGGATAGGTCGAATCCCAGCTCCTCCCCCTTGATCTGGATGTTCGCCCGACCCGCCATGTCGGAGACAAGCATTCGCATGTCATTCCCGACCAGGGCAGGGTCGATGTGCTGGTAGAGGTTGGGATCCACTTTGATCGCGCTGGCATGCAGCCCTGCTTTGTGGGCAAAGGACGACAAACCAACATAAGGTTGACGAGCGCTCGGTGGGACGTTCGTCACCTCTGCGATTGCATGCGCGAGACGGGTTGCCTCCCGCAGCGAGCCGGCCGGAAGCAGCGGCCAGCCGTACTTAAGTTCGAGATTGGCGACAACGGAGAGCAGTTCGGCATTGCCGGTGCGCTCGCCGTAACCGTTGATTGTGCCTTGGACGTGCATGACGCCGGCGTCTACTGCGGCCAGGGCGTTGGCGACAGCACATCCGGAATCGTTGTGGGTGTGGATGCCTAGCGGAACGCCGACCTGGTTCGCGACTGTAACGATCTCCCCGATCCACGGTGGCAGCATGCCGCCGTTGGTGTCACACAGCACCACGACCTCGGCGCCCGCCTCCCCTGCGGCGCGTATGACTTCCAGCGCGTACGCCGGGTTCTCGCGGTATCCATCGAAGAAGTGCTCACAATCGACGAAGACTCGCTGGCCCTCGGCGCGCAGATGGCTCACCGTGTCGGTGATCATGGCCAAGTTCTCGGCCAGTGTGGTGCGCAGCGCTTGCTCGACATGCCGGTCGTGGCTCTTGGCCACGATGCACGCGATCGGCGCACGAGAATCCCGTACGGCCGCCGTCATTGGGTCGTCGGCCGCCTTCATGCCGACCCGGCGGGTGAAGCCGAACGCGACCAGCTCGGCGTTTTGCAACTTCACCGCTCCGTTGGCCATCGCGGCGAAGAATGTCGTGTCGTTCGGATTCGCACCCGGCCAGCCGCCCTCGATGAAGTTGACGCCAAGTTCGTCGAGCAAGGCCGCAATGGTGAGTTTGTCCGGCACAGACAGGTTGAGACCCTCTTGCTGCGAACCGTCGCGCAGCGTGGTGTCGAAGACGTGGAACTCGGCCGGCCTGGGCCTCGGCTGGGAAGACATTGAAAATCCTCGGTCGTTAGTTGGGTGTCCTGCTATGTCCTGGCATGAAAAAACCTCCCGTATATGGACAGGAGGTTGCGCGCGCTGGACGGTGCTCAGCGCGCTAACAAATAATCACCGCCAGAAACTGCATGACCACAGTGTTCCCCAGATCTCCCAAAATTGCCAATCGGTACGCCGACTTGTCAGAACCCTGTTGAGTCACAGCTCAACTGGGTTCTGACAAGTCGGAGGTAGCTACAGGATGCGGCGGAGCCAGCCGTACTTGTCCTCAGCCCTGCCGTACTGGATGTCCAGCAGCTGCTGGCGGAGTGCGAGTGTCGTCTCACCGCTTTCTCCCGAGCCGACCTGATGGCTGCCGTCCTGGTTCTTCAAGGTGCCGATTGGCGTCACCACTGCTGCAGTGCCGCACGCGAACAGTTCGGTTATCTCGCCTGATTTCACGCCATCGAGCAACTCGGTGATTGCGATCCGGCGCTCCACCGGGGTGAGCCCGAAATCGGCGGCTAGTGTCAAGATCGAATCCCGAGTCACACCCTCGAGGATGGAGCCGGTGAGCTCGGGCGTGATCAGCTCATTGTCCGTAGTGATCAAATAGACGTTCATGCCGCCCAGCTCTTCCAGCCAGAAATGCTCCGCGGCATCGGCGAACATCACCTGTTCACATCCCTGGCTGGCCGCCTCCTGTTGGGCGATCAAGCTGGCGGCGTAATTGCCACCACATTTGGCTGCACCGGTGCCACCGGGTGCTGAGCGGGAATACGTGGTCGAGATCCAGATGCTGACCGGCTTCACGCCGGAAGCGAAATAGCTGCCAGCGGGACTGGCGATGCAGCAATAGGTGACGCGCTTTGCCGGGCGTACGCCGAGAAATGCCTCCGTGGCGAACATGAACGGCCTCAGATACAGGCTCCACTCCGGCGTCGTCGGTACCCACGCCACGTCGGCGGCGACGAGTTCGTCGATGCTGCTGAGAAAGTCTTCGGCCGGAAGAACAGGGAGAGCGAGCCGCTCAGCCGAACGGACCATTCGGTCGGCATTCTTGTCGGAACGAAAAGTCCAGATCGTGCCGTCTCCGTGCCGATAGGCCTTGAGCCCCTCAAATACCTGCTGGGCATAGTGCAGCACGGCGGTCGCAGGGTCGAGCGTGAAGGGCCCGTACGGCACAATCGCCGAGTCGTGCCATCCATCCGAAGCGGTCCAGGTTGCAACCGCCATGTGATCGGTGAAGTGCAGCCCAAATCCGGGGTTGTTCAGTATCGCGGCGCGTTCACTTTGGCTGCGCGGCTTCGGGTTAGCCCGGAGTTCGAAATGAAGGCTCACATCTGTCGCTTTCCGTCGTGGTGCGGGCGAAGGCTCGCACTTGTGGTCCTGGCGGTCACGCTACCCGCCAGCTGTTTGTCAAAGTGCAATCGAGCGTCGAGATCTGATCGCAGCAACAAATCCGTGGCAGCTACGATGCGCCGGTGACTCATGTAAGCACCTCCCCCGACGCCGATGCTCGTTCCACCGTCCGGTCGCAGACTCCCGGTCAGTTCAATCTCGCGGTGATCGGCGGGGACGGCATTGGACCCGAGGTGGTCGCCGAAGGGCTCAAGGTGCTCAATGCGGTGACGGGATCTGGAGTCTTCGCCCCGACCTACTACGACCTCGGGGCCGAGCGCTGGCAGCGGACAGGCGAAGTACTGCCGGACTCGGTTCTGGAAGAGCTCGCCGGTACTGACGTGATCTTGTTCGGTGCCGTCGGAGCGGCGCCCGGCGCGACAGATGTGCCGAGCGGACTGCTGGAGCGCGGCCTGCTGTTGAAGCTGCGTTTCGCCTTCGAGCATTACGTCAACCTTCGGCCGAGTCGGCTGTTTCCCGGCGAACCGACTCCCCTTGCTGAGCGGGTGGTCACCGGCAAAGACGTCGACTTCGTCGTCGTGCGTGAGGGAACCGAAGGCCTCTACGTAGGAAATGGCGGCCGGGTACGCGCCGGCACCCCGCAGGAGATTGCTACCGAGGTGAGTGTGAACACCGCGTACGGGGTGGAACGCGTCATCCGCGACGCATTCGAGCGCGCCACCAGGCGTCGCAACAAGATCACCTTGGTGCACAAGCACAATGTGCTCGTCAATGCCGGTGGGCTGTGGAACCGGCTGTTCAATGCGGTGGCCGCTGAATATCCCGGCGTTGCCACCGACTATCTGCATGTTGATGCCGCGACGATCTTTCTGGTCACCGACCCAGCGCGTTTCGACGTCATCGTGACCGACAACCTGTTCGGCGACATCCTTACTGATCTTGCTGCGGCGGTCACCGGTGGAATAGGACTCGCGGCCAGCGGCAACATCAATCCCGATCGTCGCTTCCCATCGATGTTCGAGCCCGTCCACGGGTCGGCTCCTGATATTGCCGGCAAGGGCATCGCCGACCCGACCGCGACCATCCTCTCGGTGGCACTGCTGTTGGATCATTGCGGACTCTCTGAAGAAGCGATACGGATCGAGCGTGCGGTCATCGCCGACATTGCGGCGCGTACGCCGGGCCAGACTCGAACGACGAGCGAGATCGGAAACGCCATCGCAGCGAATATCTAGATCATCTAGTCGTGTGAGCTGAGCCGCCGGTGGGTCCTCGCCGAGCGACGTCTGCCTCGAAGCAAGCTCAGCTGGCGGTGCCGGCCTTGTGGGCCCGAGCCTGGAGAATCGCCGGTACGACCGAGTGTTCCTTACGGGGCCGCCGTCGAGGCTGGTCGGCGCGCACCTGATGCCGACGGTCGGCGTCGACCGTCCATGCGTCTGGATACATGTCGTACATTGCGATGTCCTGAGCGTGTCGAAGGGAAGTTGTTGTCTTGAGTCGCTAGATCAAAACAAGAAAATAGTAGGACGCCCGACTATCTTGTGCCCATCTATTTAGACGGTTTGTTCCACATGGTGGAACCAAGGACCCCCTTGCCCTTGAGCATTGCTGACAAAATGTTGAAGTGAGCGCCCCACCCGAGTTGCCCGAGCTGGTGATCAGGGCCCTACGCATGTCGTTGGAGCGCGGCTACATGCAGGCATCGCGTACCGAAACCGGCCGGCTATTGGCTGCCCTCGCGGCTACTCGTACCGGCACGATCGCTGAATGCGGAACCGGATGTGGCGTAGGTGCAGCCTGGTTGCGAAGCGGAGCACCGAAGACGACCCGAGTGATCACCGCCGAGGTCGACCCTGAGCTCGCGCACGGCGTCATGGACATGTTTGCCGAAGACGACATCGACGTCATGCATGCCGACTGGAGCAGCCTCGCCGAGCACGCGCCCTTCTCGTTGATCTTCATGGATGCAACCAGCGCGAAGGGTTGGCCGCGCGAGCGGATCGTCGAACTGCTGCAGGAGGGGGGCATGATCGTTTTGGATGACTTCACGCCGTGCCCCACCTGGCCCCCGCTTGATGGCGGTCGGGTTGATACCCTGCGGCTCGACTGGCTGTCCGACGACCGCTTCACCAGCGTTGACGTGATGGTCGCAGAGGACACCTCCGTGGTCATCGCCGTCAAGAAGTAGCCCGCGCGGCTTGCTGCTGCATTTGTGATCAAATTGATGCCGTCGCTTTATATACGACGGCAGCATGGCTCAGGCACCCTTTCCCTATGGCGAGGAGACGCCCTCGGCCTGGCACGGTCCAGCCGCATAAGCCTCTGCGAGTGCTTGCTGGCATCGCCCTGATGCTCGGCTCGGTTGCGGTCGCTTTGGCCATCATCGTCCAGTACGCCGGAGGGTGGGGCGTACCGTACTTCAGCTTCACCAACGATCGCGGTTCCACCTGCAAGAATGGCCTGGCCGGTTACACCTGCTCAGCAATTACTCTCGCTGACATTGAATATGTCGGCAATGTTGATCTTCCCGACGACAGCTCCGTCGTCACAGGCACCTATCGCGCCACCCATGATTACGAGATGGAAGCGATCATCGACGTGCCGTCAACAGATTCCAGCCAAGCATTGGGAAACCTTAATCAGGCGTTCGGTGACTGTATCGACGAGCTTCCCTCTCCAGTGAGCACCAAGGGCATGCGCCACAACTGCGTGATGGCCAATGCGGATGCCCTCGACGAGTCAGAGGAGCCGAGTAGCCGCCTCTATATCGTCGGCACCGGCGTACGCAAAGACGGGACGCGCGTCATCGGCATGGTGATCAAGTCCCGTTGACGTCGGCGCCATAGCGGCTCATTTGGTTCCGAAATTGGTCACAAACGGCACACATCCCTCTGTGCCAGTCTGATTGTGAGCCGTTGGGAGGTTGGGATGGCTACCTCGGTTGGGTGGACGGTGGAGCAGAAGCGGGGCATTGTCGCTGAGTATGAGCAGGCGCCTCATGGTGGGAAGCAGCAGGTGCTGGATCGGTATGGGGTGAGTCGGTCTCGGGTGTTGCGGTGGCAGGCTTCTCGTGATGCTGGGGTGTTGGAGGTGGGTTTCACGGTGCGTCGGCCGGAGAGGACGCCTCGAGCTGAGAGCGCGGAGATTGCTCGGCTGCGGGCCGAGAATGCCCGGTTGGTCGCTGAGCTGGAGCGTGCCCGGCACGATATTGATGATCGGCAGCGGGCGTTGGAGGCGTTGGGAAAAGCTACTGCGCTCTTGCAGGAACTGGTCTCGGCCAAGAGCGCACCGGACTCTTGCCCGCGGGGACCATTGATCAGCTGAGGGTTGAGCTGGTGGCGGTGTTGGCGCCGCTGCTGTCTCAAAGGGCTGCGTTGCGGTTAACCGGGATTGCCCGCTCCACCTGGCATTATCGCCAGCATCCCCGTGTTCGGGTCGCGGACCCGGTGCCGCATCGGATGCGGCGTAGTGATCATTGGCTGGGCGAGTTGGATGAGCTGGTGATCGTGGCCTGGCTGACCGCGGAGCAGTGGCTGGGCACCTCGATTGGGGAGTTGTTCGTCATCGCGTGGGATGCCGGTGTCTATGTTGGCTCGCGCCGCTCCTGGTATCGGGTGGCGGCCCGGCATGGGTTGCCGCACCGGCCGCCGCGGCGGATGGCGCCGTATCCGCCGCGGGCGATTCCGGTGCTGGTGGCTACTACACCGAACCAGGTGTGGAGCTGGGACATCACTAAGCTGGCGACCCGCTTTCAGGGGCAGACGTTTGAGTTTTATGTCGTGTTGGACCTGTTTTCCCGCTACGTGGTGGCCTATCGAGTCGAAACCCGGGAATGCGACGAGCTGGCCCGCGAGATGTTCGCTGAGGCGTTCGCCCGGCACCAGGTGAGGCCGCAGGTGGTGCACTCCGACGGGGGTGCGGCCATGACCAGCAAGAGTGTCCAGCAGCTATTTACCGATTTGGCGATCAGCCCGTCGCGGAACCGGCCCCGGGTCTGCAATGACAACCCGTTCTCAGAAGCCTGGTTCAAGACCGCGAAGTACCACCCCAGCTATCCCCAAGAGTTTGCCACGCTGCAGCAGGCCCGAGAATGGGCCGGGGAACTGATCGGCTGGTACAACCAACAGCATCGCCACTCCGGCATCGCCTGGCACACCCCGGTCAGTGTCTTCGACGGCAGCTACCGCGAGATCAGCCGGCAGCGACAAGCGCTCCTCGATGATCATTACGCTGCAAATCCTGAGCGTTACATCCGGCCGCCCAAGGCGCCTCAGGTGCCAATCGAGGCATGGATCAACGACCCCCGCCGCAGACCCAAAGCCGAGATCTGACCAGCCCTCACAATGCGGCCGTCCCTCCATTGCCAGCCGATTTCGCCGGCGCGCAGGCGCTGTCAAGATGCAGCCCCCAACCGGAGGAACGATCTTGACAGCGCCGAGCACCAGCCGATCATCCAAACCGGAGGGACGGCCGCCCACCACCCAAAAACCCCAGCCGCAACGACTCCAAAGAGATTGACACACTCCGATATGTGGCCTTGTGCGGAAAGACGTGAGAAGCGGGTGCAGTCTTTCCCGCTCAGGCGCTCACTGAGGGCGGTGTCGGCGCATCCGAAGGCTGCAGTTCCTCGACTCCAACGGCCAGTCCGATGATCACGATGCGCCTGCCCACGCCAGGCTGAGCACTCGGTTGACCTTTTTGAATATCGGTTGCCCCAGTACTCCCGCGGCACGCGTTCCCGGGTGTACTGCTCGGTAAAGGGCATGATCGGCATGGTCGCGAAGAGCAGCGGGCCAAGCGCGAGGGTGACCACACCGCTCGCCCAGTCGAAGAGCCAACCGTCGATGCTGCGGTCGCCCAAGAATCCGATCAGGGTCAGCACGAGGAAGAGGCCTGCCGAGATCAAATTGATGATCTTCGGCGGGCAGCGCGGCCGGGTAATGGCCATGTTGATGAGAGCAACCGCCAGGGCGACAAGGGCTCCCCACGCAATTCCGTTGCTGGCAACACGTGTCGTGCAGTCCGCTCAGCACGATGGCCTCCTGTATCGAGGCTGGAACCTATGGCGACCGACACCCCGACGCAGCGTCCATTCGGACCCGACCCATGCTAATAATCAGGGTGCCCGACAGCCAGGACTCAATTCACCGTCATCGGATTGACCCTTATTCGGAGCGGGCCGCTCGTGCTCTTTCGAGCACTCCGGATCGCGGTCGCCTCCTTCGCAGCGCGGACCAGCTTTGCGCCGGCCGATGTTGGGGCGCGCAGCATAAGACGTTGCAGGACGGGCGCGGCGTCGTCCGCCCGCGGCTCGAATGAGTCAAGGTCGACGGGGCCGAGCATCTCAACAGGCGCGGCTGGCTCAATCAGTGCCGCAAATTCCTGCAGCGCTTCCGAAGGACCTTCGATCGTGATCAGCGTCACCGCGGGCGGAAAATGTGCAGCGGCTCGTTCGCTCAGCTCGCGGGCGGCGAAACCGCCGGGATCGACCCGCACTAGGCCTTGTAATGCGCGCGACGAGCTCTCGCCCACCGCGATAACAGAGCCGCCGTCCGCGCCGCTGCGGACCAGCGCGACCACATTGAGCCAGCGGCGTAACGCCTCCTCGGCCGCCCGCAGATCCTGACGCAGCAGCAGTAATCCGGTGTCCAGCAAGACGGCGCCGGCGTAGCCGCCAGCTGCCTGCGGCTCGGCCCCAGGCGTGGTCACCACGATCGCCGCACTGTCAGCGACCGTGTCCAGCCGCCTGCCGCCCGTGGAGTGCCGGACAGGTATCTGGGGAAAGGCCTTGCCGAGTTCCTCGGCTGTCCGCTCGGCTCCCACGACAGGCGCGCGGACCCGCCGGGAGCCGCAGATGGGACACTCCCACTCGATCTGCGGTCTGCCGCACCAGGCGCAGGTCACACGAGCGCTCCCGACTTCGGCAGATTCGCGGGCCTGCCCCCGAGTCGGACCGCCGCAAAACTCACATCGCATCGGCTCGCGGCAGTCTTGGCAAACCAACGCCACGAGATAGCCGGCCCGAGGCACCTGCACCAGTACCGGCCCCTGCGGCAGGGTCGCTCGCATCATGTCGAACACCTCGTGCGGCAGCCGGGCCGCGCGGGCGGCTGGGTCACGCTGCAGTGCAAAGTCGGAGTCGGCGGTTACGCGTACTCGCGGCGCGGCATGCCGTACCGAAACCCGATCTGCTGCGATCTCGCGGAGCCAGCCGCCTTCCAGCCAACTCTGCAGCTCGGCCGTCCTGGCGTAGCTCGCGAAAAGGACGCCCGCCTGCGCTTCGGCAGCCCGCAACGCCAGTACCTCCCGGGTATGCGGGTAAGGGGCGCGCTGCTCGGCGAGCAGGTCGTCGCCGTCATCCCAGAGTGCCACCAGACCAAGATCATGAACCGGTGCGTACGCAGCTGCTCGGTTCCCAATGACGACTCGCACCGACCCGCGCAGCGCGGACAGGAACGCCCGGTAGCGTGCCGCCGGTCCAGCCTCGGCCACAAGTACGGCGAAACCGGCGGCGCCGAGAACCTGCGTGCAGACTTTGCGTAGTCGATCAAGATCGGCCTGGTCGGGCACAACGATCACCGCGCCGCGCCCGTTCTCGCCACAGGCCCGCGCTGCGCTGGCGAGACCCAAAGCCCAGTCACCGCTCAGCGTCGCGCTAGGGGTCACCTGCCATACGGCGCGCGGCCCTCGTCCATCCCGCAGAGCTGCCAGGAATCCCGCACCGGCGGGATAATCGACCAGCGGTCCCTCCGGATGATCACTCGGAAATTCGGGCTGGACGTTGCCAAGGTCGGCTCGCTCCGTGGCCGCATGGCGCGGCGGCACGGCCAGTCGCATCACATCGGCGAACGTGCCCGCATAATGATCAGCGACTTTTCTGATCAAGGTCGCGATCTCACGTGTCAGCACCGGCTCCGGTGAGACGATCTTGAACAGCGGCGACAAGCTGCCTTCATGATCAGCCGTGGCAACCCGATCAAGGATGAAGCCGTCCCGAAGCCGTCCAGCGAACCGCACCCGTACCCGAACTCCAGGCGCCGCCGCCGCATCCTGCTCGGCCGTCACCGCGTAATCGAAGAGGCGGTCCAGATGGCTGAGCGGCATGTCGACAGCCACCCTCGCCACCGGTAGCGCAGGCGGGCTCGGTTCGGGCACACCAGATGATAGGCAGGCGGCACCGACACGCATGCGCGCTGAGCTTGTCGAAGTGCGCTGTGGACGTCGAGGCGTGCCCTTCGACAGGCTCAGGACACAAAGCCGAGAATTAGCCGCGAACGGCTGCGGCGAGCGCACCGGCTCGGTCGACGCCCTCCCAGCTGACGCCCGGCAGCTCGCGGCCGAAATGCCCGTACGCGGCCACCTGGGCATACACCGGCCGCTTGAGATCAAGATCACGAGTGATCGCCGCAGGGCGAAGATCAAAGACCTCGAGTACTGCCTGCGAAATCTGCTCCGCGGGCACCCGCTCGGTCCCGAAGGTTTCCACGTAGAAGCCGACTGGGTGAGCCTTGCCGATCGCGTAGGCGACCTGCACCTCGCAACGGCCGGCCAGCCCGGCCGCTACCACGTTCTTGGCTACCCAACGCATGGCGTACGCGCCAGATCGGTCGACCTTCGACGGATCTTTCCCGGAGAACGCTCCGCCGCCATGACGCGCCATTCCGCCGTAGCTGTCGACGATGATCTTGCGACCGGTGAGGCCGGCGTCGCCCATCGGCCCCCCGATCTCGAAACGGCCGGTCGGATTGACCAGCAGCCGGTAGTCGCTCACATCGATGTCGTAGCGCTCCAGGACTGGATCGACGACATGCTTGCGTACATCAGGAGCGAGCAAGGCATCCAGATCGATGTCGGAGGCATGCTGGCTCGACAGCACGACCGTATCGATCCGCACCGGACGATCACCGTCGTACTCAACGGTCACCTGGGTCTTGCCGTCGGGACGCAGATACGGCATGGTCCCGTCTTTGCGGACCGTGGCGAGCTGCTCGGCGAGCCGGTGCGCAACATCGATCGGCAGCGGCATCAACGACGGCGTCTCGCTGCAGGCATAGCCGAACATCAAACCCTGATCGCCAGCTCCTTGCAGATCAAGGAAATCAGTCGACTCCCCCGTCCGGCTCTCGACGGCCACATCGACACCTTGCGCGATATCAGGTGATTGCTGGCCGATCGCAATGGCAACGCCGCAGGAGCCCCCATCGAAGCCCTTCGTCGAGGAGTCATAACCGATGTTGATAATCCGTTCCCGTACGACTCGTGGAATCTCGACATAGGACTCGGTGGTGACCTCGCCAGCCACGACGACTAGGCCCGTCGTTACCAGACATTCGACTGCCACGCGGCTGTTGGGATCCTGCCGCAGCATCTCGTCGAGCACCGAGTCGCTGATCTGATCAGCGATCTTGTCGGGGTGTCCCTCAGTTACGGACTCAGATGTGAAAAGTCTCCGTGCCATGTCCCGGAAACCTACCGGCGTGACCGTAATGCGAGTGCTTCATCCCAAATTTGATGCGCAAGCGTGTCTTTGCTGCCACTCGTCGGTCCGACCGCACCTTCAGCGCTCAAAATCGTGATTTGGCTGTGAGGCTTGCCGAACACAAGGTTGGGGCCGACCTCGTTCAGCACTAGCAGATCACAACCCTTGCGAGCGAGCTTGGCGCGCCCGAGATCGAGCAGCGTCTGGTCTCCGCTGGGAGTCTCCGCCGCGAAGCCGACGAGGATCTGGCGTGAGTCTGTTCTGGCCTGGACGAGACCGGCCAGTACGTCAACGGTCTGAACCAGCGTCAGCGCCAGCCCTCCATCCGCTGTTTTCTTGATCTTGGTCTGACTGGCAGCGGCAGGAGTGAAGTCCGCCGGCGCCGCCGCCATCACGGCAATATCGGCGCCCTTGGTGGCCACTGCCATGGCCTGGGCCAGATCAGCAGTCGAGCCCACCGCCTCTACTTCGGCACCGGGCGGTGCAGGCAGTCCGACATTGGCTGCGACCAATCGCACCTCGGCACCGCGCAGCACCGCAGCTCTGGCAAGCGCCCAGCCCATCAGACCCGAGGACGAATTGCCGATAAAGCGAACCGGATCCAGCCGCTCCCGAGTCCCACCAGCGCTCACCACAACCTTCAGACCTGCCATGTCCTGGCTCGCGGCGCGGACCGCGGTGCCCGGGTCCGCGAGCACCGAGGCGGCAACGGCGAAAAGTTCGGCTGGATCAGGCAGCCGTCCGACGCCGGCATCGGGTCCGGTCAACCGTCCGACATCGGGTCGCACTACAACGGCCCCGCGACTTCGCAGCGTGCTCACGTTGGCCTGCGTGGCGGCGTGCAGCCACATCTCGGTGTGCATGGCCGGTGCGAAGACAATCGGGCAGTGCGCGGTCAGCAGCACGTTGGTGAGTAAATCGTCGGCCCGCCCACTCGCCGCGCGGGCCAGCAAGTCCGCGGTCGCCGGCGCGACGAAAACGAGGTCGACTTCCTGTCCGATCTTGACGTGCGGCACCAGATGAACGTCGTCGAAGACCGAGGTATGCACTGGCTGACCGGACAGTGCTGCCCACGTACCGACGCCGACAAACTCCAGAGCGGCTGCAGTCGGCACCACTGTGACCTCGTGGCCGGCGCCTTGCAGCCGACGCAGAAGTTCACAGGCCTTGTACGCGGCAACGCCTCCAGCAATCCCGAGAACGATCCGACTCATCCCGGCCTCCCGTCACCTCACCAGATGCGGCTGCTCAGGCAGGCTCGAAACGCGTTGCGGGGTCCTCGTCTTCCGGTGCGTCCGGGTCGATGTCGGTGACCCGCAGTTTGCCTTCGTTCACCTCACGGAGGGCAATCGAGAGGGGCTTCTCCTGCACCGTGGTCTCGACCAGCGGGCCGACGTGGTCGAGCAGACCTTCGCCGAGCTGGGAGTAGTAGGCATTGATTTGACGAGCACGCTTGGCAGCGAACAACACCAGCTTGTACTTGGAGTCGGACTGCTTCAGCAATTCGTCGATCGGTGGATTGGTGATGCCCTCCGCGATCGGGTGGTTTCCAGACACGTATGAACCTTTGGTTGGTGAACAGGTCAGCCGATTCGGGCCGAGGTCGTGTTCGTCACATCAGGATGGATTAGCACACGCCGAAGCACCTGTCCGGCTAGAGACGCACCAAGGCTACCAAGTCTTCAACCGCCTGGTCGATTTCGGAGTTCACCACGACGTCGTCGAACTCGGCCTGAGCGGCCATCTCAGCCCGAGCGGTCTCCAGTCGCCGTTCCCGCTGCGCGGCAGATTCGGTGCCGCGCCCGACAAGGCGATGGACCAGCTCGTCCCACGAAGGTGGCGCCAGAAAGACGAATCGGGCCTCGGGCAAGGTCGCTTCGACC
This sequence comes from uncultured Actinomycetota bacterium, assembly GCA_963798835.1. Lineage (GTDB taxonomy): Bacteria > Actinomycetota > Actinomycetes > Propionibacteriales > Propionibacteriaceae > Microlunatus. Next base: position 2,301 of record CAWCVF010000015.1, on the reverse strand, counting down.
TGCCGCGCCCCCTGTAGATCGATTTCCAACAGCGCTGGATGCCGGCAGCAATCGCCTCCAGAACTGGCGCGCGGAGCGTGCCGTATCGGTGCGTGCCGTGCACCACTGCCCATTCCAGCAACGCGTCAGCTGCGATCAAGGCATCGAATTGCTCGTCAGAAACGAAGTGGTAGTGCACCCCATCGATTTCGCTCGGCCGCGGTGGACGGGTGGTGGCGGACACTGAGATGAAGATCTCCGGATGGAGCTCCATCAGGCGTGTGACGACGGTCCCTTTGCCTACCGCAGTCGGTCCTGAGAGCACGGTGAGGCGGGCCCGAGTCACGACTGCGAAGTCAGGATTGCTGCGTGCGGGGCGGTGCGGACCGGTCGGAGAACTCGGCGATCAGCGCCGCGGTCTGGTGCTTGCCCAAGCCCCGCAGCCGCCGGTTCGAGGCGATATCAAGCCTCTGCATGACCTTGGTTGCCCGGACTGCGCCGACCCGCGGTAGTGCCTTCAACACGTCGATGACCTTTGCGTGGGCAATGACGTCGTCGTTCTCGGGCAAGGTCGAGTACCTCAGCGAGGTTGCGTTCGCCTGAGCGGAGAGTCTGCTTGATCTCGGCGCGTCGGCGTCGAGCCTCAGTCGCAGCATGGCGCGCCTGTTGACGCTGCTCGTCGCTCAGCGGGGGTATCGTCACAGGTCGCGTCCTCGTGGGCCAGGATGTGGAGGCTCGAGAACTTACCTCAACCTGAGGGCTGCTTTCATCTCGCCTAGCGTCCGTGTCGCAGCAGCCTGCAATGCTGCTGGTTGTGGTCCGGCCGACATCACTTCGCGGCTGCTGGACGGAAGCACAAAGCGGGCCGCCGTGGCGAAGACCGTCGCGATATCTGCAGCCGTACCACCTTGGGCTCCGATGCCTGGGGAAAGGATGGACCCATCGAGCTTGGCGAAGTCCGTGCCGGGTCTCTCCGATCGTGGCGCCGACCACGATTCCGACCGGGCCCAGGCTGGCTCCTGGTTGGAGATAGCGGGCGTTACGGGCTGCGGCTTCATCCACGATCAGCTGGCCGACCGTACGCCTATCCGCTCCGCGAGCATGCTGGACCTGCGCACCTTCGGGATTGCTGGTCAGGGCCAGGACGTAGACCCCACGACCACTTCGATCGGCTAACTCAATGGCACCATCCAGCGTGCCGAAACCGAGGTACGGGCTGAGTGTGATGGCGTCCGCGGCCAGCGGCGAGCCATCGCTGAGATAGGCCGCCGCGTACGCGTCCATGGTCGAGCCGATGTCCCCGCGCTTCACATCGAGCAGCGAAATCGCTCCGGCCGCCTTGATGTCAGCCAGGGTGCGTTCCAGCACCGCGATGCCGGTCACTGTACGCCTCGAAGAAGGCCGACTGAGGTTTGAACACCGGCACAATGGCGCCCAGCGCATCGACCATGCCACGGGCACAACGCTCCAAGCCGCGGGCATCGGCAGGCAGGCCCCACGAGGACAGCACGCCGGGATGCGGATCGACGCCGACACAGAGCGGGCCGCGTTCGGCGATCAGTGCCTCCAGGCGTTCGCCATAGGACTTAATCAGTTCGCCCATATTGATTGCTCCACTCGCCACGGCTCGCTCCGCGCGGATCGCGCTTGAAAGCCGCCTACTTCGTCGTCGCTCGCCGACGAAAAGCATGTCGCCTCCCTCCTCCTCAGCACGTCGGCGCGCGATCCGGTTCCAGGCGGTTCAGATCGTCGACAAGTGCTGGGCCGGCGTAGACGTAGCCGGTGTAGATCTGCAGCAGGCTGGCGCCCGCGTCCAGCATTGCCTGGCCGTCGTCACGGCTCATGATGCCGCCCACCCCGATGATCGGCAGCGACGTGCGAGCAGCGAGGAGGCGTACGACTTCGCGGGCACGTCTGGTCAGCGGAGTTCCCGACAGGCCGCCAGCCTCCGCGACGTGCGACTGATCGGCGAGGAGCCCATCGCGGCTCAGGGTGGTGTTCGTTGCGATCATGCCTTCTGCTCCGGCGTCGCTACATACGCTCACGACATCGTCCAATGCTGACTCCGTCAGGTCTGGCGCCACCTTGACGAAGATCGGCACCGGCGGACATCCGGCAGCGAGCCGCCATGCCTCACCGACCAGCGCTCGGATGAGCTCGGCCAGGGCCTCGGCATCTTGCAGCGAGCGCAGGCCGGGCGTATTCGGGCTGGAGACGTTCACCGCGACGTAATCCGCATATGGCACCAAGGTGCGCAGTGAAACGAGGTAGTCCTCGGTCGCGTCGGCCAACGCTACGTTCTTGGTCTTGCCGATTGAGATT
>CAWCVF010000014.1:0-126302 GCA_963798835.1 uncultured Actinomycetota bacterium | reverse complement strand
AATGAGGGGTCCGAACGTGACGCCATGACTGCAACCAGGCTGGACCGGGCTGGTTTACCAGAGGCCACCAGGCTTTCCCTCGATCAGCCGTTGGTCGTGGCAAGGTCCCGCTCGTCGGCGCTTGTGGTGCGTTTCGGACTTGCCGGAGTGGCAATAGCCTCGGCCATTGTCGGCTGGGTGCTGTTCGGCGACACCGATCCGTCTCTGTGGGAGCTGGGCGACGGCGGCTACTGGCCGGTGCGAGAACTCATGCCTGCGGCCGTTGCCTTCTCAATCGGCGGCGCCGCACTACTCGGATATCGCAAGGCACGCTGGCCCGCCGGTGTTTTATTGATCTGCGGACTGCTGGCCGGGCTTGCCCTGCTGTTGGCCGGGCTCTGGTGGGACAATGCGCTGAAGCACGGGGCGTTCATCGGTTCGTCGGGGTTCATTATCGACCCTCTGTTGCTCGCAAACAGCATCGCGACCGACCTTTTCATAGGGCTCTCGTTGACGGTATTGCCTCAGCTCTACCCCGACGGACCACTGCCTGGAAGGCTCTGGAAGGTTCTGCTCGGCATTTCGACCGGACTGGTCGCGATCGCCGCGCTGAGGAATGGGTACGACTTTCCGACCATCGAGGATCATGTCGAGTGGTACTTCTGGTCGACAGTAGTCGGCTTCGGCTGGCTGATCGCCCTCGCGTCCCTGTTGGTTCGCTGGCGCCGTGGAAGTCGTCGGCTGCGAAGGCAGATCGTCGGATTCGCCACTGTGACGGTCATTATGATCGCCGTCGACTTCGTCTCCACCTCAGCGTATGCACCATTCCCCTACCTGCAGCCGATTGTGATCTTTGCTCTGTGGCCACTGGCAGTTGTGATCTCGATCGCGATCGCGGTGCTGCAGTACCACTTGTACGACGTACGCCTCGTTATCCGACGCGTGGTGGTCTACGGCGGCCTCACTGTTGCGCTCACTGCCGTCTTCATCGGGGTCTACTTCGCCGTTCTAGCCGCCCTGTCAGGTCAGCTGGTTGCGGTCCGCTACCGATGGGTGGCCGTGGTGGCTGCTACGGTCGCCGTCCTGGCCGCCGAGCCGGTGCGGCGGCGCATCCAGACCCGGCTTGAACGCCGGTTCCTTGGAGAACGAGGCGACCCTTTAGGCGTGTTGGCCCGACTCGATGCCGCCTTATCGAAGGGTGACGAGGATGAGAGCACGGTGTACGCCACCATCACCCGCACTGTGGGTGCCGCGGTCCGCTCGCCTTCGGTAGCGCTCGCCCTGCATCGCGGACAGCAGATCGAGACCGTGTCGGTCACCGGCGCCGAGCAAGATGCGGCGCTGGTGCTGCCGCTGGTATATCGCGGCGAACGGCTTGGCGAGATGCGCGTGAGCCTACGCACGCCTGGTGAACCGTACGGCCGGGTCGACCGTGCGCTGCTCGACCAGCTGGCAAACCAGACTTCTGGCCTGGTATATGCGCTGCGTCGCGACAGCGAGTTGCAGTCAACACGTCGGCAAGCGCTGGAGAGCGTGGCCGAAGAGCGTGCTCGGCTAGGGCGCGATCTGCATGACAGTATCGCTCCCCTGCTGGCCGGAGCCGGGCTGACCGCCGAGGCGCTGCGCAAAGGGATGACGCCGGGTACAACCGACGACGAGGATGCACAGCGACTCGCTTCCCGTCTGCGGAACGCTGCCACCGAGATCCGCCGGCTCGCGCACGACATGCAACCCACACCAGTGAACGATCACGGGTTCGAGGCAGCGCTGGCGGACTATATTGCCACGCTCGAGGCACCTGAGATTCCGCAGATCCGGCTCCACGCCGAGATCGCTCGATCGCTGCCCACGGCAGTGGAGCAAGGAGCATATCTGGTGGCGCTCGAGGCGCTCAACAACATCGTCAACCACGCCCACGCCACGCATTGCGAGGTGTCCGTGGCCCTCGCGTCGAATGAGCTCGTCCTGAGCGTAATGGACGACGGCGTCGGGTTGGGCCAACCGTACGTAAGCGGGATTGGCATCACCTCCATGCGCAGCAGGGTCCAGGCGCTCGGCGGCGCATTCGACCTCGGCGCAGGGCCTGGTGGCGGGACCTTGCTTCAGGCGCGGATCCCGGTGGAACCGTGACGCCTATCCGCTTGGTGGTAGTGGACGATCACATGGTCTTCCGGGAGGGCCTTCGTGCCCTTCTTGGCCGGGTCGACGACATCGAGATCGTCGGCGAGGCGGCCAACACCGATGACGCCGTCGAGGTCACCGAGGCCGTCCGGCCAGATGTCGTGCTGATGGACCTGAACCTGCCTGGCGACGGTGGTGAAGTCGCTACGACGGCGATCCTTGCCGCCCACCCCGAGGTCGCCGTGCTCGTGCTGACCATGCATTCTGACGACGCCCATCTGCGCCACGCGTTGCGCGCTGGCGCAAGTGGCTACCTGCTCAAGGACGCCGAGCCGGACAGCATCATCCGGGCCATCGTTGCCGTGAACGAGGGCCAGGCCATCTTCGACCGAGGCATCGCCCCACGGGTGATCGCTGCCAGCGGAACCCCGCCACAAGAGCGTCCTTTCCCGGTCCTCACTGATCGTGAGTATGAGATCTTGGACCGGCTCGCCCGCGGGCTGCGCAACGACGCGATTTCAGCCCGGATGGGCATCAGCATCAAGACGGTGCAGAACAACGTATCGACGATTCTGCTCAAGCTCGGCGCGGTCGACCGCGCCCAGGCCGTCGCCCTCGCCCGTGACGCGGGGATGGGCCGCCGCGCCTAGAACTGCGCAGTGCAACGCGCAGCGCGATTTCTTGAGGTTTCCCGTCGAATTTCCCGATGTGGTGTGAACGCTGCCTCGTGCCGCCCAGGAATCGTACGGGCGACCGTGAGGTAGCTCGCCCAACCGGGGCGATCCTTCTCAAAGGAGTGATCATGACCGCTACCAAGACGCCCACAACGGAGACGCCGAGTGGCAAGCCTCCCGTACGCCCGCAGTTGGGTGTTGTATCTGCAGCCGGATTCATAGTCCTCGCGGCTACTGCGCTCATTATGTGGCTGCTGACTATTAACTCCCAGCCCGACCCAGCCATACCGATGGCGGCCGCGGCATCGGCGCCGCAAGCGGTGCCAGCCTTGGGCCAGACCAGCTCCGGTTGGAACTCGGGAAGCGTCAATGCCCCAGCTGCTTATCTCATGTTCTGCGAAAATAGCCCCGCCCTTTGCGGAGCTCCACTTCCACTGGCCGGGTACCTCCAGTTCTGCTGGAACAGCCCGTCACTGTGTACCGCCCCAAAACACAACTAACCCGCATGTCGCGTGGATCTCAGCAAGCAAGAAGGGGCGGACCCATCTGGGTCCGCCCCTTCTCATTGATCTCAGCGATAGTCGCCGAGGTCGAACTCCTCCAGCGGTACGGCCGCGCCCGACCCCTGACCGAAGTCGTAGTCGAACGAGTCATACCCCACCATCGAGTACGCCTGGGCCTTGGCCTCCGGCGTCGGCTCGACCCGGATGTTGCGGTACCGCTCCAGACCGGTACCGGCCGGGATCAGTTTGCCCAAGATCACGTTCTCCTTCAGGCCCACCAACGAATCGGACTTGGCATGAATTGCCGCATCGGTCAGCACCTTGGTGGTCTCCTGGAAGGATGCCGCCGACAGCCAGGACTCGGTTGCCAGCGACGCCTTCGTGATCCCCATCAGTACCGGACGACCCGAAGCCGGCGTACCGCCCTCTGCGACGACGTGACGGTTGGCAGCCTCGTAGGCCAGCCGATCCACCAGGTCACCGGCAAGGAGATTGGAGTCACCGGACTCGATGACCGTCACCCGACGCAACATCTGCCGGATGATGATCTCGATGTGCTTGTCGTGGATCGGGGCGCCTTGGGTTCGGTAGACCGACTGCACCTCATCAACCAGGTGCTCCTGCACCCGGCGCACGCCAAGCACCCGTAACACGTCGTGCGGATCGGGCGTACCCGCAGTCAGCTGCTGACCCACCTCGACGTGATCGCCGTCCTCGACCAGCAGCCGAGCCCGGCGGGACACCGAGAACTCCGCAGCATCTGAGCCGTCATCCGGTGTGATGATGATCTTCTTGAGCCGGTCGCTGTCCTCGATCTTCACCCGCCCGGTAGCTTCGGAGATCGGCGCCTTGCCCTTGGGCTGGCGGGCCTCGAAGAGCTCGACCACACGTGGCAGGCCCTGAGTGATGTCGTCACCAGCCACACCGCCGGTATGGAAGGTCCGCATCGTCAGCTGGGTACCCGGCTCGCCAATGGACTGCGCTGCGACGATGCCAACGGCCTCGCCGACATCGACCAGCTTGCCGCTGGCCAGCGAACGGCCGTAGCACATCGCACAGGTGCCGCTGGAAGCCTCGCAGGTGAGCACACTACGTACCTTCACCGAGGAAATGCCGTTGTCGACCAGCAGCCGAATGTTGACATCACCAAGATCGACTCCGGCCTTCAGCAGCACTTCACCGTCCGGGCCGAACACGTCGGTGGCGAGGGTGCGCGCGTAAACCGCGGTCTCCACGTGCTCGTCGATCACCAGGTTGCCGGAGCCGTCAGGACGCGCGATCGTCTTGCTCAATCCCCGCTCAGTCCCACAGTCCTCTTCACGGATGATCACGTCTTGGCTGACGTCGACCAACCGCCGAGTCAGATAGCCGGAGTCGGCGGTACGTAGCGCGGTATCGGCCTGACCCTTACGTCCACCGTGGGTGGAGATGAAGTACTCCAGCACCGACAGTCCCTCACGGAAGTTGGACTTGATCGGGCGTGCGATGATCTCGCCCTTCGGGTTGACCACCAAACCACGCATAGCGGCGATCTGGCGCATCTGCACCATGTTTCCGCGAGCACCGGAATGCACCATCATGTAGATCGGGTTGGTCTTGGAGAAGTTGTTCTCCATGGCCGTACCGAGGCGCGACGTAGCGTCGGTCCAGATCTCGATCAATTCCTGACGGCGCTCGTCGTCAGTGATCAGGCCACGCTCGTACTGCTTGTCGATCTTGTTCGCACGATCCTCGTAGCTCGACAGTATCTGCGGCTTGTCCGCAGGGGTCTCCACATCACCGATAGAGACAGTGACGCCCGAGCGGGTCGCCCAGTGGAAGCCGAGGTCCTTCAGCTGGTCCAGACAGTAGGCAACCTGGACCTTGGGATACCGCTCCGCAAGATCATTGACGATCTGACCGAGTTGCTTCTTGCCCACCTCGTAGTCGGCGTACGCGTAGTCGTCCGGCAGCGCCTCGTTGAACAGGGCCCGACCGAGCGTGGTCTCCAGCAAGATCGAACCATTCGCCGCCAAGGTCTTGCCGGCCGGCGGCACGATGTCGTTGAGCCGCAACTTGATCGTGGCCTGAACCGACAGATCGCCGCGATCGAAGGCCATCAAAGCCTCGGCCACTGAACCAAAGGCCCGACCCTCACCGGCTGCGCCATCACGCTGCATGGTCAGGAAGTACGTGCCGATGATCATGTCCTGGGTGGGCATGGTGACCGGACGCCCGTCGGCCGGCTTCAAGATGTTGTTGGTCGACAACATCAAGATCCGGGCCTCAGCCTGAGCCTCGGCGCTCAGCGGCAGATGCACCGCCATCTGGTCACCGTCGAAGTCAGCGTTGAAGGCCGTACAGACCAACGGGTGGATTTGGATGGCCTTGCCCTCAATCAGCTGCGGCTCGAACGCCTGGATACCGAGGCGGTGCAGAGTCGGCGCTCGGTTCAGCAGCACCGGATGCTCAGAGATGACTTCCTCTAGCACATCCCACACCACTGGCCGCTGACGCTCCACCATGCGCTTCGCAGACTTGATGTTCTGCGCGTGGTTGAGATCGTCCAGCCGCTTCATCACGAACGGCTTGAACAGCTCCAGCGCCATCGCCTTCGGCAGCCCGCACTGGTGCAGCTTGAGCTGCGGACCGACCACGATCACCGAGCGACCGGAGTAGTCGACGCGCTTGCCCAGCAGGTTCTGACGGAACCGGCCCTGCTTGCCCTTCAGCATGTCGGAGATCGACTTGAGCGGACGGTTGCCCGGTCCGGTGACCGGACGGCCGCGGCGGCCGTTGTCGAACAGCGAGTCCACGGCTTCCTGCAGCATCCGCTTCTCGTTGTTGACGATGATCTCGGGTGCGCCGAGGTCGAGCAGTCGCTTCAGCCGGTTGTTCCGGTTGATCACTCGCCGGTACAAGTCGTTGAGGTCGGAGGTCGCGAAGCGGCCGCCGTCGAGCTGAACCATGGGGCGCAGGTCCGGCGGGATGACCGGAACGCAGTCCAGCACCATGCCGGTGGGGCTGTTCTTGGTGGTAAGGAACGCTGAGACCACCTTGAGCCGCTTCAGGGCGCGGGTCTTGCGCTGGCCCTTGCCAACCTGGATCGTCTCGCGTAGATCAGCCGCCTCGGCCTCCAGATCGAAGGTCTCGAGCCGCTTCTGAATGGCATCAGCGCCCATGGAACCGGAGAAGTACTTGCCGAACCGGTTCTTCATCTCCCGGTAGAGCACTTCGTCGCCCTCGAGGTCTTGCACCTTCAGGTTCTTGAAGCGGTTCCAGACCGCCTCGAGCCGGTCGAGCTCACGCTGGGCGCGGTCACGCAGCTGCTTGACCTCACGCTCCGCGCTCTCCCGAACCTTGCGCTTGGCATCAGCCTTGGCGCCTTCGGCCTCGAGCGCAGCGGTGTCCTCTTCGAGCTTCCGCATCCGGTTCTCGATATCGGAGTCACGGCGCCCTTCGAGCTGCTTACGCTCCACGTCGATCTTGGCCTCGAGCGAGGGCAGGTCGCGGTGGCGAGCTTCCTCGTCAACGGCGGTGATCATGTACGCCGCGAAGTAGATGACCTTCTCCAGGTCCTTGGGGGCAACATCCAGCAGGTAACCCAGCCGGGAAGGGACGCCCTTGAAGTACCAGATGTGGGTGACCGGAGCAGCGAGTTCGATGTGGCCCATCCGCTCGCGACGCACCTTGGAACGAGTGACCTCGACCCCACAGCGCTCGCAGATGATGCCCTTGAAGCGCACCCGCTTGTACTTGCCGCAGTAGCACTCCCAGTCCCGAGTGGGACCGAAGATCTTTTCGCAGAACAGGCCATCACGCTCCGGCTTCAGCGTCCGGTAGTTGATGGTCTCCGGCTTCTTCACCTCACCGTGCGACCACTTGCGAATCTCGTCGGCAGTGGCCAGGCCGATGCGGATCTCGTCGAAGAAGTTCACGTCGAGCATGCTTTGGTTATCTCTCTTCTCTCAACTAACGCGATATCTCAAGTTGTCAATGCGTTGAGCCTCCACCTCCGCCGACTTGTCAGCACCTGTGGTCGCTATAGCAGCCACTGACGCTGACAAGTCGGCGGGAGAGTGAGGCACCTAAACTTCTTCGACTCCGCCGAGGGAGTCACCGGGACGACGGGACAAGTCGATGCCGAAGTCCTCCGACGACCGGTAGTCGTCCTCGGAATCTCGCAACTCCACTTCCGTACCGTCGCTGGACAACACCTCAACGTTGAGGCATAGCGATTTCATTTCCTTGACCAGCACCTTGAACGACTCAGGGATGCCGGGTTCGGGGATGTTCTCGCCCTTCACGATGGCCTCGTAGACCTTCACCCGTCCTGGAACGTCATCGGACTTGATCGTCAGCAGCTCCTGCAGAGCCCAGGCCGCGCCGTACGCCTCGAGCGCCCAGACTTCCATCTCGCCGAATCGCTGGCCGCCGAACTGCGCCTTACCGCCCAGCGGCTGCTGGGTGATCATCGAGTACGGCCCAGTGGACCGAGCGTGGATCTTGTCGTCCACCAGGTGGTGCAGCTTCAGCATGTAGATGTAGCCGACACCGACCGGCTCCGGGAACGGTTCACCCGACCGGCCGTCGAAAAGGTGGGCCTTGCCGTCGGCATTCACCAGCCGGTGACCGTCTCGGGTTGGCAAGGTCTGACCGAGCAACCCGGTGATTTCCTGCTCAGTAGCACCGTCAAAGACCGGAGTCGCCAGATGGGCCGGTCCCTCAACATGGCCGAGGCCTACCCCGCTCAGTCGGTCTGACCAGGCAGCCTTGAGACCCTCTAGATCCCAACCCTGCTTGGCAACCCAGCCGAGATGAGTCTCCAGCACCTGGCCGACATTCATCCGGCTTGGCACGCCAAGGGGGTTCAACACGATGTCGACGGGGGTTCCGTCCTCCAGGAACGGCATGTCCTCGATCGGCAAGATCTTGGAGATGACGCCCTTGTTGCCATGCCGGCCGGCGAGCTTGTCGCCGTCTTGGATCTTGCGCTTTTGGGCGACATAGACCCGGACCAGCTGGTTGACACCCGGGGAGAGTTCGTCGTCAGCGTCCCGGTCAAAGACGCGTACGCCGATGACTGTGCCGGATTCGCCGTGCGGCACCTTGAGTGAGGTGTCGCGTACCTCTCGCGCCTTCTCACCAAAGATCGCGCGTAGCAGGCGCTCTTCCGGTGTCAGCTCGGTCTCGCCCTTGGGGGTCACCTTGCCAACCAAGATGTCGCCGGTCGAGACCTCGGCACCGATCCGGATGATGCCCCGATCGTCAAGATCGGCGAGCATCTCCTCGCTGACATTGGGGATGTCGCGAGTGATCTCCTCGGCGCCCAGTTTGGTGTCCCGAGCGTCGACCTCATGCTCCTCGATGTGGATGGAGGTCAGCACGTCGTCTTGAACCAGCCGCTGGCTGAGGATGATCGCATCCTCGTAGTTGTGGCCTTCCCACGGCATGAACGCGACGAGCAGATTACGGCCTAGGGCCATCTCAGCTTGATCAGTGCAGGGCCCATCCGCCAGCGGCGTACCCTTCTCGATCCGCTGTCCCACCGTTACCAGTGGGCGCTGATTGATGCAGGTGCCCTGGTTCGAGCGACGGAACTTGCTCAGCCGATAGGTCTTGAACGTGTCGTCGTCTTGCGTGACGTCGATCAGATCAGCGCTGACTGCGGTCACGACGCCCGGCGCTGTCGCGACGGTGACATCGCCCGCATCCACAGCGCCGCGGTATTCCATCCCGGTGCCCACGAATGGTGCTTCCGAGCGGATCAGCGGCACAGCCTGGCGCTGCATGTTCGAACCCATCAGAGCGCGAGACGCATCGTCGTGCTCCAGGAAGGGGATCATCGCGGTGGCCACCGAGACCATCTGTCGCGGCGAGACATCCATGTAGTGGATGGACTCCGCCGGCACCGTGTCCGGATCGCCGTGCCGACGACGGGCCAGCACCCGCTCTTCGGCGAACTTGTTCTTCGCGTCGAGCTTGGCGTTGGCCTGGGCGATGACGTACCGGTCCTCCTCGTCAGCAGTCAGGTAATCGATCTGATCGGTGACGTGGCCCTTCTCAACCTTGCGGTAGGGCGTTTCGACGAACCCGAAAGCATTCACCCGCGCGAAGGAGGCGAGCGAACCGATCAAGCCGATGTTGGGACCTTCCGGGGTCTCGATCGGACACATCCGGCCGTAGTGGGACGGGTGCACGTCACGGACTTCCATGCCTGCGCGGTCTCGCGACAGGCCGCCCGGGCCGAGCGCGGAGAGCCGCCGCTTATGTGTCAAGCCGGCGATGGGGTTGGTCTGATCCATGAACTGCGACAGCTGTGAGGTACCGAAGAACTCCTTCAGTGCCGCAACCACCGGCCGAATGTTGATCAAGGTCTGCGGCGTGATGGCTTCGACGTCCTGAGTCGTCATCCGGTCCCGGACCACCCGCTCCATGCGACCCAGTCCGGTGCGCAGCTGGTTTTGAATCAGCTCGCCTACCGTACGCAGACGCCGGTTGCCGAAGTGATCGATGTCGTCTTCTTCAACTAGCAATTCACCGCGCGGCGACTCCAGCGTTTCCTTGCCTTCATGCAAGGCGACGACAAAATGGATCGCTGCCACGATGTCCTCGATCGTCAGCACCGTCTTGTCGAACGGCAGCTCGAGACCGAGCTTCTTGTTGATCTTGTAGCGACCAACCTTGGCCAGGTCGTAACGCTTCGGGTTGAAGTAGTAGTTCTCTAGCAGCGCCTGGGCAGCCTCACGGGTCGGCGGCTCGCCGGGGCGCAGCTTGCGGTAGATGTCGAGCAGCGCCTCGTCCTGGGTGGTGGTGTGATCCTTCTCCAGGGTGAGCCGCATCGACTCGTACTCGCCGAACTGCTCTAGGATCTGCGCGTCGGTCCAGCCGAGCGCTTTGAGCAACACCGTGACGTTCTGCTTGCGCTTACGATCAAGACGAACGCCGACCATGTCACGCTTGTCGATCTCGAACTCAAGCCATGCACCCCGGGACGGGATGATCTTGCAGGTGAAGATGTCCTTGTCCGAGGTCTTGTCGGTCGTCTGCTCAAAATAGACGCCTGGCGAGCGGACCAACTGGGATACGACGACCCGCTCGGTGCCGTTGATGACGAAAGTGCCCTTGTCGGTCATCAAGGGAAAATCGCCCATGAAGACCGTCTGGCTCTTGATCTCGCCGGTCTCGTTGTTCATGAACTCGGCCGTGACGAAGAGTGGCGCGGCATAGGTGACGTCACGCTCCTTGCACTCGTCGACGGTGTTCTTCGGCGGCTCGAAGCGATGGTCGCGGAACGACAGCGACATCGTGCCGGAGAAGTCCTCGATGGGAGAGATCTCTTCAAAGATCTCCTCGAGTCCCGACTTGGTGTTGATGTCGGTACGACCTTGGCCCAACGCAACCTCGACGCGATTGCGCCAGGCGTCGTTGCCGACAAGCCAATCAAACGAATCAATCTGCAAATCAAGCAGATATGGAACTTCCATTGGTTCGGCGATCTTCGCGAACGAGATACGTCCGGTAGGTGATACAACTTTGGTCTTCGAGGCTGTGCGCGAGGCGGCCAACTCCTGTGTCCTTCCGAGGGCTCGCAGTTGAGGAGCGAAGTGCTTCTACGCATGCTGAACGACCCGTGTCAAAGCGAAACGGGTCGGCAGATGGCGGAGGCAAACCCCCAATTTAGACGCTGAAACGCCGAAAGTCAAGCACCGGGCGCAGCACTAGCTAGAGCAGTCAAATCTTCGACTACCTTGCAGGAGATCATACTCTTAGAGAGCGCTGCGACAAGGGGCAATAATGCCCTCTTGGATCGGCTGCGTGATGCTTCGCGACGCCATTCGGCCTGAGTAGCGGGGACCTTCGACCCTCCCGTTGCCTTCGCGCGTTCTCTTAAATGGGGCGTATCAACCCAAAGCTGCGAAGTTAGATAGAGGGAACGCATATGGCAGAGCCCACAACGGTGCTCGTGACCTACGCGAGCAAGATGGGCTCAACCCAACAGATCGCCGAGGCGATCGGTCATGAGCTCGAGACTTCAGGGATCCGGATAACACTCGCGCCTTGTGCGGACAGCATCAGTCCCGAGACCTTTGATGGTGTGATTCTCGGTAGCGCGATTTACACCCGGCGCTGGCTAAAGGCAGCGAAACGCTTCCTCAAGCGTCACGCTGGTGAGCTGGATCCGAAGACAACGTGGCTGTTTCACAGCGGCCCGATCGGCGATGGAGCGCGGGAGCAACAAGTTCCGGCTCCGAAGGCAATCTCCCGGGTAATAGCTCGATATGGGTTGCGGACGCCGGTCACCTTCGGAGGCCGTCTTGACACCGAACACGCCACCGGGCCGCTGAGCAGGTGGATGGGAGCCGAAGGACCGCTATCGGGCGACTTCCGGGACTGGGATCGAATACGTGCCTGGGCTTCCGACATTGGCCAGCAACTCGATCGGGCGAGTGCAGAAAGGCAGCAATGATGGTGCAGGACAGATTTCTCGACGACGACTCGACCAGTGAGTTTCGCGGGCTAACGCCCGCTCAGTGCGAAGAACTCTTGCAGAGCCAGAGCGTTGGGCGAGTCGCATGGCAGGCCGCCGACGGTCCGCAGATCCTTCCGGTGACCTACGCCTGGCATGAGGGAACGATCATCTTCCGAACCTCCCCGTACGGTGTGCTGTCTGAGCTGATCCGGCCAACGGAAGTTGCGTTAGAAATAGATGATCTTGATCAGCGCACCCGGCGTGGCTGGAGCGTTGTCCTCCAGGGCCGTGCCTGCGGAGTGGCCGAACCGGAGCAGCTGGTGCGCATGTGGACGCTTGGCGGCGTTGTCCCGTGGGCTGGCGGAGTGCGAAACGTCTTCATCCAAATCACGCCGCAAAAAATGACTGGTCGTGTCGTCGCCGCGCGGTCTGGCTAAGCCGAGTTGCGCTGGCTAGGACCTTGGTCCTGATTTTTTTTTCCACCCTGCCAACCCCTATCGGCTTAATCACGACAAGCGCACAATTACCTGAGGGTGGAGGCAATTCGAGGAGTCTGTCATGCCAACTTTCGGCGGTCACGTGTCTCCGGGCGAGCGACTTCGCAAACTGTCGCCGCATGAATGCAGAGCCTGGATCTGCAGCCATCGCGAGGGTCGACTGGGATACCAGTCCGGCCGCGGTCACCGCTCAGTCGTCGTCTCGTATGCGGTCGCCGACGATCAAATCCTTGTTCGGCTTCCCGACTACAACGACATCGTGCACTACGCACCCGGCGCGGAGGTCAGCCTGGACGTCGATGGCGGAACGCCCGCTGCGCACCGCGAGACGGTCATCGTGACGGGCACTGCCGCTCTCGCCGACAGTGGCGAACGCCCGTTGATCGATCAGGCCGCCTTTGAAGAGGACTGGCCCGCTGACGTACGAACCTCGGTGATCTGCCTGCCTCTCAATACTGTCGAAGGATTTGAGCTACGAGATCCATAGCTTCTCTAAGTTTGTCCCTCCCCCGGGAAAATGGTCGCGGACGACATGAGCCCACACGGTTGATGTCGTCCGCGGCCACGTTATGGGCATCTGATCATGACAATCTTGCGGGCAGCATCTAGAGTCCAAGATCATGACCTCGACTCGATGGACTGCGGCAGACTTGCCCTCGCAAGAGGGCCGTGTCTTTATCATTACCGGCGCCAATAGCGGCATCGGATTGCCTACCGCGCGGGCACTCGGGAAAGCCGGCGCGCATGTCGTGCTCGCAGTACGCGATGTGGCTAAAGGCGAGACGGCTGCTGCGTCGGTTCCCGGCGATCGTGAAGTGCGCCATCTTGATCTTGCCGACCTGGCCTCGGTACGCGCGTTCGCCGAAGCATGGCAGGGCGACATCGACGTGTTGATCAACAACGCCGGAGTGATGAGAACACCGGAGCGGCGTACGGTCGACGGCTTTGAGCTGCAGGTCGGAACGAACCACCTTGGTCACTTTGCGCTGACCAATTTGTTGCTTCCGCAGTTAACCGATCGAGTCGTCACCGTCTCCTCCAATGCACATCGCGGCGGATCCATCTCCCTCGACGACCTCAACTGGCAACGACGTCGCTATCAGCGGTGGGGCGCATATCAGCAATCGAAGCTGGCGAACTTGCTGTTCACCCTCGAGTTAGAGCGACGGCTGACCGCTGCCAATTCGCCCGTCCGGGCTCTTGCGGCGCACCCGGGTTACGCGGCAACCAATCTTCAATTTCGCAGTGAGCGTGGCCTCGAGGATCGCGTCATGGGTTTGTCCAATCGGCTCTTCGCTCAGTCAGATGAGGCTGGAGCATGGCCGACCTTGTTCGCGGCCAGCCAAGATCTTCCGGGGGGAGGCTATGTAGGCCCTGACGGATTGGCGGAACAACGCGGCCATCCCACACTCGTCGGGCGCACTTCCGCCGCCTCCGATGTGGAGATGGCCAAGCGGCTGTGGGCGCTATCCGAGGAACTCACCGGCGTTCAGTTTCCATTAGCCATCGCCGGCTGAGGGCCTAGCAAGAGCTTGAGGGTGTCCTTCTCCCAAAGATCAGGAGAGGACACCCTCAAACTTGGTAACGCTTACTTGTAGGAGATAGTGGCGCCGGCCGCCTCGAGGGCCTCGCGGGCCTTGTCTGCAGTCTCCTTGTTGACCTTCTCCAGGACGGCCTTCGGAGCAGCTTCGACCAGATCCTTGGCTTCCTTCAAACCGAGGCTGGTGAGAGACCGCACCTCCTTGATCACCTGGATCTTCTTGTCGCCCGCCGCCTCGAGGATGACATCGACCTCGTCGCTGCCCTCTTCCTCGGCAGGACCGGCCTCGCCGCCCCCGGCGGCCGGAGCGGCAGCAGCGGCGGCAACCGGAGCGGCTGCTGTCACACCGAAGGTGGTCTCGAACTCCTTGATGAACTCGCTGAGCTCGATCAAGGTCAGCTCCTTGAAGGCGTCAAGGAGCTCGGTAGTGCTGAGCTTCGCCATTGTGGGCGTCCTTCCTAGTTGTCTTCCGCAGCGGGTGCTGCCAGTGGTTCTGTCGCGGACGTGGTGCCCGCTTCAGGTGCAGCTGACGCTGCGGGTTGTGCCGCCTCAGCGGCAAGTTCTTCGTTGCTCGGCTCCTGGGTCGACTCAGTGGCAAGCTCCTCGTTCGACGGCTCCTGGGCCGACTCGGCCGCCAGCTCGTCGTTGGATGGTTCCGCGGTCGGCGCGGGAGCGTTCGCGAGCAGCGAGGGGTTCTCTGCTGCTGCCTTCTCGAGCGCGGCGAATAGGCGAGCTGCCTGCGAGAGAGGAGCTGCCGCCAGCGAAACAGCCTGCTGCAAAACCCCTTGCAATGCGCCCGCCACCTTGGCGAGCAGCACGTCGCGCGATTCAAGATCGGCGAGCCTCCTCACCTCGTCGGGGCTCATGAACTTGCCGTCGAGTACGCCGCCCTTGATCACGAGTTGGGGGTTCGTCCGCGCAAAGTCACGCAAGCCCTTGGCCACCACGACCGGATCACCGTCGATGAAGGCGATCGCCGTCGGCCCGACCAGATGCTGCTCGATCCCGTCGACACCAGCCTCGCGGGCAGCAATCGTGGTCAACGTGTTCTTCGAGACTGAGTAACTGGCCTCATCACCGAGAGAGCGGCGCAGCTCTTTGAGGGCCTTGACCGAGAGTCCACGGTATTCGGTTAGCACCACGCCCGCCGAGCTGGAGAACCTGTTGGCCAGCTCAGCGACGGCCGCGACCTTGTCTGACCTCGCCATATCTCACCTCCACTTCGTCACACGCTTCATCTGAAGCGCTACCGAAGGCCGACCTGGCTCCCGAGGCTCGGCCATAGAGATGAGAAAAGCCCTCTGCGCAAGTGGCAAAGGGCAACGAGGAGATCAAACATCTCCCAGCACACTCGTACTCACCTGCGCGGGCCGCCCGTCTCGTACGGACACTTCGGGTCGACTTCAAAGCTCGACCAACCAGCGGTCTTCGGCAGCGAACACTGTACCGACCGCTCCAAGCGCCAACCAAATTCATTACTCGCTCCCTTGCCTGGCCTCGACCGGCCGAGCGCTGCACCAAGGTGCGATGTCACCTTCACGACGTACCACCCGATCAAGGCTGGCTCCTCTGGAGCCCAGGCAAAGGCGATGGAATGCCTGCTTCACAAGGCCGGCTACGTGACCACCGTCGACGGCCACTTCTCCGCCAGCGACACCCAGGAGCTCGCTAAGTTCCGCACCTCCATCGGGCTCAACCCTCTCCTGGTGGGTGGTCGGCGCGCCTGGAGCGCACTCCTGTCGCGTGGCACGACACCGCATCTGCAGCAAGGTGACAATGGCAAAAGTGTCCTTCGGTTGCAGCTGGCGCTGCGGTCGGCCGGCTTCGCGAAGATCCCGACGACAGCTCGTTACGGCCCCGCTACTGCGGAGGTGATCAAGACCATTCAGAAGTCGCGCCATCTCACGCGGACCGGAGAGATCAACGCCGAGTTCTGGGAGGCACTCCAAGCGGGCAAGAAGGTGTCCTACATCAAGATGAAATACATGCCCTACATGGGCGCACGCCGGCCCGGCTGATCCTGCCAAGCTGCGAGCATCGGCATTGCGCGAGCAGCTTCAAGAACACGCGCAGGGCGCGAGTGGTCGCAGGCGACACCGAAATCCGCGGCTCAGTGTCGTTTGTGACCACTTGCTGTGAAGATGGGCCGATGCATCCGTCCGTACGCGAGGCGCGGGAATCCGACCTCGATCGAATCCGGCAGTTGATCGTCGACTTGGCTACCTACGAACGATCTGCTCATGAGGTGAAAACAACGACCGAACAGCTCCGGGCAGCGTTGTTTGGACCCCAACCTGCCGCGTACGCGCTGGTGGCCGAGTGGCAGCAGCAGGTTGTCGGCCTCGCCCTCTACTTCCGCAATTTCTCAACCTGGGAAGGAGTTCACGGGCTCTATCTCGAGGACCTCTACGTCATGCCTGAATACCGCGGTTCCGGGCTGGGCAAGGCACTGCTGATGTCGCTGGCCGAACTGACGGTCGACCGAGGTTATGCGCGACTGGAGTGGGCTGTGCTCGACTGGAACCAGCCGGCGATCGACTTCTACCGCGGCCTTGGAGCAGTACCGATGGATGAGTGGACGGTTTACCGGCTAAGCGGCGAACCGCTCGCGGCCGCCGCAGCTACACCTCTCACCAATCGATCATGAAGCTGTTATTCAGCGAACCGACTCAAGGACACCGTGCCCCCGATGGCCAGTACGAATCCTGCTAGAGCTAGCGGGAGCCGCCCGGGGGCAATGGCATCGTCAAAAAGGGCTATACCGAGCAATGACGGCACGACGACCTCGAACACGAAGGTAATCGCAGTGACCAACGTGACTGAGTCTCGCTGCAGCGCCACCGTAAAGAAGCTCATGCCAATCGCGCCGTAGACCATGATCGCCCAGAGCAGTGGGTTGAGCAGCAACGACGCTGAAACGTCGTCCGCGCCGATACCGCGGGAGCCGACGGCCACCCCCGTGAACCCGAGTCCTGCGGCGCAGCACATGACGATTGAAGAAGCACGACCCTTCATCCGGAAGCCAATCAATCCAACGACGGCTGGAACGATTGCTAGCAGCAGGATGAGCCAATCCCTGTCCAGCGAAATCCGGGCTGCAGTGCCGGGCACCGCGGTGACGCTGAGAAAGATCAGCCCAACCCCCAGCACGGCGAGCGACAGCCAATCCTTTCGGGAGAGTGCCGCGCCGCGCAGACTGGCAATGACTGCGGTGACTCCGACACTGCCGGCGACGATCGATTGAACCAGGAACAGCGGGAGTCTCTGCAGGGCCAGCACATTGCCACAGAACGCCAGTGCGTCCATTGCAAGGCCCAGTAGATAAGGCACCTGCTTGACGATCATGGCCAATCCACTCAGCCCGGCGACGTCGGCGGCCCGCTTGGCTGCGACCGACTGGAAAACCGAGGCCACTCCATATCCCAAGCAAGCGACGATGGCGCCCAACCAACTCAGCGCCAGCATGCGAACGGCTTCCGAACATATGGATGCGCGCTGAGCTCGTCGAAGCGTGCGACCTGGTGCCCTTCGACATGCTCAGGGCACATAACGGGGGCGGGAAGCTATTCGGCGTCCGGACGCGTCTTGTTGGTGTCGACTGAGATTCCAGGCCCCATGGTGGTGGACAAGGTGATCTTGCGGAGGTAGCGACCCTTAGCGGCGCTTGGCTTCAGGCGGACGACCTCGTCCAGCGCCGCGAAGTAGTTCTGTGACAACTGTGCGGTGCTGAAAGACGCCTTGCCGATGATGAAGTGCAGGTTGGCATGCCGGTCCACCCGGAACTCGATCTTGCCGCCCTTGATGTCGCTGACAGCCTTCGCGACGTCGACCGTGACTGTGCCAGTCTTCGGGTTCGGCATCAGCCCACGCGGTCCGAGGATGCGGCCCAGCCGACCAACCTTGCCCATCAGATCCGGAGTGGCGACTACGGCGTCGAAGTCCAGATAGCCCTTCGAGATCTTGTCGATCAGTTCATCCGCGCCCACCTCGTCCGCGCCGGCCGCGATCGCGGCCTCGGCCCGTTCACCGGTCGCGAACACCAGCACTCGTGCTGTCTTGCCGGTGCCATTGGGAAGATTCACGGTGCCACGGACCATCTGGTCCGCCTTTCGGGGATCGACCCCGAGTCGTACGGCGACGTCCACCGTCTCGTCAAACTTCGCTCTGGTGTTGGCCTTGGCGAAATCCAAGGCTTCAGTTGGCGCGTACACCTTCCCGGGGTCGACCTTCTGCGCGGCCTCCCGGTATGACTTGCTGCGCTGCATAACGCTGGTCCTTTCTGGCCAGTTGTGGTCAGAGCCGCGCCGGCCCTCCCACGGGTTTCCTCTGTCTTTGCCACCCAGTTGTCAGCGTCTGTGGCTGCTATAGCGACCACTGGCGCTGACAAGTCGGTGCGTTAGTCCGCGACGGTTACTCCCATGCTGCGGGCGGTGCCTTCGACGATCTTCATCGCTGCATCAAGATCGTTGGCGTTGAGATCGGGCAGCTTTGTGGTGGCGATGTCACGTACCTGATCGCGACTGATCTTGCCGACCTTCTCCCGGTGCGGCACGCCAGACCCCTTCGGTACGCCCGCGGCCTTCTTGATCAACTCAGCGGCCGGCGGGGTCTTGGTGATGAAGGAGAACGTACGGTCCTCGTAGATGGTGATCTCGACCGGAATGATGGTGCCGCGCATGGATTCCGTTGCCGCGTTGTACGCCTTGCAAAACTCCATGATGTTGACGCCGTGCGGACCGAGCGCGGTACCCACCGGCGGCGCCGGCGTAGCCGCGCCTGCGTTCAAAGCGATCTTGACGAGCGCAGCGACTTTCTTTCTCTTGGGAGGCATTGTTCTTTCGTAATCCTTGTCGTGGTTGTTGCTGGCACTGTGCTGTCGTAGAAGCTCAAACCTTCTGGATCTGCGGGAAGGTTAGATCGACCGGAGTTTCGCGACCCAGAATCTCCACCAGCGCCTTCAACCGCTGGTTGTTCACGTTTATTTCGGTGATGGTTGCGTGTACTCCCGCGAACGGCCCGTCAACCACCATGACCGAATCCCCGACAACGAAGTCTGCGACCTCGACCTTCTTCTTACGACGAGTGGGTCCCTCACTGGAGGCGGTCGCCGCTGCCACAACGGCCGGCGCCAGCATCTTCTCCACCTCGTCAAGACTGAGCGGAACCGGAGAGTTGGAGTGGCCGACGAAACCTGTCACTGAGGGGGTGTGCCGTACGGTCGACCAGGATTCGTCGGTCAAATCCATTCGGACCAGCACATATCCCGGCAGGACCGTGCGCCTCACCTGTTTACGCTGACCGTTGCGGATTTCGGTGACTTCCTCGGTCGGCACGATGATCTCGTAGATGTAGTCCTCCATGTTGAGCGAGGACACCCGGTTCTCCAGGTTTTGCAGCACCCGGTTCTCCATGCCGGAGTAGGTGTGTACGACATACCAGTCACCCGGCTTTGCCTGCAAATCGGCCCGGAACGCCTCGAGGGCGTCATTGCCGGCGTCGGACTCCTCCTCCGACTCGGCCTCGACTGCTTCCGGTTCCTCCTCAGTCGTGGGGAGGCTGCCGAAGTCCAGCTCGAAGTCGTCCTCCGTCGCCCGGTCGGCAGGGGCACTACCAAAGTCGAGGTCAATGTCGACGTCGTCTTCGCGGCTCGCCGAGTAACTGCCCAGGTCGATATCGAAGTCTTTCTCTGGCGTCTCGGCGGAGGCGGAAGAAGCGGGGCTTTCCAGCGCCGCCGCATCCGGCTGCGGTTCGTCGGGCACGTCGATGTCTCCGTTACGTGGTTCGTTGGTCATCAGCTGAAGATCTTGAAAATTGCCCAGCCGAAGCCGAGGTCGAGCAGACTTACGTAAGCGATCACAAACAGTACAAAGACCAACACGACGACGAAGTAGTTGATCAACTGCGGCCCAGTGGGATAGACAACCTTGCGCAGCTCGCCCATCGACTGTCGGACGAACTTTACCGGCGTCGTACGCTCTCGCTTGGCTGGCCGGTCGCGCTTGTTGGTCGGAGCGCCTTTCGGGCCTTTGCCTTTCGTAGTTTTCGTGGGGCGGCCGGTACCGGTCTTGGCATTGGGACCAGAAGTCGTAGCGGCGACGCCGGCGGGCTCCAAGACTTTCGCTGACTCCGAGTTGTCGCTGCCGTCGGCTTTCTCCGTCTCGCTGCCGTTGACCAGGTTGCTTCTACCGGAGTCCCCGTTTACCTCAGTCAGAGAGGCTTTCAGATCGGCGCTGGTCTGGCTGGCGCCCGACAACTCAGCAGAGCTCGGCTCAGCGGCCGGCTCTACCTCTTCCTTGTCTGCCACGCTACGACCTTTCCTGCCGTGATCTTTCCTACCTCCAGCTGCAGGGCAAGAGGGACTTGAACCCCCAACCTTCGGTTTTGGAGACCGATGCTCTTCCAATTGAGCTATTGCCCTCCGGCGCCCCCTCACCGATGCTTCCATTGTCGACGCGCCGTTAGATGGGCGCACAAAAACAATGGTGACGAGCCACCAAACCACAGAGTCTACTGACGATTACTACCAGAGTCGAACGGGCTGCCGGTGATCCCCAAGGCCACCACTCGGGCCGGGAGGCAGCTTCATCGTCTCTAGAGCCAGAGGAGAGCGGAGACGAGCAGCGCCACGCAGAAGATCGTGGGAATCAATAGCAGCCCCCAGGAATCGTCGGAGGACAGCGGCTCGGTGAAGGGAAATCGTGCCATTGAATGCTTTCTTTTCCTGCTGAGGTTTGGCGGTCGTCTTCCCCGAGAAGATGATCCTAAGAATGCGGCGGGCCGCTAGTCACGCACTTTTTAGACGCATCTCGACAACCGGGATCAGTAGGCGTGGGCGACACCTCCGGAGCCCGCTCGGCTGTCATCCTGCTGGGCTTGCATCAAGCAGCTTCTCGGTGGCGGCGAGAAGCACGCATGTGGCAAGACCGTCGATGGCTGCGGCGACCTCGTCCGGCGACGGAAAGCTCGGGGCGATGCGAATGTTTCGGTCGTGCGGGTCTCGGCCGTACGGGAAGGCCGCTCCAGCGCCGGTCATAGCGATGCCGGCGCGCTTGGCCAGCTCGACCACCCGAGTCGCCGTACCGTCGGTGACATCGAGGCTGACGAAATATCCCCCGTCGGGATCGGTCCAGGTCGCTCCCTGGTGATCGCCGAGACGCTTGCTGAGGATCGAGGTCACCTGCTCGAACTTCGGAGCAAGGATCTCGCGGTGTCGGCGCATCAACTGGGTTACCCCGTCAGCACCCTTGAAATACAGCGCGTGCCTCAGGTGATTGACCTTGTCGGGACCGATGGTTCGCTTGCTCAAATTCTTTAGATACCAATTCACATTCGACGGTGAGCTGGCGAAGAATGAGACCCCAGCGCCCGCGAAGGTGATCTTCGACGTCGACGCAAAAAGGAAGACCCGGTTCGGATTTCCGGCCTCAGCTGCCATGGTGAGCACGTCCAGGGGCCGATTCTCTACCTCAGTCAGGTGATGGACCGCGTACGCGTGGTCCCAGAACATTCGGAAGTCGCCGGCCGCGGGCATCTCGAGCAGTGCCCGAGTGACTTCCTCGGTATAGATAGCGCCGGTGGGATTTGAGTACATCGGAACGATCCACATGCCTTTGATGGTCGGATCCTCGGCGAGCAATTGGCGCACCTGGTCCAGATCCGGTCCATTCTGGCTCAGCGGGACGGGAATCATCTCGATGCCGTATTGCTCGCAGAGCGCAAAGTGCCGGTCGTAGCCGGGCACTGGGCAGAGAAACTTGATTGGCTGCTTGCCCCAGGGCTCCGCAGAGTCGACGGTGCCCTTCAGCAGCGCGTACACGAGCGTGTCGTGCATGATCGACAAGCTGGAGTTGTCGCCCGCGACGAGCTGATCGACCGGAACGTTGAGTAGTGGAGCGAAGATGGCACGGATCGCTGGCAATCCGTTGAGTCCGCCGTAATTTCGACAATCAGTTCCGGTCGAGTCTCGGTAGTTGCCCTCGCCCGGCAGTGTGAGCAGCTCATTGGATAAATCGAGCTGTGCCGGTGACGGCTTGCCGCGCGTCAGATCGAGCTTCAACTCCTGGGCGAGCAAGGCGTCGTACTCCCTGGTTTGCTCCTCATGCATCGTCACCAGCTCGGCGTGACTGAGGTCAGATAAAGGCATGATCACTTCCACTCGGTGCGAAATCTGGACGTATTCATAGCTGCTCCCAAAAAGTACAGTCACTCCCATGACGACGACGTCGCAGCCCTCCGCTACCAACATTGCCAGCTGGGTACGTGACTGGGCGACCACCGAACCTGACCTGCCGGCGATCAAGCAGGGCGACACTGTCCTCAGCTATGGCGACCTCGAAGCGGCAGCTTCCCGATTTGCCACGACGCTGAGCGGCCGGGGCGTCAAGGCTGGTGATCGGGTTGCGATGATCATGCCGAACGTGATCTATTTCCCGATCGTCTACTACGCGATTCTCCGGATCGGTGCAATCGCGGTGCCGATGAATCCGCTGCTCAAGGCCGGGGAGATCTCCTTCGTCTGGAAGGACTGCGGGGCAGGAGTCGCGGTGGTCTTTCCGCTTTTCGCCGAAGAGGCTGCCAAGGCAGCGAGTGTGACTGGGACCGAGATCATTGTCACGATGCCCGGTGAGTTCGATGCCCAGCTGGAACAGGCCGCACCGACCGAGCAGGTAACCGATCATGGTGGCGAAGCGACCGCGGTGATCTTGTACACCTCGGGAACCACCGGCCAGCCCAAGGGCGCCGAACTGACTCACGCCAACCTCAGCAGCAACGTCTGTACCACAATCGAGACACTGCTGCCCATGAGGCCCGGGGATGTGGTCTTCGGCGGGTTGCCGCTGTTTCACTCCTTCGGCCAGACGGTCGGCCTCAATGCTGCAGTGGCGGGCGGGGCGTGCTTGACCTTGCTGCCGAAGTTCGATGCTGAACAGGCGTTGTCGATCATGTCGAATGACCGGGTGACGATCTTCCTTGGCGTACCAACGATGTACATGGGGCTGCTGGCGGTGAAGGACCGAGAGCGATTCGACACCTCCAGCCTGACGACGGCGGCCTCCGGCGGAGCGTCCTTGCCGGTCGAGGTGTTGCATGGCGCGGAGCAGGCGTTCGGCTTCACCTTGCTCGAAGGCTATGGGCTTTCAGAGACTTCGCCGGTCGCCTCGTTCAACCATCCCGATCGGCCGATCAAGCCCGGCTCCATCGGGACGCCCATCCGAGGTGTTGAGTTCGCACTGCGTGACGAGGATGACAAGGACCTGACCGAGGACGAGATCGGCGAGATCGTGATACGCGGCGAGAACGTCATGAAGGGCTACTGGAACCAACCTGAGGCGACGGCCGATGCGATGCGCGGCGGCTGGTTCCACTCAGGAGATCTGGCCCGGCGCGATGACGACGGCTATTACTTCATCGTCGACCGCAAGAAAGACATGATCAACCGCAGCGGCTACAACGTGTATCCGCGGGAGGTCGAAGAGATCTTGTACGCGCATCCGGCAGTTGCAGAAGCAGCCGTCTTCGGAGTGCCGGACGCGATGTGCGGCGAGGAGGTCGCTGCCCTCGTGACCCTGAAGGAAGGCACCTCCGCCAGCGAGGATGAGCTGCGCGACTACGTGAAGGGTCAAATCGCGGCGTACAAGTATCCGCGCATTATTCGTTTCGGACCGATTCCCAAGGGTCCTACCGGCAAGATCTTGAAGCGGGAGATCAAGTTCGAGCAGTGAGCTTTTGGGCATGCCGCATTTGTGGCTTTGTGCGGAGAAACGACCATCCGACCCGGGGCTACTTGTCCTGCAGCGCAGTAGCTGGGCGCTGGGGGACCGCAAAGACCGGGTGCTGGGTCGCGTCGGCCGCCACTGCACTGCACGGCCCGAGCGTGACTATCTCACCCGACACTTCGACCTCCCCGATGATGATCACCGGATCGACCGGGCGCCCGACATGGACCTCTGTTGCGCGGTCGCCGAAGTTGACCACCATCACCATGTCGCCACGCTCAAGTAGCAGCCAGCCGGCCTCGTCGTTCGACACTGCCCGACCTTGCTCGAAACGCGGGTCGGTGAAGTCAGGATATGTGCGCCGTATTTTGATCAGCCGTCTGGTCAGGTCCAGCAACTCAGCGTGCCTGGGCCTCTCGACCTCCGACCAGTCCAGCCGCGATACCTCAAAAGTCCGCGGATCTTGGGGGTCGGGTACGTCGCTGGTGACCCACTCCATTTGAGAAAACTCCTCGAGCCGGCCGGCCCGCACCATCTCGGCGAGCTCCGGCTCAGGATGAGAAGTGAAGAAGCGCCACGGCGTAGTCGCGCCCCATTCCTCCCCCATGAAGATCATTGGCGTGAAAGGACTGAGCAGGGTCAGCATGGCTGCAATTGCCTGCTGTGCGGGACTGATCTTGCTCGATAGCCGTTCACCGGATGCCCGGTTGCCGATCTGATCATGGTTGTCCGAGCAGACGACGAGCCGCCAGGTCGGCGTACGCCAGGTGTCGATCGGGTGCCCGTGAGTGCGTCCCCGGAAGCTGGATCGGGTGCCGGTATGGAAGAAGCCGCTTTCGTACACCTTTCCCAATGCGGCAAGGGAATCGAAGTCTGCGTAGTAGCCGCTGGTATCGCCGGTGAGACTCACATAGAGAGCGTGGTGGAAGTCGTCGCTCCACTGAGCGGTCAGGCCATAGCCGCCGCCTTCTCGCGCGGTGATCAGCCGGGGATCGTTGAGGTCCGACTCGGCGATCAGCGGCATGGGGCGGCGCAGGAACGTGCTGCGCGCCGAGACGTCGATATTGAGCTCCTCGAGGAGGTGGGTGGCGCGCGTGTCGTGCAACGCGTGCACGGCGTCGAGCCGCAAACCGTCAACGTGATACTCGGTGAGAAACATCAGGGCGTTGTCGATGATGTAGCGACGCACCTCGTCGGACTCCTCGCCGTCCAGGTTCGGCTCATCGCCCCAGGTGGTCGGACCGGCGTCGCTCCTCAAGTACGGCGCGAATTTCGACAGGTAGTTGCCGCTCGGCCCTAGGTGGTTGTAGACGACATCCTGAATCACGGCCAAGCCCGCCTGATGGCAGGCATCCACGAACTGCATGTAGCCGAGCGGGCCTCCATAACCCTCATGGACCGCATACCAGAGCACCCCGTCATATCCCCAGTTGTGCAGGCCGTTGAACGCATTGACGGGCATCAGCTCCACGAAGTCAATGCCGAGTTTTACGAGGTGGTCGAGCCGCTCGATGGCCGCTGTCAAAGTTCCCTCAGACGTAAAAGTGCCGACATGCAGCTCATAGATGATCCCGCCACCGAGCTGACGCCCCGTCCACTTTTGATCCGACCAGACGAACTCGTCCGCATCGAAGGTCCGCGACCAGCCGTGCACGCCGTCGGGCTGCCGCCGGGAGCGTGGATCCGGGAGCACGGTGTCGGAGTCGTCGAGCAGGAAGCCGTAATCAAAGTCGCCCATGCCCCCTTTCCCCGATCCGGCACCGTCCGGCAAGGGCTCGGCGGGACACCACCAGCCCTCCTCGTCGCGCTCCATGGCCACTCTGGTCGATGTGCTCTCCCCCACTCTCTTGATCATCAGCGTTACCGATGACTTTCGGGGTGCCCAGACGACAAACCGCGCCAAGCTCACAGCTCACACCCCACAAGGACCGGCTCGGGGACAAGCTCGATGCCGAACTTCGCCTGTACACCGGCCCGAATTTCGCGTGCCAAGCTCAGCAGGTCCGTCGCACTCGCCCCTCCTTGATTGGTGATTGCGAGCGTGTGCTTGCTCGACAAGCGAGCAGGACCATGCCCGTAACCCCTGGCAAAGCCGGCCCGCTCGATCAACCATGCGGCGCTGGTCTTGATCATGCCGTCGGGCTGGGCGAAGCGTGGGGCATTGTCAGGCAAGGTAAGCGCTTGTTCGGCACCAATGACCGGGTTGGTGAAGAAGGATCCGGCGCTCCAAGTGTCATGATCATCCTCCGCCAGCACCATGCCCTTGGCCGTACGCAACGCTAGGACGGCCTGACGCACATCGGACGCCGGAGCCCGCCCGCCAACCTCGATACCGAGCACCCGTGCCAGCTCGGGATAGCGGACCGGTTGCGACATGCTGCCGAGCCGAAGTTGGAAGGTCACCGAGAGCACCAGGAAACGTCCGGGATCGGTCTTGAACCGCGACGTCCGGTAGCCGAAACCGCATTCTGTTCGGAAGAGTGTTTTGATCCGGCCCGTGGAACGATCAAGTGTGCGCACGGTGGAGATCAGTTCAGCAACGTCGGCTCCGTACGCGCCGACATTCTGAATCGGCGTCGCACCCACCAGGCCAGGGATGCCCGACATCGTTTCCAGGCCGCTCCAGCCTCGGTCGATCGTGTGGCTGACCAGCGGATCCCACGGTTCTCCAGCCGCCACGGTGATTACCGCACCCGAGCATGCGTCGACATCCTCCGAAACACCACGTGTCGTGATCTTGATCGCTGTGCCGGCAAAGCCCGCGTCGCTGACCAGCAGGTTTGAGCCGCCGCCGAGGATGAGCAGTGGTTCGCCGGCGGCGTCGAGGTCCCGCACCGCATCGATCAGCTCCGGCTCGGTGTTCAGGGTGAGCATTCGACGCGCCGGGCCGCCGACGCGGAGCGTGGTGTGGTCAGCGAGGAGCTCTGCGGGCTCAGCTTGTCGAAGCCCACCAACGCGCCCTTCGACAAGCTCAGGGAACATACCTGCGGGCTCAGGGGCCATACCTGCGGCCACAGGGGGCATACCTACGGGCTCAGGGCGCATTTTCATGATCACGATGCGGAACGCGTACGCCGAGATCAACTTCTGCTCGGGCCGCACCCAGCACTCGCTGCCCATCGCTGATCGCTTCGAGGATGACGGTGACCAGCGAGCCATCGATCGCGGAGACGCTGCCACTGAAAATCACCTCGACGCCGTCCGCGTCGTCGGGTACCACCACCGGCCGGGTGAATCGGACGGCGTAAGAGATCACCCGGCTGGGATCACCTACCCAGTTGGTGACTACTCGAAGCGCGGATCCCATGGTGAGCATTCCGTGGGCAATGACACCGGGCAAACCGATCCGGGCGGCGTAGTACTCCGAGTAATGGATCGGATTGAAGTCAGTCGAGGCGCCGGCGTAGCGAACCAGCCGTTCCCGGGTGAAACGTATCTTCATCGGTGGCAGCTGGGTGCCGACCTCGAGGCCTTCCACGACTGTCGCCATCATGTCGCCGCCCGCCGAGCGTGGGAGAAGGTGGCTTGTGCGGTACAGATGGGCTCAGCATCGCGACCGGTAATGTCGACAGTTGCCGAAATCAGCTCCGCACCTCCGCGTATCCGCACCCTGTCGATGCTCGCTGTCGCAATGACGATGTCGCCAGCGCGAAGCGGCCGCATGAACGTAAATCGCTGATCACCCTGCACGATCCGCTCAACCGACAATTCCAGCTCCGGGTCACCGAAGATGTGACCCCATGCCGGCGAGGCGATCAGCGCAGCAAACGTGGGCGGTGCGATCGCCGACTCCCCCCGATATCGCGGGTTGTCATCGTCCAATGCCGTGGCGAACTCGGCGATCTTCGCCGCCGACACCTGATAGGGGTCGGTGGGTGAATAGCGGCGGCCTGCGTGTGCCTCCGTGATGGCCATAGACGCAACGCTAACCGACCATGCGCGCTGAGCCTGTCGAAGCGCCCTTCGACGAGCTGAGGGCACATGGTGTGAAGCTCAGGGCGCAAATTGCGCGTAGGCGCTGTCGTAGCGCAGCCGGACCAGCTCGGCTGCGCGCTCACCCAGCGGCTCGGTCATCTGCCAGCCGCGCCGAGCAGCGAGTTCGCGTACGGGTGCAAGAAGCAAGCCTTCGCTAAGAAACAGCGGTACCACGGCAACCGGCTGCGGCAAACCGTCGACGACGTCCGCGATCCGGGGATAGCAGGTGCCAAAACAGGCGCGTACCGGACCCGAGCGACCCTCAGCCAGCCGCGCAGCAAGATCGACAACGGCGTCGTTGGCTGATGGTTGGGAGGATCCAACGGCAAAGAGGAGCACCGAGCTGTGATCATCAATGCCACCAGTCGCCATACTGTCGCCGAGTACTTGGGCGACGTCATCGCCGGTACCCAGAATGTCGGCCACGATGAGCCGGAGAGAAAGGGATTCGGTGACGCTCCGTACCGCTTCGGGCACGTCCACGGTGGCGTGAAAAGCCTGGGTGAACAGCAGTGGAACAACCACGGCACTGTTGTGACCACCCTCGGCGAGCTGCCGCACGACGGCGTCGAGGTCGGGCTCAGCCAGGTCGAGGTAGGCCGGCAGTGCAGTGATCTTTGTCTGCTCCGCGACAGCGACCATCAGTCGTTCGATGCCGATGCTGCCCTCGGGATGCCTGCTGCCGTGGGCCAGTCCGATCAGCGGGGCGGGTGGCGGGCTCAGCTTCGTCAGCGGGTTTCGCGGTGCGCGGTATGGGTCTTGCAGCGCGGGCAGAATTTCTTCAACTCAAGGCGATCCGGGTCGTTGCGCCGGTTCTTCTTGGTGATGTAGTTCCGCTCCTTGCATTGCGTGCAAGCCAGCGTGATCTTCGGCCGGATATCTACGGTCTTGGCCATGGCATGTCCTTAAAGAATCTCTGTTGTTCGTAACCTTGACGGTGCTGGCGGTAGCGGGAGCGGGACTCGAACCCGCGACACAGCGATTATGAGCCGCTTGCTCTACCGCCTGAGCTATCCCGCTGTGGTCTCCCCTACCAGATTCCCGGTCGGGTAACGGCTCAAACTGGCCGCATATTCCGCCGATGCGCGGTGGCACCGGAGACGGAGTCCGAGCCCCCATGCGGAATCGAACCGCAGACCTTCTCCTTACCATGGAGACGCTCTGCCTGCTGAGCTATAGGGGCGCGTCGGCGCCGCGCTGCACCCGGCACCAACGGACCAAGATACACACTCGGCGCCGGGCTGAGCGAATCCATGCCAGTCTCACTCCGCCACTGAAACGTCTTTCCGCACACGGCCGCGAAATTCGGCCATATGGAGCGTTTCGCATCGCATTTGCGGCCTTGTGCGGAGAAACGCAATCAGGCGGGAGCACATTGACTCCTCTCTCGATCGGCCGCAGAATCGGCAGCACCGGGGGCCATTTTTCGCTCTGAGGAGTTCGCGTGAGCCATCCCGGAACGCCGAGTGGGCAGAGATGAGTTCGGGCAGCACTCAGGTCGCTGTGCCGGGCGAACCTGACCAGGAACTGGAGCAGCCGGCTCCGAGCAAACCGCTGGGCATCTTCCGCGCCATCGGGATAGCGCATCGGACGACGTGGCGAAGCCCGCAGTTCTACGTCCTGGTCGTTGGCGCGATGCAGATCTTCCTGCTGTTGATCGCCATTCCGATGCTCAGATTGCTCTACCAATTGGTGCTGGTAGAGACCGGCCTCGGCAGCATCGCCTACGACCGGATTTCCTATGTACTGCGCAACCCACTCGCCGATCTCACGCTTTTGCTGATTGCTGTCGTTGCGGTGATCGCGATCATGGTGGAGCTGATCACCTTGTTCGTGTTGGCGTCGCACAATCAGGACGGTGACTCGACCTCGTTTCGCCTAGTGCTGCATCAGACCTGGGAAACGATCCAGAAACTTGCCCATCCACAGGGTCTGCTCATGATCGTCTATTTGATCTTGCTGCTGCCGCTCGGCCAAGTGGGGTTTGCCACGCTGTTGACCAAGAAGGTCGCAGTACCACCGTTTGTCAGCGAGGAGCTGAGCAAGAGCGGAACAGGAAGCCTGCTCTACGCCGCCTTCGGGCTGGTGATGGTGTATCTCAATCTCCGGCTGATCTTTACGCTGCCGCTACTGGGCACCACAACAGCAGGTGTATGGGAGGCCTTTGTCACCAGCTGGCGACTGACGCGCTGGCGGTCGCTCCGACTCCTGGGCATGCTCATCGTCGTTGCCATACCGGCAGTACTGGCGAGCGTTGTATTGGCGCTGGTGACACTCGCGCCGACGATCGCCGCCGATTACTTCAGGCCGCCAGTGGCACCGTGGACGGCAGCATTCGGTCTGAGCTTCTGGCAGATCGGCATCTTCGTGATCACAGCACTGCTGACGATCATGTTCGTGCAATCGCTGACGGCGATGATGCGCGATTGGCTGGTGCGGCTGCCGGAAGATCATCGGCATACGCCCGCCGTCATCACCTACTCGGTGCCAACACACGTCACGGCTCGACGCAGAAGGCAGCTTTGGGGACTGGCAGCTGGCGTCACGGTCGTGGCGTTCGCCGTTACGGCCGTGCTGAATTACCAAACGATGGTCAGATTGATCGACACCGAGGAGACCGAGATCATCGCGCACCGCGGGTTCCTTCAAGGTGGTGTGGAGAACACTCTTCCTGCCCTGCAAGCCGCCGCCAAGGCCGGAGCTGATCGGGTCGAGTTCGATGTGATGGAGACCAAGGACGGCAAGTTCGTGGTCATTCACGACAGCAACCTGAAGCGCTTGGCAGGCAAGAACCTCAACGTCAAGGACCTTACCCAGGACGAATTGACCAAGATCACTGTCCGGTCCGGCACGATGGAGGCCAAGATCCCCTCGCTGGAGGAGTGGATTCAGCTGTCGATCCAGCTGAATCTGCCGCAGCTACTGGAAATCAAGTTGCATGGCGGTGAGACACCGGATTTGGTGCCACGGCTGCTGGCTGTGCTCGATCGAGCAGGAGTAACGGAGTCCTACACCTACCACACGCTGAGCAGGCAGATCGTCGATGAGCTGAAGCGCCTGCGCCCCGAGCTGGTGGTGGGCTTCATTGTGCCGATCAACTTCGGCGGCGTTCCTGAGATAAAGGCCGACTTCCTGGTCATCGAACAGCAGTCCTATAACAGCCGATTCATCCATCAGGCTTGGGCTGCGGGGTTCAACGTGATCGTCTGGACCGTCAACGACGAGCAGCAGATGCGGCAATACATCAATGCTGCTGCCGAGGGGATCATCACGGATCGGCCGGATCTCGGCGTCAAGGCGCGTAACGACATTGCCGACGACAAGGGCCTGGCGGGCCGGCTCTCAGACGCGATCGAACGGTCCGCCTCAATCTGAGCAAGCCAAGATATTCGCGCTGGCTTGTCGAAGCGTGCCCTTCGACAAGCTCAGGGCACATATCGAAGGCTCAGGGCACATCTCTCAGGTTTGCGGCTTCACCAGCGGGAACAAGATCGTCTCGCGAATTCCGAGCCCGGTCAGATTCATCACCAATCGGTCGATGCCCATGCCCATCCCACCTGTCGGCGGCATGCCGTATTCCAGGGCCTGAAGGAAGTCCTCGTCGACCTGCATGGCCTCGGGATCGCCGGCGGCAGCTCGAAGTGACTGAGCCACCAGTCGCTCTCGTTGCTCGAGCGGATCGATCAGCTCCGAGTACGCCGTGCCCTGCTCAGCGGCAAAGATCACCAGATCCCACTTCTCGGCCAGTCGGGGGTCGTCGCGGTGTTCACGGGCGAGTGGTGAATTCTCCTTCGGGAAGTCGGTGTAGAAGACCGGGGTCGTCGTCGTGCTCTCACACAACTCGCCGTAGATCTCCTCGAGCAGATATCCCCAGCTAGCACCCGGTTCGATCTCCAAGCCAATCTCGAGGGCGTGCTGGTGCAGCACTGACGTCGGCGTGTCTGGGGTGATCTCTTCGCCGAGCGCCTCCGATACCGCTTGGCAAATGGTCTTGACCGGCCAATTCCCGGACAGGTCGTATTCGGTGATGTTGCCGTCGACGTCCGCGCGCCTGGCTATCGGCGAGCCGTACACCGCAGTAGCAGCCTCCTGGATGATCGCTTGGGTCAGCACTCGCATGGTGTTGTAGTCGCCGTAAGTCTCATACACCTCCATCGAGGTGAATTCGGGATTGTGCTTGAAGTCCACCCCTTCATTGCGGAACTGCCGCCCCATCTCGAATACCTTCTCCATGCCCCCGACGATGAGCCGCTTCAGGTGCAACTCAGTCGCAATCCTCAAATAGAGATCAAGATCGTAGGCGTTGATGTGGGTCTCGAAGGGTCGGGCATTGGCCCCGCCATGGATGAGCTGCAGCACCGGAGTTTCGACCTCGGTGAAACCTCGGGTGTGGAGCGAATCGCGAATGCTGTGGACAACGGCTGCGCGCGTATAGGCCACTTCGCGCGCCTCTGGCCGCACGATCAGGTCGACGTAGCGTGCTCGGACCCGTGCCTCTGGGTCGGTTAGGCCTTTGTGCTTGTCGGGCAAAGGGCGAATCGACTTGCTGGTGATCATGAACGATTCGGCGCGGACGGTCAGCTCACCGCGCTTCGTGGTGATCACCTCACCGGTCACACCGACTTGATCACCAAGATCGACATCACGCCGCCAGCGCTGCAGCATGTCACGCCCAACAGCGTCGAGAGCGATCATGATCTGCAGGTCGCCGCTGCCGTCACGCAGGGTCGCGAAGCACAGTTTGCCGCCATCTCTGCTGAGGATGACGCGACCCGCGACTGACACCTTCCGTCCGGTGCGAGCATCCGGCGGAAGCTCGCCGGCCTCCGCTCGAACCTGAGCGAGCGTATGGGTACGAGGGAAGGACACCGGATACGGATTGATGCCCTCGGCGCGCAGCCGATCCAGCTTTTCCCGACGTACCCTGACCTGCTCCGGCAAGCCTTCGGTGGACATGGCCTCACTAAGGGCATCGACTTCGGCCGGAATGTGCGCAGTCACCTCGGCGGCGTATTCCTCCCCTGCCCGCTCCAGCGCGCCGGCTCCCGGTTCCTTGCCGTGCCCCCGCAAGGTCGCCAACGATGGCCGCGTCAGGAAACCTTCGGCGCTGCCCGCAGCGGTGCCGACCCGCGGAAGATCAGAGGTGTACTCGAAGCAGATATAGCGCGGCTGCCACTCGGGCTGGTACTTCGCGTTGGAGCGGTAGAGGGATTCCAGCTGCCAGTTGCGGCTGGCGAACACCAGTGCCTGCCGCCATAATCGCGCGATCGGCCCGGCGCCGAGCTCCGCCCCACGTTCGAAAGCCTCACGGAACATGGCGAAGTTCAACGAAACGCGGCCGACCCCGAAAATCGCGGCCCGCTCCGCAAACGACGCCACCATGAGTTCGACAAGACCGTTGTCGGCGGTGGGATCGCGGCGCATCAGATCGAGTGAGAGGCCGTTGCGGCCCCAGGGCACGAAGCTGAGGAAGGCCCGGAGCCCGCCGTCAACGTCGTACGCCTCGACGAGCACGCATTGAGCGTCCAGCGGATCCCCGAGGCGACCGAGCGCCATGGAGAAGCCGCGTTCGTCGCCACCGTCACCGCGCCATCGGGACGCAGAGTTGGACAGTTCGTCGAAGTGCGCCGGATCAACATCGCCGTGCCGGACAACCGTTGTGGTGTAGCCGCGACGTTGCAGTCTGCTGACGGATTGGCGCACCGACTTCATGCCGGGCCCGCTGAGTGAGAACGATCGCATGTCGAGGATCGCCTCGTCGCCGATCTCGAACGCGGTCAATCCGGCCTCGGTGTACGCCGCGCCGCCCAGCTCGCCGGCTCCCATGACGGCCATCGACCAACCGTTGGCGCGGGACTTCTCCCGCCACTGCTCGATAGCCGATGGCCAGTGCTCTGGATCACCCACTGGATTCCCGCTGGCCAAGCTCACCGAACCGATCACCCGGTACGACACGCCCGCCTGTGCCGTTGCGGCGTTGCCGGTGTTCCACACGATGGACTTGTCCCGCCGAGTGGCGAAGTAACCCAGTGAGTCCCACTCGCCAAATGAGCGCAGCAGGGTTCGTACTCTGGCCTCGTCCACTGCGTTGAGCGTCTGGGTTTCCGGCGGCGGCTTGAAGAGTAGATAGGTCGAGGTGAGGATCACTGCCGCGCCTAGTACGTCCAACACGAACGTGACCCAGAGTGGAGACCGGACCACATCGATCCGCGTCAGTCCGGCATCGCCCAACATCTTGTCGACGACATGGAGCGTCGCTGTCTGCAGGTCCGGCGTCACACCAAACCTGTTCACCAACCAGGTGCCGAGAACCAAGACCACAGCGCTACCCACCAAGAAACAAGCAGTGGCGGCCAGTAGGTTCTTTCGCCTGCCATGAGCTTGAAACTGGGGCCGGGCGCGCCACAGGATGACCAGTACTGCAGTCATGATCACCAGACCGCCGATCTGGAGCAGCGAGCCACCTGTGGCGAGCGACCCAATGCGGACCAGCTGCGGCAGGACGATCCACCAGATAAGGAAAATCCACCACGCTGCACGAAG
Source organism: uncultured Actinomycetota bacterium (assembly GCA_963798835.1). Lineage (GTDB taxonomy): Bacteria > Actinomycetota > Actinomycetes > Propionibacteriales > Propionibacteriaceae > Microlunatus. The sequence continues at coordinate 92,302 of CAWCVF010000014.1, read as the reverse complement.
CCGACGACGCAGCGCAATACCCATCGCGATCAGCAGTGCGGCGTACACCAGATTCGGGACGATCGGAATCGTCAACATCGAGATAGCGTCGTAATGGCGGAAGTAGCGTCGTAATGCCGGAATGAAGGTAGACACAACGACGAGCGCTGCAAAAGCGAACATCGCGGTGGCGAACCGGTCCGGCCAGCGATCATCATTGATCACTTGGCCTCGAGCCGGCTTCGACGCAGCCGGCTCGACTTCAGCGGATCCGCGGTCCGCGGAGGTATTGAGATCAACAGCCATGTCTGCTCGCTCTCGGGTATCCCTGAGGGTTGGGACAAGTGGGAAGTGGTGCGACGCTCGATACCTGCCAGATTCTCTCACGCATGACTAGCTCACAATGATCGAAAGCAGCACGGCGACAACCACGGTATTCAACAGCAGCGCCAGCACGGTGTGCACGCTTACGGTGCGGCGCATCGGGGTGCTCATGATGGTGATATCGGTCGTGCCAAAGGTCGCCGAACACCCGATCGCCAGATAGTTGTAATCGGCGAAGACGGGGTCGCGCGATCCTGGAAATTTCAACCCGCCGTGCTCGATGTCCCGGCGCGCGTAATGCAAGGCAAAGCTGAATGTGATCACCATCCAGCAGGTCACCACGGTGAGGACGGTCAGTCCCAGGACGAGGGAGGTGCTTCTGCTGCGTTCTATCAACGCCGTGATGATCGTGACGAACGCAACAAACGCGATCACGATCGGCCAGACCAAACCGCCGCCGCCAGTCAGCAGCCATCTTTTGAACCGCGATGTTGGCAGCGGAGTGGCCAGTATTCTCCGCACGAGCTCGCCTCGATCGCAGCGGGAGAACCCACGTAGTCCGAAACCTAGGTAGGCAACAGCGAAGCCGTTCCAGATGGCGAGCCGGGCGCCGAATCCGAATTCAAGATCGAGTTGCGCAACGTCGGTGGGCAATCGACGGGTGCCTGCAATCTCGAGCGCGATGACCACGACGAGGTACAGGAGGGAGGCGAGCAGACCGAGCGCGATGGAAGCCCAAAACCGAAACACGTCCGAGCAGGCGCGTGGCACCTTGGGCTTGCTGCGTGCGCGGGTCTCGGTCACTCAGGCTCCTTGCAAGCACATGCTTGAGATCTGTCATGCTCGCGTCGAGTACTGACCTGGTCAAGCACACACGAAGAGGACCCGCCGGTGAGCAAGATCGAGTCTGCGGTCCGCTACGTCACTCCGCAGCACCTAGCAAGCTTGATATGGCCCGGGCGGCCGACCCGCTGGCGGGACGTGCCAAGCAAAGCAATGCCGGCTGTAGTCAACATTCTTCGGTTAACCGTGGCGGCCGTGATTGCCTATCTCCTCACTCTGGCTCTAACGAGCGGTGCCGTCGATCTCACCGGACCGCTGACGGCTTTGCTGGTGATGCAGGCCTCGGCATATTCCACGCTCAAGACGGGCGCTGTTCGGGTTGGCGCCGTGCTGGCAGGCGTCTTGGTCGCAACCTTCTTGTCCGTCTGGATCGGACTCACCTGGTGGAGCCTGGGTCTGGCCATAGCGGCCTCATTGGTGGTGGCGAGAATTTTTCGCCTTGGTGAGCAGGCTATCGAAGCACCGATCAGCGCAATGTTGATCCTCGGGGTCACCAGTCCGAATGTCGCCGCTGAAACCCGCGTATTGAATACCTTGATCGGGGCCGCGGTTGGCATCGCCTTCAACTTCATCTATCCACCCCCGTTGCCCACGCGACGAGCGGCCCGAGCCATGATCGAGGTCGCCGATGTGGCCGCCGCTCCCCTCGATACTGCAAGCCAAGCGCTGACCGAGGGTCCAATTCGGCGGGAACAGGTTCAGGGGTGGCTTGACCGGGTACGCGCCAGCACTGCACGCCTGACATCTGCGACAAGAACCGTTGCCTCATTGAAAGACAGTCGCCGCTTCAATACCCGCGCTCTGGGCACCATCGACATCGAGCCAGTCTTGTCCACCGGACTTCAGACGCTGGAAAGCTGCTCGTTGGCGATTCGTGCGCTCTTCATCGTCATGCTCGCCGAGGTACCCACCGAGGACAAGCCGGACGACCCGTACGGGGAGGAACTGCGCGCCGCATTCGCTGTCGTGCTGCACGACTCGGCGGACTGCATACGCGCATTCGGCAGCCTGGTCCTTGCCGAAGTGGAAGGACGAGAGGAGGAAGCTGAGCGCTCACTCGATGAGAGCCTTGACATTCTTCGTGAAACCCAGGCGATCTTGACCGAATTGATCATGGTCGACGCTCAGGAGAACAAGTCCTCGTGGCTGCTCCGTGGCTCGATACTTGCCGCAGTCGAGCATCTACTGAATCAACTGAACCTCGACGATCGTGCCAGGGCCCGCCAGCAGTGGAAGGATGCCCAGCGCGCTAGGCCACTTTCCCAATTGCCACCGATCGTTGAGGCTGCTCTTCCGCACCCCGACCGAGCATCACTGCGGGGATTGCCACTTGGTTCGACCTGGCGCCAGGCGTTCGCCAGGCCAAGTGAGGAACGCGAACGCGCTGAGGGGACCGATGACCGCGAAGGCTGACGGCGCTCCGTTGACTCATGCCACTCCGGCCGCCGCGTTGTTGATCTTTCGCTGGTGCCGCAGAGTGGCGATGAGCAAGATCAGAGCGATGATCTGGGTGATGACGACAGCCGTGATCAGGATCGGCAGCGACCGCTCGTAGAGGGCGCCGGCCATCACTCCACCGGCAACTGCCGCCGCGCCCTGAACGGCAGCGAACACCCCATACGCGGTGGCGCGCCGGGAGGCCGGTACGAGGTCGGCGACCAGCGCTTTGACGGTCGAGTCGAGTACGCCTCCCGCCGCACCCCACATCAGCACACCGGCAACGGCGAGCAGTGGGGATGAGGCGAACGCCAGCACCGGCACTGCTGAGACCAGGAGTGGCAGGCCCAGCAGCGCACCGCCTCTGCTGCGATCGAACAGCCAGCCAGATCCGAGTGCCGCCAGCGCCTCGGCGCCCATTGCTGCCGCGTAGATCACCGGAACGGCCGCCACAGAGACCACGTGATCTTGGGTCAGGTGGTAGGCGATCACCGCGAAGGTGACGAGGCCTGCACTGATGGCCGCCGAGGCAGCCGCGAATAACCAGAACACGCCGGGCAGTCGACCGTGCAACCTGGCGAAGAGTGATTCGCGACGCTCGGCATCGGCGGTCGCCTTCGATGGAGCAGTCTCCCGGTCGGCCATCGCACGGTGGCCCGTGTTGCGCCAGATTCGAAGCAGCATGAGCATGGCCACCGCACCAGGGATGATCAGCACAGCCATGGCGGGCCAGAGCGTTCCTGCCGCAGCGGCGACGGCGGCCACCAGCAACGGACCAGCCACCGCACCGATCTGATCAAGTGCCTGGTGCACACCGAAACCGCGTCCGAGTCCCACCGCACTTGCCGCCTGCGCGAGCAGAGCAGTCTTGGCGGGGCTGCGGACCGCCTTACCGAGCCGCTCCCCCAAGATGAGGACGCAGGCGAGGGCCAAACCAGCACCTGCGAGGAACGGTGTCACCGCGAGAGCAGGTACGCATATCGCAGTCAGACCGTAGCCGGCGAATGTGAGCGTCCAATAGCGGCCGCTGCGATCAGCCCATGATCCAAAGATGACTCGCATGAGCAGGGCCGTAGCTTCGCCGGCACCACTGACCAAGCCGACGAGCAGAGCGGAGGCGCCCAGCGATGCCAGCAGCGGGCCGGTGACCGAGCGTGCCCCCTCATAAACCATGTCGGCTGCAAGGCTGACCACGCCAAATCCGACGACGGTTCGCCAGGGCGACCATCCGGCGCCGCTGGTGATGCGTGCGACGACCTCAACTGAGGTCACCGGACGTTGTCCCGGTGCGGGTCTTCTCACCGCTCCACCACCTGCATCGACGATGAAGCTGAGGCGGCTCCGGATGAGCGGCCCTCCGGAACACGTCGCTGTCGGCGGTACTCCCGCCAGGTCAATGCCACGATCATCGCATCGAAGATCGTGAGCACGATCAGACCGGCACTGGGCTGCAGCGCAATCCGATAGACCTGGTAACCGATGAAGATCAACAAGACGATGATCATCCACGGATACGCCCATAGCTTGTTCAACAGCAGCGCGATGACGAGCACGACCTTGACGGCGCCATGCACGAGCAAGTAGATGGCGCCGAAGATCACTGCGCTCCCAGTCAGCCCATTCGCCGTGTGCAGGAGATAACGAGCGACGAAATCGTGCGGATCCTCCGATAGCTCGCCTTGGGTCAGCGCTGCCGCGAAATGACGAATGCGATCGGGGGTTACCAACAGCAACAGCAGGCCGCCGAGGAGCTCGGCCGCACCGTTGAGGCCCTTGCCGATGATGCCGATCTCAAAGATGCGGTCCAGCCAGTCCTTGGGTGTGAACATCGTTGCCTTCGATTGCGGGAAATGACGTGGAGTCTTTGTTGATCAACCTGTGGGACTGCTGAGGGCCGCGTACACGTGGTCGGCGAATGTCTCGAACCGCTCCTCGCATTGCTTGAGAGAGGTGGTCGGGTCGGTAGTGGCGGCGATCGCGAGCACATCACGGCTGCGCAGTTCCCGATACCAGCGACGCAGCCGGTCGAGGCTCTGCTCCTCTTCTTCCAGCTCGGCCAACGTGTATTTACGAAGTCGTTCCTCCTTGTCCAGCTCAGCCAGATACTTGCCACAGTCCGCAGCGAACTCGGCCCACTCCTCCTCCCGGGCAGCCGCGTACAGCCGCTCGAGGCGGGCCACGTCCGCATCGCCGAATCCCTTGGCGGCTAGCAGCAACAGTGTTCCGTTCGCTGCGCTGACGAGGCCGTCCAAACGTTCCACGAGCGGGCGTGCTGCCAGCAAATCCGGAATGGCCCAGACGGCCTGCCCCAGAGGAATGGCTCCCGAACGCCGGAGCTCCCTCCACACCGCCATTCGATGACGTGCTGGTTCGGCAGGCAGCCGAGCCAGCACAATGATCCACTGACGAGGTTTGGCATCAGCAATGTCTGTCACAAGAGAAAAGTTACATCTGTAACTTGAGCAATTCGAGACCCAGCAGGGGTCTCAGGGCCGTAATCGAGATCAAATCGCGCGGTCGCGGACTGCCTCGACCACTGCCGCGATCGTTTGAGCGACAACCTGGGCGTGCTTCCGGTCGGAAATGAGCGACTCGTGGCTCGCGCCTGAAACAACCCGGAAACTGGCACCTGGCGTGAGCTCCGCGAGCTCGTGCTGCAGGTCGGTCAACAACTCAGCCCCGACCGGTTGCTCAGTCACCGCGAGCACAGCAAATGGCAGGTCGCCAAGCGGTGCAGCGGACTTCACCTGCTCGCGGCTCAGCGACCAGGAGTGCATCTGGGCAGCTTCCGTGGCTGCCTGCCCAGGGAGTGCCGCGGATTACGCCGACGATCACGAACCGTCAGCGCCTGCTGGACCGCTGCCGCGGAGCACAGCATGGCCGCCATGCCGAGTGCCGCTCTTCCCCACGTCATTTCTGACCTCACATGACACCCTCATCATTGTTGAGCTATGCGGAACATATGCCATTGCCATGCATCGAGCTCGACGAACAGCTCGCTAACAAGATCATCTCCCGAGCGAATAAAGGAAACCGGCGTCGGGTGAGTGGGGTCAACCAGATTCCACAGTCGTCCCGCTACGTCGTCAGATTGCATGCGCACCTGGCCCGCGGCGCTCTTCTCGCTGAGGTTGACCACTATCAACCAGCGCGTGTCACCTTCCCAGCACCACGCGACAAGGTTGCGATATCTGTCGTCTCCGGGCCATCCGGACACTTCGCACAGCCGCCAGTTGCCATGCCGGAATGTCGGGTCGGCTAAGGCCGCCAGTAGTGAGCGGTAGAACCCAAGCAGGGTGTCGTCGGCTGGCCCGACCGGGTATCGGCCCAGGAAGACCGGCAGGTGAACCGTCGCTCCCTCGAGTTGACCGTTGTGGATCAGCCGAGCGCCGGTCTGGGTCAGCGTCGCCACAGCAGCAACCTGCGATTTGGCTGGCCCGAACGCCGAGGCCGCCCTGGGTTCATCGTGGTTTTCGGTGAACCGTACGAGGTGGTGCTGGTATTTCTCGTCAGCCAGCAAGTGCAGCCGTACCTGCTCCGCAGGACCGTGCAGTATCCGGTCGTAGAGCCGCTTGTCGTAGCAGTAGTCGAAGCCCTGTTGCTGCAATGACCATTCCAGGTCCCAGTAAGCCTCGGCCAGGAACAAGAACGACGGGTACGCCGCACGGACCGCGTTGATCACCGTCGGCCAATAGTCCGAGCTAGGAGGCGGCCCGACACGATCACCCCAGGTGCGCGCGAAGACCTCGTTGATCATCAGCATCGCCATGTCACAGCGAGCACCGTCGCATTGATCGGCGATCTTGATCAAGGTCTCGGTGGCCGCCGCTCGTAAGGCGGGAGCAAAGGCATTGAGCTGAACAACGTCGGGCCAGGCCGGAAAGTAAGGATCGCGACCGTTGGCCAGGACGCGACCGTCGATCTGGACGAACGACGCCGGGTCGCGCTCAAGATCGGCCGCGCTGCCCGAGACGAACACCTCCGGTTTGAGGCTTGTCCACCGGTGATCAGGAGCGACGTGATTGGGCACGAAGTCCAGGATGAGTCCCATGCCTCGAGCCGCCAGTTCCTCTCGTGCGGTGGCCAGTCCGAAGCGTCCACCCAGATGATCATCGACGATGTAGCCGCGTACGCAATAGGGCGATCCCACTACGTCATGGGCCTGCCAGTCCGGTAGCGCGGCGCTGAAACTCTCACGCAGATTGTCATTGGATAGCGCAATGGCAATACCAGCAGGGCTGCGTTGCCAGACACCCATCAACCACACGCCGTCGAACCCGTATTCAGCTATCTCATCCCAATAGCGAGCAGGTACTGATCCAAGATCAATGACTTCCCCCTCTGTCCTGCTGATCGCCTCCAGCCATGGCCAAGTGTTGATCTCGTAGAGGAAGGGATGAGGAATCGTCGACAGATCCGCCGGCATGGAATTTCGCTCCAGATCCTTTCAGGGTTCAGCCCGCTGGCCCCGCTGCCACGGTGGACGCGTCAGGAGCCGTCGTTGCCGCGTCGTAGAAGATCATTCGGCGTACCCGCTCGGGCGGATCAAGCAGCAGATCGGCCACTAGCGCGGTCCAACCGGTCTGATGCATGGCTCCAAGTCCCGCGCCATTGTCGCCGTGGAAGTACTCAAAGAACAACAGATTGTCCTTCCAAGCAGGATCGCTCTGCAGGAGCTCGACACCCCCGTAAACCGGGCGCCGGCCATCCGGCCCAGGCAGCCAAATGCTGACCAGCCGATCCGCTAGGTCGCCGGCGATGTCACGCAACGGCACCTGGTGGCCGGACCGCGACGGATATTCGATCGTGAACTCATGCCCGAAGAATTGGTCATATTGCAGCAGCGCGCGAATGACCAGATAATTGATCGGAAACCATACCGGCCCGCGCCAATTAGAATTGCCGCCGTACATTGCGGTATGCGACTCGGCGGGCTCATATTCGATCGTCGCACCAGGCATGCCGGGCACATGATAAGGGGTAGCATGCCGCTTGGAAATCGAACGCAAGCCATGCGGGGACAAGAATGCATCTTCATCGAACAATGTTGCGAAGATGCGCACGAGTCGCTCGGGTGAGACAATAGATACCAGAGCCCGCCGGTTATCTCCGCTGCCTCGCATACGCCAGTCCAAAATCTGTCGATTGCTCGCTTCCATTCGGCGGGCAAAGCGCTTGCGTAGGCGTTGCACCCGTTCGGTATTTCGAGTTTGCAACGTTATGGCGGGCAAGGCGGGAATTACCCCCACCAAGGTCTGCACCCGCACCGGCTCGCGGACCCCGGAGGGCGTAGTCAGCAGGTCATAGAAGAAGCCATCCTCGTGGTCGTAGCAGCCGGATCCTTCGAGCGCGTCCATGATGAGGACCATCTGCTCCAAGAATTTGACGACCATGTCGTCATACACCGAATCCCGCTCGGCCAGCGTCGCCGCGAGAGTGAGCATCGCAATCGAGTAGTACGCCATCCATGCGGTTCCGTCCGCTTGGTCGAGCCTGACTCCGGGAGGCAGGTGGGAACGATCGAGGGGACTGATGTTGTCCAGTCCCAAGAAACCGCCGCCAAAGAGGTTGTTGCCTTCCGGATCCTCGCGGTTGAGCCACCACGTGAAATTCAACAACAACTTCTGGAATACTCGCTCGAGGAATTCGTAATCCGTGGCGCCGTCAATCACAAAGACTCTGATCGCTGCCAAAGCATGGACCGGAGGATTGACGTCATCGAAACTCCATTCGTACGCCGGAAGTGCGCCGTTCGGATGAAGGAACCATTCTCTCAGCAATACAAGTAGTTGATATTTAGCAAACGCTGGATCAAGGTAGGCCCAGCTGATGGTGTGAAAGGCAAGATCCCAGGCGGCGAACCAGGGATATTCCCAAGGGTCCGGCATGGCCAATATGTCGAAGGAGTCAAGGTGCCGCCAGTCCGAATTACGGCCGGTTCTGTGCCCCGGCGGGGGAACTGGCTGGCCCGGATCCCCATCCAGCCAACGGGCCACCCGATAGGGGTACATCTGCTTGCTCCAAATCAGGCCACCGCAAGCCTGCCGCAGAACGCGCATCTTCTCTTCGCCGATGTCATCGGGCGCGATGGCGGCATAAAAGTCGTCAGCGTCATGTTCCCGGCTGGTCATGATCTCGTCGAAGTACTGATCGGACCAGGCGGTGGCCTTGGGGCTCACGATCTGATCGGGCCGGTGTAGCCGGAGACGTATCTCCGCCTCACCTCCCGCCGGAACCGTGATCTGGTACCACCATGCGGCCTTGGTTCCGCGCTGGTCCGGGTTCACGGTGCTCGCACCGCTGATCACGTGGTCGTTAATGCCATCCTTCGGGTAATCCGTGATCGGGGCGGCACCGAACAGCCGGGGCATGTTGGTTTCGTTGTTGCAGAACAATGCCGCCGGTGATGCCCCGTCGGCGGTCGGCGCCGCGTCCAATCGATAGCCGGCGAGCCGGGGATGATCAACGGCGATGCCCTCCCCATCCAGGAATAACTGAGGGGGGTCCTCGCCCGTGAAGTCCCAGGTGTTGTGGAACCAGAGCGTGGGCAGTACGGAAAGCGTTGCTTCCTCAGCGGCATGGTTCTTGATCGTGATCTTGGCAAGCACCTCGGTCGGTGACGCCTTCGCGTACGCAACGTCGACGGCCCAGTAGCGGCCTTGATCAAATACACCGGTATCCATGAGCTCGAACTCTCCCTCGTCGCGAGAGCGCCGAGCATTCTCATCGATCAACCGCTGATAGGGAAACGGTTCCTGCGGATAGTGATAGCGCCAGCGCAGCCAGGCATGACTGGGCAGGCCATCGAGGTACCACCAATACTCCTTGACGTCCTCGCCATGATTTCCCTGCGGCCCGGTGAGCCCGAACATCCGCTCCTTCAGGATCGGGTCGACGCCGTTCCATAGCGCCAGGGCCAAACACAGCTCATGACGGTCGTCGGACAGACCCGCCATGCCGTCTTCGTTCCATCGGTAAGCGCGCGATCGGGCATGATCGTGAGGGAAGAAGTCCCAAGCGTCGCCATTGTCGCTGTAGTCCTCCCGGACCGTGCCCCAGGCGCGTTCTGAGAGGTAGGGACCCCACTCGTACCAAGGATTCGACTCAAAGAGATTGTCTTCGGCGCGTCCTGTCGCCTGTCCAAGCCGAGCATGCTCGGCGGTGCTGCCTCGAGGTGCTGCGGATGACGGACCCGTGGCCATGGCGACTCCCAAGATCGAATGAGCACGCACACCCCGAGTGAGCCACATTCTTCCGCAACTAGATGCGATAGTGCAGGACGATAGTTGCCGTTCTGGACAAGGACGTGTCGGTCGCCACAATTCGGCTGTTCGTCGGCACAGGTAGTGCCGCAGGCATCATCCTATGTGTTGCGGTCCCCCGCATCGTCCTCGTCATAGCCGGCGGCTATGTCTGCGGCATGCGAATCAACATCATCTTCGCCGGGCTCATCGACAACGCGCGGCGACGGCTCGTCCCTGTCGTCATCGTCCTCGTAACCAGCCCGGGTGTCTGAGCTTGCCGAGGTCTCTTCCCGGTCAAGTCCGGAATCGGCGCCAAAGCCTCGCTCGGTCATAGAGCCCTCCATTCTCTGGCTGTGACATAGCTTCAGTTACCCGCGTTCGGCAGAGGTCAACCCGATCAGCGACGCGCGAGCAGGCCACCGATGTAACCGGCGACGCAGCCGGCCAGGACCAAGACCGCGCCGCGGTCAGGGCGGATGTCATTGCCATTGAGCGCAGCAGCAACGAACGTTCCTACCACCAGCAGTGCTCCCAGTAGCGCCGAAAGCCGGCTCAGCCGGCCTGATCGACTGGCCAACCCGAAGATCATCAGCACCGCCAGAACCAAAATCGCCAAACCTACCGAGATCACGTATTCGGCGCCCCGAAGATCCAAAGTGAAGCCGAACGCCGCCGCGAACGTCGCAGCGTCAAGATCAACTCCACTCAGTCCATCAGCCACGAGCCAGGGCAAGAACGCTCCGATGATCATCGCTAGCGCACCAAGCGCTGTCAGCAGCAGCCGGGCCAGCGGCCGCCGACTAGCAGCGGACTGAATCAGGGTGCCGTGCCCCTGAGCCTCCAATCGGCCATCAGATGCAACGATGTTGAAAGGCCGAGTTACCTCCTGCCCAGCGGACACGCGTGGCACCGTGATCGTCACCTTCGTCGTCGCCATCTGGCCGGGCGGAATGTCGAGAGTATTTGCAGCGAAGTCGAAGCGCGCAGCGTTCTCCGGATCATCACCCCTCATCGTGACTCGAAGAGGCTGCGCTCCGTCGCGATTGTCGAGGACCGCACGCACGTAGCCGCGGCGACGGCTCGAGAGCCGCAGCACGCTGGGATTCAGATGCACGGTGAGCACCTCGATCGCGGCTCGCGACGATGCCTGCACCAGCGACCCAGACTCCTCAATGGTGACGGAACCGTCGCTGGCAGTGACTCTGAATTGACGCGTCAACTCCTTGCCAGGCTCGGGACGCCACGCATAAAGCCGAAGAAAGACTGCCGTCACCTGTCCGGCGGTCAGGTCGACCACTGGCGGTGAGAACGTGAACTGGATGGCACCTTCTGGATCTTTACCGTCCAAGAAGACGCGAACTCCCGACCGTCCACGGCGGTTGTCCAGCGTGACCTGCACAGTGGCGCTCTCGGCGTCGGTGATCCGTACGATGCTGGGCTCCATCCCTAGCCTCAACGTGGAGATCGCTGAGACGCTCGCGGCTTGCAGGAACGTCGCAGACGTGGTCGCGGCTCGACCAGCACCGTCGCGTGCTGTCACAGTGAATGATCGCGAGATCTCCTGCCCAGGCTCAGGTCGCGCCGCTGTCACAGACACCAGCACCGAACCTGATGCTGCTGGTCCGACCTCGAGCACCGGTGGTTCGAACCGGAAACGTACGGCCAGTTCTGGATCCGAACCCGAGAATCTCAGCTGAACCGGCTGATTACTCCGGGAGTTGTCGACGACAACTGTGCAGCTGCCAGTGTCTCGATCTCGCACCCGAAGCAGGCTTGGCTCCGGATGAAGCTGGACGGGTGCTTCAATGGCGGGGACCGTGATCCGCACCGGCAGTTCTGCCTCGGCCGGCGCCTGGCTCATCGATCGAATGCGAAGCATGACATCGGTTGTTTGAGCGGCGACCAACGTGGCTGAGGAGACCCGCATCCTCACTGCCATCGCGTCTTCGCTGCCGGGAAGCAGTCGGAGCTGGGCCGGCTCGAGAAGTAACCACTGTGGTGCGCTGAGGCTCTCCACCAGGTAGCCGTCGACGATGTCTGAGGTGTTGATCACTTGCAGGGTGAGCACAGCCGGCTCTCCGGTCGCCGGCAGGGCGATTTCACGTTGTTCCGCGGTAATCCTGAACAGGCCCTCCGTCGTGTCGGTTGGCACCCGCCGGGGCGAAGGAACGCCGGGAGCCGGCGTGGCCTCGGAGGTTGTCGCGGGCACCCGGATGCGCGGCACCATCCGAGTTTCGACATTCTGCTCAACCTCGGGCCTGTCGTCGCGCTCGAGTTGCTCCCAGGCAAGGAACGCGTGGCAGGAAACGCAGAAGACGGTTCCAACCGGATTGACTTCACCGCATCTGTCGCAGACATACTCGGTCATTTGGGTGTGAGTATTTCACGGCTCGCCCCGATAACCAGGGCTACACCTAGCCTCCGCGGTTGGCAGGTTTCCGGGCATTCGGACGGGCAGAATGCCCGGAAACCTGCCAACAGTGCTTGCGCCATAATCTTCTGCCGCTGCTTACCAGCCAGGTCGAGGGCGGCACTCTCATCCTGGGGAAGAAACCCCTGCTGCACCGCCCCACTTCACCATGGTTGAGGACATGATCACTCTTTTCCTTGTCCAGTCGGGGTTTGGCGCTGTTCCTCAACTGCGCCCGCTAACGGCGCGATACTTCGCTCTGCTTCTAGCGCTCGGTCAGGCGACGGTTCTTCTTGCTTGTGGTATTTACGCGAGAGATTCTTCGGACCTGCAATGGCAATGACAAGCACCGCCATAACGCCCCAGACGAGTGCGAGCAGCCACGATTGGCGAAGCGAATCGGCGCCGCTGAACATCGGTGAGAAGAAGCTGCCGGAGACGGTGTTGTTCGCCGCGTGGAGCAGCATGACGATCAAGACACTGCCTTGGGCGTTGTTGAACACCCAGTTGACGACGATCATCGCGACAAGGATCAGCACGATGTCGGAGTAGTGGACCTGTCCCGCCACCATAAGAGGCAGGTGCCAGCCGGCAATGAGCACTCCGAGGATCAGGCCCGCGACAAGCGCGGACCGACCGCGCTGCAATCGTGGCACCGCATATCCCCTCCAGCCGGGCTCCTCCCAAGCCCCGCCAATGCCGGGGACAAGAAGCAGAAGTGCAAATGTCGGAATCAGCCCAGGCCAGCCACCGAGCTGGTCTGACGAGGGCGGTTGCGCGCCCATCAGTATGTTCAGCGCCGCCGCAATGGCCGCGAGGACGCCTGGCAGCAAAAGGGCGACCGCGTACCAAACCGGCGAAACACGCCAGCGAACCATCCGCCGGAACAGCCGGCCGATTCCCGCCCTGCCTTCGGTCAGGGCGAGCACAACGATCGCAGCGAGAAATGGTCCGAAGCTAGCAATCGGGTTAGGAGACAAACCGGTTGCGTAGAGGATCCACACCCACCATGAGAACGCATAGGCCAGGACAAAGAACGTGGTCAACCGATGGCGCCTCACCAAAGCCGATATTCGGGACATGGGTAGGTCACCTTCCGTGGTGGGTGAAGAGCAACGGACCGCTGGCCCGGTCAGTCATCTCGGGCCCGGCCCATCAGTTCCAACCCTTGGAGCGCCTGCTCCGCTCCTGCGGCATCGGTGCGTTCCACGGCGAAGCCCATGTGGATCAGCACCCAATCACCTGGGGCGAGGTCTTGTTGCTGATCAAGGTCGAGCATTCCGATGTTGATCTTGCGCTGCGCACCTGACACATCTACCAGTGCCAGCTGCCCGCCGTAGCCCTCGAGCCGCTCAATAATCTGACCGGGAATGCCGAGACACATTGCCGCTACACCCGCTCTCCGATGTTATGGGGATTCTCGATCAACTGACTGACCAGTCGGCGTACGGCAGCAGCTGCCGCTGGTACCGAGTTCTGTACTGCTGGTGTCAGGCCAATTCCCTCGCCGAGTTCGGCCGGTCGGCAGCCCACCAGATAAGTCGGTGGAAGCGTTCCACCGAGCTCTGGCAAGCTCGCGAGCACCGCCACCGGATCCATCCCGTGAGCGTCGAACTCGCCGCCAGGGACATCGTCTGGGCCAATCTGCAGCACCACTAGCTTCCCCGCTTCGCCTGTTCCCGGGCGTGCGTCGATCACCACCAGCGCGGCATATCCCTCGAGCAGGTCGTACGCCAGGTGCATGCCGCGTATTCCGTAGTCGACGAGCCGTGCCTGAGGCGGCAGCGGTTGTGCGTCACTGGCTAGGTGGCGTACGACTTCCGGTCCGAATCCGTCGTCGCTGAGGAAGATGTTGCCCACCCCGGCGATCAGAATGGTCGGCTTCTCGTCGGTGTGCTCGGAAGTCACATCCGCCGCATCTCGACGTACCGCTTAGCGTCGGGTATGGACCGAATGCCCACGAAGACTCCGATCGCGAACGCCACGGCGGCCAATGCCACCGCCACAATTCCGATGTTCTTCATCTGCTCTCACCTTCCTTCGTTGCACTCGAGACTCACAGTGGGACCACTTCGTCGGGAGAGAAGTACAGGTAGCGGCCATACCAATCATGAAGATCAGCGGCCGGATCGTCGAGCAGCACCACAGCAACGTGCGTCTCGTTCTCAAGATCGCGATGGATGGCGGTGACGCGGGCCACCTGGTCGGTATAGAAGACGTCTTGTGCATCGGCGCGGCGCCGCGGATGGAGCCGGACCAGGCTGCCCTTGCGAATCGTGGTACCCGAGATGATCACTTCGCTGGTCTCGGGGTCATGATCATTGAACACCGCGAACGGGTCGTCAGGATCGCTCCATGAGGGCGGCTGCGGGTCCGGATCGCGGAACGTGCCGTGCAGTCGCATCAGATCCTCTGCTGACATCGCATCGCAGCGCTCGATGATCTCCGCCGCCTTTGGATCGGTCGCTCGCGCTTCCGCCTTTTCGGCGTCGGTCATGGTCAGCACCCGCAGCATGAGGATTTCATCGATCTCGGTGGCGTCGAAGAGTGACCCGGTGCTTTCGCCGGCAATCTCGGGATAGTCGTAGAGGATGATCGGCGACCCAAGGACAGCCGACACCTCGCCTGCCTCGCCCACCAGAACCGGCCAGCAGCGATGCTGCGTACACTGCCGGGCGGCCTCCCGGGCAGCGTCGGGCGGATCGATCACTGAGCGGAACGCGACCTGCGGATCGTGCGAATGGATGATCATGTGCGTGCCGAGCAGCGAACGACGTAGCGCATCGTCCTTGTCAGCATCTCCATTGATCTTTGCCGAGTTGTCGATGGCGACGCTGAGCCGATACAGATGTTCCACGGGCTCGAGGCTGGCTGCGACGGTCGCGGCAACCGGCCAGCGTTGCCGGACCAGCCGACCGACCACGGCACCATGCTGATCAGAAACCGGCTCGATGGTCTCCGCTGCCGCGGCAGCCACAGTCCAGGACAGTCCGGATGGCAGATCGGCCAGCCGCATGGTTCGACTGGACTCCACCTCGACCGCCTCGTCCCAGCTGAACCAGCGCTCCGCACCGACCCTGAGCTCAGGTGCCGCAACGTATTGCCCATGATCATCGACGTGCTCCGTGCGCCGCTGCTGCAGCTGCAGAAATCGCACATTAATGCTGAGTGCGGCCAGAGGCTCATCCGCCCGTACCTCGAGGAGGCACTGCATCGACAAGTGCGAATCCTCACCGATCCCCGCATCGGCGGCGCCCTGCGGACCCAATACGCCGAACTGCCATCGCACCTGGTTCTTCCGCGAGGTTGCTCGATAGGGGTAGAGCAGGTAGCCCTCATAGAGCACCGCATCCGCCACGGCGCGAATCCGATCCAGATTGACCCGACCAGGTCGCACCGGCTCCGCGCTCACGGCTCCCCCACCCGCTCTGCACTGAGCAGCCGCTCCACAACCGAGTCCCACGTCGTCAGACCGTGCTCGGCCTTGTATCGGGTCAGCTCGGTGAGGACATCACGGCTCAGTCGCAGCCAGCCGCTGCCTGGAAAGTGCTGGTCCATACACTCGCGCCAGACCGCAACAGGCATCCGGTAGGAGTCTTCGAGATGCCAGGGCACCTGCTCGACGCCGAACCCAGAGCTGCCGTGAGTGAAGCAGGTGCCCGAGAACATGAAGATCAGCGGGATGTCTCCACTGCCAACTTGAGAGAGGTACTTCGAGGCCGTCACCTCAAGGTCGTAAGTCACCGGCATGGGCAGCTCAATGAGTGTCGTGTCGCGAAATCCCGGGACCATGGTCGAGCAGTGCATCCAGAGAAACGGCTTGAGAGTCTGCGACCAGCGCTCGCGCGGTCCGAACTGGTCGGCGAGTCCGGCAGTCTCGTGCGCGTCATAGGCGCGGCGCTGCGGCTCGATTCGCACCTGGCAGCGCAGCGCGAGAGCATGGACCTTCTCGCCGGTTCGCTCACTGATCTCCAGACGGGCGGTCAGCTGCGGCACCGCGGCGTACGGCTCAGAGACAATGTCGTCGATACGGAAGGCAAGATCAATCACGCGATTGGCCCTTCGACAGGCTCAGGGCGCATTGCCGGCTCAGGGCGCACTGTGGGCTGAGCTAGTCGAAGCCCTCGCGGTGTCGGCCGGCTTCGCGCCGCGACGGTGGCGAAGAAGTCGCCGATCACCGTACGCGCGTCCTGCCCGCCGTCGAAGCCGCGCCAAACGGTACGCAGCCGGCCGGCCAACTCATAGCAGGCGTCGATCGGCACCAGGAAGCATTGTGCTTCGTGATCATGATCAGCGCTGCGCACCAGTAAAGCTTCTACATCATCGCTGAGTGCATCGAGCTCGGGGTTGGCTTCGAGAACCTCCGTCCACGCTCCCAATCCGAGCTCCGATTCTGCTACGCCGGCTGGTCCGGGATAGAAGGCGACGACGCGGCCCAGGACTGAGCTGGAAAAGAAGAACGCCAGTCCAACCGGGATATCGAGGGAGTCCCATCCGGCTTCAGTGAGCTGAAAATCGGGAAATGACAGATAGCGGTCCGGCACGGCTCGATAGCGCTGGTGGGCGGCTTCGGCGGTGAACAGTAGGGCACAGCCGCGGCACGTGCACATCAGTTGGCGGCTCTGGATGTCGACCACGTGGCGATGATCATCACTGATCGGTTCGGCACACATGTCGCAGGTCTGCTGGTCCGGATTGGGCTGTGGCCGGGTTGCTATCCGACGAAGTACCGACATTGCACTCGGCGCCTGCGGATTTTCTGGCACAGCTCAGCCCTCAGACACCCGCTGGTACGGCCACGCTCAGCACCCCATCACGCTGCAGCAGCGGCAGCGGTTCGAGATGATGATCACCATCCAAACCAGTTCCGGCCCGCCGCGCATCGTAGCGAGCCCGGCAATGCGGACAGACCAAGATCAAATTCGCCGCACTGTCGCCCAGCCGTCGCTCGAGCCGGGCACCTCCGAGCCTTTCGTCGCACGCCGGACAGTGATCGCGGTACGCGAACAGATCCGCGCCGAGTCGGCATGCAACCAAGGCGATGCCGTCCTTGTCGAACCCGCCGATCTCCCCGGGCGCAAGATCCGCCAACTCGGGCATCGGCAGCCAGGCAGCCGCGGCTTCACTCTGATCCAGCCGAACTCGCAAGGACTCGACCGAGATCAGTCCGGGCGTTGATCGCTCTCCCGGCTCGACGTGTATTGCCGTGACCTCCGGCGCCGCGGCCTGAATCGCGCCTTCCACCGCCAGCTGCAGAGTCACCGTTGAGGACGGGCAACTGTCGCAGGTGCCGAGCAGCCGCAACGTGACGACGCCCTCGTCGTCGACGGCCAGTAATTCGACATCACCGCCGTGCGAGCCTAGGTAGGGCCGCACGCTATCCAGCGCGCCTGCCACTCGGGTTGTCACGTCGTAAGGATGGAGTCCATGGACCAAGAGCAGCCCGGAAACAAGCTCGTCAGCGGCCAGCGCATCTAGCGCGGTGTCGTCCAGCCGGCCAGCCTCCGACAGCACCTCGAGGAGCCGTTCCAACCCGGCGCCGTAGAGATTGGTCACCAGCCCGACCAGGTCCTCGCCTCGCTGCTGGGCTACCGGACCGGCGGTACCGAGAGCGCTCAGCAGGCCATCGATCCGCTCGCCGGTCTCACTGAGGACCTTGAGTAATTCCGGGGATTCAAGGGGGTCACCCCCCTTGCCCATCGACCCGAGAGATGCGGGCTGCTGCATCTACTCGCCGGTGAGCGACTGGGTCGGTGAATGCAGCAGCTCGAGCTGCTTGCCGCCGCCGAGATACATATGCACACCGCAGGGCAGGCAGGGATCGAAGCTGCGCACCGTGCGCATCACATCGATGCCCTTGAAGTGATCAAGATCGTTCTCCTCGAAGATCGGCTGACCCTGCACGGCGTCCTCGTACGGCCCCGGGGTTCCGTAGGAATCACGCGGGCTCGCATTCCATGGCGTGGGCGGGTAGGGGTGATAGTTGGCGATCTTGCCGTCCCTGATCACCATGTGGTGACTGAGTACGCCGCGTACGGCCTCAGTGAAGCCGCAGCCGATGCCCTCATCGGGCACCTCGAACTTCTCCCACGTCTTGGTGCGCCCGGCGTGGATTTCCTCCAGCGCCTTCTCCGCGAAGTAGAGCGCGCAAGCCGCTGCGTACGCCTGGAAGTAGGTCCGAGCGCGGTTCCGCTCGAGCGTGTTGGAGCCGTGCACCGGGATCTTCCATTCCAGGCTTACGGGGGCTTTCAGCGCAGTCTTCGGCAGGTTGATCTGCACGCTGGTGCCGGTTGCTTTGACATAGCCACCGACATCCACCAGTCCGGACAGCGCGGTCGACCACAACCTCGCCAGCGGGCCGCCACCTGTGTCGAGTGCAAGATGATCTTGACCGTCGTACCAGCGAGGGCTCATCACCCAGCTGTACTTTTCGTCAAGATCGCGCTTTTGGGGATGCGGGTTGGTGTGCTGATTCCACGGATGGCGCCGGTCGACCGGATTGCCAAGCGGATCGTTCTTGACGAACATCTCCTGGTCGGTCCAGTCGTTGTAGTAGGAGGAACCCAGCAGGATGCGGATGCCGAGGTTGATGTCCACCAGATCGTTGGTGACCAACTTCCCGTCGACGACCACCCCAGGAGTGACGTACATGGCACGACCCCACTCGGTCATGTCCTTGTAATCGAAGTTGCAAACCTCCGGATCCTGGAAGGAGCCCCAGCAGCCGAGCAACGTACGCCGCAGCCCGACCTGCTCGTAACCCGGCAGAGCCTCATAGAAGAAGTCGAAGAGGTCGTCGTGCATCGGGACGACCTTCTTCATGAATTCGACGTAGCGCATCAGCCGGGACAGGTAGTCCGTCATCAGCTGGATCGTCGCCACGGTCCCGACGCCGCCGGGATAGAGCGTCGACGGATGGACATGTCGGCCTTCCATCAGGCAGAACATCTCGCGGGTGTAGCGGCTCACCTGCAACGCCTCGCGGTAGAACTCGCCGCTGAACGGATTCAGGGCCCGCATGATGTCACCGATGGTGCGATAACCATGATCACCAGCATGCGGCGCCTCGGTCTGGTTGGCCCGCTCCAGTACGCCGGGGTTGGTTTCGGAGACCATCTTTTCGCAGTAGTCAACGCCGACCAGGTTCTCCTGGAAGATGTTGTGATCGAACATGTACTCGGCGGCCTCGCCGAGATTGACGATCCACTCACCGATATGTGGCGGCTTCACCCCGTACGCCATGTTCTGGCAATAGCAGGAACAGGTGGCATGGTTATCGCCGCAGATGCCGCAGATCCGACTAGTGATGAAATGCGCGTCCCTCGGATCCTTGCCCTTCATGAAGATCGAATAGCCGCGGAAGATCGATGAGGTGGACTTGCACTCGCTGACCACTCGCTGCTTGAAGTCGATCTTGGTGTAGATGCCCAGACTGCCCACGATCCGGGTGATCGGATCCCAGGCCATCTCGACCAGGCCCTGGGCATTCTCAGTGATCTTGCTCGGCTTGGCCATGGTCGTGGTCATGGGCACGTGCCTCCTTGCAGTACTGGAACTTCGGTGCCTACCAGGTGCGAGTCGCTCCGGTGGTGAGCTGGGAACCTCTCTTACGCCACTTGGGTTCTTTGTCGATCGTGTGCTGCGTCGCCGCCCGCAGCCGGCGTAACGTCCCGCCCCAGGCATTGACGACGGTTGTGGAGAGTTTCGCGCCAGGCGGCTCGTCCATGAACGGCATGAACTTGTCAGGGAATCCCGGCATCGTGCAGCCAATGCAGATGCCGCCGACGTTGGGACAACCACCGACACCGTTCATCCAGCCGCGCTTCGGCACATTGCATTTGACGACCGGACCCCAACAGCCGAGCTTGACGATGCACTTGGGTGAGCCGTACTCGGTGGCGAAGTCGGCCTGCTCGTAATAGCCCGCCCGATCGCAACCCTCGTGCACCGTCATACCGAACAGCCAGGTGGGCCGCAGCGCGTCATCGAGCGGAATCATGGGCGCCTGATCGGTGGCCATATACAGCAAATAGGTCAGCGTCTCGGAGAGGTTGTCGGGCTGGATTGGGCAGCCTGGAACGTTGACGATCGGGATGCCGGCCTTCGATTTCCAGCTCCAGCCGAGATAATCGGCGACCCCCATAGCTCCAGTCGGGTTGCCGGCCATGGCATGGATGCCGCCGTACGTCGCACAGGTGCCGGCGGCGACGATGGCCGTCGCCTTGGGAGCAAGCCGGTCCAACCATTCCGAGGTGGTAATCGGCTGCCCGGTGACGGGGTCGTTGCCGAAGCCGCACCAGTAACCCTCGTCTTTGATCTTTTCGTTGGGGATCGAACCCTCGACCACCAGTACGAACGGCTCCAGCTCGCCGCGGTCGGCTTTGCGGAACCACTCGAGGAAGTCGTCCTGGCCGCCTGTTGGCCCGCACTCGAAGTCGATCAACGGCCAGTGCACCGCAATCTGGGGCAGACCGGGAAGGGCACCGAGAGCAATCTCCTCGATGCTTGGCTGGGTAGCCGCCGTCAGTGCGACGGAGTCACCATCGCAGCTGAGGCCGGCGTTGATCCACAAAACGTGGATGAGCGTTTCTTCTGCCTTTACGGCGGCGGGCGTCGGCATCGATGCCACCTTTCCCGACCTGGATCTGCGCCGATCCGTGCTGCGTGGGACCGACGATCGGCCTACTTGAAGCAACTTCCCTGTTCTTAACATTCGGGCCCGAACTACGTCAAGCAATTGGAGATGCGCCCTACGAGCCTGTCGAAGGGCTTCGACTAACTCAGCCCGCACTCCCTTAGCTGGTGTAGCCAGGAATACCAAGCCTGGAGACCGTCGCCTGACTTGACTGACACGGGCACGATTTCGGCTCTGCGGTTGAGGCTGTGTGCATAGCCGGTAAATGCTGCTACGTCGAAGTCGACGTAGGGCAGAAGATCGGTCTTGTTGATGATCACCAGGTCCGCCGTTGAAAACATGTGGGGATATTTCAGCGGCTTGTCCTGACCCTCGGTAACCGAAATGATCACCACCTTGGCGTGCTCACCCACATCGAACAGTGCAGGGCAGACCAGATTGCCGACGTTCTCGATGAAGAGCCACGAGCCTGGTTCGGGATTCAGTGCTTCGACGGCTGTCTGAACCATGGGAGCGTCAAGGTGGCATCCCGCTCCGGTATTCACTTGAACGGCGCGGGCGCCGGCGCGCCGAATGCGCTCGGCGTCGAATGTCGTCTCCTGATCACCCTCGATCACGCACACCGGATAGCCGTTCCCGAATTCAGCGATCGTGCGCTCGAGCAGTGAGGTTTTTCCCGAACCAGGGGAACTCATCAGATTGAGCGCGGTCATTCCTCGCTCGGCGAACCAGTCCCGGTTGTGTTGGGCGAGGTGATCGTTCTTCGCCAGAATTGCCTCGCCAATGATCAGATTCTCGGTGCTTGGAGTTGGCCGTAGGGCAGGGCTGGACGGCTCATGGTGATGGTCGTGATGGTGATCGCCATGATGATGATCATGGACGTCGAGCGCCAATACCCGAACATCGTCATCGTTGCCGCAGCCGCAGGTCAGGCACATGACTCCACCTCCAGTTCCACCGAGAGAACGCGAAGCTCACGGCCGGCAACCAGATCAACCTCAGCGCTGCCACAGCTGCACAGCAAGATGAGGCTGTCGAGGAGGAAGTCCTGGCCGCATGAGCGGCAGTGCGCCCGTCCAGGTGTCTGTTCGATCACCAGCGTCGAGCCCTCCAAGGAGGTACCGCTGATGATCAGTTCGTAGCAGAACTGCATTGCATCGGGCACCACGCCCGACAACGCGCCGACATCGAGTCGCACCAGGCTGACCTGGCGACCGGCCGTCCGCTCGGCGACCATCTCGACCACGCTCTGGGTAATGGCAAGCTCGTGCATCCACGCTCCCTGCCGCTACTGTACGGCGATATGGGCGAGCGTGTCCTGATCCTTGCGGCCGGCATCGGCTCGGGCCACAACATCGCGGCTGGCGTTCTCGAGTCCACTTTTCGCGCCGCCGAAGGCGTCGATGCGGTGCAGAAACTGGACATCCTCGAGGCAACCAACGAGGTTTACCGCACTCTTTACGATGACGGCTACTTTGCCCTGGTGGAAGCGGCGCCTTGGCTCGTCGGCTGGGGCTACGACGCAAATGATCCGCCATTCAAATTGGCGAAATGGATTGCGATGTGGGATCGCATCAATACGACCTCAACCGCTAGGGCGATCAAGGATTTTCGTCCCACGATCGCTGTCTGTACGCATTTCCTGCCGACTCGAATGGTCTCGCTCATGCTGACCCGCGGCGTACTCGAGGCAAAGCTCGCCGTCGTGACCACCGACTACGACTTCCAGGGATTGTGGCTGACCAGCCCGTTCAACCACTTTTTCGTTGCACGCGAGGAGACCAAGGCCTATATGGCCGCCATTGGCGTACCCACCGACCGGATCACGGTCTCGGGAATACCGGTCCAGCTGGGTTTGGCCGAAGCCGTCGATCGGGAAGCTGTCTTGCGCCGCTACGAGCTGCGGCCGGATTGGCCCATCCTGCTGATCTCGGCCGGTGCCGCAGGCGGCGCGTACACGCAGACAATCGTGCAGCAGACCATGCGAATGACCAGCGACTTCCAGGCTGTGGTTGTCTGCGGGCGGAACGACCAGCTCAAGAGCCAGATCGAGGGCCTGACTGCCTTCCAACGCGACCGCTATCGGGTGCTCGGCTACACCACCGACATGGCAGATCTGATGCGGACCGCGACCTTGTTCATCGGCAAGCCAGGCGGGCTGTCCTCCTCGGAGTGCATGGCCGCGGGTCTGCCAATGGTCTTGATTCATCCCATTCCAGGTCAGGAGGTGCGGAACAGCGACTTCCTGCTCGAAGAGGGCGCCGCGGTGCGCTGCAACTACCAAACGACGGTGGGCTACAAGATCGATCGTCTGCTGGCCGAGCCGGATCGGATCAAGCGGATGGCCAAGTCAGCGAGGAGAATCGGGCGGGCGGAGGCGGCCTCCCAGATCACTACTCAGGTGCTCGGTGATCAGTCGCCACCGCTGTGGATCACCCAAGCTGCCCAGAAGTCGGTGCTCGCCTCCAGCGAGCAGGGAATCGCTGCTGTGAACCTGTACGCGGGTCGTCGTGTTCGGACCCTGATCGACGCTCCCACGGGTCTATCCGCGGGCGTGATCACCACCGCGCAGCTCGACTCGTTGCTGCCGGCGAAGATGGACGGCCAATCGAGTACGGACATCGAGCTCTCAGCGGACCAGATCGCCAAGCTGCGGCGTCGCACTGAACCTGGGCTTTTCTTCACACTGCGCCGAATCCTCGACAAAGCCAGCAGTCTCCGACTTGAGCTGCGTTCCTGACGTTTAGTGAACGCCGCTTAGACCCCGGTCTCTGCTTGAACCTTGCCTTTCGCCACAGCGTTCCCGAGAGCGCTGTGATCGTGTTCGTTCTGATCGGCGTACGTCTCGGCGAAATCGGTTATCGCGTTGTCGAACCTGTTCGAGTTACCGAGATACGCCGAAATGGCGATTCGATCACCAGATCGGGCATGCGCCCGAGCGAGGGTCCAGCCGCAAAGCCGGGCATACACCTGCATACTGCGCGGCGGCATTTCTTCGATTACTGCGGACACTTTCCAATCCCGGAGCTGCCGCACGTAATAGTCCTGGTAACGAGCACCCGTCAGCCGGGCGCGAAACCAGCCGAGAAAGATATCGCTTGATGCCTGCATCAGATGCTGGCCCTCGACCACACGCTGTCCGTCGTTGCTGTAAGGCGATTCCCCCGCGTACCCGGCGAGCGCAGACGGTCCGGCTTGTTTCGCCTGCATCAGCAAGGCTTCCTTCTCGCCTCCAGCTTCCATGAGCAGGATCCAGGCTCGCGTCCCCACGCTGCCAACTCCAACCACCTTGTGCCCAATGTCGGTCATCGTGAAGTGATCAAGAAGGTGCTGGCGGTCTGATGGCAGCGTTCTGCGATAGGTCTTCATGAGATTACCGAGTCGGGTGCGCATCACCTCGGGATCAAGATCGATCATGTCGTCGACCCGGACGATCAGTGGTGGATCACTCCTGATCCGGCGCTTCCCATCCACCACGCTGGTGAGCTTGCCGATCGCATGCAAGCTGTCGCGGGTACGGGCCTTGGCGAGCCGAGCTTCGGTCTTCTTGAAGGCTGATTTGCTCTGCTTCAACTTGCGCTGGCTGAGGGTCGCCTTGTAGTCAGCCACCGCATCTTCGATATTGAGGTGCGCGTACCACACGGCGAGGATCGATTGCGAAGCGAAGGCCTGCATAGCTGTGCGGTAACTCTCGACGGCAGCTAGGGCCGCCTTCCGGCTTTGCTTCCTGCTGAAACCGTTTTCGCGGGCAGCGACGACCATACTCGCGGCCAATCGCTTGACATCCCACTCGAACGGTCCAGGCAGCGTTTCGTCGAAGTCACTGATGTCGAACACCAGGCGGCGCTCCGGCGAGGCGTACGCGCCGAAGTTGGCCAGATGGGCATCACCGCAGAGTTGGGTTTGCAGACCCGACGTCGCAGTAGTACTCAGATCGGCCGCCATGATCAGCGCCGCTCCCCGATAGAACGCGAAAGGAGACGCCAGCATCCGGCCATGTCGAATCGGCACCAGCTCGGGTACTCGGCTCTCGGCCTGGCCGAGCAGCAGTCTGATCGGATTGCGCGACTTCGCCGGCCTGAAGTCGGCGTGCGACTCCAACGGCGCCGTTGCGCGTGCTGCCTTTCCTGTTACTACGCGATCCTCAGGCGTAGGACGGCTCGTTGGGTCGTCGCGGTGATCCGACTTTGAGGTCTTCACCATCGCAGACTCGCACGTCAAGCGGCTGATGGGCATCACCCGACCGAGGTGAATACTTTGGACGGTACGTTTCACCCCTCAGCCGTCACGACGACCTCTCGATAAGCCGCAGGATGGGTCGTTTCACCGCACAGCTGTGAAAACGATCAGAGTCGGGCGGTGCCTACGCTAAACGGTGACGTCAGCCGGCCGTCGACTGCTGACTGCGAAAAGACCTGCCGCGATCATCAGCAGCGTGGCAAGAGCGAGCATAAGTCCGGAAAAGCTGATCGGAAGCTGGGCTGCGAGCGGGCCGCAGGATGCTCCCGCGAAGACGACAAGACCATTGATCGCGAGCGCGCCGGCACGCGATGAGCCGCCGCGACTGCCGACGAGTGAGATGACCGAGGGAATGACGGTGGCTACTCCTAGGACGAAGATCACGCTGGCGGCAACCAGAGCTCCTAACGAGCGGACCAAGATCGCCTCGGCGACGAGGCCGGCCGCGGCCAGCACGAACCCGACTCCTCCCACCCTGGTGGCGCCGTATCGTCCGATTAGCCAGCCAGCAGCAGGAGCCAGCAGCATGGCGGGCAGGCCGGCTAGGCGTACCAACAACACGCTGGTGTGATCAAGTCTGAACTGGTTCTGCAGCACCGGACCCAGCGCCGCGTACATGCCGACGAAGCTCAACAGCACCGGAAACGATGCCGCGTTCACCAGTGCCAGCTCGCGCCGGACCGCTAGTCGAGCGAGCGCGCGATACTTCTGGCCCAGGCTCACCGGACCTTCGCTCCGCGACGGCTCGATCAAGATGATGGCCAGCGCGGCGGCGGCGATGGCGAAGGCCGGTGCCGCGAGACCGAACACCCAGTGGTGGCTACGGGCCTCGGCAACCGCCTGCGCATAGACCTGACCGAGGATGCCGGCCGACAAGAAGGCGGTCGACATGAAGCCAATCGCCGTTGATCGCCAACGCGGCGGGAGCGCTTCACCGATGTAGGCCAGCGCCACCGTGGAGAAACTCGCTGCCACCAGCCCTTGGGCGGTACGCAGCAATGCAAACGCTGGCAGTGACGGCGCTACCGCCAAGCCGGCGGTAACGATGGCAAGCAAGACCATTCCGGGCACCAAGATCGGTTTCCGGCCGTAGCGGTCTGACAGTGGTCCGAAGATCAGAAATCCCACACCGTATGCCAGTGCATAGGTGGTGCCCAGCGCGGCAGCAGTCGCCGAGCCGCCCCGCCCGAGCACGTCGGCAATGATCGGTGCCAGCGGAATCGCGAGGTAGAGCTGGGAGAGGACCAGCAGCGCGGAGCTGACCAGTACCGTCAGCGGAGCAAGGACCGGCGCCTGGTCGCTGCCGGCCTGCGGCCGAGTGCGCATGGTCATCGCTCCCCCCGCTTAGGATCATGACACGCCAGACTTGGGCTGTGGATGGTGAGACCAATGTCTTCGGTGCGGAACTGCAGCCCTGCGGCACGGATCCCGTTACCGGCTTCTATCGCGACGGCAGCTGCACCTCAGGACCAACCCAGGCGCTCCATGTTGTGTGTGCTGTGGTGACGGCTGAATTTCTTGATCATCAGCGCAGTCTGGGCAACGACTTGATCACGCCCATGCCGGAATACGGCTTTCCGGGGCTGCGCCCCGGTGACCGCTGGTGCGTGGTCGCGACACGGTGGCTGCAGGCATACGAGGCTGGAGTCGCTCCTCCAGTGGTACTGGTCGCCACTAACGCTCGAACGCTGGAGATCATCGAGCTGTCTGTGCTGAAGCCTTACGCCGTCGACGTACCTGAGGATCTCAGCTCGCTCGAGTGACTCGACTGACAAATTTCCGACGCGCCTTCCCAAAGACGCAGCGGGACGGCGCTGACAGCTATACGATCGCGACAATTTGTACATCCAACTCGGGGGAAAAGATGCGACGAAGCGTCAAGATCGCGACGGCAGTCGCGGCAATGTCGACATTAGGCCTGGCACCAGCTCTCGGTGTCATTCAACAGCCGCCTACGGCTGCAACTGGGCTAGTCCATTCGGCCCGGGACATGCAATACGCCCTCAAACCGGCACGTTATACCCGAACTCGGAGGTTGAGCCTTGGCTCGACGTCGACCCGACGAGCGTGAACGATAACGACGGGCCCGACTTCATCGGCGTCTACCAGCAAGACCGTTACTCCGACGGTGGCGCGCGCGGGCTCGGGACAACGGTGTCGACCAATGGTGCCGCAACCTTCACGATCCGCTGCCCGCCACCCAACTGCCTCGCTTCACCCAGTGCGCCGGCAATCCGCTCTATGAGCGCGCGTCGGATCCTTGGGTGAGCATCGCTCCTGATGGGACCGCGCACCAGATATCGCTGTCGTTCAACCAAACCGAGAACCTCGACAATGCGGTTCTTGCCAGCAAGTCGACCAATGGCGGCCAAGGGTGGAGCGATCCGATCACGCTCAAGCGCGACACCAACCCAGCGGTTTTCAACGACAAGGAGTCGATCACCGCCGATCAGAACGACGCCGATTACGTCTACGCGGTGTGGGACCGGCTGGTGTTTCCGAATGAGCGTACGAAAGGCAAGTCGTACTTGAACACTGCGGCGTTCCGCGGGCCGACGTGGTTCTCGCGTTCGACCAATGGCGGGACAGCTGGGAAACCGCACGGC
Source organism: uncultured Actinomycetota bacterium (assembly GCA_963798835.1). Lineage (GTDB taxonomy): Bacteria > Actinomycetota > Actinomycetes > Propionibacteriales > Propionibacteriaceae > Microlunatus. The sequence goes on along the minus strand of CAWCVF010000014.1, from coordinate 64,585 downwards.
CAATCTTCGATCCAGGCCAGAACGATCAGACGATCGGTAACCAGATCGTGGCGCTGGGCAACGAAGATCTCGTCAACGTCATGACGGTGTTTCGCAACGACAACCGCAACGGTGGCCAGCGGAGGAACGGTGGCCGTGCTGCGATCCACCGACCGCGGTGAAAGCTGGAGCGGACAAATCAATGTGTCACGACTGGGAACCGTCGGAGTGACTGACCCCGACAACCCAGACAGACCCGGTGCGGACCGGCGACATCATCCCAGAGATCGCTTCCGACGAGCGCGCTGGTCAACGACGAGGTCTATGTGGTCTGGCAAGATGCTCGGTTCAACGGCTTCCAACGCGACCAGGTCGCGTTCTCTCGCTCAACCGACGGCGGCAGGACATGGTCAACACCGGTGCGGATCAGCACCGACAATGAAACTCAGGCATTCACGCCGGCGATCCGGGTAGACGACGAGGGCAATATCGGCGTTACGTATTACGACTTCCGCAATAACGATCCGGCGACCCCAGCAGCTCTCGAGACTGACGTGTGGTTCACGCGCTCAGCGGATGGCGGACAGACCTGGCGCGAGGAGCGGGTCACGCCCGAGTCCTTCGACATGCGGGAAGCTCCGGTTGCGCGTGGGCTACTTTGTGGGTGATTACGAGGGACTGAGTGCGGTGGGCACTACGTTCTATCCATTCTGGTCGCAGTCTGACAGCACCGGTACGAACGTGTTTGCATCCAAAGCGGAGGCGCCCTTCACGGGAGATAGCTACACGCCTGATCCGAACGAGGGCAACCAGCCCGCTAAGGCCTTCCCCGTCGTCAAGGGCAAGCCGATCCCACGCTGAGCTCACCAGAGCGGGCTATCGCAATCATCACGGTTGCGATAGCCCGCTCTCGAGTGATCCAGATCGCTCTTCCCGATAGTGGTCACAGACGACATGGACTCGGCGAAAACTGATGTCATCCGTGACCAGTTAGCTGGGATATGGGCAGCCGAGCACAAGACTCATCGCAGCGGATGCGGCGTGTCGGATTGCGCCGCGGTGCCGCCTTTTAGTTAGGTTGGCGCGCTCCCGCTTGACTTCCCCTTCCCCCTAGCGAGGAGAGCAATGAGAAATCGCCTCCGTGCGTTCGGTGCCGTCCTCGTTATCGGAACCGCCTTGATCCTGACATCTCGGTTTGCGTACGCCGACAGCATGGATGAAGTCACGGTGGCTCACCGTGGGGCGAGCACCGCCAAGATCGGCGAAGGCACACTGCCTGCCTACAAGTACGCAGTGCAGAACCGGGCGGACATCCTCGATGCCGACGTGCGCTGGACGAAGGATGGTGCGGACGCGGACAGCGTGGGGACCATGATCGTCTTGCACGACGCGACTCTTGATCGGGTCACGAACTGCACGGGCAATGTCTCGTCATGGTTGTGGTCCGACATCCACGACAAGTGTCGTACGGATGTCGGCGGCCAGCAGCTGATGCGGCTGGTCGACCTGCTCAGCTATGGCAACTCAGTCGGGAAATCGTTTGACGTCGAGATCAAGGTTTCTTCGATCACAGACGCCCAGGCAAAGCAACTGTGGAACGCGATCAAGAACTCGCGGATCCAACTGAACGCAACAGCCAGCCGGCTCGCTGCGCTGAACAAGGTCAAGAAGCTGGATGCCGCTGATACGAGTCACAAGATCAGCTATGCGCTGGGGACCTCAGGAGCGGGTGGCTGGCCCTCAGTCTCCACGATCCAGAAGACTGGCACGGCTGTCTACGCCAGTCTTACGATTCCCGCAGAGGTGGCGCGCAGCTATCGCCTAGCCGATATCAAGGTGTTTTTGTTCACCAGCCACGACTCCTCCGACGACGCGAAGATGATCGCACTTAAGCCGTACGGAGTGGTCGTGAATGATGTCGGCCGCTTCCAAAATTGGCGCGATACGGCGACTGGATTTTGACTTGATCATGAGCCGTGCCCTTGAGAATCCTCTTTCTGCTTCTTGCCCTTCCCAGACTTCTCTTTGGCCTTGCCGCCGTCGTCCTCATCCGATCCGGAGTTCTCGGCCGCTGCGTGGCTCTCCGCGGCTCGTGAGTGATCAGCATTGTCAGCGCCACTGCCCTCACCGGATGTCCCGCTATAGCTGACGGTCGATCGCTCGGTCATGTGATCGACAGTTCGCGTGACGGAGCCTTGCGGCACCATGTCCCGCGAGGAACCACCGTTGATCACGACCGTTACGGCAGCGTCAACTGGGGCGACGCCGCCGCCCTTCGGGCTCTCGGGTTGGCTTGATTGATTGCTACCGAACGCAACCCCGCCCATCACGACAAGCAGTAATCCCGTCAAGACCGCAATGAGGCCAGTCCCCCGCTGCCGACGCCCCTCTCCTGCCTCACGGGGCTGGATGCTCGGTGCCTCGATGGTGGTCAATTGCAGCAATGTGGCTTCGGCAGGTTCTCCGCTGAGGACGCGTTGGATGTCGCGTCTCATTTCTGTTGCGGTCTGGTAGCGGTCCGCCGGGTCTTTCGCCAGCGCCTTGAGGGTGATCGCATCAACACTGGCCGAGATCTCCGGCTGCGCCGCACTCGGCGGGGTCGCTATGTCATGGATGTGCTGGAAGACGATGCTTACGGCTGAGTCGCCTGAAAACGGCGCCTGACCGACAAGTAATTCGTAAAGCATGCATCCCACGGAATAGATGTCGCTGCGAGCGTCGGCCGGGTCGCCTCGGCCCTGTTCAGGTGACAGGTACTGCGCTGTCCCCATCACCGTTCCCGGCATCGTGGCCGTGCCCGACGCCTCCGAAACGGCCCGCGCAATTCCGAAGTCGGCGACCTTTACTTGCCCACTGGTGCTGAGCATGACGTTGCCGGGCTTGATATCGCGGTGAATGATGCCGGCATTGTGACTGCACGTCAGTGCTTCCAGCACGGCAGCAGTTAGCTCGAGTGCTTGTACTTGGGAGACCTTGCCCTCCTCGTGCAGCGCGTCACGCAGCGAGCGGCCCTGAACGAGTTCCATCACGATGAAGGGAATCGAGGCGCCAGCGCGATCACGCTCTTCACCTGTGTCGTACACAGCAACAATCGCTGGATGGTTGAGACTGCTGGCCGCCAGGGCTTCTCGGCGAAAACGCGCCCGAAAGATCGGGTTCGTCACGAGATCCGCACGGAGACGCTTGATCGCTACCGGTCTCCCAAGGTGGTGATCGAGCCCGCGGAAGACCTCCGACATGCCTCCTCTACCGAGGAGTTCGAGAGTTTGATAGCGGTTCTTGCCGGTTCGCTGCGACGCTGCCATCGCTTCAACATCCGTTCGTCTTCTAGGTCATGACCGACGTCTTTCACGCCTGAGATGCGAGGTCCTGCGTTACCTGTAGGTAACGCAGGACGCGCAACCTTCGCTCACGGCATCAGACGCTGATTGTCGAAGGGAAGGCTGAAGGAAAGTGGTACTAGTCCAGTGCTGGCTTTAGACCCGACGACTCGTCGTGTTGCGGCCCGTCACAGTGGAGGCGATCACGACAAGGACTGCCGCTACCGCAATTGCAATAAGCCAGCGCACCCAGTCGATTCCGGGGCTGCCATTGCCTCCGAAGGCGGTGTAGATGAACCAGCCGATGAGGACGCCAGCAATCCCACACAAAATGGTCAGCCAGATTGGAGTGTTATCTCGGCTACCCGGCGCAACAAACTTGCCCAGCAACCCGATGATGATCCCTGCAATGATCACTCCGATGATCTCCATGCGATCTCCTTCCCAGAGCTAGCCGCAGTCGGCGGCTAGGCATTCACTACGCAGGTGGTACCCATCGCAGGATCAAGCCAAACCAGCGGGACGGCTGCCCGCCCACACCTCTCCCGGGTGTGCCAAGCTGACTTTGAAGGAGGTCGCCGATGAACATCATCACCAGAGGCTTCCGCGGGCGCAGGCGGGACGGCGGCCGGCAATTACCGCCGGGCCAATACCTCACCCACGACTTTCCGGTCCTGTCTGCGGGGCCGACGCCTCGCATTCCTCTCGATGCATGGGAGTTCACTGTCACCACAGAGGACGGTGAACGGCAGCGCTGGAGTTGGACGGACCTGATGGCACTGCCGACGGAGTCCATCACTGCCGACATCCACTGCGTGACACGTTGGTCCAAATTTGACACCGTCTGGCGCGGGGTCTCGCTGGACACTCTGCTGGAGAATCTCGAGACCGAGGCAGACTTCGCCATGGCCGTCAGCTACGGCGGCTACACCACCAATTTGCCGCTGGAAGACTTGCTCGACGGCAAAGCCTGGATCGCCTACGAATACGACGGCGACGAACTTGCACCCGAGCACGGCGGGCCGGCACGTCTGCTGGTCCCGCACCTCTACCTATGGAAGTCGGCCAAGTGGATCCGCGGCATCGACTTGATGCTGCAGGACTCACCCGGCTTCTGGGAGCAGCTGGGATATCACGACTATGGCGACCCATGGCGCGAGCAGCGGTATCAAGGGGACTGAAGGTACGCCGTACCTGGCGACCGGCGGTACTGGTGGAGCGACGTCTCGAGACTACGAGCGCGGCGACGTTAGTTCTCGATGTGCCGAGCTGGCCCGGGCATCTGGCTGGGCAACATGTCGATGTTCGACTGACGGCACCCGACGGCTATCAGGCGGCTCGCAGCTACTCACTTGCCGCACCGGCTGATGGCGAGCGAATCGAGATCACCGTGCAGGCGGTGCCAGACGGCGAGGTGTCGAGCTTCCTCGTTGGAGACGCGGCACCCGGTGATTCCGTGGAGGTTCGCGGACCGGTCGGCGGCTGGTTTGTGTGGAAGCCAGAAGACAGCGGACCGGTGCTGCTCGTTGCCGGCGGGTCGGGCGTCGTACCGCTGATGGCGATGATCCGCAGCCGGGATGCAACCGGAGCTGGAACAGATCGCGCACCCTTCCGCCTCATCTATTCCGTACGCGGGCCTGCGGACCGTATTTATGATCATGAACTGCAGCACCGCGCGATGGCAGACAGTGATCTTGATGTCACCCTTGTTTACACGCGTACAGCCCCTGCAGGCGAGCCCAGGCCCACCGGCCGAATTCGCATCGATGACTTGGTCTCCTACGGCTGGGCCGCTGAGCTGGAACCGACCTGCTACGTCTGCGGTCCAACCGGGTTCGTCGAGACAGTAGCAAACTTGTTGATCTTTCTGGGCCACGATCCGAGCAAGATCAAGACGGAACGTTTCGGGCCGAGTGGGCCCTGATCAGGAGGTAGCTGGAGATGGACGCGCAAGCCGAAGCCGCGTACGACGGCAATGCCCTGGCAGGACCGCTCTCGGAAGTATTCGCCGTCGAGGTAACCACGGCTGTCGGCCGATGCCGCGGGTGCGGAACGTCGTCGCAGCTGGCCACGCTTCGGGTCTACGGCCTCGAGCCAGGCCTGGTCGGCCGCTGTCCGGGCTGCGAGGAGGTACTAATCCGGCTTGCGCGTACGCCGAACGACTTGTGGCTCGATCTCAGTGGCATGTCAGCGTTACGGATTCAGATGTCCGAGCTCAGGTAAGTGGCGATCCAGACCAGAGGTGCGTTCCACCGAATGCAGACGTCGTTGGTGACTTCCGACGTGGGCTCGTCGAGGTAACAGCATTGGGGCGGCAGGCCCACCAAGCGGGAATCGTAGGGAAAATCGGGACTCGGGCGCGAATTCGCACCGCCAGCGAGGGCGCCCGGTGGTGGCGGCGGAAATGTTGGATCGAGGTCGTGCCCGAACTGCCGAGTTCGCTGGTGAGCGCTGTAGTCGCTGCCGTAACCGGTGATGTAGCTCTGACCGAGAGCGTTCCGCCCAAGCAGATAGTCCATTCCCTCGGCAACGGCAGCGGCATAGCGGGAATCGCCTGATAGGAGGTGTGCAACGGCTGTCACCACAAGGTTGTTGAGAATGCGGCCATTCGATCCCCAATCCCAGCCTTCGATTGGCGCGTACGGCTGGCCCCACGGTTGCTGGTTCTGTAGCTCCACCAGCCGGTCTGCGCCCGCTTGCACACTGTTGATCACGCGTTCATGATCGGCGAGTTCGGTGCCGGCGAGTGCAAGGTCGAGCCGTGCCGGGGCTGTCACGCGGTCGAAGTCAAAGCCCGCGAGCTCAAAGGCGTCTGCGGCGTGTTCAGGGGAGGAGACGACGTGCGCGAGATAGCGATCATGACCTGTAGCGAGCCACAGCTCGGCGGCCGCCCAGTACCAGTCATCCTCCAACCGGTTGTCGGCGTACGGGCCGCCTCCGAATTTGGCGTGGTCGTCAGGCGCGATCAGAGTGGGGTGCCGCTGGGCCGCCTCGTACGCCACGCCCGCCGCGTTCAGCAGCGTTGCGGCGTACGCAGGATCAGTACCGCGTAACAGTCGAGCTCCCTGAGCCGCGACCGCCGCCAGCTGCAACGTCGCCCCTGTCGAAGGTCGATGCAACACCCGCTCAGTAGGGTCCTCGTGCGGCCAACCCGGCATCGGTGACCACTGCGTCCCATGCACTCGGTGAAAGGCCATCCCAGACAGCGGATCGCCGGCAGGCACCTGCATCCGCAGCAGCCAATCAAGCTGCCAGCGACACTCATTCACGAGCGGATTGACCAGGCTCTTGATGCGTGCACTCTTGGTCTTGCGCAGCAGATCGATCGTGCTGAGCAGCTGCCAAGCCGCGATGGCGCCGCTTGTGACGTACTTGCCATAGTCGCCTGCGTCGTACCAACCACCTGAGACATCGAAGACGCCCTCGCAACGCCAACCCGGGTAGAGCTGCTCGGCGTCTATCCCGGTCCACGCCCGCACTGCCTTATCTCCACGATTCGGCGGCTGCCCCGCGTGTCCGGCCGGTCGGCCGTAGCCCGGCGCAATGCTGTCCAGGATCCGCGTTCCCGAACGCATCAGATAGAAGAACCGCAACGCATCGACTGTCAGCTGGTCGTAAAGGCGGCTCGACACCTCAAACCGATTACTGCGTTCTGAGCCCACTGCGATCCACAAGCCGACACCTCGCACCTCGAGTTCGGTGAAGTCCAGCACGTGAACGCTGAGTCCGGAGGTGGGTTCCGGTCGAGGCGTCCACGGCTCGGACCGTCCGGTATAGATCACGCTGCCGCTCTGATCCCGGACAGCGAAGGGGACCGAGCGCTCAGCATCCGATATCCACGTAGCACGTTTCGGCCAGCCGGGGACGTAGCCCAATTGGTTCACCCGAACTCTTGGACGGCCGATCATGTGTGTCATCCTCTCCCTGAGTCATCTGATGAGGAGTAGCGCATGATCATTGAAAACTTTCGGGAGTACCTCGACGAGCTCATTCGCGACGGCTACTCGGTCCGTCACGATGAGCACGGCTCCGATCCTGATCTGATCGATCCTGGCGGCAATCCGATCGAGACGTGGCGTGCCGACTATCCGTACGAGGAGCGGATGGACCGCGACGCGTATGAAGACGAGAAGTACGCCCTGCAGATCGAGCTGCTGAAGTTCCAGGACTGGGCGCAGGAGACCGGCGGGAAGCACGTGATCTTGTTCGAGGGCCGGGATGCGGCCGGCAAGGGCGGCACGATCAAGCGCTTCATGGAGCACCTCAATCCGCGTGCGGCCCGTGTGGTCGCGCTGACCAAACCGAGTGAGACCGAGCAAGGTCAGTGGTACTTCCATCGCTACGTCGCGCACCTACCGACAGCGGGTGAGATCGTGCTCTTCGACCGCTCCTGGTACAACCGGGCCGGGGTCGAGAGAGTGATGGGATTCTGCACTGATGAGGAGTACGACCAGTTCCTCCGCCATGCGCCGCTGTTTGAGGAAATGCTGGTCGAAAGCGGCTTCTCGCTGACCAAGCTCTGGTTTTCGGTCACCCGGCAGGAGCAGCGCACCCGGTTCGCCATCCGTCAGATCGACCCGGTACGTCGCTGGAAGCTCTCGCCGATGGACATCGAATCGCTGGACCGCTGGGACGACTACACCGAAGCTAAAGAGGCGATGCTGCTGACCACCGACACCGATTACGCGCGGTGGACCGCGATCAAGAGCAACGACAAGAAGCGGGCTCGGATCAATGCGATGCGCTTCTTCCTCAACCAGTTCGACTACGACGACCGGAATCCGGACGTCGTCTACCCCGCTGATCCGCTGCTGGTCCAGCGCGGCCGCGATTCCGTTGACTAGGTTGGATCGCTAGGGCCTCGACAGCCCGTCGATCGCGGTCACCTCGTCGGCAGTCAGGTTGATACGGGCGCCTTCGGCGTTGGCGACGATACGTTCGCGGCGTACGGACTTAGGAATCACGACGAAACCGTGAGCGATGTGCCACGCAACGATCACCTGAGTGGTCGTCGCATCGTGCTCTTTCGCGATCGATACCAGCGTTTGATCACGGAGGTCAGTCACCTTGAACGGGCTATATCCCTCGAGCACCACTCCGCGCTGCTCCAGGCCTGCGACCATGCTCGGGTCGTAAAGCGGTGGACCCCAACGGATCTGATTCACCTGCGGTGTCACTCCGGTCGCCTTGATCAACTCGTCGATCTGGCGGAGTGAGTAGTTACTGACCCCAATCGCGCGGGCCAAGCCTTCCTGCTGCGCGCTGACGAATTGCTCCCACACCCGGGGCGCTGCCTGCCCGTTGGGCGGCCAATGCACCAGCCAAAGATCGACATAGTCCAGGCGGAGTTTCTTCAAACTCTCGTTGAGGGTACGACGCTCTCGGCCGGCATGATGCGGCGGCAGCTTCGTCGTCACGAAGAGCGATTCCCGATCCAGCCCGCTCGAACCGACTGCCTTACCGATGCCCTCCTCATTGCGGTACATGGTCGCGGTGTCGATATGCCGGTACCCCGCCTGCAGAGCATCGCCAGTGGCGTGTGCCGCGGCACGATTGCTGATCTGCCAGGTGCCGAATCCCAGTAGCGGCATAGGACCGCTCGCCAATGCCGCGGTCGGTTCGGCGTAGTCGTTCGTCGTCATAGCGGCAAAGTTAACCGGAGGCCTGATGGCCAAACATCCAGGGGCTGGATCCAGCTCGGGCAACCTTATCTATTTCGTACTCATTGAAGTTCCGGATTGGTTGGTCGCTGGCAAATCTCACATTTGTGCATGATTGGAAACGGTTGGAAAAAGGCACCCATCCGGATATTCGCTGATGCCGAATAGCTGGCGTGAATATTGCGAGAAATCAACCGGTAGGCCACAGGCTCGTTTTTGGTGTCGCAGCCCTGCTGCTCGCAGCAAGCAGTCTGGCGGGCTGCAGTGCCAATGCCGAGTCCGCCGCGATGGCTCCCTCGAGCACTACATCCGCAGCATCGGTGCCTACAGGTCCGGTGATCAATCTGTCCTCGCTGATGTTCAACCCGTCCACGATCACCGTAAAGGTGGGCGAAAAGGTCAGCTGGCGCAACGACGAACCCATCGGGCACACCGTGACCTCCGGCCGCTCTCTCGGCATCGACAAAACCACCGGACTTCGATCTTCGCAGCGGCCGGATGGCATGTTCAACGCCAAGCTCGGCGGAAAAGGCAAAACCTTCAGCTTCACCTTCACAAAACCCGGTACGTACACCTACTACTGCGACATTCACCAAGGCATGAACGCCACGATCACGGTGGTTGCGGACAACACATCCAGCGAAGTCACGAGGAAATAGCAGAAATCTATTTCTCGCCTCATCCGGCTCAGCGCAATTCGCGCACATCACGAAAGGTTCACCAATGAACAAGCGTCTAGTTCGCTTTTCAATTTCCGCGGCCGCGGTGCTCGTAGTCGCCGCTGGCTGCAGCAGCGGCAGCGCTCGCGCTCCGGCTGGCGTACCGAGCAACGCGATCTCCCCCTCCGCAAGCTCGTCCATGGAGCGTTCCTCATCCAGCACACACTCCCCCAGCACCACTGCGATGTCTGCCCCCGACACCAGTCAGGCTGCGGAGCTGCGTGCAGCGCTGACCAGCTTGTTGAATGATCACGTCTGGCTGGCCGGCAATGCCCTCGACACCGCGGTGAAGAAGAAGGGTGACTTGAAGGATCCGCAGGTCGTGGGTGCGGTCAAGGCCCTGGATGCGAACTCGGTTGCGCTGTCGAAGGCGATCGGATCGGTTTACCCGGAGGCCGAGAAGCCGTTCCTGGCTTCCTGGCGGCAGCACATCGGATTCTTCGTCAACTACACCCTGGGCAAGGCGACCAAGAACGAGAAGCAGGTCGCCAAGGCCAAGGCTGATCTGAACAAGTACCGTACGTCGTTCGGCGAGTTGATCAACTCCGTGGTCCCAGAGCTTCCCGCCGACGCGGTCGCCGAGGAATTGAAGCCGCACGTTGCGTCCCTGACCGCCGCGATCGACGCCAGCGTGGCCGGCAAGCCCGACTACCAGACCAAGCTCACCACGGCAGCCGCCCACATGCTGATGACAGCCGAAATCCTCGCTGGCGGTATTGCGCAGAACAAGGGCCTCGAGGGTGAAGTGGACGGTACCGCCTCGACTGTGCGGGCTACCCTCACCCAGCAGCTCCAAGATCACGTGTGGCTGGCCGGAAACGCCATCGACACCGCGCTGTCGACGAAAGGCAACCTGAAGGATCCGCAGGTCGTCGGCGCGGTCACGGCCCTCGACGCGAACTCCGTGGCATTGGCCAAGACGGTCGGATCGGTCTATCCGGAGGCTGAGAAGCCGTTCCTGGCCTCATGGCGGCAACACATCGGATTCTTCGTCAACTACACCCTGGGCAAGGCGACCAAGAACGAGAAGCAGGCCGCCAAGGCCAAGGCTGATCTGAACAAGTACCGTACGTCGTTCGGCGAGTTGATCAACTCTGTGATCCCCGAGCTGCCTGCCGACGCGGTAGCCGAGGAACTCGTGCCGCACGTCGACACCCTGATCGCGGCAATCGATGCCGACATCGCCGGCAAGGCCGACTACCAGAGCAAGCTCACCGCTGCTGCTGATCACATGCCCATGACTGCCGCAATTCTCACCAGTGGCGTCGTCGCCAATAAGAAGATCGAGTCGTAACGCAGACCATGATCGCCTCGCTAGCGTGGGGCGCTATCCGCCGGCCGAGCCATCCACTCGGCCGGCGGCCCCATTTCACTTGCCGACGAGTTTGAAGGCATGGTGGGTCTTTCCGGTGCGGTGTGAGTACACCACCCAGGCAAGACTCAAGGCTTCCAGCCAACGGGCGTTCTCGATGCCGCCCAAGTCGATCACCGACCAGCCGAACTCTCCCAGCAGCTGCGTGACCGTGTGCTTGGCCTCTTCGTTATCGCCAGCGATGAACATGTCCGGTTCGTCGCCGGTCAAGCGCGGATTGATCATGACGTCTGCCTGGACGATGTTGAGGCCCTTGACCACGTACGCGCGAGGAATCAGACGCTGGATGCGCTCACCGAGCGAGTCGGTCGTGCCGACGAACAATCCTGGCCGTCCCGAGGAGAAGTCGAGCGGATCACTGGCGTCGATCACGATCTTGCCGGTGAGGTTCTCAACGCCGGCAAGCCTACGACCTCCTCGGCCGCGCTGCCGAGCACAGACAGCACAATGACGTCGCCGAACTCGGCTGTCTCAGCGAACGTACCGATCTGGCCTTCGGGACCGGCGTGACGCAGCCATCCGTCGAGCTTCGCCACATCGCGAGAGCCGATCATGACGGGGTGGCCTTTGTCGAGGAACCCTGCAGCAAGCGTCTGTCCGGCCGGTCCGGAACCGAGAACGCCGATCTTCAGCGGTTGAGTCATGATCTTCCTGCTACCACCGGTAGGCCTGGCTCCCGAAGGGCCGAAGCTCAGAGTTCATGGAACTCACCTTTGCACTCGGCGCCTTGAGTCGGAGTTGTGGGCCTGAGCGGGTATGTGCCCTGAGCTTGTCGAAGGGCGTTATGTGCCCTGAGCTTGTCGAAGGGCATAGACCTACTCGATGATCTTGTTCTGCTCCCGGTTTTCTCATTGTGGTGCCGTCCTCGGCGGCGTCAAGGCCAAGCCCTGCGGGTGGCCTACGGCCAGCCTTGACCCCACCTGCGGGCGGCACCGATTTGAACAGCGCCAGGGAGCAGGGCGGGGAATGGGGCAGGGGTTTTGGTGGGGGCTTAGGTGCGGCGTTCCGGTGCAGGTCTTTCGGACCTATTTTCCCTTGTTTTATTGAGAAAAACGCTTCTCATCGAACGGACATTCGAATACAATAGAGGCATGGAACTCGGGGACTCCACCAACACCGCTATGGATGCGGCCCTCGACGCCCTCAATGAAGCACTCACCGACTTGATCACAACCGTCGAATCCGGCGCCCTTGAGCGGCTCAAAGCTGAGGAGAAGGTGGCGGTGTGGCAGCGCTTCGAAACGATTCGCAATCAACTGCCGCTGGTGGATCACAGCCTGATCGCTGACGCGGAGGCCAGCCATCTCGCGGAGGAGTACTGCTCTTCGACCATCAACCAGTTTTTGGTGCGGGTGCTGCAGCTGTCCCACGGTGAAGCCGCCTCCCGGGTCCAGGCCGCCGCCGGCCTTGGGCCGCGCCTCTCCATGTTGGGCGAGAAGCTGGAGCCGGTGCTGCCGCGGCTGGCAGCGTTGCAACGCAACGGCGCCCTCTCCACCGAAAAGGTGGCGATTGTGGAACGGGCCATGCACAAACTGTCCCGACCCGACCTAGACCCGGCAGAAATAGAACAAGCCGAAGAGCTGCTCACCGACCATGCAGCCATCCTGAACCCGGCAGATCTGCGCCGCTTCGCCCACGCCGTGGTCAACGCTGCCGATCCCGATGGGCCCGAACCGGTTGACGACCAGCTGCAACAGGACCGGCGCTATATGGAGTTGAAGCAGCGCCGCGACGGCATGTGGCACCTCCAAGGCCGGCTCACCAACATTCTTGGTGCCCAACTGAATGCGATCCTGGATCCGCTGGCCAAACCCCGCAACAGCAGCATCGACGACCCAGACGGCACCACCACCACGATTCCCGACCCACGGCCCTCGATGCAGCGGCTGCACGACGCGCTCGAAGAGGCCTGCGCCAAACTCCTCAAATCCGCCGACCTGCCATCGGTCGGTGGGATACCGGCCTCGGTCATCGTCACCATCACACTCGAAGACCTGCTGGCCAAGGCCGGCCTCGCCGAAACCGCGGACGGCACCCAGCTGAACGTCGATCAACTGTGCCGGATCGCCGACGAAGCCGACATCTGGCCTCTCATCCTCAACCCGCACGGCGTGCCACTCGCACTAGGCAGAACCCAACGACTCGCCTCCAAAGGCCAAACCCTGGCGTTGACCGCCCGGGACGGCGGCTGCTCCTTCCCCGGCTGCACCCACCCACCGCAATGGTGCGACCGCCACCACATTGTGGACTGGATCCTGGGCGGGCTCACCGACCTGAACAACCTCACCCTGCTCTGCCGTTACCACCACACCCACTTCCTCCAAAAAGGCTGGACCTGCCGCATCAACCCTGACGGCCTACCCGAATGGACACCACCCAAATGGGTCGACCCCGAGCAACGACCCCACACCAACACCCGCATCCAACGCCACAACACCCAACGCCAACTCCACCGCCGCAACCGACAACGAAGATCTGCCGCGGCATAAACAACACCGCGAATCTGAGGTCCAATACAAGCCCCTAATGGTTACTGAGCGGTAATTGCCTTTACATTGTCCTGAGCGCTGGATTACTGCCTCTTAACGAGTGCTGAAGTTCAGAGCTTTTCTTATGGCAGACGCGTACCGTATGCACAAGTGGCGGGAAATAGGGTCGAAGGAGTTGCGCTGTCTCGGACAATCCACCGCTTTCGGAGGGAGGCAGCGTGAGCCCTATTTCCGAGCAGCCGTTCGTTCGCCTGGAGGCGGTGTCGAAGTCGTACGGCAACGGTTCTGCTCGCCTTGAGGTGCTGGACAAGGTCGAGCTGGATCTGCTGAAAGGTGAAACAACCAGCCTTGTCGGCCGATCTGGAACCGGAAAGTCGACTCTGCTCTCAGTGATTGCGGGGCTTATGCGGCCGGACAAGGGACACGTCTACATCGGCGGTCAGCAAATGGACCAGCTCGATGACAACGATCGAGCCAACCTTCGCGCGGATCGAATCGGCTTCGTCCTTCAGTCGGACAATCTGATTCCATTCCTGACTGCGGTCGAAAACGTGGAGCTCGCTATGGGATTCGCCTCCGCGCGCCGACCGGCCGCACGGGCTAGGGAGCTGTTGTCCGAGCTCGGACTCGGCCATCGGATGGATCACCTTCCGCGGCAGCTGTCCGGCGGAGAGTCACAGCGGGTGGCGGTCGCGGTAGCGCTGGCCAATGAACCGGACCTGCTCCTCGCCGACGAGGTTGTCGGGCAACTCGACTCCAACACTGCCTCTGACGTCATGGGCATGATCTTTACGGCCTCGAGGGAACGCAATCTCACAGTCCTGTACGTCACCCATGACGAGCAGCTCGCCCGCCAGGCTCACCGTTCACTGCGCCTGACCGATCGCAGGGTCGTCGCGGCATGAGCATGGACGCCACCGTCACCGTTGACTCGGTGATTGTTGAGCACCAAACTTCGAGCGGTCCGGTACGCGCCCTGGATGGGGTCACCTTCAGCGTTGCCAGCGGATCGAGCGTGGCGATCACCGGACCGAGCGGCGGAGGTAAGTCGACGCTGCTCGGAGTGATCGGCGGCCTCGCTCAACCGACCTCAGGCAGCGTACGCATTGGCGATTCGCCGATCTCGGAGTTGTCCGAGCGGGATCGTTCAGATTTTCGTCGCAGCCATATGGGTTTTGTCTATCAGGCCGATAATCTGCTGCCCTTTCTTACTTTGCTGGAGAACGTGGGCCTTCAGCTTTCCATGAACGGGCAGCCTTCTGGAACCGGAAAATCGCTTGCGATGCTCGCCAATCTTGGTCTCGCTGGTCTGGCGTACCGACTGCCTGATCATCTATCGGGCGGTCAGCGGCAACGGGCCGCGGTGGCTCGGGCCGTCGTCAACCAGCCCAAGATCATCCTCGCCGACGAGCCGACCGGCGCCCTGGATACCTCGAACGCCGTTGGCGTGATCGATCTGCTGCTCGGGATGCAGCAAGAGATCGGCGCGACGTTGATCATGGTGACCCACGATCAAGAGGCCGCCAGCCGGCTGGACCGCCAGATTCACCTCCATGACGGACGCGTCTCATGATCGGCCGTTACGTCTGGCGCGATCTGCGCCGCAATCCGAGACGCAGCCTCACGGCGTTGGCCGGGATGACGCTGGGCATCGGTCTCTTCTCGGCCGTCTTGTTCTTCATCGACGGATCCTCGGCGACCATGACTGCGCGGGCCATTGCTCCCATTCCGATCGACATGCAGCGGGTGCTGTCTGATCCGCTCGGCAATCGGGTACGCCTCACCGAACAGATCACGCCCACCCAGCTTCAGCCTGGCGAACGCGGACACGTCACGCTCCTCCTGGCGAACAACAGCTCCCATCCGGCGAATGAAGTCGTGATCCGTGACGAACCCGTTCCGCCGCTGAGCTATGTCCCCAAGTCCATGACAATCGACCGCCGCCGGCTACCGGACTACGGCGGTGACTTCCCCCTCGCTCAAGGCGAAGCCAAGCTGGGCCTGAATCTGGGCACCGTACGACCCAAGTCCACGATCACGCTCGAGTACGACGTGGTGGCAGATGCCGCCGTAGAGTCGGTGCCCGCGTTGGGTCCGAGCGCAAGCTTTTCCAGCCGTGAGATTGGCGAACCAACTAAAGCCAATACCTCCGACCCGCTCAGCCTCGAGGAGCTGACCAGCAAGATCAGCCAGATCCCGGGCGTAGCGCGGGCCGAGCCGTTGTCGTTCGTCGATCTTGATCCCGGTTCCCTGTCAGCGGGCGCCAACCGACCACCGGAGGCGGCCCGCGTCTTCGGCCTGGATCAGCAGTACCTCGAGCAAGATCCGTCCATCCGGATCGTCGAGGGAGCTTTTGAACCAGGCTCCGGGCTGCTAAGTGCCGAGGCAGCTCGTGCCCTGTCTGTTGGTGTTGGCGACGCCGTTCAGGTCCGCATCCCTGGCGCGCCGGAGCCGCTCAGCGTGCGCGTCAGCGGCATCACCGATGTCTCGCGAGCGAAGTCTCTGTTCTACAGCCGCGAGGGAAAGCAGCTCGAGCAGTTCGTCTATGTCCGAGACACCGTGATCGTGGGACCTGAGGTCTTCGCCAAGACGATCGTGCCGGCCTTCCAGAATGTGGCAACCGCACCCGGCACGATTCTTCGGAACCAACCGATCCTCGAGGTCGACGTCTTCATGGTCCGGGAGCCGCTGGACGCAGATCCCGGAACTGCCCTCGCCCAGACTCAGGCCGTCGCGAACGCCGTCAACGCCGTGGCGCCCGGGCAAGACGTCTTGATCGACAACATCTCCAATGCGCTTCAGGTCGCCCGCGACGACGCGCGAACGGCCAAGCGCATGTTTGTCTTCCTAGGACTTCCCGGCGCGTTACTAGCGGCAATCCTGACGGCGTACGCAGGCGGTGTGCTGGCCAGCGCGCTGCGTCGAGAACAGGCGATCTTGCGGATCCGCGGCGCCAACCGGCGGCACCTGCTCCGCATGCATGGCCTGCGCACCCTTGTGCTCGCAGCTGTTGGGTCCTTGCTCGGCGTCGCACTCGGTCTGGCATCAACCGCGGTCGTGCTGTCCGCCGATGCGCTCGCCAGTGCCTCACCGGCAAGCCTGCTTGTTTCGGCATTGCTGGGTGCGGGTGCCGGTTTCCTCGCCACGGGAGTCGCGCTCTATGCGTCAGGTCGGCGCGCGATCACCCGGCAGATCAGCGATGAACGGGCGCAGCTAGCATCCCGAGCGCCCCTCTGGCGGCTGCTCGGCCTCGATTTCGCGATCTTGGCTGCTGCCCTGGCCGTTGAGTGGTACCAGCGTCGCCACGGGGGCTTCGAAGGCGTACGCGGATCGGTCTACTTCGGCCGTGCCGTCTCACTGCAGCTGCACCTGGTGATTGTCCCGATCGGCATCTGGCTTGGCGGGGTCTTGGTACTGGGCCGGGTCATGGAGCGCATCTTCGCCCACTTGCCACTGCCGCTCGGCCACCGCTTCGGCCGGCCGCTCCGGGGCATACTGACCCGCAGCATTCGGCGCCGCTCCTGGGCCGCGGCCTCCGCAATGATCATGGTCGGCTTGATCGTGGCGCTTGGCACCAGCGTCGCGTCCTTCAGTGCCTCCTACAACCAGGCAAAGGCTCGTGACGCGCGCTTTGTGGTCGGTTCCGACGTACGCGTCACACCATCCCCGATCAGCGCTATTGATCATCCGCCAGGCTATGCAGACAAGCTCAAGGTTCCTGGTCTGGCGACTGTTACACCAGTGGTTTACGGGCTGCAGAACGCGCTGCTGGAAAGCGAGGTGAACGAAGACGCTGGAAATATGGCTGCCATCGAGCCCGCTGCGTTCGCCCAGGTCGCCCCGCTCATCGACACAGATTTTCTCGGGACAACCGCGGTCAACGCCATGGACGCCTTGCAGCGCCAGCCGAACGGCGTGCTGCTGACCGAGGACCTCGCCGACACACTCGACGTGGAGCCAGGCGACGAAGTGCAAGTGCTGTTCGCCCGAGGAACTCAGCAGCAGCAACTGGCCGATTTGAAGGTCGTCGGGCTCTTCTTCCGCCTACCTGGGTTCCCCGGGGGCGTCGATCTGGTCGTCAATCTCAAGAAGCAGATGGAACTCATCCCGTCGACCAATGTCACCTTCTTTTTGGCAAACACCACCGACCCGAGCAATGCCACTTTGGATCGGGCCGTCACTGAACTGCGCCAAGGTGCGGGTACGGCAGACGCCCTGCAGTTCGACACTCGGGCGACCGCTTTGGACAAAGATCAATCAAGCCTTGCTGCATTGAACATTCGCGGTCTGCTCACCCTCGACTCGGCGTACGCGCTGGCCATGGCGGCCACCGCGATCACAATCTTCGTGTTCGGGCTGTTATTGCAGCGGCGCAGGGAGTACGTCACGCTGCGCGCCCAAGGAATGCGCATCGGGAAGATCCGATCGCTCTTGGTCACCGAGTCTGTTGGCGTAGTGGTCGTCGGCGCGGTTGCAGGCGCCTTTATAGGCGGAGTTATGGCGTATTTCCTGGTGAAAGTGCTGCAGCCGCTTTTTGTTCTCAAGCCAGAACTCGTATTGCCGCGGACCGACATTGCGGTGCTTGCCGCACTTGTTCTTGCTGTCTCGGTTGCCGCATCGCTGGCAGCCACCACTCTCATTCGTCGTCTACCTCCGGGGGAGCTGTTGCGGGATGAATAGCAACGCGCAAGACAACAACGCTTTGATCTCAGCACTGGGTGCTATCGTCAGCGAGGTGTTAGCGCCTGTCCGCTTACGCCGCAAGATCTTCGCTGTCATCAGTGCTTTTGCTGTTGTGTCTGCGGCGGCGGCCTGCAGTTCCGGGCCCGAATCGCCCCAAACAGCTCCTTCGCAGCCGGAGAACCCCACACCCTCACAGGTGGCGGCGACCTCGGCGACTCCGTCCGCGAGCGCATCTGCGAAGCCGAGCAGCAGCCCTGTCACGAAGAACGCGAACTACAAGAAGTTCAATCCGAAGGACTTCGTCGACCCCCTCAGCGGCAAGAACAAGTGGTATCCACTGACACCGGGTACTCAGACGCTGCGGGATGGTTCGATCACCCGCGGCAGTAGAAAGCTCACGCATAAGCTGCGGGTCACCGTCACCGATGTAACCAAGGTGGTCAACGGTGTCACAACGGTGGCCGTGTTGGATCAAGACATTGACGCTGGCCAGGTCGGTGAGGCCTCGCTGGACTACCTTGCCCAGGACAAGTACGGCAACGTCTGGTACCTGGGGTCCTACACCGAGATCTATGAGGGCGGCCAATTCGTCAACGCCGTCGACGCGTGGCTTACGCCCAAGCAAGGCTCAAGGCCGGGTGTCTGGATGATGGCAGATCCGCAGGAGGGCATGAAGTACGTCGAGGCTCACAACTCCCGGGAGACCATTCGGGCGGAGGTCACCAAGGTCGACGATCGGACGTGCGTCCCCTTCAAGTGCTTTAAGGCGCTCCAGGTTCTCGAAGACGGCCACGAGTACAAATACTTCGGTTCCGGTGTTGGTCACATCGCTACTGAGCCCAACTACTCCGGCGGTGAGCAGGAAAAGGAAGAACTGATCAACGTCGTCAAGTTGTCATCCAAGGGCTTGGCCGAGATGAGCGGTGAAGCGCTGCGCCTTGACAAGCACGCGCGTAAAGAGTCCAAGATTTTCGCCAAGTCCGACCCCGCAAAGCGCTCCTGATCCGCCTCACGGATCGGACGCGCGGTCCGAGAGCCGGACGGAGCGACCCCGGTACAAAAGCCCTTCTCAAGCTTCATGGCAGCGAGAGAAAATACGCCAGTGGAAAGTACCTCCGCGGCGGAGGTATGCATCTTTCTACTCGGTGGCTTCTCCGTCGTGATTCGTGGGCAGCCTGTAGCCGATCACTGGCGGCTGCGGAAAGCGAAGACGCTGGTCAAGCTGCTGGCTCTGGCGCCCCGACATCGTCTGCATCGCGATGTCATCGTCGACGCGTTGTGGCCGAATGCAGCGCCGGAGGCGGCATCGAACAACTTGCATCAGCTGCTGCACAACATCCGGCGCATGATGGGCCCAGAATCGATCACGTTGAGTGACGGCGTGGTCCATCTCTACCCTGCCGGCGGCCTGTATGTCGATGTCGACGCCTTCGAGCGAGCGGCCGCACATGCGCGTCGCAGCAATGATCTCGCTGCGCTACAAGATGCACTCTTGCTGTGGACCGGCCCGCTGCTTCCTGAAGATCAATACGCCGAGTGGGCGCTGAACCACCAAGAACGGCTAACGGAAATCCATGCGGCCGTGGCCACATCGGTCGGCTTGCAACTCTCCAAGCAGGGCGAACCGGAGGCCGCACTGGCTCTCCTGGAACAGCTCGCCGCGGTCCGCCCCCACGACGAACACCTGCATCGCGCGTTGATCAATGCGCTCGCCGCTCTGGGTCGACGATGGGAGGCAATCGAGGCGTACGAGCGGCTCCGCGATGCCCTCGATGAGGCGTACGCCGCCGAACCAGAACCCGAAACCAAGGCTCTCTATCGACGCCTACTCAGCGCCGGCAGACCCATGCCCACAATCGGTCTGCACAACCTGCCGGAGTCGACCACCAGCTTCGTCGGCCGACACCAGCTCCTCATCGAACTGTCCGAAAGCCTCGGGCGTACCCGGCTGCTTACCCTCACCGGCGTGGGCGGCGTCGGCAAAAGTCGGCTCGCTCTGGAACTGGCACGACAGGCGGGCAGCAGCACTGAGTTTCCCGATGGAGTCTGGTTGGTCGAACTGGCTGGCATCCAAGATTCGGAGGTCGTCGCATCGACGGTCGCCTCGGCGCTGCGCCTCACACTCCCCGGTGGACCCGATCCGGTGGCAAGCCTCGCCGAGCAGCTAAGTTCCCGAAACCTGCTATTGATCATGGACAACTGCGAGCATCTGCTGGATGCCTGCGCCGAGCTTGCTCAGCAGGTGCTCAGCCGGTGTCCAGGGATCACTATCGTTCCGACAAGCAGGGAACCACTTGCCATTGCGGGGGAACTGGTCTTCCGGGTGCCTTCGCTCGAGCTGCCGGAGATCGGAACTGATCTTGATCTTCGGGGGCTGTTTCGGCTGGAAGCCGTCCAGCTGTTCGTGGAGCGCGCCTGGCTTACGGCGCCCGGATTCACACTGAACACCAAAACAGCAGGTCCGGTGATCGACATCTGTCGTCGGCTCGACGGCATACCGCTCGGGCTCGAGCTTGCGGCCGCCCGCCTCGCCCACTTCAGCGTGGACGATCTCGCAGACCGGCTTGGCGAAGCGCTCATCGTGCTTGGACAGCGATCACGCGGACGGCTGGATCGGCAGCAAACGCTCGCGGCAACCCTCGACTGGAGTTATGGCCTGCTCGAGCCCGAGGAGCAGACGGCCTTTCAGCGGCTAGCGGTGTTCGCTGGCGGATTTGATCTTCAGGCCGCCGCATCAGTCTGTGATGAGCCCAGCCCGACGATCATCCCTGTGATTTCCCGGCTAGTAGACAAGTCACTGGTGCACGCGGAAACCACCGGCCCAGAGACGCGCTACCGGTTGCTCGAGGTCGTCCGCCAGTACGCCGAGGCGCGGCTCAGCGAAGCGGAGGAAGTAGCGGTATGCCGACAGCGGCACCTGGAGTGGTACGCCACGGCAGCGGCGGCCCATGACCCCGACCGCGGCGACCCAGTCGTTGGGGAACCCTCTGACTGGTTCGATGCGGAACACGACAATCTGCGCGCTGCCCTGGGCACCGCACTGGCAACCGACCCGACCTTGGCTCTGCAGCTGACGACCTCAACCTGGCGCTTCTGGGTCAACCGCGGGCTGATTGCCGAAGGCGCACGATGGCTCACCCTTGCTCTCAACGCCAGCCCCGATAAGTCGGCTCTTCGAGCTCGGGCATTGGCCGCGAGGTCGGTCATGCTCATTCGCCAAGCCAAGTCAGCCAACTTGACCGCAATTGGGCAGGAGATCGTCGAGCTGCTGAACGAACACGGCGACCCGAGAGAGCGAGCCCACGGTCATCACCAGCGGGCGCTGTTGACCTTTATGGCGGGCGACTGGCCACTTGCGCAAGTTCAGAGCGACGAGGCGCTGCGAGTTGCCGCGGACTTTCCGGCGGTGACCGCTTCGGCGCAGCATCTTGCCGGCGTACTGGCCCTAGGACGTGGCGAACTAGGGAAAGCGCGGGCACGGTTCGACGCCGCGCTGCACGCTTTGGACCAAGTACCAAATGACGAGGCGCCTTTCTTCATCGCGATGTCGCTGGGCTGGGCAGTCGACGAGCGCCGTGACCCGCCACTGCCGTTCGCCGAAGAGACTGTGTTGTTTGGTCGTCGCGTTGGTGCTCAGCAGGCGGCTGGCCACGTCAGGCTTGCCATTGCGCTGAGCGAGCGTTTGGCGGGAAATAGTGGCGCGTCATTTCCGCTCGTGGATGACGCCTACGAGCGATTCCGTGACCTAGATGATCGCTACGGGGCGGCGTACGCGCTTTCGCAGCGGGGTCACGCACTGCGTTGGATTGGGCAATACGAGGATGCGGATCGATCCCTCCAAGAGTCGCAGGCACTGCGGCGAGAGCTGCGCGATCGGCGGGCATTGGCCATCACACTCTCGGGGCGAGCGTTGACCGCCGCGTCAGCTGGAGATGCCGATCAGGCTCGAAGTCTGGGCCGACAGTCAGTGACCGTCATGGAGGAATCCAGCGACATCACCGGCACCTCAGTCACCAGCGTGAACCTCGCCATCGTGGAGGTGCTGTTGGAAGATCGTCCGGCAGCGCTGCGATGGCTCGATCGCGCGCTTGCCGTCTTTCCCATACCTGGTGGACATCGATCGCTCGGTTGGCTGCATTTTCTGCGAGCTCATCTGTTACTGCAATCAGGAGACCTGGAGAGGTCGATGAGCGCAGCCGCAACAGCGAAGGCAACGTTTGCCCGTCTGGGAGAACAGCGTGGATTGCTCGCTGTGCAAAGGATTTGCAAAGAGGGGCTTCCTAGCGTTCCGGCATGAGATTCAGCATTGTCTACGACGACAACGGAACGATCTTCGCCGCGTCTCTGCCCGGCGATGAGGCCAGCAAGGCGGTATCGGGTCCCGGCGAAAATTTCACTGAGGTTGAGCTTCCGGACGATGTGCCCGAAGCAGAGCTCAGCGAATTCGTGGAACGCGTCTTGCTCTCCATGGACCCGAAGATGCGCGCGTAGGTAGCAACGTCGAGAGCCATTGAATAGGGAGAGGAAATGTCAAAGCGATTCACAAATACCGCCGTGGTGTTGACCGTCGCGGCGATCGGTGTCGTCGCCTACAGCGGCAGCGCTCACGCCGAGCCAACACCGACCCCGGTCGCAATCGAGGTGCTTACGCCGCGAGCGGCCTTTTCGGACGAGGCATCCATGCAATTTCGCCTCAAGGACGGGTCCGCCACCAAGGTCATCAAGGCGTCAAATCCGTCCAACATTGTGACTACCAAGGTGACGGTGCAACCGGGTGCACAGATTCCATGGCACACGCACTCCGGGCCAGTGTTTGTCACCATCGTTCAAGGCGAGCTCACCTATGTCTCATCGGAGGGCTGCACTAGCCACCGCTACCCAGCCGGAACCGCATTCATTGATCCCGGACATGGCCATGTGCACACTGCTGTCAACTTCGGCAACGCCGAGGCCATGTTCTACGCGACATTCTTGGAGGCGCCCAGCGGCACCGCCCCACTGAGCATTCCGGCCCAGGCACCCGCAGGCTGCACTCCGAAGCCTTAGCAACTGGCACCAAGAAACTGCTGACAAATCGCATTCCTGAGTTATCAGGAATTGCGATTTGTCAGCAGTTTCTGTGTCTCAGGAGGCGACCTCGGATGCCGAGGCCGTAGCCGGCTGCAGCGGAGGTAGGTCCCACTCATCGTTGGCCGTCTTGACGATCTTGATCGCGCAACAGATGAACGCAAGCGTCATCAGCAGCCACGCGGCCAGGTCGAGTGCCGGCATCTGCAGTACGACGAAGGCCAAGACGTGAACCGGGGTGGTCAGCAACATGGCCAGCCAGCCGACAGTCGCGATGCTGCCGCGCAGCGCGAGGCCCATCAAGATCGCGCCGAGAATGTGGCCAAGAACGAAAAGACTGGTGCTCACGCCCGGGATACCACTGGACCACATCTTGTCGATCACGATGGCGGCGACATCGCGCTGCTCGGGCGGCAGTGAGGCGCCAATCAAATAAAGGTTGTCAATCGCCCCCATGGCGAAAGCCCCGAGGTAACCGGCGAGATTCACAGCTAGCGCAATGGTGGTGAGCACCGGCCGGCGACGCCGCGAGAGGCTGGCAGCAGCCAGAAAAGCCGGCACGACGCACACCAGCCCAATGAAGCCGAGGAGAGCGAAGGTGAACTGGCGGTCGGGATTGGCCGCGATCAGATCGAGCGCACGCCGGGTGTCGGAGTCGTCGGTCTGGAACAGGCGCCCGACGGCGACGCAGGTGGCAGGAATAGGCAAGATAACCGCCGCCGCGAATCTCTGGAACGTTCTGACATCGCGTACCCGGCGCTTTGGTACGCCGGCACTGTTGATCTTGGCAGTGTTGATCTTGGTACGGTTCGCTTGGGCGAGTGACATGGTGATCTCCTCTGGTATCGGTGGGTTTCGCCTGATGCCAGAGAGAGTGCCGTCGGCAGCACACCCCCAGCAGGAGGATTCCTGCCGCGGCCCTCCGGGAGGCTGCCTGGATGACGGAGGAGCCAACTCCCTGGTGGTCAGGAGTCTCGGGCGGGATCATGTGGGCATGGCAAAGCGAGCGACGGTCCTGGCGTACGCGCTGTTCAGCTTTGCAATCGTCCTCGCTGGGGTTGCCGTGGTGGGCGCACTGCTGGTCGGTCTTGATCGCGAAACGGCCTGGTCGACGTTCTTGATCACTAACACAGCTATCGGCCTCTCCGCCGCACCGTGCGGTCTGCTGATCGCTCGTGCCAAACCCGACAATCCGATTGGTTGGCTCTTCCTCATCGCAGGGATTGCTCCCTTGCTGACGGCGGCCGCAACGCCGCTGATGATTTATGGTGTCGAGCAATCTTGGCCCGAATTTGTTCAGCGGCTGCTGGTGACGATCAATATGTTCTCCTGGTCCTGGGGCGTCTTCTGCTGCCTTCCGCTGATCTTGCAGCTCTTCCCGACTGGCAAGCCGCTGAGTCGGCATTGGGTCGTGTTGTGCTGGCTGACTGTCGGGATTGCCCTGCTTGGCAACGCCTTCGTTGGCCCCACGCCTGAGTACGGCGCTTCGTCGTTTCTGCTCGCGCCGTGGTGGGCGGTAACGGAGGGCATCACTTCGGTGGCATCATCGCTGATCATCCTGGCGTCGGTGATCAGTTTGATCATCCGGTTTATCCGCGGGTCAGAGGTGGTGCGTCAGCAAGTGTTGTGGCTCGCGGTCGCGGTCATTGTGGTGATCTTGATCAACATACCGATCTGGTTCGCTGTCCCAACCGGGCAGTCAATCCTGCTCTTGCTGAGCTTTCCGCTCATCCCTGCCGCAGTGACAATCGCCGTCCTGCGATACGGCCTCTACGACGTCCGCATCGTCGTCTCGCGACTCGTCGTCTACGCATTGCTCACTGCCGGCGTGATCGCGATCTATGTCGGCGTGGTTGCGCTGCTCGATAGGGTGCTCCGCGGCGCCGGAGCGCCAGTTGTCGCCGCGCTGGCGATTGCGCTGGCGTTCAATCCGGTACGCGTAAGGCTGCAGGGCGTCGTCGACCAGGCCGTCTACGGCACCCGCCGAGATCCGGTAGCTGCCGTGTCAGCGGTGGGAGCGCAACTGGTCGGTGATGACGTGGAGGCGATGGCTAACGCCTTACGCGAGTCGTTACGACTGAGCTATGTGGCGATCCGGCCGGAGAACGGTACTCCCGTCACGAGCGGGGAACCAACTGCAGCTACTCAAACCTGGCCGTTGCTCTATGACGAGCAACGGGTCGGAGATCTCGTTGTCGGACCGCGATATGGCGAGCGCCGGTTGTCTCGCGCCGACGACAAAGTGGTGGACCTGGTAGCGGCTCCGCTGGCGATTGTGCTGCACGCTAGGTCGCTCACCGAGGACCTCAAAGCCTCGCGGGAGCGCGTTCTCGAAGCCGCAGAGGAGGAACGCACCAGGCTGCGGCGGGAATTGCACGACAGCCTCGGGCCGCTACTTACCGGGGCCGCCTTGAAGGCTGACGGCATCAGCCTCGCCGCCCTGCACCGCCCCGAGCGGGCTGCGTTCTTGGCCGATGAACTGGCGCAGCAACTACGTCAATCGATCGAGGCTGTTCGGCAACTCGCGTACGGCCTGCGACCAGCCGCGCTGGATGAGTTGGGCCTAGTGGGTGCTCTGGAAGCGGAGGGCGGCCGGCTCGGCGCGCTCGAGGTGATCATCGACGCACCCGAGCATTTGCCGACGCTGCCCTCCTCAGTTGAGGTGGTGGCCTATCGAATCGCAGCCGAGGCCCTCACCAACGTCGTTCGGCACTCCGATGCTCAGCTGGCGTCGGTACGGCTGAGCACCGACAACGGCTCTCTTCTGATGATCATCACCGATGACGGCAGCTCCAGCACCCCGTGGGCAGCTGGGATGGGACTGACCTCCATCCAGCTCCGGGCCTCCGAAGTCGGGGGCGTCTGCGACGCAGGCCCCACGGCCGAGGGCGGTCGGGTGTCGGCCGTACTTCCGTTGCGAGTGCAGCAATGATCACAATCCTGGTGGCTGATGATCATCCGGTGGTTCGGGACGGGCTCCGAGCATTGTTCGCGGAATACCCGAACATCGAAATGATCGGCGAGGCCGCGACCGGACGGGAGGCGATCAAGGCCGCCGTGATCGACAAACCCGACGTGATCATCATGGACCTGGCCATGCCGGACACGGATGGCTTTAGCGCGACTGCCGAGATCAGCAGGGTAGCGCCGGAGGTCGCAGTGCTGGTGCTGACCATGAGCGATGACGACGCCACGGTCACGAAGGCGATGCGCTCCGGAGCTCGCGGCTACCTGCTCAAAGGGGCCACCAAGGAGGAGATTCTGCGAGCCGTGACGGCGGTCGCCGATGGGCAAGCGATCTTCGGGCCGGCCGTGGCGCAGCGGGTGCTGGCTCGACTCGGAGCGGCATCAGCTGAGAAGGACCCGTTCCCGCAACTGACTCCACGTGAGCACGACGTGCTGGGACTACTAGCACAGGGCCTATCCAATTCGGCGATCGCCACTCGCCTTGGGCTCTCGCTGAAGACGGTGAACAACAACACCTCAGCGATCTTCACCAAGCTCAACGTCGCCACCCGCACCGAAGCGGCGATCCTCGCCCGCGATCGCGGACTCGGCGGCACCTGATTCCTGATCGGCCTGTCTACGAGTCGTCAAGTCGATGGCGGCGCCGACCCACTCGAGGATCCGCCCTCATCATCCAGAAGCGGTACGGCCCGGGACATGGTCCAGCCGACGGAGCCGTCGCATGTATACGGCGTCCCAGCTCGCTCGACGCAGCGCATCAAAGCGCCGTTGGCTGTCCCGTCGCATCCTGGTGAGCTGACCGCAGCTTCCTAGTGGGCGGGCGCGGCACCTGGTGCTATGCCTTGCTGATGGCCAGGGCGTCGCCTACCTCAATGCGAGTCGCGAGCGTTTCGGCCTTGATCCAGTCCTTGTGGCCCAACAGATCGCCGCCATCGGGCAGGGTAAGCACAATCCGGTCGGTCAGTTCCAGGCCCGCATCCTTGCGCATCGTGTTGACGGTGTGGATGAGCTCATACACCCGGCCCCTGAGCGCAAGGTCGGAGTTGATCTCGGTATCGAGGGCCACTGACAGCGTTCCGTCGTACGCGATGGTCCAGCCGGTGATCTCGACTCGCTCGCCGCGGATCACCTCATCCGCCGCAAGCTCCTCGCCGGCTACGCGCACTCGGCCCTCGCCGAGCTCCTCTGCTTCGCCGCGTTCCAGTGCCGCCTTGATCTCAGGCACTTTGCGACCCAGCCGGGGGCCGAGAATCCGGAGGTTAGGGAGCAGCCGAATCTGGGCCACGGGGCCTTGATCGAACCCGACTTCGTCGACTCGGAGCTCCTCGGCGATTTCCTGCGCATGGTCATGCGCGAGCCGCGAGCCGCGTACATACACCCTTCGCAGCGGCTGCCGCAGCTTCACTCCGGCAGTGCTGCGCGCTTCTCGGCCGAGCTCCACAATGCGGCGCACCTCGGCGATTTCGGCGAGCAGGCGCTCGTCTGGCCGACGGAGCTCCGGCCAGCCAGCCAGGAAGATGCTCTCGGGCGCTCCCTCGCAACGGTCCGCGACCAGATTTCGCCACAAATGATCAGCCAGGAACGGCATGACTGGCGAGATCACCCGCAAGCCGGTCGCCAGCGCGAACCATAGTGTCCGGAACGCCGCGTCGTCGTAGTCGTAGAAGCGTCGCCGGGATCGGCGGATGTACCAGTTGGAGAGGTCGTCCACGAAGGACTCGAAGGCCGCGATCAGCCGGTGGGTGAGCTGGTCCTCAAGGGCGGCGGTCGCGTCGGCAACCACCTTCTCTGTGCGTGCTACGAGCCAGCGATCCAGGGGCCGCAGCTCGACCCCGGTCGGCCCCGCGGCAAGATCATCAAAGGTTGGCCGGAAGCCCTCGATATTGGCGTAGCGCACCAGGAACCCGACGGAATTCCAAAGCGTCAGGAGCTTGCGTTTGATCTCGTGCGCCGGTCCGTAGCCGAAGAGCAGGTCGCGGTCCGGCGGCTGGTCGCAGTACTGCCAGCGCATGACGTCCGCGCCCATCCGGGAGAACGCCTCCTCGGCTGGAATGAGATTTCCCCAGGAGCCATGCATCGGGCGGCCGTGCTCGTCGAGCATCTTCTCGTAGCCAAGGACCGACCGGAAGGGCGCCTTGTCCACCAGACAGACCGACATGAAGAGCTGCGAGTAAAACCACAGGCGGATCTGCTCGCGCATCTCCGAAACCCAGTGGGCTGGGAACCAGGTCTGCCAATAGTCATGATCGGGAAGGTCGGCGGCGGTCAGCCCCTTTGCGGCACCGTTCCCATAGCCGCCCTCGATCCAGGTCGGATTCTGCCAGCCGAGCGTCGAGAAGGGCACGATTCCCGCGTCGAGCCAGACATCGCCGATCTCAGCAATCCGCTGGACGCCCTCGGTGCCACACGCTGGGCAACGGATCTCGACGGCGTCGATCCAGGGGCGATGCAGTTCGACCAGCTGATCCGTGCCTGAGATCGCCAGGTCGTCGAGCTCCTTCCGAGAGCCGACAACTGTGACCTCACCGCAGGTGCACGGATAGATCGGGAGCGGCAACCCAAAGTAGCGGCGGCGGGAGATGTTCCAGTCGCCCATATTGCGCAGCCAGTCGTCCATGCGTTTGCCGAAGTAGGCGGGCGTCCAGTCCACGGTTGCATTGGCCGCGAGCAGTCTGGGGCGGACATCCTCCACCGAGATGAACCAGTCGTCGGCAATCCGGAAGATGAGCGGGGTGTTGCAGCGCCAGCAGAACGGGTAGCGGTGGGCGTACTCCCCGGCCGCAACCAGTCGGCCTCGCCCAGCAAGATCAGCGACGATCTGCTCCGCCGACTCCGACGTAGAGAGCCCATGCAACCAGCCGAAGCGATCGTAGAAGCGGCCCGCCTCGTCCACCGGCATGACGATGGGCAGATCGTGTACCCGGGACAGCTCGAAGTCCTCGGTGCCACAACCAGGTGCGATGTGGACGATGCCGGTGCCTTCATCCATCGAGACGTCGTCCCAATCGATGACACGATGCTCGACGCCGGCGGCGGCAGGCAGGTGATCAAAGGGCCCTTCGTAGCGCCAACCGACGAGCTCGGATCCACGCCGGCGCTCCAGGTAGGTCTCGTCGGGATAGCGCTTGACGGCCACCCACTCGCCGTTCTCCTGGAGGCCGTACTCCTCATTCGGATGAACCGCGGCGGCCACGTTCGCTGGCAGCGTCCACGGCGTAGTCGTCCAGATGGTGAGTGACTGGCCGGGTCGGTCGATCAGTGGAAAGCGAACGAAGAGTGAGGGGTCGATGCGCTCCTCGTAACTTCCGACGAGCTCGTGCGCCGAGATGGAGGTACCGCAGCGCGGGCACCACTCGGTTGAGCGGTGGCCGCGATACAGCCAGCCGCGTTCGTGTACGAGCTTCAGGAAGCGCCAGATGTAGGAGATGTTGGTGTCGGAGAAGGTGTAGTAGTCGTTGCCCCAATCCATCCACTGACCCAGTCGCCTCGACCCGCGGATCAACTCCTGGGCTGACCAGGCGACCTTTTCCCGGCACTTACGCGCGAACTCGGCCAGGCCGTACTCCTCGATTTCGTGCTTGGAGTTGAGGCCCAGTTCACGCTCGACGCCGACCTCGATCCACAGGCCCTGACAGTCGAAGCCGTTCTGGTAGCGCTGATCGAAGCCGCGGAGCGCTTTGTAGCGCTGGAAGACATCCTTGAGCGTCCGGCCCCAGGCGGTGTGTACGCCCAGTGTCTTATTGGCAGTCACGGGGCCGTCGATGAAGCTCCACACAGGACCGCCGCGATTGCGGTTTCGAAGCTGATCGAAGATACGGCGTTCCTCCCACCAGCTGAGGATCTCTTCCTCGAGGGCGGGATGGTCAGGAACTGGTGGAAGCTGTCTGAACATGCGGGAAGTCAGTGTAATGGGCGAACTACCGTGACGCTTCAGGAGGCTTCGCCGCTTCGGCGTTACCGCGTGCCACGGTAGCCCTCGGGGACGGTGTCTGCCTCCAGCGTCGGCAGCGGCAGTTCGTGGCCGGACAGAAAGGCGTGCACCAGGTTGGTGTATAGCGCCGGCCGCTCGAGATAGGCGACGTGGCCGGCATCCGGAAGCATGACGAGCTGCGTCTGCGCGAAGGCGCGCTGGTAGTCGGCGACCGCAGATCATGTCACATAGTCACAAGCCGGCTTGATCACCAGCACCGGCACCTTGATCAAGCGCCGGTCCATCTCCTGATCCCCCGCGACACGATGCGCGATCCGCGCATCAACGGTTCTCAGCCCGTACGCGAAGAGGTTTCGCGGCTTGAGCAGGCGCAGATACTCCCGAGCTAGCTCGGAGGTACCCAGCCGAGTGGTCAAATCGCAAGGCGGCGGCTCAACGCCCTCGAGCGGGAGCTTGTCGGGTGCGGTCAGCACGAGCGCGGCGACATGGTCGCGATGTTGCTGGGCATAGGCGACCGCGTAACGGGCGCCCCAGGAATGGCCTAGCGCTATTCGGCGCACCAGTCGCCCGCGGGTCATAGCTCCATGATCATTGCGCACCAACCGCCCACGCTACTCAAGGCGCAATTGAGCTGGGCGGTTAGCGCGCTCTCGGTCACTCCCCTGACTTGGGCTCAACCAGCACGAGCCAATTGCCGCTGTTGTCGCGCATGACGGCCTCGACACCGTACGGCCGGTCTGAAGGCGGCTGCGGGAATTCCACGCCTCGCGCGCTGAGGTCTTCGTAGGTTTTCTTGCAGTCGTCGACCCTGAGGCCAAGACCGCCCATCCGGCCATTGGCGAGCGCGCGGCGTACGGCCTCGGCCATCTCATCATCCAGTGGCGGGCCTGGCACCATCAGTGTGACCTCCAGCTCCGGATGATCTGGGTGCCCAACGGTGACCCAGCGATAATCACCGAGGGCGGCGTCGGTGCGAGCTTCGAACCCGAGTACGTCGGTGTAGAACTTTTTGGCTTCGTCCTGGTCCGTGACATAGACGGTTACCAGGGAGACGTTTGTGATCATGACTGAAACGCTAGTGCCCAGAGGATGCGCTTGACTTCTCCGAAATTGCTCTCTCTTGCAGGCCGCGCATGAATATGTAGCACCCGGGAATGTGCGGCACACCCTTGCCGCCATAGCGTTCCTGAAACGCCGAGGGCGTCTCGCCCACAAGCGAGCGGAACTTCGCGCTGAATGACCCGAGGCTCGTGTACCCCACGAGCATGCAGACCTCGGTCACGGTCAGGTTCGAGGCACGCAACAGGTCCTGGGCGCGCTCGATACGGCGGTGCGCGAGATATTGGGCCGGAGTCTGGCCATACGCCGCGCTAAAACTACGAATGAAGTGGTACTTCGACACGCCGGCCCGCTGGGCAATGATCTCAAGATCAAGATCATCGGCGTAGCAGCTGTCGATGAGGTCGCGGGCGCGTCGCAGATGCGGAAGCAGGTCAGTCGGGGTGGACATACTCGTCCAGTACGTCATCGATCACGCGGCGAGCCGTCGCCGCCGCGGCTGGATCGGTCTCAAGGCTGCCGACGTAGGTGATCAAGGCCTTCCACAACGCCCATCCCCGGCCGCGCCGCCAGGTGGCGACATCGAGCGGCAGTGCGGAGCGGAACGCGTCCCGGCTCTCCCCAGACAGCAGGGTCCACGCAATGGTCAGGTCGCAAGCCGGATCGCCAACGCCCGAGCACCCGAAGTCGATCACCGCGGCCAGCCGACCGTCCTGGACCAACAGGTTCCCTGCTGCCACGTCTCCGTGGACCCAGACAGGTCTGCCGTGCCAAGTCGCCGCCAACGCGCTCTCCCAGACAGCCCTCGCCAGCTCGCCGTCAATCAGATCCTGCGCCGCGGCGATCGCGCGACGCGTCTCGGAGTCATAGGTCTCCAGCGGCCCGCCGCGGAAGAAGTTGTGCGGTCCGGGCGGCGGTCCACCTGTTGGGTCGATCTGCTGCAGACACACCAGAAAGCTGGCCAGTTTGTCCCAGCCGTTGGGCTCGGCTGGATAAATCGGGAGGCCGGACCACTGCGGAAACTGCGAGCCGATCAGCCTCGCAACCAGCGCAGTGTCGATGTCCACCGACTTAGCATCGCAGTGTGATACACCCGCAGCTGGCGCGGCGCCTCGGCATCCGGGACGCGGTGATCATCGGCCTAGGTTCGATGCTCGGCGCCGGCGTGTTCGCCGCCTTCTCCCCCGCCGCTCGGGTCGCCGGCGCAGGGTTGTTGATCGGGCTCGCCATCGCCGCACTGGTGGCATTGTGCAACGCCACCGCATCGGCGCAGCTGGCCGCGGAGTATCCGACGTCAGGCGGAACCTACATCTACGGTCGAGAGCGGCTTGGACCCTGGTGGGGTTTCCTGGCCGGCTGGGGGTTCGTAGTGGGGAAGATCTCCAGTTGCGCAGCAATGGCGCTCACCTTCGCCGCGTACGTCGCCCCAACCGGGTGGTGGCAGAAGCCGATTGCAGTTGCGGCGGTGATCCTTTTGGCGACCGTCAACTACTACGGGATCACCCGAACCGCCAGCCTGACCAAGATCATCGTGGCGTTCGTGCTCGCGACGCTCGCGCTCGTGGTAGTCGCATCGTTGAGCGGCGCAACCAGAGGATCGGTTGGGTCCTGGGATCTGTTGGCGGGTGGCTGGTACGGAATCTTGCAGTCGGCCGGCCTGCTGTTCTTCGCCTTCGCCGGTTACGCCCGGATCGCCACGATGGGTGAGGAGGTACGCGACCCAGAACGCACGATCCCACGGGCGATCTTGACCGCTCTCAGCGTTGTCGTCCTGATCTACCTCGTGGTCGGAGTGTCGATCTTGATCGCTCTCGGCCCGGCGGGGGTGGCCGGGAGCCGCGCGCCCCTGGCCGCAGCGGTAAACGCGCAGGGGTGGGTCTGGGCCGGCGTGCTCGTACGGCTGGGCGCAGCGGCTGCAGCGCTGGGCGCGTTGCTCGCCTTGATCGCCGGTGTCAGCAGGACGACCCTGGCTATGGCGCGGCACGATGATCTTCCGCGCTGGCTATCGGCCGTACACGATCGTCACAACGTGCCGCATCATGCTGACATCGCAATCGCTGGGCTGGTCTGTGTTCTAGTCCTGACGACGGACTTGCGCGGCGCCATCGGATTCTCCTCATTCGGCGTATTGCTTTATTACTTGATCGCCAACGCAGCCGCGTACACGCAGACGGGTCAACGGCGCCGATTCCCTCGCGTGCTGCAGGTCCTTGGGGTGGCCGGCTGCGCGATCCTGGTGTTGACTCTCCCGCTGACCGCGGTGATAGCTGGCACTGTGATCTTCGCGGTCGGGATGATCTATCGAGCGATCCGGCTACGCGTCGAACAATCACGGCCGAGCTGACACCGCTGCGCATGATGAGCCAGATTCTGGCGTACCGTCCCGACCCGTCGCAGTAGCGGTTAGCCTCACTCCGTGCGCATAGCGGTCACCGGTTCGGTAGCCATGGATCATCTGATGAGGTTCTCGGGGCAGTTCTCGGAGTCGCTCGTCACCGAGCGGCTGGATCGGGTGTCACTGTCCTTTTTGGTGGAGGATCTGCAGATCCGCCGTGGCGGTATCGCGCCCAACATCTGCTTTGGGCTCGCCGCGCTTGGGCTGGAACCTCTTCTTGTTGGCTCGGTCGGTGAGGACTTCGCCGACTATCGCGCCTGGCTGGAGCGGCATGGCGTACAAACCTGGCCCATCCGGGTCTCGGAGACCCAGCACACCGCGCGGTTCATCTGTACGACGGACTCGGTCAATGCGCAGATCGGCTCCTTCTACACCGGCGCGATGGCGGAGGCGCGCCAGATCGAGTTGCAACCGATTGCCGAGCGCGCCGGCGGCCTTGATCTGGTGGTGATCTCTCCGAACGACCCGGAGGCCATGTTTCGGCATACCGACGAGTGCCGGACGCGTGGATTCGACTTCGTTGCTGATCCCTCGCAGCAGATGGCCTGGCTTGACGGGCAGCAGATCAAACGGTTGATCGACGGTGCGACATACCTGTTCTCCAACGATTACGAGGACGGTCTGATCACGCAGAAGACGGGCTGGTCGCACCAGGAGATCGTGGCGCGGGTCGGCGTCCGGGTGATCACTCGCGGCGCCAAAGGGTCCACTATTGAGATCGCCGGCGAGCCTCGGCTCGAGATACCTGTTGCCCGAGAGGTGGCCCGGGTCGATCCGACCGGGATCGGTGACGCTTACCGTGCAGGATTTATTGCTGGGTTGGCTTGGGACGTGTCGCTGGAGCGCTGCGCACAACTCGGCTCCCTGCTGGCGACGTACGCGATTGAGGTCGTCGGTACCCAGGAGTATCGCTTCGACGGGACATTTCTCAAGCGCTTCACGGAGGCCTACGGCCGAGAGGCAGCTGTCGAGATTGGCTCGCACCTGGACCAATTCAGGCTCTGACTCTTCGCAGTCGATAGGGTCGGCTCGTGTCGAACAGCCTGCTGGTGGTCCATGTTGATGTCGCCGTCATTCCTGATGTTGTGGAGGGTTTCCTCGCGGCGACTGAAGAGAACGCCAGGGAGAGCCGGCGCGAGTTAGGGATCGTGCGATTCGATGTGCTGAGCGATCGCACCGATCCTGCGCACGTGGTGCTGGTCGAGGTCTATAAGGACGAAGCCGCCGCTGACGCGCACAAGGAAACCGGTCACTATCAGCGTTGGCGCGACATTGTGGCGCCGATGATGGCTAGACCGCGCCAGGCGACTCGGTACGTCAACAGTTCTCCCGAGGACTCGGACTGGTAGCCGCGTGGTTCGCTTCGATCTGGCCGTTCCGGCTGACGTACGGTTTGGGGCGGGCCGTGCCAGCGAGGTGCCAGCTGCACTTGCCACGCTAGGAGCGAGCCGCGTTCTGGTGGTGACCGGCCGTACGACGTCCCGGGCCGATGTCATGCGGTCGGCGCTCACCGAGGCGGGCATCGCGAGCATTGCCTATGGGATCGAAGCCGAGCCGTCGATCGAGCGGGTACGCGACGCCGTTGCAGTTGCGGCCGAGGCCGGCTGCAATGCCGTATTGGGGTTCGGTGGCGGTAGCGCCTTGGACGTCGCCAAAGCCGTGGCCGTGCTAGCCACGTCGGGCACCGACCCAATTGATCATCTCGAGGTGATCGGCGCTGGCCGACCGATCGAGCGGCCCGGCCTGCCGTGCGTCGCCGTGCCCACTACTGCGGGAACGGGTTCGGAAGTGACCCGCAACTCGGTACTGTCCGGCGACGGCGTGAAGGCCAGTCTCAGGAGTCCGCTCATGCTGCCGAAAGTGGCCGTGGTCGATCCGGACCTCCTGGCCGGCGTACCGCAGCAGACGATCGCGGCCAGCGGAATGGATGCGCTGTCGCAGCTCATCGAGCCTCTGCTGTCCCGGCGTGCTAACCCACTCACCGATGCGCTCGCCCGCGACGGGATCCGGCGATCCGCACGATCGCTCCACCGCGCGTACGAGGACGGCATGCAGGATCCATTCGTACGCGAAGATCTCGCGTTGGCCAGCCTGTTCAGCGGGATCTGCCTGGCGAACTCCGGGCTCGGCGTCGTCCACGGCATTGCTGCTGCCGCTGGGGCGCGACTCTCCGCGCCGCATGGCGCCGTGTGTGCGGCCGTACTTGCCGCTGCGATGGAGATCAACTTGCGTGCTCTGCGCGACCGAGCCCGTGACCATCCTGCGCTGTCGCGGATGGGAGAGGTGGCGACTCTACTGACAGGGCGTTCGGATGCGAGCCCCGAACAAGCGATCACCTGGCTGGAGGATCTGACAACTGCATTGTCAGTTCCCGGCTTGGCGAGCTACCGGCTCGACCCCGACGGGATTGACGCCGTGGTTACGGCCGCCCAGAAGGCCAGCAGCATGCGGGGCAATCCTATCGAGCTGAGTGACGACGAGGTGGGCGAGATCCTGACTCGGTCGCTCTGACCCTTGCTGGCTACGGTGCCCGGCTGAGGTAGCTGTGGCCGGTAGGCGTAGTGATCTTGACGGTGTGGCGTGGGCCGTCCAGTCCGCTGGAGATGGGTTCGATCTTCCAGTCAGGCATTTCCCGGACATAGTTGCCGCGTTCGCACGACCCGCGACCATTGAGATAGATGGTCAGGCCGCCCTCTGCGAACCGCTGAATGTGATCAATGTGACGTATCGGTGCATCGCAGTACGGGTCTCGGCACACCCGATCCCTGAGCATGATCAACTTCCGAAGGAACCCGTCGAACTGACGGCGGAACGGATCACCACCGATAATCGGTCCTCCATATGGCTCGGCGTAGAGCCGGCGCCACCACTTCCGTCCCTTGCTACTCAACAGAATGTCGCGAGCAAGCTCGGTCGGCAGCGGCCCATAGCCGTCCAGCAGCGCGGCCGCGGGATCGCTGCTGTCCAGCAGCGCATCGATAGGCATCACAAGGTGTAGCTCGACGTTGACATCGGTTGCCGTGGCTTGACCGGTGAGCCTCTCCACCAACGTGTCGGCCATGATCTGATCCCGGCACCGCGGATCACCGGCCGCTTTCGCCGTGTCGGTGTGTTCTCGCAGCGCCTTCAGGCACGCTACGCCCTGCTCGGCCGGCAGATACCCCGACAGAAAGCTCATCGTGTCGGGCGCCGGACGCAAAGTAACCCGACGATGCTTCCGTTCAGTCTTGCCCCGCCGCACGTATCCTTCGCGGTCGGCCTCGTAGGAGTGCTTCCGAGCACATGCGGCAGCGCTGCGCGGTCCCATCTGCGCAATGCCGTCAGCAACGATCTTTCCGTCTACATCCCGCTTCAGCTGAGCATCGAGATGTCGGGTCTCGTTGACGACGAGCGAGGCGACATACTCACTGATCTCGCCGCTGACGAGCAGCCGGTAGGTTTCCGGCAGCTCGAACCACAGAGCGCGCGCCATGCCAAACCGCCGCGCCGCCTGAAACCCGGACACCTTGCAAGCCAGACCAATCTGGTCGGCAATTCCTCGTCCGATCTTGTCGGGATGCACATTGGCGGCCAACTGCGCCGTGGCCTGCGACTGGGCGAATCGAACCGACTCGGCCGCCTGCAACGCCGCAGCCGCCGCCTTGACCTTGTCCAACCGGGCAATCCGGTCGATTCGCACTGCATCCGACGCTGCGTCGGCGCTACCTTGACAGTCGCTGACGCCCTCAGCCAGGCCGGCGAGCACGCCATCCAGCCAATCGGTCTGCGGATCGACAAGATCCGGAACCGGCTCGGGTGCCAGGGCGACTGCCATAGCTCAAACACTATGGACCAGCACTGACACTTTTCGCTCGTACGTTCGAAGTATTTGCGGGTCGAAGGAAGCGTCTGAACTCTGGTGGCCGACGGTCAGGCGAGCGTTAGTGCGAGGAGGTCCTCCAGGCCCCTCTACCGTGTGCGGCGCGAGCGCCTCGGCCCAGGTCCGCGCACGGTCAGGGAGCGTGCCGGGCACAACCCCAGTCACCTCGGGAGGAGCTGGGGTCCGAAAGTGGGCTGATGATCAGGATTGGCCGCTGTAGTTGTGAGCGGCAACCCAACCGTATTTCTCAGGCGTGCGAGGCCTTGCTGCGCCGCCGGTACCACTGCCATCCCGCGGTGACTAGCAGCGCGCCGACCAGCGACCCGATGATGCCGCTGGCCCGAAACTGCAGTCCGTCTCCTGACAGCAGGCTGATCAGTAGCCCACCCACGAAGGACCCAACCAGTCCAGCCACCAAGGCGACGGCCCAATCGATACCCTTCGCCGACCTGCCCAAGATCAACTGCGCACCGGCACCTACCAGCATGCCGAACAAAATGAGTCCAAGGATCAACATGATCGCTCAGCTTAGACGAGCAAACTCATTCATCTTTGTCCATTCGGAACAATCTGCGACCTAACCGGCGCTCCTGCCCGGTGCCTTGACACCTGGGGCACACGCGGTGGGAATAGCTGAAGATAGCGCCCTGCTTCCTCGGCTTGCCGCGGCATCTGGAACAACGCGCCCAGGGGTGGAGCAGCAGTGAGAGGTAGTAACCAACGCCCACGACGAGGACAATGATGACTACCGTCCACACGATTGCCCCCTGGCGATTCCGACGACGTACCTGCAATTTAATCGTGCCGGAAAATCACGGCAGGAGCGACAGGCGTGCCGAGCGGGATCGGTGTCACATCAGGCGTCTGTGCGGAGTGCATCAGCCACGGGAAGGCTGGGCCGCTGGGTGCTAGGCCGATCGAGATAGAACGACGCTGTCGAGGCGATGTCGTCGTGCAGCGGGCGGTATCGGCCGCCGAACTGCCAGCCGAGCGCCTGGATCTCGGCGCGCAGGTCGCTGCTGAAATGGATGGGATCGGACACATGCCAGCGGTACAAACCGAAGCGCTGCTGGCTCTGGTATAGCCCGTCGGGTCGAATCACTTGGGGCATGCCCAGATACGGGGTGGTGTATTCGGTGTAGCCGCGACCGGGGACGTCGAAGTTCCAGGCGCCGCCGAAATAGTCCTCGGTGCCAGTGCCGCAGATCGTCGGATAGTCCTGGTCGCCGTCGAGATAGACCTTCAGCTCGCCCTCGCCCCACCAGCCGGGCGCGTTCACCCCCCAGGCGAGGTAGGTGCCCACGTAATGACCCTGACCGGTGACTCCGTCTAGCAGCACGTGCATATCGCCCGCGTTCAGCGGATTGTTGCGACGGAACTGCGCGTGCAAGTAGCCAAGCCCATCGACATCACGATCATTTTCATACGTCACCTGGTAGTACAGCTGAGCATCGCTGCTGCCGATGTTCTCGACCGTGAGCC
This sequence comes from uncultured Actinomycetota bacterium, assembly GCA_963798835.1. GTDB lineage: Bacteria > Actinomycetota > Actinomycetes > Propionibacteriales > Propionibacteriaceae > Microlunatus. The sequence goes on along the minus strand of CAWCVF010000014.1, from coordinate 25,603 downwards.
TGGCGTTGCGCTGGAACGGCATCGGCCAATAGGAGTTGAAGCCACCATGGGGGTTGACGGCGATCATGCTCGAGCTGACCTGTGCAAACCGACCCCAGCCGTTGGCGAAGAAGTCGCCGAGTGGCACCTCGATTGCAGGCTCATCCGAGTGGTCCCAGTACGCCCGGAGTACCAAGGTTCGCCAGTGGTTGGAGTCCGTGGTGAGCCAGATATGGGTGATCAGGCCGGGACCGTCGATGATCGCCATCGGGTACGTGTTGCCTGCGCCGATGATCACCGATGGGGAGACCTTCCAGCCGGGCCCAAGATCACGAGCCGCGTACGCCCCGGTGCCCTCCGTGGCGCGGCCGCCACCGCCCTTGGCACCATCGACGTTCTCGGGACTGATCGATCGCGTAGTCACTTTGCGCAACCGAGCGATCTCGTGGCCGGCCAGCGGCATGGCTTCCCTCCCCTGTGTTGATCACTGGAGCACGTCACAAGTCGACGACGACTGCCTCCGTTGGTTTCGCGCTGCACGTCAGAACGTTCCCATCGGCGGGCGGTTCCAGAGGCTCCGGGTCGTAGGAGATCATGCCGGACAGCAGGGCTGTTTCGCAGGTGTGACAGACGCCCGTCCGGCAGGACCAGCGTGCCGGCACGTCGCAGGCTTCAGCGAATTCCAGCAAGCTTGCGTACTGAGCGCCCCACTGGGCGGTAATGCCGCTGCGGGCAAACGACACTTCAGGCCCTTGGCCGGGCGGTCCGGCCGGCTGATGCGGCGGCTTCGCGGATAACAACGCCGCGATTCCCGGAGTGAGCGATCCTTCTGTGCCAAATGTCTCCAGATGAATGCGCGCCGGATCAAGGCCGTAGCTCGCAAGGGCGGCTCCGAGCTCGGCCATAAAGGCGGCCGGTCCGCACAGATAAGCGTCCGCATGTCGCGGCACCATCAGACTGTTGATCAATCCGGCAGACAATCGGCCCGATGTCGCATAGTCGATGCCCTGCTGATCAGTCGGTGCTGGGCGGCTGTAGGTGATTTGACTGCGACTATGCGGCAGCTCGTCAAGCAAGGTCCGAGCCTCGGTGGCGAAGGAATGCTCCGATCCGTCCCGTGCGCCGTGCAGCCACCAGACCTCCCGAGGCGACTGCGCTTGTACGAGCGCATGCAGCATGGACAACACCGGCGTGACGCCGACGCCCGCAGAGACGAGCAGCACCGGCCCCTCGCCCTCGGTGAGGAAGAAGGCGCCCCGTGGCGCAGCGACGTCGAGCGAGTCGCCAAGGCGCACTCGATTGTGCAGGTACTCACCGGCAGCGCCGTGCGGTTCTTGTTTCACGCTGATCCTGAACGTCTCCGAACCCGGTCGATTCGACAACGAGTAGCTGCGGATCAGCGGTGCATGATCATCGCTGCCGCGCAGCCGCAGGGTGATCGATTGACCAGGCAGCCAGCTGGGCAATGCCTCCCCGTCCGAGCTGGCGAGGGACAGTGAGAAGACATCACGGCTCTCGGGATGGATGTTGATCACTTGGAGCGGACGGAAGCCGGCCCAGGCCGGCGGTGGACTTGCGGCGGCTGTCGTCAGTCCGGTATTGCCACCCTGAGCTGACCCGCCATCGGTCTGCTGCAGCAAGCTCTGCAACGAGCCTTTCCACCCCGGACTCAGCGCTGGAATATGGAGCGCGCGTTCAAGATCAGCTTTTGGATGCCCGGGCAAGTAGAGCAGCGCGTCGATCTCGGCCACGGTGATCTGCTGTGGCCCGGTGCCGATCTTGATGATCTCCTGCCCGGCAGCCACCTCACCTTCGGTGATCACCCGTAGATAGAAACCCGGCCGGTGATGCGCCACCAGCAGAGCCGGTATCCGTGGCTCAGCCATCCGAATCCCTACGCGATAACAGGTCACCCTCGGCTGCGTGACCTCGAACACCGCCTCGCCGATCTGGTATCGATCTCCGATACACACTTCGTCGTCGGGCAGCCCGTCGACGGTGAAATTTTCGCCGAATTGGCCATACTCGAAGTCGTCGCGCTGGAGTTCCCGGGCCCAGTGACGATAGGAGTCCAGCTGGTAGACCAGCACGGCGCGCTGCTCGCCACCGTGGCCGCCCAAGTCGCCCTGGCCATCACCGTCAATGTTGAGCCGGCGCACCATGCGAGGGCCGGACACTGGCCTCTTCCACACGCCGGTGTGCACCGTACGGCCGTGCCACGAGACGTCCTGCGGCAATCCCACATTCAAGGCGACCAGTTTCGCCACGGCGATCGTCTCCTCACACCGAGCTAACGCACTCGCAACATTCTCGCCTTAACCGGCCAGATTTCGGCGCAGCGCCTCCAGCGCCAGCTCGACCACCCGGTCCAGCGTGCCTGGCTCCGGGAACAGATGAGTAGCCCCGGGGACGATGGCGATCTCAACGGGCCCGGCCAGTCGGGCAGCCGCAGCCTGGTTCAAAGCGAGCACCTCGACGTCTCGACTCCCGACGATGAGCAGTGTTGGTACCGCAACGCGTTCCAGAGCATCGCCGGCCAGATCCGGCCGGCCGCCTCGCGAGATCACCAACTGCACTAGCTCAGGCACCTCAGCCGCGGCCTGTAGCGCGGCTGCTGCTCCCGTGCTGGCGCCAAACAGGGCCACCGGCAGTGACCTTGTCTCGCTTTGGTCACTCAACCAGCCAATAGCGCCGGTAAGCCGAGCCGCCAGAAGCGGGATATCGAACCGAAGCTTTCCGGTACGGTCATCGACCCGCTCCTCCTCAGGAGTGAGCAGATCCATCAATAGCGTCGCGTAGCCAGCGGCCTGCATCCGTGTGGCGACCATCCGGTTCCGAGGACTGTGTCGGCTACTTCCGCTGCCATGCGCGAACAACACAATCCCGCTGGCGCCACCCGGCACAACCAGGTCGCCGTCCAGCATCACCCCGCTCGTGGCAATACGCACGGTCGTAGAAAGATCACGGCTCACGAGTCCAGTTTCCCCCTTTCGCGCATGCTGAGACGCCGGGAAGTGGGGTAGAACGAAGTGGCTTCGACGGGTTTACTAGCCCGATGGGTCGGCTCCCTACACCGTCTGTGGGCTTGCTGCTGACGGTGCTTGTGCTGGGAGTCGTAGCGCTGACGGTGAATAGCGAAGACGTCGGAGGCAGCGGCTCGGCCGCCGCATCACCGGCGGCACCGTCGGCCACGTCGACCAAGCCACCTCAAACTTCGCCGAAGCCGTCTGGCGAATCGCCAACCTCCGGTACCCGACTCCGACAGAGCGAGCATGGACCCACTCAGGCCTCACCTGCACCGCGACCTCGTACGGAAAAATCGCCGCCTGCGCTAACGCCCGGCAATGATCGATCGGGATCAACTGGGAGGGCGCCGATCAAGCGAGGCGGAGTCGTCTACCTCACCTTTGACGACGGACCCGGCCCCTACACGCCGGCGATCCTCAACGTGCTGCGCGCCACGCATTCCACAGCCACATTCTTCGAGCTCGGCTTCCGCCAGGCCCAATATCCTGCTGAGGCGGGCCGGATCAGGGCAGCGGGCAGCAGTGTTGGCAATCACACCTACAACCACCCGAACCTGACCAAGCTGACCCCGGGTCAGATTCGCTGGCAGGTGGCACACGGACCTAGGAGTCGTTGTGTGCGGCCGCCGTACGGTGCAACCAATCAGGCAGTACAGCGAGTCTTGAACCAACAAGGCCTGCGTCAAGTCCTGTGGTCGGTCGATACGCAGGACTGGAGTCGGCCCGGCGTGGAACACATCGTCAAAGTTGCGACCGGCCCTAGCGTCGCTGCCGGAACGATCGTGTTGATGCACGACGGCGGGGGTAACCGTTCACAAACCGTGACAGCACTGCCGCGGATCATTAGCACTCTGCAGCACCGCGGCTACGTGATCCGGCGCATTCCCGGCTGCTGAGTCCCCCGATCGGGGGACCCCGGGTTCAGCCGCTAGTTCGATCAAGACCGTACGCGCCTGGGCATGCTTGACAACGTTGGTGATCAACTCCCGGGCGGTGGTCAGCAGCAGTTCATCGATCGGCGTACGGAGGTCGTCATCCCAGTTCTGAGTCTGCAACTCAGCTGACAGCTGGCCGCGAGTATTGACGGTTGCTACCAGGTCGCGCAACGCCGGAAGCAAGCCAGCACTGTCGACCACTGCTGGATGGAGCTGAGTCATCGTTGAGCGCAACAGGCGGGAGGTTTCGGCCAAGGCAAGATCGATGCGTTCCACGGCCTCGGGATCCCCCTCGTCAACCGCTTCGAGCTCCTGCCGGGCGGCAAGCACATATTGCAAGGCACCGTCGTGCAACGTCTCGGCCAGATCCCGCTGCTCGCGCTGCTCGATCGTGACCATCTCGGCCAACAAGTCGGTGCGTTCGTCCAGCAGCCGTGCGATTGTCGATACGCGTGATCGCTGGACCCGTGACAGCAGCACGCAACCAAGTCCGACCGTCGCCAGCAATCCGGTACGGAGCAAGATCTCCGAAATCGGGTCTGCATCGACATGCCGGATGGCCAAGCTGGAGAACAGATAGACGAGCACCGCCGGAGCAGCGACGATGGCGCAGATCCAGGGGTTGAGCTGCGCGGCGGCGATCACCGGCACTACAAAGAATGCATTGATCAACACATACGGCGCCCAGGTCCGCTCGGCTGAACTGTCGGTGATCAAAGTCAAGGCAGCCACGGTGATCACATCGACGAAGAGGGCCAGCCAGGAGAACCGCAGCGCGCGTACGCCGCCCGCTCTGGTCAAGACTCCGACAGCCAGAGTCCATACGAGGTAACAGATCACGACCAGCCAGCACACGACCAGGTGGATGTCTGGTGGCTGCAAGATCAAGACCAGAATGTAGAACAGCCCGAGGAGCAGGCGCAGCGTCCGTCGAATGTAGGTGCCGCGGCGGGCATGTTCGAGAAGAACGCTGCTCGCCGCGCTCACTCGAGCAATCCTTGCCGCATGCCCTCCGCGACCGCGGCAGCTCGGTCCGAGACTCCCAGTTTCTCGTACAGCCGCTGCGTGTGGGTCTTCACCGTGCTCGCTCCGAGATACAGCTCGGCAGCAAGATCAGGAATGGACAGGCCGCGGGCGAATCCCTCTAGTACTTGTCGCTCCCGCTCGCTCAACACGGGCGCAGCCTGCTTTGCCCGCAGCCGGATCTGGCTGGCCAGGCCAGCGGCAAGCTCGGGAGGCACCACCGTCTCGCCCTTAGCAACGCGCAGCACGGCATCGACAATCTCGGCTCGACGCGATTCCTTCGACAGGTACCCCTGTGCGCCTTCCTCCAGCGCGCGGAAGACCACCGCGCTATCAGTCAACGCCGACAAGATCAACGCGCGGGTTGGCAGGCCGTCCCGAACGATGGCATGTACCACGTCAAGGCCGTCAAGATCAGGCATTTGATAGTCCAGCACCGCCACGTTCGGCTGCAGCTCGCGGATCAGCTCGAGCCCTTCTCTGCCGCTGCCGGCTTCGCCGACGACATCCAGATAGCCGCTCTGCCGCAAGCCTCGGGACAAGCCATCGCGGAAGAATGGATGATCATCAACAACAACGACGCGGGCCAGCTTGCGGACCGCAGTGTTGCGCCCGGTGTCGTTCATTCGACCCGGAGGGCGGGCGCGTACCGCACCATCGACCGATTGTACTGCGCCAGCCCATGATCATTTAGCTTCTCCTTGGCGCGATTCATTGTTTTGGGCAGGCCGCTCTGGGTAGATCCATCGGCAATCGGAATAACCAGACAGATCCGGAGCATCAAGCCGGCATGATCAGCGACGACGAAGCCAACCGCCGCGAGGTCGCGGGTCAGATGGCAGAGGCCGCGACCGCGTGGCTCGACACGCTGGACTCGGAACAGCGCCCGATCGGCCAGGGCGCTGTTCCGGCCGACGATCCCAGGGACAACGAACGCCGCCGCTGGTTCTATACCCCGACCGACCACGGTGGCCTCACCATCCATCAGCAGCGGCCCGCGCAGCAGCGGGCCACGATGCGGCTGGTGTCGACCGGCCTCTCCCCTGCCGCGTACGTCACAGTTGCGACGATCATGGGTCTGGAGAACGTGCTCGACTACGAGGAGGGGTTCAAGTCCCGCTTCAACCGGGAACGCGGTCGAGACCCGGGCATGTACTACCTGCGGGTGTTCGGCGAGCCGGGTGATCAAGGTTTGTGGGGTTGGCGGTTCGGTGGGCATCACATCTCGCTGAACAACCTTGTGATCGACGGCATGCTCGTCGCGATGACCCCGTGCTTCGTCGGTGCCAATCCCGCGGAGTCGCCGCTGCTCGGAGGAGCGGTGCACCGTCCGCTTGGCCGAGTAGAGGACCTGGGCCGGGATCTGATGCGGTCGCTGCGGCCAGAGCTCGCTGCCCGCGCGATTCTGTTGCCGAATGCCCCGTCTGACTTTGTCACCATCAACCTCACTTATCTCACCGACGGCGACCGGCTCATTCCATTCGCTGGCATGTACCGCGACGCGCGGTTCCCTGACCCGGTTGAGCAGGCGAAGCTCCAGTCGCTTAGCGACGTCATCAGCGAAGAAACCAAGTTGAGCGAAGCCGACCAGGATGTGGTGGCGTACGCGAGCGTGCCCAAGGGCGTACCGGCCGCTCTCCTTGATGCCGAACAACGGGAGATGCTGCGGGCACTGCTGGGCACCTATCTTGACCGAGCCCCGGTCGGGCTGTCTCCGCTGCGCCGCTACGACGACGAGTCGGCTCTCGATGCCGTCCACGTTGCATGGGCTGGGTCAACGGCCCCAGGACAGCCGCACTATTACCGGCTGCAAGGCCCGCGAGTCCTGATCGAGTGGGACAACACGCAGCGCAACGCCAACCATGCTCACTCGGTGTGGCGCGATCCCACGTTGGACTTCGGTCTCGACCTACTCGCCCGCCACCGCGCAGCACACCACGTCTGATCGCGCGACTATGCCTGGCCCATGATCAATTGGCCTAGGGCGACCCGCTTCGGCTCGGCGGCTTGACCCCCGGTGCCGGTGCGGACCTCCTTCGGGCGCTTCGACCCTTTGCCCTTTGTCAGATCAATCACGTGCCGAATGACCGTCATATCTTTGCCGGGCTCCCCAATCGCGAAGACCCAAGTCAGCTTGCCCCGCTTGATATTCAAGTCCAACTGGCCGAGCAGCGGTTTGGACTTTCCGGTGGGAACGAAGTCCACGCGATACATCATTGCTGGCACGACTTTGTAGAGGTATTCGCCGGTCGCCACATTGGCGAAGACCACCTTCTTGTCCACCCGAATGTCGATCGGACCAGCCGCCGCCACGTGCGCCACCGCTTCGGCGGCCCTGCCCTTCTGAACGGCCCGAAGATTGTTCTCGAAGCGGGTGATCAGCGGGTCGCCGGTCGGAGATGAGGGCAGGTGTACCACGATCTCGGAGTTGGAGCCCGCCGGCAGCTTCACCTTGTTGGTCACCAAGGTCTGGCTCCCGTCGCTGACCGTCACTGTCCGGGTACCACGCTTGACCGGGAAAGGTCCCGCCACCTTGCCGCCAGCCAGCGCATCGACAAGAGTCTCACCGTCGACGGTGACGGAAACCGTTCGGCTCGGGAGACCTTGAACGATGTATATAGAGGTCGGGGCAGCGGCAACGCTGGGCGTCAGCCCGGCCGACATCAAGACGATCAGCGCGCCGCCGACTATGGCGATCCATCTGCTGCGCATGGCACGACGACCCACGCTTGCCCACCCCCGAGTGGAAGATTCCCCGATTGCGTCACCTGGAGTCCGGGACGCCAACCTCGCACGTGTGACCCCAGTGGCCAGCAGCAGCGTAATCGTGCAGACTGTGGTCGACCATCGATAGTCGGAAGTGTCGGAGGAGAAGTTTTCGCCGGTGGCGTCTCGGGGAGGTAACACGTGACAGGGTCTCGCGCGCGCGACATCGTGCGGCGCTCGGCGGGGGCCTTGACCGTGACAGCCCTATGCGGCGCTGCCGTCGCGGTCGGCACCGGAGTCACCTTGCCGGGCTCTGCCGCATCACCCATCTCCGCAGGTGCCCGCACCCCGGCCACCACCCGCACCATATCGCCGATGCCGAGGACGTCACTGGATCCCACGCCTGGACGCAACGCCCCAGTCGGCAAACCCCCAGTCGGCAAACCCCGGCATCAGTTCTCACTACTCACCCCGACACTGACGGAAGCTTCCTGGTCAGCGAAGTCATCACCCTGCCGGCCGCCGCAACCGAGGTCGGTACTGCGGCCTCCCTCTATTGGGGACGCCGGTATCGGGTTCGAGCGACGGCGTCCAGCTGCCAGCAACGTTCTCCTCGACGCGGGTGGGCAGGCGCCGACCGTTCCCAACGGTCCCCTCCACAGCGAGGTGACGATGCGCTGGGACTCACCCACCCAGCAGCTACAGCTGCGCTACCGCCTGACAGAGGTGAGCGTAGCGAGCGCAACACGACCTGGACTTGGCACGAGCGCGCGTGCCGGGGCCGGCCGCCGTACGGTGGCAGCTTTCGGTTCACTGCTTGGCGGAATGCCGGCCGATCTGCCGGTCACGGTGGTGGTCACCGGCAAGACCGTGCTGTCGCTGACCTGCCCCCAGCTCCCGCTAGCCAAAATGGCCTGCGGAGCCGGCGCGGTCCCGCGGTTCCGGACCCTGAACCCGATCCCGTTCGGCCGGTCCAGAGTGCTGGTGCAGTACGATCGCCCGGCGCGCTGAGGTAATAGGACGCTTCCGGTGAATCCCGCAGCCCTTGGCATTCTCGCCGCGGCCGTTTGGTTTGTGGTCTACCTCGGCTACATCCTGCTCGCCGGGATTGGCACCTTCTGGGCAGTCGTTTGGCCGGACGGGCACGCCGTACGCCGGTTGCGAGGGGTCGCGATCGTCGGTATCGCGCTCATCGTCCTCGGCACCGTGGCTAAGAAGCTGGTCGATCTGCTTGTTGCGGAGTACCCGGGCGATGAGACCGCCGCAGGCGAGTCCGGCATGTGGCTGCTGGTTCGGCTCGCCGCACTAGCCGCGGCCGGCTTCTTTGGTGCCGAATTGCTGCGCTGCCCGGTGCGCGGTTGGCGACGCGTTTTCGTCTTCGTTCTGATCGCCGTCCTCACGGTCACGCTGGTGGTCGAGTCGACCGTCGGGGCTTCACTTCAAGTCGTCGTCGCTGCTGCCACCATGGGCGCGTACCTGGTGGCCATGGCTGCCTGGCTGGGCGGCTTGGTCGCGCTGGCTGTGTTGCTCGTTCCACGTGACCGGCCGGCCGGGCTCGATCGCGTCTGGACACGATTTTCGTGGTTCACCGGTCTGAGCGTGCTCGCGATGGCGATCACGGGAGCCGCACAACACCTCCTCGCCCGGGGGACGGCGACCTCCCGCTCGACCGTGCTGTTGTTAGTCGAGTTGCCGATGCTGGTGGCGATGGTGCTGTTGAGCCGCTACGCCGTCGCGTACGGCAAAAGAGTGGCCTTCCGCGAGCGGTACCTGCCAGGTTTTGCGGTTGAGGGAAGCGGACAACTACCAAAGCTCAGAGGAACGATCGGTCTTCAGTTGATCTTGTCGGTAGCCATGGTTGGCATGGCGGTGGCGCAGCTCGTCGTATTGCCGGTGCCTGGCCGGCCCGGTGCCCCGCCACTCGGGGACCCGGTACCGACAACTCGGTTAGCCACCGCCGAGCACGCCCGTCCGGCGGCCAGCGATATGCCGCGGTTCATCCCGGACCGGATCGGCCTGCCGGGCGGCGCATCTGCCGCCGTCGTTCCCGTCGCGACGGTTGGCCGCGAGCTGGTGGTTCCGGAGAGTGGCGGCACTGTCGGCTGGTGGGACGGGAGCTCTTACGTGGGCGATCCGTACGGGTCGACCGTAATCGCCGGCCATGTCGACACAGTCGAACGCGGCATCGGCTTCTTCTTCCGGCTGTGGAATATCCAAGTCGGAGAGCGGGTGGTGTTGAGCGCCGGTCACCGGCGGCAGGCGTACAAGATCACGAGCCTGCGGCAGGTGCCGCGCACGGACTTGGTCGACCAAGATGAGGTTTTTGACATCACGGGATCGCCCCGGCTGGTGTTGATCACCTGTGCCGGCGACTTCCACGCGGACCGTGGTGGGTACAGCCGCAACCTGATCGTGGTGGCGCACCCGATCTCGTGAATGCCCTTCACCGTGGTACTGCGACCTGCTGAGCGATGAAATCCCTTACGAGCTGAGCTAGCCGGTCCGGCTGATCCCTCATGATCAGCGTGTAACTGTCTCCAATCTGCTCAAGCCGTGCATCGGGAATCGCTTCTGCCAATCGGGCTCCATGCTCTGGACGCTGGATCCGATCCTCTGGCGTCCAGATCACCAGAGTGGGCACGTTCATCCCGCTCAGCCGCTCGCAGATGCTCCTCATCGGTCGCCGACGTGCCCCTGCTGCGTATCTGCGAAGATCACGGCGAACTGCGGCGTTACTACCTAGCGGCTGCAGCCACTCCTCGACCAGATCGTCGGGCAATGGACGCTTGGACAGCCAGCCGAAGGTCACCGGCAGCCGACGTAGGGCTTTGATGCGCATAGCTCGTTGATCACATGACCTTCGACATGGTCGATGTCGAGTACGGCGGTCGAGCCGCGCTGATCAACCAGCCGCACGCCCTTGATCGTCGGGAAGAGGGCGGGCCAGCCGGCATAGTCGGCATAAAGATCACGTACGGTCGTCACTGGCGCTCGTACGGTGATCGCGGTCTCCACTTTCAGCATTCGACTCACCTCTCATTCGGCATATGTTGCTGAGGCTAAATCGATCATGCTCTCAGTGGCATCGGCGATTTCGCCGATGCCATGTCCGGCGACCGAGATCACTATCTAATTGAGGTCGACAGGGGAAAGGAATCGGGATGCGCGTCAACCTGCTGGCGTGCGGCGTACTGGCCGGGCCAGTGTTCTTCGCCAGCTTCCTTATCGCCGGTGCGCTGCGCCCCGACTACGACGCGCTTCGCCACCCGGTGAGCTCGCTGGAATTCGGCCCGCATGGGTGGGTGCAGAGTGTCAACTTCGTGCTCACCGGCACACTGGTCACTTTATTTGGGCTGGGCGTACGACCCCTGGTGCGCAGACTCGGGGGTGGGCTCACCGTGACGATCTTGCTGATGGCTGTCGGAATCGGCTTGATCGGTGCGGGATTCTTCAGTCCCGATCCGTTGAGCGGCTACCCGCCTGGCTCTCCGCCGACCGCCGCCGATCCCTCAACACACCGGATTCTGCACGACCTGTTTTCTACCCCCGTATTCACCGCATTGCCGGCAGCATGCATCGTCCTTGCCAGGCGCTTCGCGAAAGCCGGAATGCGCACCTGGATGATCTACTCGGCCGTTTCAGGTGCGCTGATGGTCGCGCTCTTTGTTCTGACCAGCGTGGCTTTCAATCAGGGAACGGCGCTGACGGCCATTGGCGGCCTACTACAACGCCTCACTCTGGCCACGGGCTTCGCCTGGATGGCGATGCTCGGACTGCACGGCATCCGTAACCGCAACTCACCTGAGTGATCTGCTGCGCTCGAGCCAGTCACGTAACCAAATCGGCGATCTCGCCGATGCGGGATTGATCGCGGATGGCGACGGTTGCGCGCTACGGGACACCGACTTGACCGGCTGAAGCTGCAGCCCGCGCTGCCTTTTGATCATGGCGGTTCCCCCGATTGGGGGACCCCGGGTTCAACCGCTGCGCCCACCATTTGCCCGATCCCGACAAGGCGCGATCTGCCGGAAAGTTTGGTCAACGGAACAGGGAAAGCCCCGAACCACAACCGAAAGGAAGATCACCAAAATGTCCACCCCGACCACCACACCAACCGCCCCCACCACGCGCTCGGCCGGCTGGATCGTCGCCACCATCCTCGCCGCCGGACTCGCACTCGCCGGCATCCTCGCCACACTGCTGTTCGCCTTCGGGTCACACGCCCGGGCCGCGACCGTCGTTGAGGAATACAACCCGGCCACACAGTCATCGACCAGCGGCCCGAGCTACATCCCCTCGACGGGCGGCCACAGCCACCACAATCGGCCCAACCCACCGGTTGGACCGTCCGCCACCATCCGCTCGCTCCAGGAAGAACTCGGCCAGCTCAATTACTACAACGGCTCGGCCACTGGCTACATGAACCAAGGCACCGTGCAGGCCATCCGCTACCTGCAGCGCGATGCGCACCTGCCCGAAACCGGCCAGATGAACAGCGCGACCGAGCACGCCCTCACCAACATGCTCGAAGGCGGCAACAATCAAATGGGTGGCAACACCACCAACAACAACAACGTGATGAACAACTGATCACCGACCCGGCTGGCTAGGGTCGAAAGCATGCCGCCCGCAGTGGTACGCCAGACCACCCTGCGGCTGCTCGCCGCCGAGCTCGGCCCAGAATCACCGCTGCCGCCGTTCACTGGGCTGCAGCGGCTTCCCGACCCATCATCTTCGCCGGACCTGCCACCCGACATGCGCGAGCGCATCGCGTACGGACGGCTGGCCAACCCGTTGCCGTACGCCCTCCACAACGCCTACACCCGCGACCTGCGTCCTTCAGAGATCCCGGCAATTCAGCTGACCAACGGCTCGCTCGAGGCGATGATCCTGCCTAGCCTCGGGGGTCGGGTCTGGTCACTTCGCGACCTGGCGGCAGACCGCGATCTCGTGTTCACCGATCCACGCTTGCAGTTCGCCAACTTTGCGCTGACCGACGCGTGGTTCGCCGGCGGCATCGAGTGGAACCTCGGCTCCACCGGCCATTCGACGACGACTAGTCGACCAGTCTTTACGGGCAGTCTCTCGACCAGCCGCGGCGCCGCATTGCGAATCTGGGAGTGGGAACGCACTCGAGATCTGGCGTTTTCCGTCGACCTGCTGATGCCAGCCGACCGCCCTCTACTCATTGCTTTCGTACGCGTCCGCAATCCCGATCCCGAGCCCAAACCGCTGTACTGGTGGACAAACATCGCCTTTCCGGAGAGGCCAGGGGTTCGGGTTGTGGCACCCGCCGCTGGAGCTTGGCGGACCGGATATGACGGATCCATCGCGCGCGTCGACATCCCATTCCCCGACGATCCGACCACTGATGCCAGTTATCCGCTCTCGGCGCGGCGTGCCGCGGATTACTTCTTCGAGGTACCTGCCGGACAACGCCCGTGGATCGCCGCCGTACACGCCGACGCCAGCGGGCTCGTTCACACCTCCACCGCTGCGTTGCGCGGCCGCAAGCTGTTTCTCTGGGGCACGGCAGCCGGCGGCCAGCACTGGCAGGAGTGGTTATGCGGCCCCGGGTCTCGCTATCTGGAGATCCAGGCCGGTCTAGCCACCACGCAACTCGAGCATCTGCGGTTAGCGGGCGGTGCCGAGATCAGCTGGGCAGAGGTCTATGCGCCTTTCGAAGCGGCACGCGGCGTCGTACACGGCTCGTGGCGGGACGCGCTCGCTGAGATCGGGAAGCTGTCAGCCCGAACGGTCTCCCACGAGGAGCTCGAGGAATGGTACCGCTGGTGGCATGCCGAACTTTCCGATGCGGCACCACAGCAGATCACGGCCGGCTCAGGCGCTGGCGAGGCGGAGCTTGCCGTACGCGGCGAGGACCCCGAATCGCTGCCAGGGATTCCGTTCGGCCAGCCGCTGTCTGACGGCTTCCGCCATCTTGCAGGGCTGGCTCGTACGGGCGAGGTCGATCAGAATGCGGCGGGAGCGGAGGTCTTGGTGCCACCGATCACCGCTCACTGGGGCCCGGTGCTCGACCGGGCAGCCGACGGTTGGTGGGGCCAACTCATGATCGCGATCCGGGCCCATGCTCGCGGTGATCTTGACCAGGCGCTGCGCGGCTATCTGCGCTCCGACCAGCTCAACTCGACACCCTGGGCCGCCCGTGGGCTGGCTCTGCTTGCCAGCGCACGAGGTGATCATCCGAGTGCCGCAGAGCTCTATGCCCGGGCCGTGACCCAAGCGCCCACGTGTCTGCCGCTGCTGGTGGAGGCCACCGACCACCTGCTCATGACCGCTCGATCCGCAGCCTGCCTGGCGATGATCAGCGCCGCGCCGCGGGATATCGCTGCGCACGGCCGGGTCGTTCTTCAGCAGGCACGCGCCCTGCTGGCCAAGGGGCAAACCGACGCGGCCCGTGCCCTCCTCGAAGCCGGCATCGAAGTGCCCGATCTACGTGAGGGGGAGACCCTGGGAGCGTTGTGGCGAGCCGCGTTTGGCGACCGGCCGCTGCCCTACCTCTATGACTTCCGGATGCGTCCCGATCTTGATTAGCTCACCGCGGAGGCTCAGTTCATGACGCAGGCGTCGTGACGGCCTCGGCTTGAGATAGCACAGCTCGTACGAAGTCCTCGTCGCTACCCAGCCCTGGTTCCAGCGTTTCCAGGACCGCTGGTACGGCGACCGACAGTTCAGCTGATTGTGCTGCCTGCTGGGCTGATCTGGCGCCTGGGTCCTTTACGGGTGCACCCATGCCCCGCAGATGCAACACCCACGCCGCGACCGTTGTGGCACATCCGATGGGGATCCGGCCTGCGGCTCTCTCCGCTCTGATCGTCGGCAGCGTACGCACCACCAGCTTCTGTGAGCCGTCGGCGGCGATCCTGACCAGCTGGTCCCGCATCCGCGGATTGGTAAAGCGGGTCAGAAGGGCTTCTCGGTACGCGGCGATGTCGGCGGCTGGAAGTTGCAGGTTGCGGCTGGCCTCGTCCCAGAAAAGAGTCACCCACCGCCGGCAGCCTGGATCAGCGATGGCTTGATCGATGGTCTCGTGCCCTCGGATGCTGCCGGCGTAGGCCAGCATCGAGTGGGAGCCGTTGAGCAGCCACAGTTTGCGTTGCTCGAAGGGTCCAACATCCTCCACGATCAGGGCTCCGGCGTCCTCCCATCGGGGCCGACCGTTGGGAAAGCTGCCCGACATGATCCATTCGCTGAAGGGCTCCGTCGGCACCGGGTAGGCATCGGTATAACCATTGTGCTCTTGCACTGTCCGTCGGTCCTCAGCTGTGGTCGCCGGTGTAATGCGATCGACCATGGACGTTGCGAAGTCGACGTTGCCTTCAATCCAGTCCACCAGCGACTTATCGACCAGTGCCGCAAAGTCGAGCACTACCGTCCTCGTCACCGGCCCGTTCTCAGGCAAGTTGTCACAGGAAAGAATGGTGATGGCGCCCGCATCAGCCTCGCGTCTGGC
Organism: uncultured Actinomycetota bacterium; assembly: GCA_963798835.1. Taxonomy (GTDB): domain Bacteria; phylum Actinomycetota; class Actinomycetes; order Propionibacteriales; family Propionibacteriaceae; genus Microlunatus. The sequence goes on along the minus strand of CAWCVF010000014.1, from coordinate 10,460 downwards.
CGCCAACCCGACCACGAGTCTGGCCGGCAGCGAGCTGACCGGGCTATGCATATCGCCCCGCAGGGCCTCAATGTCGGCGATGATCACATTCCGCTCTTGATCAAGCCGCCCCTCCGCGTTGCGGATATAACCAGCCTCGGTGACGGTGATGGTGACCAGAGCGATGTTCGGATCGCTGAGGTACTCCAGATACGCCTGATGATCGGCTGCCGGATGGACAGCCGACAGGCTGCCGATCAGTTCGAACGTGTCGTCTTCGGGCCCGCGGGTGATCAAGGTGTACAGCCCGTCCTGCGGCGCCAGCGCATCGGCTGTGTCGGGCCGCCGGCCAGTGAAGCCGGCGATCCCCCATTCGTCGGCGTCGGGCGCGTGAGCCGTGTACCACGCTTGGTGAGCTCGATGAAAGTTGCCGAGGCCCAGGTGGACGATTCGTACCGGTGCTGCTGCCGGCGTATCTGAAAGGGCGCGCGACAACTTGACGCTGGTGCTGTCTACAGGAGGCGAGGGCATGCGTCCATCCTGCTTAGCGCGGACTCCGCCTGGCAACTCGCAGCCCGGCACGATCTGGCGCTCTTCGGGGAGAGATGACTAAATGGCATAAGAGCCATTGAGAACTCTTACCTCCCAGGAGTCGACATGCTTCGTCCCCAGGACACGAGTACCCGCGAACGCAAGAACCTCGGCGGACTGTGGCAGTTTGCCCTTGACCCGAACGAGGAGGGCCGAGCCGCCCGATGGTTCGCCGGGCCGTTGCCGGAGGCGCGGGAAATGGCGGTGCCCGCCAGCTTCAACGACATTGCCGCCGACGCGGCAGTACGTGATTACTTCGGCGACGTCTGGTACCAGCGCACCGTCTGGGTGCCCCGCGGCTGGACGGGTCAACGGATCGTGGTGCACTTCGAGTCGGCAACCCACCGGGCCACGGTCTGGATCAACGAGACCGAAGTCGCCTCACATGAGGGCGGTTACACCCCGTTCGAGGCAGACATCACTGATCAAGTGTCGGCCGGTGAGCAGATCCGCATCACCGCGGTGGTGAACAACACTTTGCATTGGCAATCCATCCCGCCGGGCGTCATTGAAGACACTCCGGCAGGAAAACGCCAGCGCTACTGGCACGATTTCTTCAATTACGCGGGCATCCACCGCAACGTCTGGCTCTACGCCACTAACCCTGCCCACCTGACCGACGTAACGATCACTACAGATCTCGACGGCGGCAGTGGAGTGATCAATTACGTCGCGGAGGCCGAGAATGCGGATGATCTTGAGACGAAGGTGATCTTGCGTGACGCCGAGGGAAACCAGTTAACGGCCAACGACGGAGCCAGCGGCACGCTCAATGCGCCAAACGTTCACAAGTGGGCTCCCGGCGACGGCTACCTCTACGACTTGGAGCTTCAGCTATTTGACGGCGACACCGTCGTGGACAGCTATCACCAGAGCGTCGGCGTCCGCACGGTCCGGGTCGAGGGCATTCGGTTCTTGATCAACGATGAGCCCTTTTACTTCACTGGCTTCGGCAAGCATGAGGACATCCCGGTGATCGGCAAGGGCCACAACGACGCGTACCTGCTGCACGACTTCGAACTTCTCAGCTGGATCGGTGCGAACTCGTTCCGTACCTCGCACTATCCGTACGCCGAAGACGTGATCGATTACGCCGATCGGCAGGGCATCGTGCTCATCGACGAAACTGCTGCCGTCGGTCTGAATATGGGCCTGGGAGGGGGCATCTTCGGCTCGCAGGGCTATCAGACCTTTTCCCCTGACACCGTCAACGACGCCACTCGCGAGGTGCACGCGCAAGCCATTCGAGAACTGATCGCGCGAGACAAGAACCATCCGAGCGTGGTGTTGTGGAGTATCGCCAACGAGCCGGAATCCGACACCGAAGGCGCCGAGAAGTATTTTCAGCCGCTCTTCGATGTAGCTCGCGAGGCCGATCCCACCCGGCCCGTTGGATTTGTCAACGTCATGTTGGCGCCGCACGGCAAGTGCCGCGTCTCCCAGTTCGGCGACGTGTTGATGTTGAACCGCTACTACGGCTGGTATCTCCACACTGGTGACCTGGCAGCGGCGGAGCTCGCCTGGGAGGAGGAGCTGACCGCCTGGGCTGGGGAAGGCAAACCGATCATCATCACCGAGTACGGTGCCGACACCTATCCCGGCTTGCACTCCGTCGTCGAGGGAAATCCGTGGAGCGAGGAATATCAGATCGACTATCTGGAAATGAACCACCGGGTGTTCGACCGGATCGATGCCGTGGTTGGAGAGCAGATGTGGAACTTCGCAGACTTCACCACGACGTCAGGGATCATGCGCGTGGGCGGGAACAAGAAGGGCGCCTTCACCCGTGATCGTCAGCCCAAGGCAGCCGCGCACTATCTACGCAGCCGCTGGCGCAGTAAAAAAAGGTTGTAGCTAAGGAGATCTCATGGCTCCGGCAGTCGTCACATTGTTCGAGAAGTACGGTGCGGGTGACACGCGCTTCGTCAAACAAGCAGCCACATAGGGCATCATCCTCCTGACACGTTTCGTTCACTCGGATGTCGACGGCGTGGCCCTCCTCTTGTTTCTCCAAGGCCACCCCCTCAGCGCCGTCTCAGATTTGATGGCGCATATTTGAAGAAGTGTGTCGCGCACATACATCGCGGCTACACATGTCGCCGCCCGAGGAAGCGTTTCACGGGGAGTTCGTGCGCGGAGAGGGGAACACCGTTGTCGGGGGAAATCGCCACGCGTATCGGGCGGCAACTGCGTCGCAGTAATCAGGAGGAAAATCCTAGCCAGGAGCCTCCTGCTGCCATCGCTCGGCCTCCAACAGTGAAAGACGCCGAGACGGTCGACGCGAGTGCCGCCACTGGCCAGGCCGGGAAGAGGTTCACCAACACGCCTCGCAAGATTCCCTTGGCGATCCTTTCACTGTGGCGGCGATCGCCGGGGATCAACGTCGCTGGATCCCTTGCTCTTCTGCTAGGTGGTGCGTACCTCCTTGCTGCGCCGATGGGTCGCGATCTGGCGGCCCAAATGGCGCATGCCCAGCTCGCCGAGCAGCATTGGCCGGTGCTGCTCGACCTGCGTTGGTATGGCGGCTTCGACCCGCTCGGCTACAGCGTCTTGTCTCCTCCGGTGATGGCGCTATTGGGAGTACGTCTCACGACGGCGCTTGCATACGTTGGCAGCGTTGTACTTTTCGCGGCGCTGCTGAAGCACACGAGCGTGCCGAGACCGATTGTCGGGGGGATCGCTGCAGCGCTTTGCCTCAGCGGGAACCTCGTGGTGACACGGACTACGTTTGCACTTGGTCTCGCCGTTGCGCTCGGTGCGGTGTTGACACTCGTTTCGGGCCGCCCACGCATAGCTGCAGTGCTATCTGTTCTAGCAGCGCTTACGAGCCCGGTAGACGGCTTGTTCCTTGGCGTAGCTGGCGGTGCGCTTTTCTTGTCCGGCCGCCGTCGGGACGGCGTGATTCTCGGCGTCAGTGGGCTCGTGCCAACCATCGCCGTCGGGCTGGCGTTCGGTAACGGTGGGTACCAAACCTTCGGAGCAAAGCAAGCCCTGACGGGTTTCCTCGTCTGCCTTGCCGTCGCTGGCCTATGTTGGCGCCGTCCGGTGGTGCGGTGGGGATCACTGCTATCGGCCGGGATGGTCGCCGGCGCTTATCTGATACCGACGCCTGTCGGCACGACCGCGACGCGTCTGCCCGAGTTGTTCGCAGCGCCAATTACCCTGGCGGTCGCCGCCGTTCCACTGGTGGCTGTCATTGCCGCCACCGCAACCATGGTCTTGCTCCTACCGCCGGTATCCATCACAGAAGTGCTACAACGGGGCGATCCCGCTCTCAGCGGAAAGTTCTACACACCTCTCCTCGAGCAGCTGCACGCTCGTGAGGTTGTAGGGCCCATCGAGGTCGTTTCGACACTGCGACGCGGCGAAGCTGCCGCCGTGGCACCGACCGTTCCCATCGCACGAGGCTGGTCGCGACAGGTCGACACCGGGAACAGCCCGGTCTTCTACGACGGAACCCTCAACGCGGACACGTACCGAAAATGGCTCGACGACAACGCCGTCTCGTACGTCGCCATCTCTCAAGGACCCTACGACTGGGCCTCGTCCGACGAAGCGACCTTGGTGCGTCATGGGTTGCCGTACTTACAGGCAGTTTGGTCGGATCCAACGTGGACGCTCTATGCCGTAACGAACCCGAAGCCAGTCATCTCGGCACCAGGGCAAGTTACGGCTCGCGACGCCGTGTCCCTCACGGTGTCCTTGCCAAAACCGGGTGAATACCTCATCCGTGTGCGTTGGAGTCGCTACCTGTCCGCCTCCAGCGGCTGCGTGCGACCAGCCGAGGGCGGGTGGTCGACGGTCGTCGTTGATCAGCCCGGCACGGTCAAGATCCAAGGCAAGTTGGCGCCACGTCATTGTTGACGTCGGCGCCTCTTCGTAGGCGACTCGCACGGAAGGCGGTGCCCGGTCATCACGCTCTTCGCGTCGACGGCTGCTACGGTGGCGACCGGTCTTGAATTGGCTACCGCGTCCAGATCTTCGACAGCGGCGATGCGTCTTTGGCGCGGCCGAGTGGCGTCAGCCCGTACGCGTCCTCGATCGTGCGAAGCAGGCCGTAGTGGTCGACCCGCTCGGCATAGACGCCTGCGCGCACGTTGGCGCCGACGATGATCGTGGGGATTGAATGAACTGTGCCGCCAGCGTTTTCGTCGAAGGTGACGACGAGCAAGCTGTTGTGCCCGGGCGCCCACCGCGCGTAACGGCGGAAGTGCTTCTTCATCCAGTGGTCGCCAGTCCGAATTGAGCAATCGTGCATGTCGTGACACATGTTCGGGCTGACGAATGACACCGTTGGCAGCTTGCGGTAGTCGCTTGGGAACGCTGTGAAGGGCTTATTGGTGCTTGCTGGCAGCGTGTCGAAATTGACCCATGGGTTGTGCTTGCGGAGGTAGCGACCCGATCCGCATCCCCGGAAGCCGGTCTTCGGCAAGGACTCGGCGTACCCGACGAAGCTCCGCCCTGATTTGCGGAGCTGATGCCCCAGGTTGTCAGCGTTCCCAAGATTCTGGGGGCACGCGTTACTCGTCACTCCGTGGGTCGATCCAGAGAACAGCGCCAGATAGTTCGGCTGACTGGGATGGGTAACACCGTATGAATGGGTCATGGTGGCACCCTTGTCCGCCAGCTTGTTGAGGTACGGCGCCTGCCTAGTGCCGATCACGTTGGAGAAGTGCTCGTTCTCCAAGATCACGACCACAATGTGGTCCGGTTGGGGGACCGTCACCTTGACCTTCCTCGGAGAATGTCGCGGCACCGCAGGCTTCTGTTTCGTCGGCAAGAACGGGCGTTCAACCGCCCTCAGTTTCTGTGGCGTTGGCTGCCGAACCGTGCTGGGTCCTCGCGGCTGCGCGAGCGCAACGGTGGGAGATCTGCTCGGTTGCACTGTCGGTCCGGCCGAAGGGGCCGCCACCTCGCATGCCGCGCATGTGACGATCAACATGCCCGCAAAAGCCCAACGGGCCCACCGTGGGAAAGCCCGCACCTGGAACCCCCTACATCCAAGTACTCGCAAACCACCATTCAACGCACGGACGACCACAAACGCAACATCGCGAGGACGCCTCGCGAGAACACCCGGGAGTCTGTTCATCCATCTGGACTCCGGAGCTGCAGAAACAGCAGCTTTACCGACCAATCTCAAGGCCTCGAGCATCGATGACGAAAGCCCGCCTGACTAGGCGCTGCAGTCAGAGGCCAGTTTCTAGCTTGTGGCAGGTGTTGGATTCGAACCTCTCGCGGGCTTTCTGGCTAGGGGCAATGCCCCGAAACGCCTTCTCACTAGGTATTTCACTGCTCAGCGTTACTCATTGTTACTCACGAGTTCTCAACGAGTGACGGAATCTTGACGGAACTTGATCTTGAAAGGAGGTGGGAGCAAATCTGCACCTTGAGCTAAGACGAAGCTTAAGGACTCGAACCCTGATCTCTTCCATGCCATCGACAGTCGGCCGGTGAGATGGAGCGGCCCTGAGGCCGGCGATTGGTCACCTGAGTCCGCCGTTGACCGCGATTGTGCGAGCAGATTGGTAAGCAGTTTGGTAATCAGCGTCGTAGTCAAGCTGACCTTCTCGTTGCGAAGGTTGCGCCCGGCACGAGCTGCGCATGTTGCGGGCGACTATCGGCGCATTGTATGCATCCTGATCATGGTCATGATGTCGCGGGGGCACACATGGAGCACACGGTACCGGTCCTGCATGCGTTGCCTCGGGCTTAGTCACCCCACGTGGTACTACGGTCGAGTCAGCTGCTAGGCCGGCGCGAACACCGCCGGACCGGGCCCTTGCGCCTGTACGGCAGTCAGCGGGCGTGTCTCTATCCGCCCTTCGATCGCCCGGGCGTTGCCTGCCACGGATGCAACACCTGTCGGATAATTCGGGGTTTTTCTTGGGGTCTACCCAGGAGGCCGTCGTGGCCGTACTTCACTAACGTCGGTGCGGCGAGCCAAGCCATAGTGAGCTGGCAGGATCCCAGCTCCATCGCAGAACGGCTAGCGGGTGTCGAACCTGGAGGAGTGGAGTACAGCGATGCAGGTCATGGATGAAGTCGTTTTGTCCCTCAACGCTTTGGAGGGCCTCACGCCCACGCAGCAGGACGCCTTGCACCGACTGGGCATCCGTCGCATCTCCGACCTACTCCACTTCCGCGCGTGAGCACGACGCACAGCTGATCGCCAGCCTTGCGCAGGGGCGGATCGTGCACGAGGTAGAAATCGCGCCACTGCTCGACACCGCGCACCACGGCGACGCACCCGCCACTCTTGTCGACCTCCCGGTCGAGGTCTTGACGAGCGTCGACAGCGACACCTCACGAGAGCTCGGCCAGCATTTCAGCGTTCAAACCATCGCTCAACTGTCGTCGTTCGAGCCATTCGTCGCGGCACAGAAGCTCGTCGCGGCCCGCGCCACGGCGTTCAGCGAACCGGCCTCCGCGCCAGAGGAGCTCATGCCGACGATCGTCGGTGCTGTCCAGAACACGATCAACTTCTCGGCATTCGTACGGGAGCAGACGATCCGGCTCGCCGGGGTGGAGCTGCTCCTCGACGAGGACCGTCAGCACTTCCTCGATCCCCGCCTTGCAGCCCTCTTCCCGATTCGCGGGCTCGCCCCCATCTTCTCGCGGCGCCGAGCCAGCGTCGCGCCTCCGGGTAGCCATCGGGATCTCAGCGAGCGCTTGCGGCAGGTGCCGGTTCCGGAGCCCGAACTGCATCTGGGCTACGCGGTGAGATTCCGCCAGAACTGGGTGAACATGGGCACCTTTCTTGGTGAGGTCCAGCACAGCCTGGCCCTCGCGCCAGGGGAATCGCGCAATATCGCCACGATCGATTGGAAACGTACGCAGGTCACCCGACGGGAGGAGGACACATCGGTCAAGGAGCTACTCACCAATGATCTGGTCCACACTCGAGCGCTGGGAAAGCGAGGTGACCCGGTCTGCAGCATTTGAGCTTCAGTTCGGCGGCACTGCGACGGCGGCTGGCACCGCCTCCGCGGCGCAGCCGGCGTGCTCGGCGCGGCCTTGGCGGGCGGCGTCGCGGGCGCGGTCCCCGCCGCGGTAGTCGGTGGCCTTGTCGGCGGGCCGTCGATCCGTCGAACCCGTCATCGGCAATGCAATCGGAGCCGCGGTGGTGCGGCCGGGGGCGCCCTTATCGGATTCGGCCTAGGGGCAGCCGTCGCCGGCGGTGGGCCCTTCTCGGGACGGCCAACGCGCAGCTTGGTGTTGTGCCGGTCCGTTTCGCCGGGGCGTGCCATTCTCGCTGACCTCGCCCAAGACATCAGCAAACGTTAGCCAAAAGGCGTCCTCCATACGCTCCCTGTGGTCCACCGTCTTCGTCTCAGACACGCAGGCCGAGAATGAACAGCTTCAGACGCAGAACATCACTAACTACAACCACAGCCACGCACTGACGATCCAGTACTTCGAGATTCTGCAGCGCTACCGCACAGAGGGTCGAGCTCGCCGCGGCCGAGCCGCTGCTCTTCATTCCGTACCTCTTCCTCGATCAAATCGATCTGATCGCGGACTATTGGACGGTACTCCGTAAGGTATTTTCGACCCCCAGCTGCGCGAGCGGTTCGAAATCGTGGTCGTCAGTTCGACCCTGGATCCGGGAAGTTCGAGGAGGGAGAGCAGCTGCTTGATCGGGTTGCGATCCTCGTGCAGAGGCCCACGCTCGGCTTTGGGGGCGAGGCACCCAGGCGCGCCTGCTCGGCACGGTGCCGTTCCTCCGGGAGCGGGGGGACGCGGTAATCTTCCGCTTCGGCCCGATTACCAGCCTCCCAACCCGGTAACCGGCGTCCAAATTACCCGAATCGCACGAGCCAGCCCCTTGCCTCACCGTCCGGGCAGTCGTCATAGGGCCCGACGGCGCCGAAAGCAATATCAAACGCACCTCTGGCCTGTTGCAGGCCGATGTTCACGGGAGCGCGACGTTCGCGTTCGATATCCCGCTCGATGGGGCACCGATCGAGGAGCTCACTGCGTCTGCGGACGAGATCGAGCGCTTCTTCAACGCCCGCCGCTACGCGTTCACCCGCCAGCTCCTGCTCGCATTAGAGCGGGAGCAGCTGATCGATCTGGTCGAAGCGCCGCGATCTTCCGGGTGCGGATCATCACAGTCGACATCACACGGCCGCTCATCCCCCCGACCTTTCCCGTGCCGGCCGCGCTTCCCGGCTTCGTCGGCCGTCGGCCCACGCTCGGGACAGCACTGGCGGAGGCGGTTCGGAACCAGATCCGGCAGGCGATCCTCGCCGTGCTGCTCCGGCAACCTGGTGTTCGGCGACTCGGCGAAGTCCGTCGACCAAGCCATCGAGCGCATGGCCGAGTCCTTCGGGAGGTTGTCGCCGAACCAGTCGACGCCCGCAACGCTGCCATCACCGCGCGGTCGAGCCGCTGTCGCTGGCGCTTGAGCCCGTGCTACCCGACGGGGCGGCAGACGTCATGACGCGGGTTCGGGCGCTCCTGCGTGACCTCGCGGCGAAGCTCGCCGGCAACACCGTCCTCTTCGAGGAGGCGGTGGCGCTCACCGAGTTCATCGATACCGACCCGTTCGCGATCACCGGAAACACGCTGGTGTTTCGCATGCGCAAGCCGGCCCCCGAGATCTCGCAGGCCGCCAACTGGTGACGGGCACACCGCTGAAGGAGGTCGCCGCCTTCGTCGACTCGCTCGGCAGCTTTGTTAGCGAGGAGATCAAGAAGCGGCGGATGCCGTCAGCCGGGACATTTCCTCCCGACGTCAGGCGTATTCGCGGAAGCCCTGTTGGGGGACGCGCGAACGCCTCAGAGAAGCTCGACGCGAGCCGGTTCTTCAATCGGCAGGACTCCCCGACCGCACCTGGCGCCAGCTATCGCTGAGCGGCCGCTCGAGATCCCCGGCGCGCAGGAGCAGCTTATGGTGCTGCGCCGAACAGTGCCCGCACAGCGTTCTCAACATCGTCAATCCGGCCGCCTTCCCGATCCGACCGGACTCACCGGCATTCTCGAGGCGATCCAAAACGGGGACATCTTCCGGGATCAGTCCAAGGCGGCCGAGCTGCTACTCAATCCTTGCGGGAACCTACCGCGCTCGCCGCGAAGCACGACCGAGATCGCCGGCATGCTCGCCGGGGAAGCCCAGGCTAAGGCGTTGACGTCCGCAAACGAGATCGCCACCACGGTAGCCAAGCTCGCGCAGACACCCACTCAACAGGCTCCAACAGAACCAGCCCCAACCATCAGATCCGGTGCCCCCATCACCGTTGCCCCCTCACCGGCGCCCCCATCACCGGTGCCTGACCCGCGGAGCCGCGCCCCGACCAGTCAGCGCGGCGAAAGGTGGAGGTCACGCTGCGGGCCTCGTCGAGGCAGAAGGGTCCTGGGGGCTCCCGGCCGAGCATCATCTCGATCGTCACGGGCATCACCAACCCGGTGGAGGAGTTCCTGTTTTCACAAGGTTCGGGGGCCAGGGCCGCCCCTTCAGCCGGTCCGACGGAGTAAGCATGGCGGAAGGTTACGAGAACATTTCACCGATCGATACTGAGACCATGCCGCATGGTCGACATCGACCCGGGGCAACCGCGAATCGGACCGGCGAATGTCTTCCCTCGAAGCCGATACCGACGACGTCAACGGCAGGCCTGAATGGTTCGAGAGCCTCGAGCCGGGCGCCACTCCCATCCAGTTGCTCTCTGGTGACACCCTCGACGCCACCGAGAACAACTTCCGTGTAGTCCGATGAGCAGAACGGAATAATCCTCGTGTCCAGTTCTCGCTTGCCGCCAAGCCATACTTTCCCCTGACCGAGGAGAAGATCAAGCAGTTACTCGGCTCGACTTCGATAACCATCGGACCGTTTAGTTTTTCAGCGCCTCAGACGTCGTTGATGTTTTTCTTTCGCTTTCGGTGTTT
>CAWCVF010000013.1:0-264652 GCA_963798835.1 uncultured Actinomycetota bacterium | reverse complement strand
GACGGCGGTCCAGCGGCCGTACTCTGACGTCGGCGAAGCTGACGCTCCTGCTGACACCGCTGCGACGACAGTGACGACCCGAAGGAGGACCAACGAATGGCGCCCCGCTTCCGCGTGACCTACGCGACGCTCTCAGCCGACAACGACGACATGCACACCGCGTACGAGCATGGTCTGCAGACCGCCCGATCCTGGTTCGGGAGCACCCTGCCGGTCTACGTGGACGGCGACAGCCGCACGACCGGCGAGACCTTCGAGGTCCGCAGCCCCGTGGACACCTCCATCATGCTGTGCCGGGTGCATTCGGCCACCCCTGCGGACGTTGCTGATGCCGTCGCGGCTGCCCGTCGGGCCGCCGGCTCTTGGGCAGCGACGCCATGGCAGGAGCGCGTGACGCTGCTACGCGGCGCAGCCGACCTGATCAGCGAGCGATCGAACGAGCTGGCCGCGCTGATGAGCATGGAGGTCGGCAAGAACCGGCTGGAGGCGCTCGGCGACGTCGAGGAGTCGGCCGACCTGATCCGCTACTACTGCACCCAGCTGGAGAGCCACGACGGCTTCTCCTTCGCGATGGACGTCATCGCCGAGCACGAGACCACGCGGAGCGTCCTGCGCCCGTATGGGGTCTGGGGAGTCATCAGCCCATTCAACTTCCCGATGGCGCTGGCGGCCGGTCCCGCAGGTGGCGCCCTCGCGGCTGGGAACACCGTTGTCCTCAAGCCGAGCCCACAGGGCTCGTTCTCCGCAGCCAAGCTCTACGAGTGCCTGCGTGACGCGGGGCTGCCGGCCGGTGTCCTGCACGTGGTGCCCGGTGGCGACGAGGTCGGTCAGGCGCTGGTGTCGAACCCGGACGTCGACGGGTTGACGTTCACCGGATCCTATGCCGTGGGCATGTCCATCTATCGGAGTTTTGCGACCAGCTACCCGAAGCCAGTTGTCTGCGAGATGGGTGGCAAGAACCCGACAATCGTGTCCCGCAAGGCCGATCTGGATCTCGCGGCAGCGGGCATTGTCCGGTCGGCCTTCGGGTTCTCCGGCCAGAAGTGCTCGGCCTGCTCGCGGGTCTACGTCGAGCGCGACCTGTACGAACCGCTGCTCGAAGCCCTCGCTGAGCGCGCAACCGCTCTCGTCGTGGGCGACCCCACCGAACGCTCGGTATTCGTTGGCCCGGTCATCGACGATGCCGCAGTGAAGCGGTTCGAGAAGGCTGTGGCGCACGCGCAACAGCGAGGACGGGTCGTCACTGGCGGCGAGGTGATCGGCAAGAGCGCGAGCGGTGCCGCAGGTCACTACCTCGCGCCGACCGTGGTCGCAGACCTGCCGGTCGACGACGACCTCTTCCGTGACGAGCTCTTCGTGCCGTTCGTCACCGTGGCCCCGGTCGACTCCATCGACGAGGCCCTGACACGGGCCAACGACACCGAGCTGGGGCTGACGGCGGGATTCTTCTCAGCCGACGACGCCGAGGTCGATGAATTCCTCAATCGCATCGAAGCGGGCGTGGTGTACGTGAACCGCGCTGCCGGAGCCACCACCGGTGCATGGCCCGGGGTGCAACCCTTCGGTGGTTGGAAGGGTTCCGGAACGTCGGGCAAGGCCGGAGGCGGTCTGTACTACGTCCAGCAATTCATGCGCGAGCAGTCGCGAACGGTCGTGACGAAGTGACAGCCGCTGTCAGGCAGAACGCGTCCTGGCTATCGCCGGATCGGCCGGTTCCCGACATCCGGACGGCTCTGCCAGGCCCGAAGGCGCAGGCTGTGCTGGAGCGCGACGCTGCGGTGACCAGTCCGTCCTTGCCGCGCGTCTACCCCTTGGTGCCGAACCGGGCCAGCGGGTCGGTCGTGGAGGACGCGGACGGCAATTTGTTCCTGGATTTCAATGCCGGGATCGCGGTGAACTCCACTGGGCACTGTCACCCGCGGGTGGTCGAGGCTGTTCGTAGCCAGGCTGAGCAGCTCCTGCATTATTCCGCGAGCGACTTCTACCTACCGATCTACTCCCAGATGTGCGAAGCCTTAGCTGCGGTGCTGCCCATCACCGGGCACAAGAGGGTCTTCCTGACCAACTCCGGAACGGAGGCGGTCGAAGGTGCCATGAAGCTCACTCGCTACGCAACGGGCCGGCCCTACATCATCAGTTTCTTCGGCGCCTTCCACGGCCGCACTTACGGTGCGGTCAGCCTGACAGCTTCGAAAGCCAAGTACCACAAGGGATTTGCGCCGTTGCTCCCCGGCATCCTGCACGCCCCCTACGCGTTCAGCGAACGCGATCCTGAGACGGGCAAGCGCACCCATGACGAGGAAGCGACGTTCGACTATCTCGAGAACACGCTGTTCCGCTACGAGGTGCCGCCGACTGAGGTCGCGGCAATCTTCCTGGAGCCAGTGTTGGGGGAGGGTGGCTACATCGTGCCGCCGGCGTCGTGGGTCCAGCGGCTGCGCGCGCTGTGCGACAAGTACGGGATCCTACTCGTCGCCGATGAGGTGCAGTCCGGGATGGCGCGCACTGGAAAGATGTGGGCGATCGAGCTCGCCGACGTCGAGCCGGACGTCCTGATCAGCGCCAAGGGCATTGCGTCGGGCCTGCCGCTTGGAGCCTTCGCCGCTAAAGCAGAGCTGATGGAGCGTTGGCGTGCGGGCGCCCACGGCTCGACCTACGGCGGGAGTCCCGTACCCTGTGCGGCCGGGCTGGCCACCCTCGAGACGATCGATACCGAGAACCTCACCGGCAACGCAACGAAGGTTGGGCAGGAGCTGCTCTCGGGCCTCGGTGAACTGCTTACTCAGTTCCCCCGTACCGTCACGGACGTGCGCGGGGTCGGGCTGATGATCGGCGTCGAGTTCCGAACTCGCGAGCAGGCCGAGGCTGTGCAGCAGCAGGCCTTCGAGCACGGGCTCCTGGTCCTGGAGTGCGGTGAGAGCACCATCCGGATGTCTCCGCCGTTGGTGGTCACCCTGGAGCAAGCCCACACGGCTCTGCAGATTTTCGGCGAGTCGGTGGCAGCGGTCGCGGCGTGAGCCGCCATGTCTTCTCCCGAGGGGGCGAAGGCCTGCCGGTCGCGGCCCGGGGGAGTGGTGCGGTGATCTTCGATACCGACGGTCGGCGCTATCTGGACGGCTCTGGTGGCGCGATCGTGGTCGGTATCGGCCACGGCGTCGACTCGGTTTCGGATGCGATTGCTGAGCAAGCTCGCCGGATCGCTTACGTCCACGGGACCATGTTCACCACCGATGTTCTGGAGGCCTATGCAGACGAGCTGGCGCCGCTGCTGCCCCTGGAATCGCCCCGGATCTACCCGGTATCCGGGGGCGCCGAGGCCGTTGAGACGGCACTGAAGATGGCTCGCGCCTACCACCTGGCGCGAGGCGAGGACCGATATCTTGTCATCGGGCGCGACGGCGCCTACCACGGCAACACCCGCGGTGCCCTCGACGTGTCTGGACGGGCCGGGCTTCGCGCGCCCTATTTGCCCTGGCTCGGGTCGGCCCTGCACAAGACAGCACTGCACACAACGGCACCCTACGAGTACCGCTGTCCGTTCCCCGAAACTCATCCTGAGGGGTGCGGCGAGCGGCATGCCCAAGTCCTTGATGACCTGATCGTCGAACACGGTGCCAGGCGGGTGGCGGCATTCATCGCCGAGCCGGTCTCGGGGGCGGGGTTGGGGGCCTGCGTGCCCCCAGCGGACTATTGGCCGGCTGTCGAACGGGTGTGCCGCATCCACGGTGTGTTGCTCATCGCCGATGAGGTCATGACCGGCTTCGGGCGTACCGGTGCCTGGTTCGCCTCCGAGCACTGGGGCGTGCAACCCGATTTGATGGTATTGGCCAAGGGCGCTGCCTCCGGCTACTGGCCGCTGGGGTTGGCCGTCGCCAGCGGCGACGTCCACGAGACGATCATGACCGGTGACTTCACGCACGGGTTCACCTACTCCCACCACGGCGTGGGGGCGGCCGCGGGCCGTGCTGTGCTCGCAGTTTTGAAGCAACTCGATCTCGTTCAGGCTGCACGGGATCGAGGCGCCCAGCTCGACGCGGCCCTGCGCGGCGAGCTCGGGAACCACCCGGCGGTCGGCGACATCCGTGGTCTGGGGCTGCTGCGCGGGATCGAGCTGGTATCCGACCGACAGACTCGGGCCGCGTTCGCCCGCTCCGACCGCGTGGTCGAGCGCGTCGTCGGTGCAGGCATGGCGCGCGGGGTCCTGCTCTACTCCTCGACCGGGTGCGCCGACGGGCGTGACGGAGACCTTGTACTCCTCGGCCCGCCTCTGATCATCACAGAGTCGGAGACGGACGAACTCGCGAGCTTGACGGCGGCAGCCATCAGGGACGTCCTCGGCTGATGCATCATGTTGCACTTGACCGCCAGGTCACTCGTTGTCAGTGCGATATCCCAGAGCCACCTGTCGGTCCGGCATGGCTAGGTCATGTTCAGTGGGTGGGCCTAAGTGGACTTGAACCACTGACCTCTGCCTTATCAGGCCGATTCAGGCTTCCAGAGCATGCCAAGAGACGAAAGCGAGTAGCCGTCAATTCATGACCTGACAAGGCACAAAGCTGAAACAGCGGTACTCGGTGTCAGTGGACGTCTGGCACGGGTTTGCGTCGTCGTGAGTCCCGTACGCGCCCCGAGTTGATCATGATGGACGTCGATGGCGCGACTCATCACCTTCCATGGCTGCACGTCAGATATGGCCGATCAGAAGACCAGCCTCTTGGCTAGGTGACACATTCTGAATCGCCAGGTGCGTCCGGAGCACCGGCTATATGCCGCTGGCACTGGCCGAAACTTCTAATCCGTAGGTCTCGACCAGGCGTCCGGACTGGTCCAACAAGTCGGCCTTCAAGGTCAGAGGCGCAGGCTATTCTCTGTGCGCGTCCATGATCGTACAAGGTTGGCTGTGCGGTCTGGCTCCCAGGATGGCTCCCGGTTCTCGATCTTGCCTCTGACCCGGAGCAATGCTGTAGAGCACAGGTCGGATACCGGAGGCTAGGCAAGTGGTTGAGCGGCAGACGGCAGCAGCTGGGTCCGTCGGTGGCTGAGAACGCGGAAGCTGACGAGGGAAAATGACCTACGTCTCACCATCCACTGGGCGCGAGATTAAAGCGGTTCTCTTCGACACGTTCGGCAGCGTCGTGGACTGGCGCTCAGGCGTAGCACGCGAGGTGGCCGCCTTCGCCAGGGCTCACCGGATGGACGTGGACGCCGAGGCCTTCGCCGACGCATGGCGGGCAAAGTACGAGCCGTCAATGGAGCCGATCCGCAATGGGAACCGCGAGTTTGTGCCACTGGACCGGCTGCACCTGGAAAACCTCCACGCGACCCTTCCGGAGTTCGGCCTCGATGCGGCCAACTTCGACGACCGCGAGCTTGGCAACCTCAATTCGGCATGGGAGCGGCTGGATCCATGGCAGGACAGCATCGCCGGCCTGGGCGAACTCCGCCAACACGTGATCGTCGGACCCCTGTCGAATGCCAACCTCGCCCTGCTGCTGCGGATGGCGCTGCGGGCGAAACTGCCCTGGACCGTAATCGTCGGTTCGGACGCGACCGGGGCTTACAAGCCGACTCTGGAGGCGTATCGGAACATGGCGTGGATCCTTCGGCTGGATCCCGGCGAGGTCATGCTCGCGGCGGCCCACAACCGCGATCTTGCGTTTGCGCAACGGGCGGGACTCGGCACAGCATTCATCCCGCGTCCAAATGAGCTCGGGCCACGCCAGACAAAGGATCTGACGGCCGAAGGCGATTGGGACCTTGTCTGCACAAGCATTCTCGATCTCGCGGGCAGGTTCGCCGGTGCATGAAACCGCACTGCGGATGAAAGGAGCAACGGGATGGCAGGGGAAGCGAGCGAGATTGTCTTGCGGTTTCTTGCCGCACCCTTCGACATCACGTACGGGGGAACGGTTCACGGCGGCAAGCTGCTGGAGTGGATCGATAAGGCGGGCTATGCCTGCGCGGTCGGCTGGAGTGCACACTACTGCGTCACCGCGTACGTCGGAGATGTGCACTTCACCCGTCCGGTTGCGATCGGCGAATTAGTGGAGGTCTCAGCCCGGATGGTCCACACTGGACGGTCCAGCATGCACATACTCGTCGTGGTCTCCTCGGCAGACCCTAAGGATGGCATCTTCGCGGAGGCGACCCGATGCCTGACGATCTTCGTTGCCGTCGACGCCGCCCGCCGCCCCGTTCCGGTGCCCAGTTGGCAGTCGAGGACGGATGAGGACAAGGACCTGCAGGAGGGCGCGGTGCGACGGATCCAAGTCCGCGCCGACATCGAGGCCGCGATGAAGCTCCAGACCTACTCCGACGCCGGTACCGCACCGGAGACGGCGCTACGTTTCCTGGCCGCACCCACGGACGTCAATTGGGGTGGCAAGGTCCACGGTGGAACCGTTATGCGCTGGATCGATGAGGCTGCGTACGTGTGCGCGGTCGGCTGGAGCCGCACCGAGTGCGTCGCGGTGTACGCCGGCGGCGTCCGGTTCTACCAGCCGCTGCAGATCGGGTCCATCGTGGAGTGTCGGGCGCGGCTGCTGCATACCGGCCGTACGAGCCTGCACATCTCCGTCCACGTACGATCCGGCGACCCCAAGACCAACAAGCTGGACCTGACCACACACTGTCTGATCGTGTTCGTCGCGCTCGATGAGTCCCGTCACCCCAAACCCGTCCCAAGGTGGCAGCCGCGAAGCGACGAAGACCTCGCTCTGGAAATGCATGCCCTGCAGCTCATCGAACTGCGAGGCAACGCTCCGCCATGGACATGATCTTTGAGTCCTTCGCCCGCTGGCCCTTGGAAGAGGCCCCTGGCGATACTGACCTCGGGTGGACCTAGATGGCTTCGAACGACGGATACTGCGGTCGCCACATCGCCTGTTGGACCTGTTGTACTGGGTTGTCCAGCGTCGTCTGTGCCAGGCCCTCCTTCTCGGCGGCCTGCGCCACCGCGATCGCAACCATGGCAGACACTGTGCGCAGATCGGTCACCGGTGGCAGCAGGCTCGCGCCCCGCGTCGTCGCATCTGATAGGGCCGCCACCGCCTCCGCCGCGGCGGTGATCATGGTTTCGGTGATTCGCGCCGCCCGGGCGAATGTCACGCCGAGCCCGAGGCCGGGGAACACGAGTGCGTTGTTCGCCTGCGCGATGCGGTAGGTGATCCCGTCGTGTTCGACCGGGGCAAACGGACTACCCGTCGCGACAAGCGCCCGCCCGTCGGTCCACCGGATTAGATCCGCTGGCACCGCCTCCGCCTTCGACGTCGGGTTGGACAGCGGCATGATGATCGGACGGTCCACTGTGGAGCCCATCTGCCGCACGATCGGCTCGCTGAAGGCGCCGGACTGAGTCGAGGTGCCGATCAGCATCGTCGGTTGTGCGTGCGCAACTACCTCCGACAGATTCGGCTGACCGCCTGACGCCGACCATTCGGCAACCTCAGCAGCCGGCCACGCGTAGGGCCGCTGGAAGTCGAACTGGTGCTCGGTGCGGTCGTCGGTCAGCAACCCGCGCCGGCCCAGCGCCCAGAAACGGCGGGTTGCGTCCTCCCGCGAGAGGCCTTGCCGGACCATTTCGTCGCGCATCAGATCGGCGATGCCGAGACCCGCCGTGCCAGCGCCGTGGATGACCACGCGCTGATCGCGCATGCGGCTACCGGCTGCATTGACTGCGGCGAACGCCGCCGCCATCACCACCGCCGCCGTGCCCTGCATGTCGTCGTTGAATGTGCACACCTGATCGGCGTACTTGTTGAGAATTCGGCGGGCATTGCTTGCACCGAAGTCCTCCCAGTGCAGCATGGCGTGCGGGAACAGCTTGGTCGCGACGGTGACGTAAGCGTCGATCAGGTCGTCGTAGCGCTGGTCACGCACCCGCGCGTGTCGGTTGCCGATGTACATATCGTCGTTAAGTAGGGCCAGGTTGTCTGTGCCCATGTCCAAAACGACGGGGATCACCCGGCGCGGGTGCAAACCGGCGGCGGCGATGTACACCGCGAGCTTGCCGATCGAGATGTCGATGCCACCGACGCCCTGGTCACCGATGCCGAGGATGCCTTCAGAGTCGGTGGCCACCAGGAGATCGACCTCCTCCGCGCCCAGACCGTAGTTGCTCAGCGACTCCTCCACGCCCTCCGGGTGGTTGACGTCGAGGAACACTCCTCGTGGACGGCGGTATTCGTGGCTGTAGCGTTGGATCGCCTCACCGACAGTGGGCGTGTACACGATCGGCAGCATCTCTTCGAGGTGCTCAGTCAGCAGCCGGTAGAACAGAACCTCGTTGCGGTCACGCATGTTGGCCAGGAAAACGTTCTTGGCCAGGTTGTCGGGCTGTCGTTGGTACTGCGCGTACACGCGCCGCAGCTGGCCATCCAATGTAGACACCCCACTGGGCAGCAGGCCCTCCAACCCGAGCTCGCGCCGCTCCGCATGGGTGAACGCCGTGCCGCGATTCAGCATTGGGTTCGTCAACACCGAACGCCCCCGCGCACGGATCCGTACCGGATAGTCCTCGGCTGCCGAGCCGAGTTCGTACGCTGCGTTCAACATCGCTACTTCTTCTCCCTCGGCGGGTAATGGTTGTTGATGAGCCCCGATACGCCTCGGGCTTGTGGGACTGATTAAGCCCGGGGCGTTGTCTCATTCACACGCCCCGCGGCCATTTCAGGCACGGGCTGCTCGGCGGCCTCAGATGATGGTGGTGCCGACGGCTCGATGTCGGGGTCGAGCATCGTCGTTTCGTCGAAAGGCTCCTCGTTGTGGAACACGCGGGTCGCCTTAGCCTGGTCGAGCTCGCCGACCCACTTGCCGATAATCACCGTCGCGACGGCGTTTCCGGCGAAGTTGGTCAATGCTCGAGCCTCGGACATGAACCGGTCGATACCCACGACCAGACCAACGCCATCGACGAGCTCCGGCTCATGCGCCTGCAGGCCGCCGGCGAGGACCGCCAGGCCGGCGCCGGTCACCCCGGCGGCGCCCTTGGAAGCGATGATCATAAAGACAAGCAGCGAAATTTGCTCGCTGATCGACAGGGGCTTGTCCAACGCATCCGCAATGAAGATCGACGCCATTGTCAGGTAAATAGCTGTGCCGTCGAGGTTGAATGAGTACCCGGTAGGCACGGTGATACCCACCACTGATCGGGAGACACCCAGGTGCTCCATCTTTGCGATCAGCCGGGGCAGCGCGACCTCCGAGGAGGATGTCGAAACGATCAGGAGGAATTCCCGCTTCAGATAGTTCAGCAGCTGAAAAATGCTGAGCCCGGTGGTGGCTCGCAACAGCAGGCCCAGAAGCACGATCACGAACAGCAGACACGTGATGTAGAAGCCGGCCATGACCTGTCCCAGAGCAACCAGCGCCTTCCAGCCGGTCGCGCCTACTACGGCAGCGATAGCCCCGAACGCGCCGATCGGCGCCAACCACATGATCATGGCCATAACGCGGAACACCAGCCGCTCCAGATGCTTGACACCCCGAAGGATCGCCTGTCCGCTAGGCCCGAGGGCCTGCAAGGCGAAGCCGACCAGCAACGCGACGAACAGCGTCTGCAGCACCACCCCGCTGGTCAGCGCGGAGAACAGAGTGGTTGGAATGATGGTCAACAGAAAGTCGGTGGTGCTCTCCGCCGCGCCGGCCTTAGCCTGAGCCGCGCCGGCCTGCGCCTGCGCCTCGCTCAGATGCAGCCCAGCGCCTGGCTCCAACAGGTTCCCGACCACCAGACCGATGATCAGCGCGATCGTGGACATCACCAGGAAATAGGCCAGGGCCAGTCCGCCAACCTTGCCCACGGTCGCCGCCTTGCGGATGGAGCCGACGCCAAGCACGATTGTGCAGAAGATCACTGGAGAGATCATCATTCTGACGAGGTTGACGAACCCCGTTCCAAGCGGCTTCAGCGCGACACCGAAGCTCGGCCACAGGAAACCGACCGCGATGCCTGCCAGCACGGCGATGATGACTGCGATGTACAGCCAGTGACTTCGATCACGCTTGCGCGGGGGTGCCTCCGCTTGTGTTACGACTGCGCTGTCTGACATAGATCCTCCCGGTCCTGAGGAGTGGCGAGCAGGGATGCTTGCCGCGTGACCGCGGTGGGCGGGATGCTTTTGGATCGCCGCCGTTAATGTGACCGGCGTCACGCTTTCGTTCGTTATAAATCTACAAAGGCACGCTCGGCCCGTCTATGCGTGCAGTCGTGCTGATGGAGCACGGCGGTGTTAGTGGGCTCGCCCCTACTAGCCCCCCGCGGGCTCCCCAGGCCCACCACCCCGCACCCTGTTCCGCCGGCCCGACCAGTGATCATCGAACGCGTCAGCGACCAGCCGCTAGGAACCTTTCTTAGGGAAGGGTGTCGGCCGCGGTTGAGCCGGTGACGGATGATGCGGCCGCTGCTGGCGGGGATCGGGCTGGCGCCGGCGAGCGCGGCGTATGCGGCATCGTTGCGGCAGCGGCCCGGGTGGGACCAGGACAGGATCGCCTGGGCGGCGCTGACCGGGCCCACGCCGAGTTTGGCCAGCAGTTGCGGCGCCAGGTGGGTGACCAGGTCGGCGAGGTGGCATTTGTTATCGGCGAGTTCTCGGTCGATCCCGCTGATGGCGAGGGCGAGGCGGCGAGCCTCGGCGCGCCGGACGGCGTGTTCGCGGGTTTCGTGCTGACCGCCGCGGCGGCGGGTGATGGCAGCGAGCCGGTTAGACGTCAGCGCGCCGCGGGACAGCGCCCGGTCGGCGTCGCTGCCGGTGAGCAGCAACGCGCGTAGGCGATTGATCGTCCGCGTCTTGGCGGTGGTGAGTTCCCGGCGAGCGCCGAGCAGAATGCGTAGCGCCTCACGGTCACCGTCGGCGCGCGGCATGGGCAGCCTGGTCGGCGTCCAGGCGCAGCGCGTGCAATGCGGCCAGGTGGGCATCGATCGGGTCCGACTTGCCCCGCCGCCGCTCGCCCCGGCGGGGACGTGACCTCCCCATCGTGGTTCGCGCGAGTTGCGATCAAGATCAGCAGGCGCCTGTCCCAGTCGGTGCCACATGAACCTAGCTTCCTGAACCCCAGGCGCTTCAGACACGCTGTGAGCGCGTCCGCCTATCCGGGTCCGGCTGCTTTGTCAGGGCTGACGTATACGACGCCACCCAGAATCCTTTGGCAGACTCATCCCCATCGAGTTGAGAATTGAACCCGTCGCCTGGCCAGGAGGCAAGGGACCCCTCGGGCCAGCGGAGTCGCGTCGTCCCAGCCGTCCCGTCCCACCACATCCATGTCGGTCAAGGTCCCGCAGGTGATACAGCTCATGCCATCAAATGCGCCTCACACCTACAACCACGGAGTCCCTCTGCGGGCGATCGCTGCCGCCATCGGCATGGTCCTACTGACGGGTCTATCCCTGCTCTTCCTCTACGAGGTGCGGCGCACTCTGGTCTGGCTGGTGGTTGCGCTACTGTTCACGGTCACGCTTTATCCGGTGATCGGCTGGGTCCAACGTCATTTGACCCGGTCCCACCGGTTGTTGGCGACGCTGCTGGTGTTTCTCGTTGTGCTGATCCTGATCGCGGGCCTGATCACTCTGTTCGCCATCCCTCTGGCACGCGAGGGTGCATTATTCGTCCAGCAGCTTCCGCATCTGATCGAGGAGTCCAGGGCCGGCAAAGGAGTCATCGGCAGATTACTCAACCGGACAAACGCGCTCCACTACCTGCAGGAGAACCAGGACCGCATCCGTGCCTTCCTCACCGGCCTGACCGCCCCCGCGGCCCGCGTCCTGCAAACCGTTGCGACCGGAGTGGCCGGAGTCATCACGATCTTCATCCTGGCCCTATTGATGGTGCTTGAAGGGCCGAAGCTGGTGGACGGCGCGCTCAATCTCGTTAGCGACTCACAGCGACGGGAACGCATACACCACGTGGCCGCGGACTGCGCCAAGTCCATCACCGGCTACATTTCAGGGAACTTATTGATTAGTGTCATCTGCGGTGGGTTGACCTATGCGGCCCTGAAGATCATGGGCGTTCCCTTTGCTGGCCTGATTGCCATATTCGTAGGAATCGCCGACCTCATCCCGCTCATCGGCGCAACCCTGGGCGCGATCGTCGCGGTGACCGCAGCAGCCTTTCACTCCATCCCAGCACTCATCGTGGTCGCCATCTTCTTTGTGGCATATCAGCAGCTGGAGAACCATGTTCTGCAACCACTCATCTTGTCCCGGACAGTCAAACTCAATCCGCTCACAGTGATTGTGGCGATCCTGGTCGGGGTTGAGCTCGCCGGAATTCTCGGCGCACTACTCGCCATCCCCTTCGCCGGCATCATCCAAGTCATCGTGCGTGACCTCTGGGACCACCGAAAAGGCGGCCTCAAAGACGAGCCCACTACAGGGGAAGACCAGGTCCCCATCACCACCGAGCCGCCGCCGCAGAGTGGCTCGCCAGGAGCCGGATCACACACATCGCGCCCGAGGCGTACGGCAGCCAAGTCTGGACAGACGGCTCTTTCCAGACCGCAGCGCTCACGTCGTCGTCCCGGAGCGCCTACTCCTCCAGCCGGAACGCAGTCAGCCCCGCAGCCGTAACTTGCCAGTCGACTGTCGAATGTGGCTCGAGTAAAGATCGGGGCGGCGGTGCGCGCCGCTCCGCGCTCGTTGTGGGCCGGGCCAGATGCGTAACGCTCGCGCCATCGAGTCGATGGATGCCATCAGGTCGATGGACGATGCGCAGTAGTTGACGGAACCTCAAACCGAGGGACTTGGGGCGCGTCTCAGTCATCGCCGAGCAGGAATCAGGCGTTCGGCGGAAACATCCGCGCGACTCGGTTAGTTGGGTTTGGGTGTCCGAATCAGTCAAAGTCAGCCCCGATGTCGGTTCACCCGACCGTGTTCAGGGCGTGCGGTACACAGTCGATGGTGAGCCCCGAGTCGGACTCCAGCTGAAGGACTTCTCCGTCGATCTGGGCGGGAACAGCGTTGACCGTCGTGAACTCGACGCGGCTGACGTGTGCCTGGGCTCCGAGCCCAATGGTCACCGCGCGTAGCGCCATGGCGGCGATTTGCCATCGGCGACCGTGCCGACGCGACACCACCTCGAACAGTCCGTCGTCGGGGCGACCGAACCTGCTGAGCCGACCGTACTTGGCCATCCGTGACACGTTGGCGAACACCAGACTGTCGTATAGCTCCCGCCGTCCCTCAGATCGGACGATCTCCACTGGCGTGAGCTCGGTGAAGGTCCGCAGCACCGAGAACAGCTCAGCGATCGTCCCTTTCCGGTCCCGTTTCAGCCCGACCGCCATCAATGGTGTCAGCCCGAACCCAATGTAGGAATGCGCATACTGACTCCACTCACTGTCAGCTGAGCGGACCGTCAGCCGCAACAGATCCAGATGCCAGGCCCGGCCCGTAATGTGAGCGGCGACGATAGCGTCCACCAGCGGCATCCGTCGAGTGCTGCGCCGGTGGTCGTTGGCGTTCCCGGCAGCCGCGACAGCGGCCAATGCTTCATTTCCGGACACGTCGAGGACGCCGTTCACGACCTCGTTGTAGACGCCGTCGCCGCTGACCGCGACGATTAACGGCCGGCCCGTCGCCGCGGCAGCGCTGGCCAGCTCACGGGCATGCCCGGCATGCCCGGTCGCCACTAACACAACCGGCACATCAGGCAGTCGGCTATCAAGCTCCCTCCGCATTAATTCGGTCAACGTCAACGGGACGCGCCGGTTCATCGGGTTGTAGATCAGCACAACCCGGTCGAAAAGCTCAACCCCCGACGGCATCCGCCAAGCCGATCCCTGAACGCCTGAAGCCATGAGCGAACCCGTGTACCGAACACATGCTGGCCCCACCAATTCGAGTTGTCCACCGTCCAACAAAGGCAACGCCGCCGCCTTTGAGCTGGACGGGGGGTCACGTCCGCTGCAGTGGTGTTTGAGCCGGTCTACGCGATCTTGTTTCTGGACTCTATGCGGTGATGGCGGTGATGGTCACCTCCTCGTCTGTGGGGTTCTGGTTTGTGATCTTGATGAGGCGGCTCTTGGCGAGGATGTCGAGACCAAGGTAGCGGCGTTGCTCAGTCCATTCGTCGTGCTGTTCGGCCAGGACGACGCCGACGAGCCGTATCAGCGCCGTCCGATCGGGGAAGATGCCGACGACGTCGGTGCGGCGGCGGATTCGATTGAGCCGTTCTTGGGGATTGTTGGACGAGATTTGCCGCCACGCCGCCTTCGGGAACGCGGTGAAGGCCAAGATGTCGGCTCGGGCGGCGTCGAGGTGCTGCGCGACGGCGGAAAGCTTGTCGGCCAGCGCGTCGAGGATCCGGTCGAACGGGGACTGGACGGCGTCGGTGTCGGGTCGTAAACCGAGTGCAACAAAGCCTTGACCCAGCCCCACGCGCTTCTGGCGGTGGCTGACATCAGGTTCGCTGCGTAATGGGTGCGGCACCGCTGCCAAGCGGCGCCGGGCAGGGTAGCGCCGATCGTCTCGACCAGCCCGCGGTGGGCGTCGGAGGTGACCAGGCTGACGCCGGAGAGGCCGCGGGCGACCAGGTCGCGGAAGAACGCCAATCAGCGGCGGCTGGCCTGACCAGGGCCAGCATCGACGTCCTGCGGTGCGGTGATGCGTCGACTGGAGGAGCACCTCGCGGACTTCGTTGGTCCGCAGTCCGACGCGTTGGTCTTCACGGCCCCGCGGGGCGGTCCACTGGGCCCGCAGCCTGTTCAGTCGCCGCGTCTGGCAACCAGCAGCCATCCGTGCCGGGATCCCCAGCATCACCTTCCACGGCCTGCGGCACAGTTTTGTGGCGATCCTGGTGGCCGCTGGCTGCAACGTCCGGGAGGTGTCGGAGTGGGTTGGACACAACAGCGTCGCGTTCACGCTGACCCGCTACGGCGGGCTCTTCGAGGGTGGTTCGGACGCGGCGGTGGACCGTCTGGACGCGCTACTGGGAGACACCTCGAAGGACTCAGACAACGTGCTTCACCTGGACACGCGGAAACAGAGGTGAGTCCCGAAAGAGTCCCGGAGCCAACTCTCACGGCTAGGTCGGATCGACAGAGGCACTCCGAAGAAGCATTTAGGCTAGTCAGAGACATCTTGCGAGGGTGGGCCTAAGTGGACTTGAACCACTGACCTCTGCCTTATCAGGGCAGCGCTCTAACCGACTGAGCTATAGGCCCTCGTGCTTGGGATGCGCCCGCAGCGGGCACAAACCGAAAGGCTATCTGATCTGCCGTGACAGCCTCAAATCTGTTGCAGCGTAACTATGTGAAGGTCTGAGTTAGTCCTCCGCGAGCGTGATCTCGAGGCCGCCGAGCATGGTGGCGGCCAGGTTGTACAGGAACGAGCCGAGGGTCGCCAGCGCGGTGAAGATCACGACGTCGACGCAGGCGATCAGGGCGGTCACACCCATCACCTTCTGGGTGTTGATGTACTCCTGGATGCGGAACGGCGTGGTGTCGCCCGGCGTGGACACGACGCTACGCACGATCTCGTTGAGCGAGTCAAACAGCTGCGAGGTGCTCAACACCGTCCAAATGGAGTAGACGGCCGCCACGAGCATGATGCCGGCAGCGATGGAGAACAGGAAAGAGGTCTTCATCACCGACCACGGGTCGAACCGCGACAGCCGGAGTCGTGCCTTACGGGTCCGCCGAGCGACACCCACCTTTGACTTCGCTGCCTGTTGCCCATCGGGTGCCGCTGCTTCGGGCACAGCCGGAATTGCTGGATTCGTCTGAGTCGCAGCGTCCTTGAGTGCTTGTACCGGCGCCGGCATCGGGAACTGAGCCGGAACCCCGGACGGCGGCGGCGCTGGCATCCGCGCTTGCGGCCCGGGCGCCGGCCCGGGTGCCGGCGGGGCCGCGGTCGGCTGGGCCGCAGTCGGCTGGGCAGGGCCCGGCACCCGCGGCGTACGTCCGGTGGTCTCCTCGGTACGAGCCGGCGGCTGGGTCGGACCCGGCTGCACTGGCGCCTGTTGACGCGCCTGCGTCTGGGCTGCGGCAGTCGCCGCCCCCGCCGCCGCGCCCACCGCACCGGCGGCCGTGACGCCAGGCCGTGGAGCCGTCGGCGCCTGTGGAGTTCCTGCTTGGGCAGGCACCGGCTGCGCACTCGGCGCCTGCTGGGCGCCTGGCGCCTGCTGGGCGGGCGCTTGTTGTACGCCCGGCGCTTGCTGCACGCCCGGCGCCTGCTGCACTCCGGGATCAGCAACGTCGCTGTCAGACCGGTCTGCCTTCTTCCCAAACCCCAATCGAGCCAGGAGGGGCTGCTTGGGTTGCGCTGGCGGAGGCGGATCCCACACAGGTACGGCACTCGGAGCTTCCGTACGAGCGGCTGGCGCGCTAGGTGCCGCCGGACTGCTCGGAGTGGTGGGACGAGGCTGGGCTTGAGTGCCAGGGTTCGCTGCCTGACCAGGAGCTTTGGCCTGCGGTTGCTGCTTGGCCTGCTGTGTCTGCTGAGTTACTGATTGCTGCGTCGGCGCCTGCTTCGACTGCGGAGATGCACTACTCGGAGGGCCGCCGGGTCGCGGGCCGGCGGGCGGCTGCGGACGAACCGGAGTTTGTTGCCCACCGCTGCCACGAGCTACCGCCGGGGCGCCCGTACGCGTAGTCGTCAGTTGTTCTTCCCGCGAACTCTGGCCGTTGGAACCCTTGTGCTCCTCATGCGGCGGCTTTCCCGCTGCGCCGGGGCCCGCGCTCGGTTTGCGATCCGAGGTGCTAACTGCTGGACTCTGCGGACTGAGATTTTGCGGACTGGGCGCCTTGCCGTCGGGCCTGCGCTCCGCGTTGGGTTGCTGAGGTCGCGGCTGAGGACTTCCGCCTCCGGGACTTGCCAGCTTGGCATCACCCTTAACAGGTCCCTGGGGACCGCGGGGCTGCTGGTTCACCGGCTCCCGGCCCCGGCTGACCCGGTTGGGGACGGTTCTGGGGTGGTCCGGACTGCGAACGATTCTGCACTCCCGGCTCCTGGCGGGCTTGCACGACAGTCTCGAGACGGTTCGGGGAGGCAGGACCCTTTGGCGTCTGGGCGGATGGCTGCTCCGCGTTGCCTTTACTCACTGTCATCCTCCTGGACTCCCAGATCTTCGGTCTCCCGCGCGGGGTCGCGGATCACCGTTACTGCTTCCGACCCGAGCGAGGAGTCCTCCTCAGCCATGCTCGAGGTCGAATTCGCATCATCACTTGCAGCAGTCTCGCCTGCAAGTTGCGCTGCTTCTGCAGTTGTCTCAGGATTCAGGGCGATTACCACAACCGAGTCGTTGTCGCCTACCCCAACAAACCTGACTCCCATCGTGTCACGCCCCTTGACCGGAACCTCGGCAACAGCGCTGCGCGTAATCTGACCGCTGGCCTTAATGGCGATGACCTCATCATTGTCGGTCACGACCAGCCCTCCGACTAACGAACCGCGATCTTCGTTGAGTTTCATCGCCTTGATTCCCAAACCACCACGCCCTTGCTGCCGGTAGTCCTGAACGTGCGTCCGCTTCGCGAATCCGCCATCAGTGACGGTGAACACGAATCGCCCATCATCTTCGGAGCCGGCTCGGATGATCGACATCGACAGCAGCTCATCACCGGGCCGGAACTTCATGCCCGTCACTCCCGAAGTTGCTCGACCCATCGGCCGCAGCTCGGAGTCATCCGCCGGGAAGCGGATGGAAAGGCCCTTGCGAGAGATCAACAGCACCTCGTCATCGGGACCGCAGAGTTCGGCGCCAATCAGCTCATCGTCCTCGTCCCGGAAGTTGACTGCGATGATTCCGGCCTGCCGAGGTGAGTCGTACGCGGGCAGTGCCGTCTTCTTGACCAACCCGCGCTTGGTGGCCAACAACAGGTACGGCGCTGCCGAGTAGTCCCGAATGGAAAGGACTTGCGCGATCTTCTCGTCCGGCAAGAAGGAGAGCAACCCAGCGACATGCCCGCCCTTGGCGTCTCGACCCGCCTCTGGCAGCTGCCAGGCCTTGGCTCGATAGACCCGCCCCCTGTTGGTAAAGAACAAGATCCAATGGTGATTGGTGGTGACGAACAGGTGCCCGACCTCGTCGTCGGTACGTAGCGTTGCCCCACGTACGCCCTTGCCACCGCGCTTTTGCACGCGGTACAGATCGGCGTTGGTGCGCTTGGCGTAGCCGCCTCGGGTGATCGTGACCACGACCTCGGAATCGGGGATCAGATCCTCGTTGGAAAGATCGCCGTCGGCCCCGATGATCTCGGTACGCCGCTCGTCCCCGTACTTCTCGACGATCTCCGCGAGCTCGTCGCTAATGATCTTGCGTTGCCGCTCAGGTCTGGCCAAGATGTCGGCCAGGTCGGCGATGATCCGTTCGTACTCGGCAAGTTGATCAATGATCCGTTGCCGCTCCAGTGCTGCTAGCCTGCGCAGCTGCATGTCCAAGATCGCATTCGCCTGCAGCTCATCGATCTCCAGCAGCGCCTTCAGGCCCTCTCGGGCATCGTCGGTACTCGGGCTGCGCCGAATGAGTGCGATCACCTCATCCAACTGGTCCAGCGCAAGAACCAGGCCCCGGTAGATGTGGGCGCGAGCCTGGGCATCGTCGAGGCGGTGCTGAGTACGCCGCTGGATGACCTCGACCTGGTGGGCGATCCAATAGGAGATGAACTGATCGAGGCGCAGCGTACGCGGCACGTCGTCGACCAGCGCCAGCATGTTGCAGCCGAAGGTCTCCTGTAGCTGGGTGTGTTTGTAAAGGTTGTTCAACACCACCCGCGGCTGCGCATCCCGCTTAAGAATGATCACCAGTCGTTGGCCGGTACGCGCCGACGTGTCGTCTCGGATATCGGCAATGCCGTTGACCTTGCCGCTGGTCACCAGCTCGGCGATCTTGAGTGCCAAGTTGTCCGGATTGACCATATGCGGCAGCTCGGTGATCACCAGCTGGGTGCGGCCGGCTCGATCTTCTTCAATGTCGACCACGGCGCGCATGATCACCGACCCACGCCCGGTCCGGTATGCGTCGTCGATGCCACGCCTGCCGACGATCAACGCCCCGTTCGGGAAGTCGGGACCGGAGATGCGCGCAATGGCGGCCTCCAGCAGCTCTTCCGCTGACGCATCCGGGTGCTCCAAGGACCATTGCACCGCCGCGTTGATC
The DNA here is from genome assembly GCA_963798835.1 of uncultured Actinomycetota bacterium. GTDB lineage: Bacteria > Actinomycetota > Actinomycetes > Propionibacteriales > Propionibacteriaceae > Microlunatus. The sequence continues at coordinate 245,561 of CAWCVF010000013.1, read as the reverse complement.
TCGCGCAGATTGTGCGTCGGGATGTTGGTCGCCATTCCGACCGCAATGCCAGTGGAGCCGTTGACCAGCAGGTTCGGGAAGCGGCTCGGCAAGACAACGGGCTCTTGCTCTTTGCCGTCGTAGTTGGGCTTGAAATCGACTGCATTCTCGGTGATGTCGCGCACCATTTCCATGGCCAGCGGTGCCATTCGGCACTCGGTGTAGCGCATGGCGGCGGCCTTGTCATTGCCCGGTGAGCCAAAGTTTCCCTGCCCGGCTACCAGCGGGTATCGCATCACCCAGGGCTGCGCGAGCCGCACCAACGTGTCATAGATCGCGGTGTCGCCGTGCGGGTGATATTGACCCATTACGTCGCCGACCACGCGGGCGCACTTGTTCCAGCCCCGGTCCGGCCGATAACCGCCGTCATACATCCCGTAGAGAATGCGGCGGTGCACCGGCTTGAGTCCGTCGCGGATATCAGGCAGCGCTCGGCCCACGATCACGCTCATGGCGTAATCGAGATAGGACTTCTGTATCTCGTCCTGCAAGTCGACCGGCTCGCGGCGGTCGACGATCGGCGGCTGCGGGATCTCAGTCATGAATTCCTTCCACATGCGGGCTGAGCCTGTCGAAGCCCAACAGGACGCCCTTCGACAAGCTCAGGGCGCATCAAATATCGAGGAAGCGGACGTCTTTGGCGTTGCGCTGGATGAAGGTACGCCGCTGCTCGACGTCTTCACCCATCAAGATCGAAAACATCTCGTCAGCCTGGGCCGCATCATCCAGCGTGACCTGCAGCAGAATGCGGTTGTTGGGGTCCATCGTGGTATCCCACAGCTGATCAGGGTTCATCTCGCCGAGACCCTTGTAGCGCTGGATGGCGTTCTCCTTGGGCAACCGCTTGCTGTCCTCACTGCCGGCCCGCAGCAGTGCATCCCGCTCGACGTCGCTGTAGGCAAGCTCGGCCGCAGCGTTGCTCCAGTTGATCTTGAACAGGGGCGGCTGAGCGAGAAAAACGTGCCCCGCCTCGATCAAGGGCCGCATGAAGCGAAACATCAACGTGAGCAGCAGCGTACGGATATGCGCGCCGTCTACGTCGGCGTCAGCCATCAGCACGATCTTGTGGTAACGCAGCTTGGCGATGTCGAAATCCTCATGAACTCCGGTGCCAAGCGCGGAGATGATCGCTTGCACCTCAGCGTTCTGCAGGATGCGGTCGATGCGCGCCTTTTCGACGTTCAAGATCTTGCCGCGGATCGGCAGGATCGCCTGGATCCGGGGATCCCGACCGCCGGTAGCTGACCCACCAGCCGAGTCACCCTCGACGACGAAGACCTCGCACTCTTCCGGATTGGTGGACTGGCAGTCCCGCAGCTTGCCCGGTAACCCGCCGCCACCCAGCAGACCCTTGCGATTGCGAGCTGCCTCCCGCGCCTTGCGCGCCGCGATACGGGCAATAGCGGCGGCCTGACCCTTACGAATGATCAACTTCCCCTCGGCCGGGTTCTGCTCGAGCCAATCGCCGAGTCGGGCATTGACGACCTGCTGGACGAAGGAGCGGGCCTCGGTGTTACCCAGCTTGGTCTTGGTCTGTCCCTCGAACTGCGGCTCGGCGAGCTTGATCGAAATGATCGCCGTCAAGCCTTCCCGAACGTCATCTCCAGACAGCCGATCCTCCGCCTTCTTGATCAGACCCCAGTATTCGCCCCATTTGTTGGCGGTATTGGTCAGCGCCGAACGGAAGCCCTCCTCATGCGTGCCGCCCTCGTGAGTGTTGATCGTGTTCGCGAAGGTGTGCACCGACTCTGTGTAGGACAAGTTCCACTGCATAGCCACCTCGAGGCTGATGCCGCGATCCGGCCGATCGGCCTCGAACGCGATGACCGAGGAGTGCACTGGCTCCTTGCTGCCCGTCAAGTAACGGACGTAGTCGATCAATCCTTCGTCGTAGCGGAAAGTATCGGTGTAGAAGTTTCCGTTCTCATCACTATGGTCAGGGCGTTCGTCAACGATGGTGATTGTGAGGCCCTTGTTCAGGAACGCCATCTCCCGGAACCGCGCCGCCAAGGTGTCGTAGGTGTAGTTCGTGGTTTCGAAGATGTCCTTACTGGCGTAGAAGGTGACTGTCGTCCCGGTCTCGTCGCTCGGCTCCAGTCGCTCCAGCGGACCGTCCGGCACGCCAAGGCTGAAACTCTGGGTCCACCGGTAGCCGTCTCGCTTGACATCCACGACCAGCTGAGACGACAGCGCATTGACTACCGAGACGCCCACGCCGTGCAGCCCGCCGGAGACCTTGTAGCCGCCATCACCGAACTTGGCGCCTGCGTGCAATACGGTCAGCGCCAAGGTGACCGCCGGAATCTTCTCCCTCGGATGCTCCTTGACCGGGATGCCGCGTCCGTTGTCGATGACCTGAATACCGCCCTCGGGCAGGATGCGGACAAGGATCGTGTCGCAGAATCCGGCCAGGGCCTCATCGACTGCGTTATCCACCACTTCGTACACAAGGTGGTGGAGGCCGCGCTCACCTGTAGAGCCGATGTACATGCCCGGCCGCTTGCGAACCGCTTCCAAACCTTCCAGGACGGTAATCGACTCGGAGTCGTACGCGCCCGGCTCGAGGTGGTTGATCACCTCACTGGCTGCAGGAGGATGAGACTTCGAGTTCGTCGGAATGAGGTCGACGTGGGTCGAGTTCTCGGCGGGCTGGTCAAATTGCGGCACCGGCGCAGGGCTCCTGTCAGACGTGCGCCGCCCAAACCTCACCTGGGCATCAGGTGACGCAGGCGGCACGCCAAGGTTGTTGCTCGCTTGGTTCTTGATGGTCACGTTGACGGATACGATGCCTTTTCATCGGCCTTTCATCACAGCCTTGTGAGCTAGCCCTTTTCGGGGCCTTCGAGCCGCCCTTGATGACCTCGTCCAGTCTAGCGCGCGTGACCCTCCGAGGGGTTCGCCAGCTGAGGTCGGACAACACTAAATATGCGTCTGGCAAGCTCTGGACGGCCTATTTGCAGCCATCGCAGCGGCCGGTGCATGTCCCCCTACGTATCCCAAGGCAATTCGGCACTTTGGCTGCTTAAACTGTGGCGGTGCAACTGCCCCCGAGCACGTCGCATCCAAGCGCTTCGGAATACGTCCCCGGTGGGGTCGATCCCAGCTGGAAGCCGCCCGACAGCCCGAGCGGACCCGCAGCTGCAAACCGTAAACCCATCCCAGCGGGGGTGTTCTACGGCTGCATCCTGCTGGTCCTCGTGCTGCTGGTAGTCGCTGTCTGGGGATTCGGTGGCTTCAAGAGACGGACCGACCTGCTCAAAACCATGCCACCAGGCGCCTTGATCACCAGTGGCCCGTACGAGTTTCGCTTCACGGAGGCCACGGCGCAGCGCAAGAAGAAGTACGACGGCACCTTCTCCTGGGAGATCGTCATGATTGGCGAGGGCCGAACCACCGGCACGGAATCCAGCAGTCCGAAGTACTTCGGTGACGCTGGGATGTTCGTGAGCAAAGACGATGCGACCCAGCAGGTCGTGTCACCGGACAACGTGCGGATGGGTGAGGGTCACAATTTCGACCGCGCGCAGTTCACACCGGGACTGCCGCTCAGCCCGTACGCGGTGGTCTTCAAGTACCCGGATACCTACCAGCCAGGACCGACCATTCGGTTCGGCGTCGCCGAGCTGGTCTACGGTACGCATTACCTCGCTAGCGAGGAGAAGACCTGGCACAACGGGACGTATATCTACTTGCTCCATCTCCCGGTGCGCGTACTGCCTCCGGTGGATGACTAGGTTGCCGCTGTTACACACGCGCTGGCGGTGTCCGGTCACGACGTGCACTGCTTCGAGGCGGCTGAACCGACTCTAAGGGGGCGTGAGCAACGGCGTACGCGCCGCCGTCGAGTCGAGCGTGCATACGAAGCTGAAAGCGAAGAGCACAAGGGCCAGCCAAGGGCTGATGTCGCCCGCGATCACGGCCACCCGCAACGTGAGCTCCGTGCCGAGCCAGCCAAACAGATAGACGCCCATGATCATTGGCAGCAGCCGCCACCAGACGCGCCCGGTCTCTCGGATCAGGATTCTGAGCTCTGTCACAAGCACCCGAGCATCCTAAAGTTAGCTAGGTTCGGCCAAGCTTGCTGAGCTTGTTTATGCGGGCGAGCCTGCTTATGCGGGCTCAGCTTGTCGAAGTCCGCATCAGATCGCCCTTCGACAAGCTCAGGGAGCATTTCAGCCGTAGGTGTCTCGCGGGCCGCGGCCATCGCGTACTGACCGACGCCCCTTCTTCCACGACGGAGCATCCGGACCCAGAACAGCGATGCGAGTCACGGTGCCATCCCCCAGTTGCTCGTTCAGCATCGCAACGAGCTTGGGGGCCAAGTAACGCAGCTCGGTAGCCCAAGCCGTCGAGTCGGTGCGAATGGTCAAAACTGTGTCCCGATACTCCTCGGGATGAGAGTGAGCGCCGACTGAAGCGCCGACCAGCAGCTGCCAGCGAGCGAGCAGAGTGTGCACATTGATCTCAGTTGTCCAACCCTTGGTTTCCACGAGTCGCTCGACCGCATCGGCGAGCAGCTTGGGATCACGATCATCGGCGCGGGCCCCGGACACTTGCGGAGTCACCCGCCGAAACGATCCCGCTCGTCGGCGCCGACGGGCTTGAGCACCGAGTGACCGGGCAACGGTCTCAGCGAGTTCGAGACCCGCCGGATTGTGCTCGCTGTGGTCGCTCGATGGGTCCTGCTCTGACTGCTCCTCAGGCATCGGGCGTCACCTCCCCGTCGGCTACCCGAAAACGCTGACCCTCCAGCAGTTCCGGAACGTCCGCACCCACCGCGGCCGTAACCAGCACCTGCTCGGCAACTCGTACGCCAGAAGCAAGGCGCTCGCGGCGTACGGAATCGAGTTCGGCAAAAACATCATCCAGCATGAGTACGGGTTCTACGCCGTCGGCTCGAAGTAGGTGGAAGCCGCCAAGCCGGAGCGCGAGCGCAAAGGACCACGATTCACCGTGACTCGCATAGCCCTTGGCGGGCAGTAGGCCGAGAGAAAGCACAAGGTCGTCCCGATGCGGCCCGACGAGCGAGACGCCACGTTGGATCTCCTCCGCCCGTCGCTCCGCCATTGCATTGATCAACATCTCGGTCAGCGCCGCTCGTTCCCATGGGCCCTGAGCTTGGCTGACTGCGCCCTGAGCCTGGCTCAATGCGCCCTGAGCCTGTCGAAGGGAATCAAGATCGACAGAGGCCCGATACTCAGCTATGGCGTCATTGTTCGTCGGCGCAATATCGGCGTAAGCCTTGCCGACATGCGGCGCCAGATCAGCCAGCGTCGTCAGCCGCGCCTCGAGCAGTTCGGCGCCGGCACGCGCGAGATGGGTGTCCCAGACCTCGAGGGTCGCCTCGGCGTCCGCTGGCGGCGGCCCTCCTCGCGCTCGGCCGCTGAGAGACTTGAGCAAAGTGTTGCGCTGCCGAAGTACCCGCTCGTAGTCAGCGCGTACGCCGGCCAGCCGCGGCCAACGGGCGACGATGAGGTCATCGAGAAAGCGGCGTCGCTCGCTGGGATCGCCTTTGACGATGGCGATATCTACCGGCGAAAACACCACAGTGCGCAACACTCCGACGATCTCTCGGGCCTGGCGTAGCGGAGACCGGTTCAGCTTGGCGCGATTCGCCTTTCCGGGATTGATCTCCAACTCCAGAGTGAGCTGCCGCAGATCGTCCAGCCCGGCCTGCACCTTGGCTCTGATTACCGCTCGGGCAGCGCCGGACCGGACTAGAGGAACCTCCGATGCCACCCGATGCGAACTCATAGTCGAGATGTACTCAATGGCCTCTACAAGATTGGTCTTGCCCTGACCATTGGCTCCGACGAACGTCGTCACCCCCGCCTGAAGAGGTAGCTCGACCGACTCGTAGGACCGAAAATCGGTCAGCTGCAGGTGGTCGAGGAACACGACTCGAAGCCTATGACCTGATCGTCCGCGGACATGCCAAGCTAGCGTGACAACGATTCCGGCGAGAGGGACACATCGTGACGAATAAAGCTGACTTCACCGAGGAGGAATGGGTCCGGGTACGACGGGCGCCGTTTATCGCCGGAGTGGCGATCTCCCTCGCCGACCCAGGTGGTCCGATTGAGCTGGCCAAGGAATCATCGGCGGCATTGAAGTCGGCGACGAATCCGCCGAGCAGGGAGCAGTTGCTCGCTGATATCGCCTTAGACGTTCAGGCGATGTCGCAAGAGAAACAGAACCCGCTTAGCGGCTTCAAGCCGACGCAGGGCTCCGATCCGCGCGAACAGATCGTCGAGGAGCTCGGTGCCGTAACCGCCATTGTGAGCTCCAAGGCCACCGCCGAGGAGACAGCTGCATTCAAACAATGGCTGCTCACGACTGCCCAGGCCGCCGCTGACGCCGCAAAAGAAGGCGGCTTCTTGGGTTTTGGTGCGGTACAGGTCAGCGAGGGCGAGCAGAACATGCTCGAGAAGCTGCGTACTGCCCTCGGTGCCTAACTCCCGTCATCTTGCCGACGTTTCTCCGCACAAGGCCACAAACGAAGGCACAATCGGCGCCTTCCAGCTTCATTCGTGGCTCTGTGCGGAGAAACGCTGGCTCCTAAGCGCGGGGTGAGGCCTGGCTACGCGAGGCGTCGACTTTATCTGCCTTTTCCCCGCCCGCCTCGAGCTCGCTGCCGGCCGGCAGCTCTTGGTGGCCGCCAAATTGCTGACGCATAGCCGAGAGCACCTGGTTGGCGAAGTGATCCTCATCGCGAGAGGCAAAACGCTCGAACAGCGAGGATGCCAGAACCGGCGCCGGTACGCCGAGATCGATGGCGGCCTTCACCGTCCAACGACCTTCGCCGGAGTCCGACACCCGGCCAGCTAGGCCCTCGAGGTCCGGGTTGGATTGCAATGCGGCCGCTGTCAGATCGAGCAGCCAGGATGAAATCACGGATCCGCGGCGCCACAGTTCGGCAACCTTGGCTGTGTTGATCTTGAATTGGTAGTACTCGGGCTCCTCCAGCGGAGCAACCTCGGCGGAGTGTTCACCGACCTCCGCGCCAACGTCGGCGTTGTGCAAGATGTTGAGGCCCTCGGCGAATGCGGCCATGATCCCGTACTCGATGCCGTTGTGGACCATCTTGACGAAGTGACCAGCGCCGGAGGTACCGCAGTGCAGGTAGCCCTGCTCTTCGGGGGCCAACTCTCCGCTCCGGCCCGGCGTACGTTCGATGTCGCCAACACCTGGGGCGATGGTCTTCAAGATCGGGTCGATGGTCTTCACTGCCTCGTCCGGGCCACCCACCATCAAGCAGTAGCCGCGCTCAAGCCCGAAGACTCCGCCGCTGGTTCCGATGTCGACGTAGTGGATACCTTGCTTCTTGAGCTTGGCTGCCCGACGTACATCATCGCGATAGTTGGAGTTGCCGCCATCGATGATGATGTCGCCTTCCTCCATCAGGCCGGAGAGTTGATCAACGGTCCTGCCCGTGATGCCGGCTGGGATCATCACCCAGGCCACCCGAGGCTTCTGCAGCTTGCCGACAAACTCCTCGAGAGTGGACCCGCCGATCGCGCCCTCACCCTCGAGTTGCTTGATCGAATCGGGACTTACGTCGTAAACGACACATTCATGCCCGTCACGCATTAAACGGCGAACGATATTGGCGCCCATCCGACCCAGACCGACCATTCCCAGCTGCATGGAAACCCCTTACGCTCGATGGTTTCGCCAACATAACAGAGGCGTGCCCTGCGGTGATAGGTGTCAACTGCGGACACGAACCGGGCACGGCTGACGGCCCTGATTTTGCATCACCAGTGATCGCAGAAGTGCCGAAATTCGATGATTCCGGCCCAGCCGTGCTGCGTTTTCAGGGCAAAGTTCAAACTAGGTCGGCAGCCGCATAAGCATGATCACGTGGCGGTAATCAGTCAACGGATTACCGTCGAGCGTGGCCAGGCCGGTGAGCTGGCACGGCTTGCTGGGTGCGGTAAAGCCGAAGTTCACGTACGGGGTGTCGAACGCCCCGAGCGCGTCGAGCAGATAGCTCGGGTTGAAGCCCGCCGCCGTGACCGCCGGGTCACCACCGCCGGGCTGATCGATCATCGCCTCAATTGATTCCGACGCCTGAGCTTGATCGCCCGTCGCAGCCTCCAAGGTGACGAAGCCATCACCCATCAGCATCCGGAGGGAGGTGTTGCGCTCTGCGACCAACGCAACCCGCTTGGCCGCGGCGATCGCCTCAGCAGCACTGACCCGGACGTTCATCAGCGCGGCCGTGTCCATGATGTGCCGGACCTTCGGGAATTCACCGTCCAACAAGCGGGTCGTCGTCTGGCGCAGCCCAGCCGGACCGTGACCTTCGAATCCGATGATTCCGTCGCCGGCACCACCATCGCTGAGACTCAGCATGATCTCTTCGCCAGCGGTCATGGAGCGCGAGGTCTCGCTCAACACCCTGGCCGGCACCAGCGCAGTAGCGGAGCTCTGCGGCTTGCTCGGATTCCAGGTCAATTCCTTCAATGCCATCCGATACCGGTCGGTGGCCAGCAGGGAGATGGTGTCGTCGTCGATCTCTACCCGAACGCCGGTGAAGACGGGCAGCAGTTCGTCACGTCCGGCGGCAACGACCACCTGCCCGACGGCTTGAGCGAACGCGGCGCTGGGCACCGTGCCGGTGGCCTCGGGCATCGCAGGCAGCGAGGGGTAGTCCGCGACCGGCAGGGTCTGCAGAGTGAATCGTGCGCTGCCGCAGATCAACTCCACCTTGGTGTCATCGGAGGTGATGTCGACCGGCTTCGGCGGCAGGCTCCGCGAAATGTCGGCAAGCAGCCGGCCCGACACCAACGCCTGGCCCTCATCGGCAACCGCCGCGGTGACGTGGATCTGTGCCGATGTCTCGTAGTCGAAACTGGAGAACGTGACACCTTCGGCATCGGCGCGTACGAGTAAGCCAGCCAAGATCGGCACGCTCGGGCGTAGCGGCAGGCTGCGTGCGGCCCATTGCACCGCCTCAGCCAAAACGTCGCGCTCGAGTCGGATTTTCACGCTACCTCCTCCGTGACCTCAGGCTGGTGAGGTCATCTGGCCCAGCATGGGCACCGGGAATGATACCGACGCATTCTCGCTGCCACGCTACTTTGAGCCCTTCTCCCCCGGCAGCAGTTGACGCAGATCATCGGCTGCGGCCATCACCTCGTCCTGCAGCGGCCCACACTTCTGCATGCCGTCGGGGATCGGTCCAGTGAACAATGGGCGGACTTCGAACACGAGGTCTAGCACGCTCTCGCGCGTAGGAGTGCCGCGCCGTAAAGTCATCGCGTCTCCGGCCAGCCGGCTGTACTCATTGATCCGTTCCCGCCAAGCCGGGTCGTTCGTCGTGTGATCCGCACGCATCTCCGCGGCGAGGGAGTCGAGAGCACGTTCCAGGCGGAGTAGCTGCTGCTTGCGCCGTTCGAGGTCCAATGTGATCGGAACATCTTCGGGTTCTTCGCGGCCGAACCACTTGCGCAAAAAGCTCACCGATTCCTCCTTCGATGACTGCGGCTCTGCACCGTGCTGCCACTTTTCACAGGGCTCAGCCGTTCAGACTTAGACCTTCTTAACCTTATGTTTCTCATGGTCGTAGTCGTAGCTGCTGTGGATGCTGTGCACAACGTGTCTTTGTCCCAGTCAGAGCCATTTCAGGACTGCGCGTATCCCTGTGTGGAACAGAAAATTACACGGGGAGGATCTTGGGATCAGCAGCGCCCTCAGCGTCCTCCTCCCGCGATCGTCCCCACACTCGCAGCGCATGATCAAGCGTTGTCCACAAAGTTGTCCCCACTTGTGTGCTTAGCGAAGTTATGGGCGCTGAGCTTGCCGAAGGGCGCACTTCGACAAGTTAATGGCGCATAAAAGATCGTTTGCCGCCGGTGATCAGCAACAAGATGATCGAGTCAGCGGCCCGAAGCCTGCTGCTTGATTCGGTTGGTCAGCTCGGTGACCTGGTTGAACACGCTGCGGCGTTCTGCCATCAGGGTGCGGATCTTACGATCAGCGTGCATCACGGTCGTATGATCACGTCCGCCGAACTGCTGTCCGATCTTGGGTAATGAAAGATCGGTGAGCTCGCGGCAGAGGTACATCGCAATCTGACGCGCCGTGACAAGGACGTGGGTGCGGCTTTGCCCGCAAAGATCATCGATCGTGATGTCGAAGTACGACGCGGTCTGGGCCATGATCATCCCGGTAGTGATCTGTGCCTCCCCGCCCTCCGGAATGAGATCTTTCAGCACGATCTCGGCCAGGGCAAGATCAACTTGTTGGCGGTTCAGACTCGCGAACGCGGTGACTCGGATCAGCGCACCTTCTAGCTCACGGATGTTGGTCTGGATCCGACTCGCGATGAACTCCAGAACCTCCGGTCCTGCCACCAGCCGCTCCTGGCCGGCCTTCTTCCGCAAGATTGCAATCCGGGTTTCGAGGTCCGGCGGTTGCACGTCGGTGATCAATCCCCAACCGAACCGGCTGCGTAGCCGCGGTTCCAGATTCTCCAGCAGCTTGGGCGGCCGATCGGAGGTCATCACGATCTGCTTCTGCGCGTTATGCAACGTATTAAAGGTATGGAAGAACTCTTCCTGAGTTTGTTCCTTACCCTCCAAGAACTGGATGTCATCGATCAACAACACGTCCACGTCGCGATATCGACGCCGGAAGTCGGCCCCCTTGTTTTGGCTGATCGCGTTGATGAAGTCGTTGGTCAGTTCCTCTGTGGAGACATACCGAACGCGAACGCGATCGAAATAGTTGCGCACATAGTGGCCGAGTGCGTGCAACAGATGTGTCTTGCCCAGTCCCGACTCACCGTAAATCGTCAGTGGGTTGTACGACTTCCCTGGATTTTCGGCGACCGCGATCGCGGCTGCATGCGCGAACCGATTCGAACTACCGATGACGAAGGTCTCGAAGGAGTACTTCGGATTGAGCCGCGAATCACTTTCACGCCGCGATCGCAGTCCTTCGACACCGGAGTAGGCATCGCGATCCTGATACGCCGGCTCGACGTTGCCTGATTCCGGCCGGGCTCGTCTGGGTTGGGGCCCGCTCTGACCGCCGAAATGCTGCTGGCCGTAGGGCTCCTCGCTCGAAAAGCCTTCATTTCCGTACGCCGGCTGCGTGCTGCGGCCGTTTTCGCGGTAGCCCTCGGCCGCGTCGTCGTAGGCCGGCTCGTCAGCAAAGTCTTCGTCGCCCGGTTTCAAGGATTCGTCGACGATGACGGCAAGCTGGATGCTGCGGCCAAAGTAACCGGACAGCAGCTTCTCGATGTCGGCGCGGAAGCGATTCTCCAGTTGGTTGCGGGTGAAGATGTTGGGTACGGCGACCATCAACATGTCCTGATGCAACGCAACCGGGTGACCTGTGGTGAGCCAGCGGCGCAGGCCCGGTGATGAAGATGAGTAGAGGTGATCCCAGGCCAGGCTGGTCGATTCGGCGGCGTGCTCGGAAGGTTCGCTCACTGCTGACTCCGCAATCTTCGTGCGTCCGACCTCGACCCGGATACGCGAAGCAAAGATCCGCTGTTGTCTGTGCCTTTGCCCTCCCGGGCAGGCACCTCGGGGACTGCAACCTTTCGTACTTCCACACAGATGTCCACAGAGTGTGCACAAATGCGCCACCAACCGGTTTCGCCTACCACCGTCCCCCGGAATCGAGGTTGACGATCAGACGTCGCCGGCTGCGGTAGCTGAGTAAAACCTGTGAGGCGAAGCGCGACGCTAGCAACCGTGGAGTCGCCGTGCAAGCGAGTCGGCAATATTCGCGCGGTCGTTCGGCGTGTCCGCTGGACAGCGCAGCCCAGTTTCTCAGCTGCTCGCGCATCGCGCTTTGAGTCCGCTGGCGTCGTCGTCCTTCGCCGAGGAAAAACGCCTCGGCTCTCTCCTCCTCCGCTCAGCGGAGCGCGATTGTCGACGCTCGCACCTGGCATCCCTTAATCCCCCCAAGTCGCGCCCGGCCAGGTTTGTCTTGGCCCGGCTTGCATCAGTTTGACCGGTTTGGCGGTGCCCCGTACCGTTAGAAGGTCGCTTCCGTAGCGACCGCTGCCACCTGCTCGCCCCGCTTGCGATGCGTGCCGTGTGAGCACCGTACCTGAATTGTGACCACTCCGAAGGTTTGGGAGTTTTCCCGTGAGCAAGCGCACGTTCCAGCCGAGCAACCGGCGGCGCAGTCGTACCCATGGTTTCCGTCTGCGGATGCGCACCCGCGCGGGCCGCGCCATCATGTCGGCCCGGCGTCGCAAGGGCCGCGCCCGACTGTCCGCCTGATCCCTCTCGATCGGCCTGACAGTGTTGCCGCGATCGCTGAGAATGCGTAGCTCGAAAGACTTTCGGCGGACGGCTCGGCGCGGCGTACGCGCAAGTCGGCCCACGATCGTGATCCAGGCTGTGCCTTTAGGTGACCAGACGCGAGTCGGCTTCGTGGTGAGCACGGCCGTGGGGAACGCCGTCACGCGCAATCGAGTGAAGCGGCGGTTGCGACATCTCGCAGCGCCTCACCTAGATCAGATACCTGCTGGCACTGGCGTCGTGGTACGCGCGCTGCCCAGAGCGGCGAGCGACCCCGCCGAAGTGCCGAGGGATTTCGAATCAGCGTGGCGTGACGTCGCCTCTCGGCTGACCGGTGGCGCGCGATGAAATACGTCCTAATCGGGCTGCTCAAGCTCTATCGGTTAGTGATCAGCCCTCTGTACGGCAATGTGTGCCGGTACTATCCCAGCTGTTCGGCGTACGCGTTGCGCGCGGTCGAGTTCCATGGCGCCGCGCGCGGTAGCTGGTTGGCGATGCGACGGCTGCTTCGCTGTCACCCCTGGGCAGCGGGTGGGTACGACCCCGTACCGGGAACCCCTGAATTTGACGAAGAGATGCGGGAGCGCGCACAACGGTCAGCAACAATGGATGGCGCTGCTGAGCTGGCGTCGCAACGAGGTGTGAATTGATGGAACTACTGCTGATTCCGATGTCGATTTGGGATCCCTTTATCGCCATCGGCAGCGCGATCATGCAGCCGCTCTATTGGGTGGTCTCGGGCATCCTCGTGCTGGCGCACTCCCTCTTCTCCCCGCTGCTCGGCGCGGATAACGGCTGGACCTGGGTGCTGTCCATCATGTTCCTCACCGTCGTGATCCGGATGGCCCTGATTCCGCTGTTCGTCAAGCAGATCAAGTCCTCACGGAACATGCAGCTGCTCCAGCCGAAGGTTCGTGAACTGCAGAAGAAACATGGTCATGACCGGGAAAAGCTCGGTCAGGAGACTATGAAGCTTTACCGGGAGAACAATGCCAATCCGTTGGCGTCGTGCCTGCCGTTGCTGCTCCAGATTCCCATCTTCTTAGCGCTGTTCCGGGTGCTCGACGGCGCCGCGCGCGGCATTCCCCGCGGACACTGGCTCGTGGTCAACCCGGATCTGCTGAACTCGCTCAACCAGGCCACGATCTTCGGCGCCCGGATTTCCGACACCTTCCTCAAGGTGGGTTTCGCGAACGGGATCACCAGCGTGCACGTCGTCACGCTGGTCTTGATCATCGCCATGACGGTCACCTTGTTCATCACGCAGCTGCAGTTGATGCGCAAGAACATGCCGCCGGATGCGCTCACCGGACCGTTCGCCCAGCAGCAGAAGATCATGTTGTACGTCTTCCCGCTGGTCTTCGCCATTGGTGGCATCAACTTCCCCGTCGGCGTCTTGATCTACTGGTTCACCTCAAACCTGTGGACCATGGGCCAGCAGTTCTACGTGATCCGGCGGAATCCGGCGCCTGGTACTCCGGCCTACGACGCCTGGGAGGAGCGGCGTAAGGCCAAGGGCAAGGCGGATGTGGCGTTGGCGACCGTGGTTGACTCCGAGCCGGCGCCGGAAGCGGCGACTCCGAACACCAATGGTCAAAAGGCCCCGAGTAAGGTGGCCCGCCAACAGCCGCGGCCGCAGCCCAAGAAGCAATCGCGGTCGCAGCGTAAACGCTGACACTGCAGAGCATGGAGGGGGATCAGGTGGCCGACGAGCCACAGGCCGAGCGCGACGTAGTCGAGCCGGATGTAGCAGAAGCCGAGGCAGAAGCCCCTAGTCAGGAGCCGGAAAGTCCGCTTGATGTTGAGGCGGAGGTGGCTGCTGACTATCTCGAGGAACTGCTTGACATTGCCGACCTGGACGGCGACATCGATACCTACATTGAAGGTGACCGAGCCCACGTGTCGATCGTCAGTGAATCGCAGGTCTTGGTCGGCGCCCAGGGCGAGGTCCTCGACGCGCTTCAGGAATTGACCCGTCTGGCCGTAATGACCGATACCGGCGAACGCAGCCGGCTGATGCTGGACATTGCGGGATATCGCGAGCAGCGGCGTAAGGAGCTCATGGCGCTTGCCGCCAATGCGGTGGGCGAGGCGCGGGAGTCTCACGAGCCCGTGCCGCTGGCGCCGATGAATCCCTTTGAGCGCAAGGTTGTCCACGATGCGGTAGCAGCCGCGGGTCTGACCAGTGAGTCCGAAGGCGAGGAGCCAGACCGTCACGTGGTCGTCATACCTGCCTAGAAGTCTGCGCAAGTTGTCTCTCGGGCGACAGGTCGACGCGCTTGAGGTCACCGTTTCGTCCAATCCTGTCATCCGCGCAATCTTGGAGCGGCTCCCAGCTCTCTCTTTGCCCGCTTGGTACGTCGGAGGCGGTGCTATCGCGCAAACCGTCTGGAATCACCTGCATGGCTTCACGCCGACGTACGGCATCAACGACTACGACATCGTGTACTTCAACTCCGATGACCTGACCAAAACCGGCGAGGATGCCGCAGAAGCCACAATTGCCGCCTCGATTGATGTCGGCACGGCCAGGCTGGATGTCACCAACGAGGCTCGGGTACACACCTGGTACGAGCAACGGTTTGGTCGGCCGCTGTCTCCCTACCGCTCAACCGAGCACGCGATTGCCACCTGGCCGACCACCGCGACCAGCGTCGGTGTGCGGTCCGACGACAACGGCTTCAAGGTCTGCGCGCCGTTCGGACTGACTGACTTGTTCGCAATGGTGGTGCGCCCTAACGTCACGCTCGTCAGCCAGGCAACCTACGAGGCGAAGGCTGAACGCTGGCGACAGATCTGGCCACGCCTCACCGTATTACCCTGGCCGACCCGGTAAAGCCTGGTCTTGGGAAGGTACCGGGCTTGTCGCAGCTGCGAGCGCCACAGGGTTGTCATCGGGGTCGCTGACGTAGGCGACTCGTTCGCCCCACGGCATGTCGGCGGGCTCACGCAACACGATGTTGTTGCCACCGAGATCCTCGATCGCAGCGTCAACATCGTCGACGTAGACGAACATCTCGAATCGCATTCCTGCAGACACAGTCCCGCCGTACTGATCGGCCGGCCATGACATGTCCACTACGGCTACCTCGTAACTGCCACGTTGCAGGCCGATATAGCCGGGTTCGCCCTCTGGCGGCAGTTGGACGTGACGGACAAAGCCAAGACGCTCATAGAAATCGGCGGTTACGCTCGGCCGCTGCGCAAATATGACGGGGAAGGCGCGGTCGGTCATAGCGGCAGACTATCTATCGACGGCTCTCAGCTCTGGCATGTACCGGCTGGCTGAATAGCCACTTCGGCGGATGGTGGAGAATGCGGCCATGGCTGAACTGGAGCAGCGCCGAATTCTCAAGACATCGATTCCGGGACCACGCTCGATCGAGCTCATGGCGCGAAAGACAGGCGCTGTTGCGCGAGGCGTTGGGACCACGATGCCGGTCTTTGCTATGGAAGCCGGCGGCGGCGTAGTCGTGGATGTCGATGGCAACAGCTTGATCGACTTCGGGTCTGGAATTGCCGTTACCACCATTGGCAACAGTGCGCCTCGAGTGGTCGCCGCTGTCCAAGATCAAGTGGAGCTGTTCACTCACACCTGTTTCATGATCACGCCGTACGAGGGGTACGTGGCTGTTGCCGAGCAGCTCAATGAGCTGACCCCGGGTGAGTACGAAAAGCGCAGCGCCCTGTTCAATTCTGGGGCCGAAGCGGTGGAAAACGCGGTGAAGATCGCTCGCGCGTACACCAAGAAGCAAGCGGTCGTCGCTTTTGATCACGCTTATCACGGCCGTACCAACCTGGCCATGGCGCTGACCGCGAAGAGCATGCCGTACAAGCACAGCTTTGGTCCGTTTGCGCCTGAGATCTACCGCGCGCCGCTGTCCTATCCCTATCGCGACGACAAGATGATCGACGGTGAGCTTGCCGCGCGGCGGGCGACAGACCTGATGGACAAGCAGGTCGGTCCTGCCAACCTGGCCGCGGTGATCATCGAACCGATCCAGGGCGAGGGCGGCTTCATCGTTCCTGCGGACGGGTTCCTCCCCGCACTGGCCGAATGGTGCCGCGCCAATGACGTGGTCTTCATCGCTGATGAGATTCAGACCGGATTCGCGCGTACCGGCGCAATGTTCGCCTGCGAGCTGTTTGACGTGGTCCCAGACTTGATCGTCACCGCCAAAGGCATTGCCGGCGGTCTGCCGCTCGCTGCGGTGACCGGACGAATTGAAATCATGGACGCGCCGCATGTGGGGGGTCTCGGCGGGACGTACGGCGGCAACCCGGTCGCCTGCGCCGCCTCGCTGGCGGCCATCGAGACCATCAAGGCCGAGAATCTTGTCGCCCGCGCCGGGGAAATCGAGCGGATCATGCTGCCTCGGCTGCATCGCATGCAGGCGGACGACAACCGTATTGGCGATGTTCGTGGACGCGGAGCCATGATCGCCGTCGAACTGGTGCATCGAGACAGCTCCGATCCAGATCCGGCGTTCACCGCCGCGGTCGCGAACGCTGCTCGGGAACAGGGTGTCATCGTGCTCACGTGCGGCACGTACGGGAACGTGTTGCGCTTCTTGCCGCCGCTCTCCATGAGCGATGACTTGTTGAATGAGGGTCTCGATGTGCTGGCCGACGCCTTCGCATCTTCGTGATCTCCGACGATGCGGCTGAATCCGTCGACATTGCGCGTGAGCTTTATGGAGCAGGTTTCCCATCTCTAAATAGATATGTCGACATTCTTGGTACGACGGCGGTCGAGTGGGGTCTCCTCGGTCCCCGTGAAGCCGACCGGCTGTGGGATCGGCACATCCTCAATAGCGCGGCCCTGAGCGAGCTGATCCCTTCGAACAGCTCAATCGCCGATGTGGGCAGTGGTGCCGGCCTACCCGGCATACCCATTGCCTTGCTCCGGCCTGATCTTGAGGTTACGCTCATCGAGCCGCTGCTTCGCCGCAGCACTTTCTTGACCCAGACGGTCGAAGCGCTAGGCGTTGAAGATCGCGTCCAGGTGGTGCGCTCCCGAGCCGAAGATCATTCCCAGCGGTACGACGTGGTCGTCTCCCGAGCCCTTGCTCCGCTAGACCGCCTGATCGGCTGGTGCAACCGCCTGCGGGCCGCGGACGGTGTGATCTTGGCATTGAAGGGCAGCTCAGTCACCGACGAGATCCGAGCCGCACGTCACCAGCTCCAAGCTGCGCGGCTCACCGCCGAGGTGTTATCGGTGAAGGTTCACCCGGACGCCGAGCCGGCCACCGTAGTGCGCTTGCGAGGCCTGGGAGCGGTGGGCAGCGTTGGGGCGGCCGTAGCAACCTAAGATGCTTGAAACCTGACTCACCCGGAGGCCCGCAGCGCCGCAAACTTAATCACAAGGTTGTCTAGGCGGCCGCAACGCTGCCCACCGCGTACAGCAGTTTCGCGTTGAGCGTCACGGGTTTGGCGCGGCTGCCAGCTCAGCGCCCTTCTGATTGCTAGCTTGTTGCGGAACATGAGGAGGGTTTCGTGCTGGCACCGCCGGTAGCAAAGTTTCGCGTGACGCCGGGCTTAGGGTGGCCGCTCGACGTCGAGATCGATCCGCGAATCGGCTGGCCAAATGTTCCACGTGAAACACTCGACTGGCCGGAACGCGCAACTGTCCGATCATGGTCGAGCAGCGTCGAAACCGCGACGACTGCACTACCAACGCCGATCGAGATTCCTCCGGGCCCCAGAAGGGCCCGTTTCGATGAGGACGAGTTCAGTTCACCAACCATTGACGACGACCCGCCAACGATCGCAGTCACAGACCGCCCGGAATCAGCCACACTGCCAGCGCCGCGTACCACCCGGATCTTCGTTGTAGCGAACCAGAAGGGCGGCGTCGGCAAAACGACCACCAGCGTGAATCTCGCGGCTGCCCTTGCTCTCGGCGGACTGACAGTGCTCCTCGTCGACCTCGACCCGCAAGGCAATGCCACTACGGCTCTCGGTGTCGACCATCCGCCGGGCACTCCGGGGACGTATGAGGTGCTGATGGCAGGCGCAGCGCTGGCCGATCATGTCGTCGAGTCGCCCGAAGCGCCCAATCTGAAGGTCCTACCCGCAACGATCGATCTGGCGGGTGCTGAGATCGAATTGGTGTCAATCGTCGCCCGTGAAAGTCGTCTGCTTCGAGCTCTTCGTAGCTACCTCGATAACCATGATGCGGACTACGTTTTCCTCGACTGCCCGCCGTCACTGGGTCTCTTGACTCTCAACGCTCTCGTTGCCGCGAACGAGATCCTGGTTCCCATTCAGTGCGAGTACTACGCGCTCGAGGGTGTCACGCAGCTGATGCGCACCATCGATCTAGTCAAGGGGGAGCTCAACGACGACCTGAAGCTGAGCACGGTGATGCTCACTATGTTCGACGGCCGTACGAAGCTCGCTGCCCAGGTCGCCGATGAGGTTCGTAACCACTTTCCCGCCGAGACGCTGACGACTGTGATACCCCGATCGGTTCGCATCTCCGAGGCACCCAGCTATGGCCAGACCGTGCTGACCTACCAACCCACCTCCGTGGGCGCCGTCTCATATCTGCAGGCCGCCCATGAAATCACCCAACGAGGAATAGAGGAGAATTCATGAACATCGGTACGGAGCGTCGTGGCCTCGGCCGAGGACTGGGTGAGCTGTTTCAGCGGACAGAGCCACGACCGGTGGGAGGAGAGCCCGTAGACCACGGAGAAGCGGCGCCGTTGGCGCCCGTACTTGCCGGCTCCTACTTCGCCGATCTTCCTGTGGATTCCATTTCGCCCAATCCTCGGCAGCCGAGAACGGTCTTCGACGAAGAGGCCATGAATGAACTCGTTGAGTCCATTCGCGAGGTTGGCATGCTGCAGCCGGTTGTTGTCCGGCCGTTGGGTGGCTCGAAGTTCGAACTCGTCATGGGCGAACGGCGTTGGCGCGCTGCGCAGCAAGCGGGTGTCGAGACCATCCCTGCGATCGTTCGCGAGACGGCAGATCATGAACTACTCCGCGATGCCCTCCTCGAGAACCTGCATCGCGCACAGCTCAACCCCCTGGAGGAGGCCGCCGCGTACCAGCAGATGCTTGAAGACTTCGGCTGCACTCAAGAGGAGCTGTCCACCCGCATCAAACGATCGCGGCCGCAGATCTCCAACACCATTCGTCTGCTGCGACTACCGGCAACGGTGCAGCGGCGTATTGCGGCCGGCGTGATCAGTGCCGGCCATGCCAGGGCACTCTTAGCGATCGAAGACCCGGCCAGTCAGGAACGGGTCGCACAGCGAGTTGTCGCTGAGGGCCTGTCCGTCCGTGCCGTCGAGGAACTGATAGCCGTCGGTGATCATCACGAGAAGGCTTCCCGGCAACGGCATCAATCCAAGATCGTTGCGCCCAAGGTCAAGGATCTTGCCGACCGGCTCTCAGACCACTTCGAAACCCGGGTCAAGGTGGAATTGGGCCGGAGCAAAGGCAAGATCACCATCGAGTTCGCCACTGTCGACGACTTGGAACGCATTGTGGGCTTGATCGAAAGCGGCCAGCTGCGCCCTGAGCCGAACCAGATGCGCCCTGAGCCGAACCAGATGCGCCCTGAGCCTGTCGAAGGGCACACGATCGACGCTTCGACCAGCTCAGCTCACACAGAACCCAATCAATATCGACAAAGCGACATTCAGGAGGATGTCGGCGCGGGAGCGACTGCCTCGGCCTGAGCGGCAAGCTTCTTCCTGATGTCCTTAGTCGCCGAACGCTCTGCCACGAACGACAGGAACGGTACCGTGCCGGCGAGTGCGATCAATAGCAGCCGCGTCCAGCTCCACTTGGCGCGCAGCCCTAGGTCAACTGCAGTGATCAGCAAGAGCATGTACAGATATCCATGCGGGATGGCGGTCCACAGCACGACGGTGTCATCGCCGCCGATGTACTTCAGCGGAAGCCCGACGCACACCAGAATGACAAGCAAAGTGCCCACGATCCAGGCCATGATCCGGTAGCGGATCCACGCATTGCGCATGGGCCGTAGCCTATGTCGGCTCGGCGGGGGGCTCTGCTGTGATCCTTGCCACCTCTGCCTCTCGTACTCCGATATCTCTTGCCATCCGAAAAGCCATGAACAAAGCGAACGCGGCAAATAGCCACCACTGCCCGACGTACGCGCCATTGCGAAGCCGACCCGGCGACTCGGGCAGCTGCAGCTGCGCCGGCGCCAGGCCTTGGCCGGCCGAGTCAGCAGGGGAGAGCGTGACATACCCGTCGATGAGCGGGCTCGGCCATTGCTGAGCCAAAGTCGGCAAACGTACGGAGGCAATCTGACCATCGGGCAGATCGGCGTCGGTCAGATGCTCCTCCGTGGGCAGCAGTACGCCAACTTGCTGGACCTGTCCGCTGGGCGGCGGTGGGGCAGTCGGATCAGGAACGACGCCGCGTACCACCGCCACCACGCTGCCGTCTGCTTGTCGCAGTCCCGTGAGAACACGGAATTGCCTAGTGCCATCCTCAGCAGGGACGAGCAACTGCAAGGCTGGGTCATAGCTGCCTTCGAATGACACTGAGCGACCGAATCCGTCTGTCGCTGAGGTTCCTGGTCGAGCCACCGAACTGAGTGGGATCGGTGGCGCTTCCGCCCGGCGTGCGGCAGCCGCATCACCCTGGTGGTGATAGACGTTTAGCTGCCAGAAGCCGAGCCCCACCATGCCAGCCGCCAAGACGATGCCGAGGGCGATGACCAGACCCTGCTGAAACCGAATCATCGTGACGCTTCGACATGCTCAGTGCTCATTTCTCAGGGCGCATCTCTCAGCGTGCCGCCAGCTCGATCGCCCGGTCATGACCGCCGCGGGCTGCGGCCGCACGAACCAGGTCAGCGCACATCCTTCCCAGGCTCCAGCCAGCGGTTTCGATCGCCAACGGCACCGCTGACGTCTCCGTCATGCCCGGCGCGACGTTGACTTCCAAAAAGACCGGTTCGCCGTCCGGAGTGACGATGAGGTCGGTTCGTGACAAGTCACGAAGACCCAAGATCGCATGTACCCGCAAAGCCACGTCGGCGCATTGATTGGCCACCTCAGTGGACACCTCGGCTGGGCAGAGGAACCGGGTCGCGCCGGCGGTGTAGCGGGCGGCGTAGTCGTAGACACCCGACTCGGGTCGAATCTCCACCGCGGGAAGGGCGACCGGACCGTTGCCACGATCGATCACCGCAACGGTCACTTCGGTTCCTGCGACGAATTCTTCGATGACGGCCATCGAGCCGTACGCGTACGCCCCGACCATCGCCGCCGGAAGCTCCTGGGGCCGGATCACCTTGCTGCAGCCCAGGGCCGATCCGCATCGGGACGGTTTGATCATCATGGGAAAGCCGATCTGGTCTCCCAACGCATCAACGAGAACGCGGGCGCCCAACTCTCGGAAGGTCTCATGCGGCAGCGCCACCTGAGTTGGCGTGCGAATGCCGCCGGCGCGTACGACTGTGGTAGCGATCGACTTGTCGAACGCGACCCGGCAGGCCGAACCTACTGAGCCGACGAAAGGCACGCCGAGCAGCTGGAACACCTCACGTAACGCGCCGTCTTCACCCGCTTCGCCGTGCAGCACTGGAAAGACGACCGAGCCAGTGAACTCGGCCAGCCGCGACAGCAAGGTGGAATCGACATCGGATTCCACTACGTCAATGCCGCGCGACCGCAGCGCCTGGCTGACTCGACGCCCGGAGCGTAGCGAAACGTCGCGCTCGTGTGACAGACCCCCCGAGAGTACGATCACCGTTTGCAGGTATTCGTTGTCGGTCACGCATTTCCTTCTTTCATGATCAAGATTTCATGATCAATATCGATCAAGATCAACTTTGGAATGCCTCGATGATCATCAGGCCTGGTTCGGGCTTGGTGCTTCACGAGGTCCAAGTACGAGGCGGCCACTGTTTGACTCAACGGCGGTACCGAAGATCTCGAGCATTCTCGCCTCGTATTCCAGCACCTCACCAAGTCGGCGGGTGCCTTCGATGATGCGCTCTGGCGTGGGGAAACAGTACGACAGGCGCATATGCCGGCTGCCGAAGCCGTCGGCATAGAACGCCGTTCCCGGTACGTAGGCCACCCGAGCCGTCACGGCGCGAGGCAGCATGGCGTGCGAATCAATTCCGGGCGGCAGCGTCAACCACACGAAGAAGCCGCCCTCAGGATAGGTCCACGTCGTGCCGGCCGGCATGTGACTGGTCAGCCCGCTGATCATCGCGTCACGGCGTTCCCGGTACATCTCGCGGAAGATCTTGATCTGGCCGCGCCAGTCGTGGTTGGCCAGGTACGCCGCGACTGCGAATTGGGAGAAGACGGGCGGGCACAGCGTTGCCGCTTCCTGGGCGAGCACCAGCTTCTCGCGTACGGCATGCGGCGCGAGCACCCAGCCGACCCGGAAGCCCGGCGCGAAGGTCTTGGAAAACGAGCCGAGATAGATGACCTGATCTTCGTTCAGCGATCGCAGGGCGGGGATCGGCTCACCGTCGAAGCCGAGCAGCCCGTACGGATTGTCCTCGACCACGAGCAGGTCGGCTCGCTCCGCAAGATGAAGCAGCTCCAGCCGCCGATCCAGCGACTGGGTGACGCCCGCGGGATTGTGGTAGTTGGGGATGGTGTAGAGGAATTTGACCGTACGTCCCGCGCGGCGCAGGGCCCTAAGTGCGTCGGCGAGTGCGGTGGGATTCAGGCCTTGTTCGTCCATGCTGACGTGGACGACTTCGCATTGATAGGAGCGAAAGACTCCGAGCGCGCCGACGTAGCTGGGGGCTTCACACAGCACCACGTCGCCTGGATTGCAGAAGATGCGAGTGAGCAGATCCAAGCCTTGCTGGGACCCGACGGAGACCATCACGTCGTCCGGGTGCGCGGAGATGTTCTCCAACCGCATCACGTCGCAGATTGCTTCCTGGATCATTGGCTCGCCCTGGCCGGAGCCGTACTGCATGGCGCGCCACCCGTCGTTGAGGACCAGATCATTGAGGACTGAGCCGACGACATCCAGCGGAAGGTCAGTGATGTTGGGCATGCCGCCGGCGAGTGAGACGACTTCCGGCCGGTTGGCGACGGCGAAAAGCGCGCGGATTGCCGAGGCGGTCATGCCATGCGCGCGTGCGGCGTAGCGGTCGACGTAGTGATCGAGGCGGGTGTCCTGGGGTCGCAGCCGCTCCAGACCCGGTTCGTCCGGATCGGATGGGGAAGTCACACTCACAATAACTAGCGTGCCTTATCCACCTGTGGCTGTGCATCTTGACTGCTCGCCGTGGGCGATCTTGGCGTTCTTCGCCGACCCCTGACCTTCTGCGTTTCTCCGCACAAGGCCACGAATGAGGGCTCCAGCGGCCCTTTTGAGCTTCATTCGTGGCTCTGTGCGGAGGAACGACTCAGTGATCGGAGTTGTGTCACGTCAGGGCGGCCCAATCACATGTTTCTGGATCGTTGAGCGCGTGCATCTTTGCACGTCGGACGATGATTTCCCGCGAGCCGTCCGGCCGCCTACGATAAATCCATGGCAAGGCCCAATGGCAGCCATTCGCTGCGGCCCAATGGCATTCCCGCGGTGCGTTGGTCGTTGTGGCTGGGCGCGGGGATGATGTTCGGTCTTGTCCTAGGCTTCGCGTTCGGGCTGGCCAGGCCACGCGCCAGGAGCTAGCGCCCATGGGATCCCGCCGTCTGCGTCCGATGACCGCCGCCGACTTGCCGCTGCTGCCGGGATCGTGCGCGCGCTGCACCTTCTGGGAGGCGAGCCTGACGGATCTCGCCGCGCGAGCTGATCATGAGGATCGGCAGGTGATCAAGGCCGAGTGGGCCGAATCCGTCACCCGGCGTTGGGGTTACTGCGGCGTAATCGCGTTCGCTGAGGACAGGCCCATCGCTCACCTCACGCTGGCGCCGGCGATGTACGTACCGCGGCTTGGGGCGTTTGCTACGACTCCCGTCGCGGCCGACGCGGCCGTGGTCATGTCGGCTCATGTGGAGCCTGAGCTGCGCGGCAAGGGCATAGGCAAACAGCTCGTGCAGTCGGCCGCGGGGCTGGTCGCACGCCGTGACATCCGGGCATTGGAGGCGGTCGGTACCTATCACGACGGGCCGTCCTGCATGCTTCCCACCGGCTGGCTAGAAGCCGTCGGCTTCGAAGTGGTTCGGCCTCACCCGATCACTCCACGACTGCGGATGGATCTACAAGACGCCGTACGGTGGCGGCCCGGTCTTGGTGCCGCCTGGAATCGCCTCACCGACCTCGTTCGCCAGCCGCAATCTCCTGAGCCGGCGACGTACACCCGCCGGGAAGCCGTCTAGGCTGTCACTCGAGTTGTCAGAATCCAGTTGAGCTCTAGCTCAACCACGTTCTGACAAGTCTGCGAGAGTGGCCACATGGGTGATGATTCACTGCGCGCCGTCGAGCTGTCCCGGCTGAGCCGGCTTCACTTCCAAGCCACGAATTCGCGTGGCGGCACGTTGACGTTCGGGGACTCCCAGTCGGGTGAGTTCAGCCCGATCGAGCTGCTGCTGGTCGCGATTGCCGGGTGCACCGCGATGGACGTCGATGCCATCACCGTGAAACGGTCCGAGCCCAGCCGATTCCTCGTCAATTGCTCGGGCCATTACGTCAAGGACAAGCATGGAAACCGCCTGACCGATATCAATGTCGACTTCGACGTCGAGTTTCCCGACACCGAGGGCGGCCGGGCCGCCGCCCACGTGTTGGAAACCGCAATCCGCAAGTCTCATGATCGACTGTGTACCGTGACCCGTACGGTTGAACTCCCGACACCAGTTGGCGCCCGGATACAGGGCATATCGGTGCTTTCCCAGACGAGCTCACCAGCGTGACGTCCGGCGCACCGAACACCCGGACAACTCCACCGCACCTCGCTCAGCGTGAGTTGGTCTACGCCACCCCCGAGCGAGCCGACGACTTCTTTCGCGCAGTGCTGCATGGCTTCCACGACGACTACGTGCCGGAGAAGTGGGAGCCTCATCGCAAGGTGTTCGAGGCTGACCGGAGCTTCGGGTTTCAAGTTGACGGCCAATGGATCTCTACCTGCGGGGCGTACAGCAGGACGTTGACGGTTCCGGGTGGGTCGGTACCCGTTGCTGCCGTCACAATCGTGACGGTGCATCCCTCGTATCGCCGGCGCGGTCTGCTCAAGGAGATGATGACCCATCAGTTGCGCGACATCGCCGAGCGTGGCAAGGAGCCTCTGGCGCTGCTGTGGGCTTCCGAGGCGGCGATCTACGGTCGCTATGGCTACGGCCAGGCGAGCCCGCGAATGCAGCTGACCGGCAAGACCAGAGCGACCGCATTTCGGCCCGAGGTTGATCTTGGTTCCGGTTCGGTGGGCGAGGTGGAGCGAGATCAGGCGATACCGATCATCAAGAAGCTCCATGATCGGTTATTGCCAGATCGCGTCGGCGCCCTCAATCGAAACGACGACTGGTGGGTCGTCAAGTGGCATGATCCCGAGCCATGGCGACGTGGGGCGTCCGCGTACCGATTCGCGGTGCACTACGACCGCCGCGGCCGGGTTGACGGATACGTCGCGTTTCGGGTGAAAACCAAGTGGGACGAGTCGGGTCCCGACGCCGAGGTGGTCATCAACGAGCTCGACGCGAGCAACTCAGCGGCTCGTGCGGCCCTGTGGCGATTCGCTCTTGATCTTGACTTAGTACGGACGTTTAGCGTGGACAGCGCACCTGATGAGCCGCTGCGCTACCTCGTTGATGATCTTCGTTCGGTGAAGGCTGAGGTGCAGGACGGAACGTACGCACGACTGGTCGATGTGCCGCGCGCGCTCGAGGCGCGTCGCTATCTCAGTGATGTTGACGTGATCATCAAAGTCGAGGATGAGCTGCTGCCCCGCAATGCTGGCTCGATTCGACTGCAGGCTGGACCCGAGGGTGCCTCGGTAACCCGGACTCGTCGCAGCCCGAATCTGATCATGAACGTACGCGAGCTGAGCGCCATCTATCTCGCTGGAACTCCACTGCTGGCCCTGGCAAGAGCGGGTCTGGTCGCTGAACGTAGCAAAGGTGCCGTGGGTGCTACCGCCGCTGCGTTCGCCTGGGTCCAGCCACCCTACTGTCCCGACTTCTTTTGATGAGCTGGGAAATCGGCCGTTCTGGCAAGATCAGGGCCCGGAATGAAAATGCCTACAGGTATTCCTCGATCGCGCGCAACAGCACTGACTTGGACTTCGCGCCCTTGAACGCCTTCACCAGTTCGCCGCCGACATAGACCTGAATGGTCGGCAATCCCAGCACGTAATTGTTGGCGGGGGTCACGGGATTGGTGTTGGTATCCATCTTGACGAACCGCACCTTGTCACCGTGAGCATCCGCGAGCTCTTCAATGATCGGCGACACCTGCTTGCAGGGCCCACACCAGTCCGCCCAGAAGTCCACCATGACCGGCTTTTCGGATTTCAGGACCACCTCATCGAAAGTGGCATCGGTTACATCGCTTACTGCACCCATGGATTCTCCTCTCTGCACGTCAGTGTGCCGGGGCCCACTGACACGAGCTCGTCAATGCCGGACTAGCTGATCAGTCAGCTGGCGGTTCCGGTCAGCATGGCGGCCTCATCCGCCGCCATCGTCGAGTGGTCTGCGTGGTGCAGCGCCGTCAGATATCGCTCGGCATCCAGGGCAGCCGCGCACCCCGTACCCGCGGCGGTGACCGCCTGCCGATAGGTGTGGTCGACCAGGTCACCGGACGCGAAGACGCCGGGCAGGTTGGTCTTTGTTGACGAGCCCTCGGCGATCACATAACCGTCGGCGTCCAGATGCACCTGGCCCTTCACCAATTCCGACCGCGGATCGTGGCCGATGGCAATGAACAAGCCCGAGACGGGTAGCTCACGCTCGGCGCCGCTGATGGTGTCGCGCAAGGTCAGGCCCGTCAGCGTCTTGTCGCCATGAATCTCGGTAACGACAGAATTCCACGCGAAGTTGATCTTGGGATTCTTGAACGCGCGGGCAGCCATGATCTTGCTCGCTCGCAGCTCGTCGCGGCGGTGCACGATCGTCACAGACTTGGCGAATCGGGTCAGGAAGATCGCTTCCTCGACCGCCGAGTCACCACCACCGATGACCGCAATGTCCTTGTCCCGGAAGAAGAAGCCGTCGCAGGTGGCACACCAGGAGACACCGTGGCCGGATAGCCGGTCCTCATCTGCAAGACCGAGCTTGCGGTAACCCGAACCCATGGCCAAGATCACCGTACGCGCGGCGTAGCTGTCGCCGTAGCCATCCTTGACGATCTTGATGTCACCGGTCAGATCGACCTCGGCAATGTCTCTGGTCACCAGTTCGGCACCAAATCGCTCGGCCTGCGCGCGCAACTTGTCCATCAGCTCGGGGCCCATGATGCCGTCAGGGAAACCTGGGAAGTTCTCGACATCGGTCGTGGTCATCAAGGCGCCGCCCGCGTCGATCTCACCTTCGAAGACCAGCGGCTTCAGATCCGCCCGAGCCGCGTAAATGGCAGCCGTGTAGCCGGCTGGCCCACTCCCGATGATGATGACATCCCGTACGGATTCGTTGCTCATAGCGCCCTTCGTGACTTCCTGCGGGTGACGTGTAACCCTACCTCCGCGGAACGGCTCGAGGAGGCAACCTATTCCAGGTCAGGCGAGCCCGAGCTCCGGCTCGTTAGCCCAGTCAGGACGCTAATTTCCATCACTGATCGGGACGGATGTTCTGGTTGAGATGGAAGACGTTGTCGGGGTCGTAACGTCGCTTGAGCTCGACTAGCCGGGCCATCTTGATCGGCGGGTACGCGCGGCGTACGCCAGCCTCGCCTTCGTCGCTCAAGACGTTGACGTAGACACCGCTGGAGAACGGTTCGAGCGCGGCGCCGTGGCGGCGCGCAGCCGCCATCCGGACATCGTCCTCAGCGGGGTCACTCCAGGCGGTGGATGCCACAAACTCCACCAGGGTGTTGCGGTGGCTGAACGCGCTTTCGTCGTCCGACCTGGCAGCAATCGCGCCGCCGTAACCCTGGAATGACGCGTTCGGGAGCAGTCTCGGGTCGACGGCGGGATCAGGATTGCCGCGGGAGAGGAATGCGTCGATCGCTTCGTCAGACAGTTCCGGCAGGTAATGGCCCTTGTAGTAGCGCCGCCGCGCGCCGGGCCGATGCCATTCGTCATCGACGCTTTGCAGTTGCAGGTAGGACGCCTCCGCCACTCGCTCGACCAGCGATGTACCCATACTCGCCACCAGCGGCACCAGCTGCCGGCCCTCGTCGGGGTCACCCACCCAGACAAAGCCCAGGTTGACAGCCGTCCGATTCCGTACTGGCGGCGGCACGTCAGGCACGTCAGGCATCGTGCCGATCCAGGCAAGGGGAGTGGCCTGTGGCGGCACGCCGTCGACGATCAGGTCACGCCAGCGGCGCATCGCCGTCGGCGCCTCAGCCACATCAAAGGTGCTGTCAAGAAACAGCGCGCTGGTGCCGATCTCGTGGAGTCGGAACTCAAACTCGGTGACCACCCCGAAGTTCCCGCCGCCACCGCGGAGCGCCCAAAACAGATCCTCGTGCTGCGACTCGCTGACGCGCAGAATCTCGCCATCGGCGGTGACCACCTCGTACGAGGCCACGTTGTCGCAAGCGAGCCCGAACCTCCTGGCCAGCCAGCCCATTCCACCGCCCAGCGTCAGGCCGCCGACCCCGGTATGGGAGACGTTGCCGGCCGTCGTCGCCAAGCCGAACTGCTGCGCCGCCCCGTCCAGATCGCCAAGCAGAGCCCCACCTTGCACCCAGGCCCGGCGGGCCTCGGGATCGACTCGAACAGCCCGCAACCCTGACAGATCGATCAGCAGGCCGCCGTCGGGCACCGAGATGCCCAACACGCTGTGTCCACCGCAGCGGACACCTACCTCGAGGTCGTTGCGACGGGCGAAGGTAATCGCCGCCGCTACGTCAGCGCTGCTCGTGCACCGCACGATCACCGACGGACGGTGGTCGACCATGGCGTTCCACAGCGCACGGGCCGCGTCGTAACCATCGTCACCAGGCAGCAGCACCTGGCCGTCCACGCTGCTCCGAAGACGGCTGATATCGCCGCCACCGATGTTGCTCATCTGGATTCGGCCACCTTCGTTTGCTTGCATCGATACTCAGCTCCCTTGCGCAATCCGGCGGATTCCCTATCTTGACTCGTTCCCAGCTGTGAACTCATCGCGCACGGAGGTAAGGCAGAGGCTCAAGAATCTGAGGAGCCGACCGGCTTTTCTGAGTAGTCCGCTCGATGTGCGCGACCTCCCCGCAGCCCCAGCCTGGCTGTTATCGACTCGTGGAGGTAGCAGTCATGATCAAAAATTCGGTCTCCCGTATCGCCAGCACGATGGTTTTGAGCGCGGTGCTGGTTGGTGTCGGCGCTCTGTCGGCCGCGGCCCGACCCGCTGATGAGCACGCTCGGCTGAGGCCGCCGCCTGCCGTCGCTGTCGTGGTCGACCCAAACTGCCCGCTGCGACGGCTAGACCGACAGCTGGTGCGCTGCGACAACCTCACCGGCGACGGTGTGTCGGCTCCGCTGTTCATCCCGGAGTTGTGAGGCCGCACAAACCATCCGGTCGATCTTGATCAACCGAAGATCGAGTGCCTCGGAGCAGCTTGAGCGCGATAATGAGGCCATGCCCAAGCGGGCGTGGGACGCTCCGTTGGTCGGCAGGACGGCCGAGCTGGCCACTCTCGGTGATGCGCTGCAAGCTTCCGCCGATGGTTCTCCGGCGGTAGTGCTTATTGCGGGTGAAGCCGGGATTGGCAAGAGTCGGCTGGCCGCCGAGGCTGCCACCCGAGCGCTGGCCAATGGTTGGCAGCTGCTGAGCGGTGGGTGTCTCGACCTCGCCGAGGGCTCCGTACCGTATCTTCCGCTGGTCGATGCCCTCCACGATCTGCCTCCCGGCTCGCTGCCTCCGATGCTGGAGCACTGGGTCCGGGGCGAGGCCGAGGAGTCGCCGCTTTCCGAAGATGTGGCACGCGGCCGGATCTACGCGGCCTACCTGGACGTGCTGCGGAGCGCCAGCGTCAAAACGCCGCTGGCACTGATTGTCGAGGATGTTCACTGGGCCGATCGCGGCACGCGGGACCTGCTCAGTTACCTGGTACGCGCGCTCACCACACCTGCAACGCAAGCCCGCGTACTTCTTCTGCTCACCTATCGCTCCGATGAATTCCGTCGCGGATCACCCGTACGCCGCTGGCTTGGCGACCTAGCCCGCCGCCCTTTGGTATCGCGGGTAGACGTGACCCCGTTGGACCGCGCCCAAGTAGCGCGGCAGCTGGCCGCTCTGGGCACCTTCGACTCGCGTGCAGCGCAGGAGATATTCCTACGATCTGAAGGCAATCCCTTCTACGTCGAGGAACTGGCGACGCTATGGGCGACTGGGCAGCCGACGGTGCCGGAGGTCGTATGCGATGCGGCAGAGGTCCGTTTGGCATCGCTGCCCGACACCGACCGGGACGTCATCCGGATGCTCGCCACACTCGGCCGCCCCGCCAGCTTCGACCTGATCCATAGCCTGACTGACCGCTCGTCAAGCGAGCTGGTCGAGATGCTAAGGCGTGCCGTCGACGCCGGGCTCCTGACCGTAGACCCGCAGACTGCTCTGTACCGGTTCCGGCATGCACTGCTGGCTGAGGCTGTCGCGGTCGACTTCTTGCCCGGTGAGCGGACCGCACTTCACCAAGCAATCGCACGCTCCCTGGAACTTGATCCCTTCTTATCCACCGGACCTGGGGAACTTGCCTATCACCAAGCGTTGGCCGGGAATGCGGACGCCGCACTCGTCTCCTACGTTGCGGCCGCTGACGCTGCTGCTCGGATATACGCCTTCGGCGATGCGGCGGAATGCCTGCAGCGTGCGCTCGAGCTGTGGGGCCGGGTCTCAGATGCCGATCAACGCGTGGGCACGTCTCGCGGCGACCTGCTCAGCCGGTCTGCAGAGTTCCTCGCACTCGTCGACGACTTCGACCGAGCCACCGCACTCGCCCAGGCGGCGCTAGCCGAACCCGATGTGGCCGAGCATCCCCAGCGTCGTGCCGAAGTATGGCGCCGGATCGCGTGGTACCGGGTCATGGCCAGCGATGGACCAGGCATCTTCGCGGCCTTCGATGCAGCAGCCGCAGCGCTAGAGACAGCAGCGGCGGCAACCGGCCGGGCGCGGCTGGCGGCGGAGGATGCGCTGGTCCGAGCCTTTTGGTCTCGCGCGGAAGCGCGGGGCCGGGCCGACCGCGCCCTTGCGCTTGCTGATGCCGAGGGCGATCTGGGCGCTCGCGGTGTCGCATTGAATGCTCGCGGCTGCGCGCGAAGCGCGGCCGGGGACAGCAAAAACGCAGTGCGCGACCTCGAGCAGGCACTGGATCTTGCCCGCAGTCATGGAACCGACCAAGACATTAGCCGAGCGATCCTCAATCTGGCAGCCACACTCGTGGACGCGGCACGCTACGAGGACGGCTTGGCGCTTTGCGAAGTCGGGATCGATGAGGCCACATCTCTCGGCCTCACCTTGCCCTACGCCATGCTCTGCCGGAATACGGCCGCGGACGCTCTCTTCGCTCTGGGTCGCTGGCCGGAGGCCGTTTCCGAGGCCGAAGCGGTGCTCACGCTCACCGAGGACGGCCAATCGGCTCGGATGGCCAAAGACGTCCTTGCTCGGATTGCCACCCGCAGAGGCGATTCCGAGCTGGGCCGCCGCCTCCTGTCGGAGGTGCCGCGCTACGACCGCGTACGCGATGAACCGCAACTGGCAGGCCCTGCATGGCTGACGTCGGCCGAGCTGTGCTCCATGTCGGACCTTTTCGACGACGGCCGCGCCGCGGTCACCGCCGGCCTCGAACTGGCTGGCGTGGATGCTTGGTTGACGGCCCAGCTCTGTGCGGTCGGTGTACGGCTTGAGGCAGACCGTTGTATTTCGGCGCGGCGGCGGCGAGCTCGCAGTGAGGAAACCGCCGCCCGACAACGTGCCAGCGAGCTGGTGGAGGTAGCCGATGCCCTCGGCCCTCAGGAAGGCAGCATCGATGCCTGGATCGCCCAAGCCCATGCGGAGCTCGCCCGCATCGGAGACGGGGAGACTGGGTCGCACGGCGAGGCGTGGGCTGCGGTCCGCGACCGTTGGCACGCACTCGGGCACCGCTACGACGAGGCGTATGCGGGCGTCCGGCTCGCAGAGGCCATGCTGACGGGCGGTTCGCGGCGAGAAGCGGAGGCCGAACTGCGCCGATCCGAGTCGATCGCCAACCATCTCGGAGCCCGACCGCTGGCCGCCTTGGTGGCCGACGTACGGCTCCGTGCTGGTCTGGACGCTTCACCTGCGCCGAGCAAGGACGGGCTCACGCGGCGGGAGCGCGAGATCCTGGGCTGGGTTGCGCAAGGGGCCACGAACCGCGACATCGCGGAGGCACTGTTCATCAGCCCCAAGACGGTGTCGGTCCACGTCTCGGCGCTGCTGCGGAAGTTTGGGGTGTCCGGACGGGGTGATCTGCATTCAGTCGCAGCCGCGAAGGTGCATCGCGATTGATCACGAGGGAGGGGTCGTTTCGCACCTCAGGCGTCGAAACGACCGGCCGACGGCCGCTGCGAGGGGTCGTTTCGCCGCACGGGCGGCAAAACGCAGGAACCTGAACTGCTCAGCTCGGCGGCAGCAGTGCTGACGGGCCGGCAAGGATCGGAGCCTCGACACAATATGGTCGAGGCTCCTTGTCGTGATCTCACGTCTTTCCGCACGAGTCCACATACGAAGGCCGATTCGACTGTTTCGAGCCGCATATGTGGCCTTGTGCGGAGAAACGGACCGGCGGAGGGGTGTTTTCGGGGCTGGCCACTGCATTCATCGCGCCGAGCCGGCCCAGTTCAGCATCTGCTCGACAGCGGCTCCGAGGCCGAATCACCTTCGATCACGCCATGACCTCGACCTCGTAAATGCCGCCCCGATAGCCTGCCCCCTCCTTGGGCAAGGAGGTCAAGTACACCAAGACGTACCGAGTGGTCACTTCCTGCTCTGTGGTCAGGGTCGCCGATCCGCCTGCTTTCGACTCGGCGGCGACCGTACGCCACTGTTTGTCCGAGCTCATCGGAGGCTTGGCGGTCTGCGACGGGTCAGACTTCGGGACCCGGAACTGCACCGTAGTGCCGACGCCACTAAGAGTGAGGTGCACAGAGCGCACCGGCTGCGGCGTTTCAAGATCAAGAACCAGGCCGACACCGCGCTTCAGGTTGCCCAGTTTGGGATTGCCGAAATATTGGACCGTACGCCACCGAGTGGTCGGGTCACCGTCGTAGGCGAACTTCACCTCGTCGGAATTCTCGGTTTGGTCATCGCCCTGCGGGTCAAAGTCCCGAGCGTTGGTGATCGTCAGCTTGCTGCTCCGGGCGGCGGGAGAGCGCTCGGGTGCAGCGCTTGTTTGATTCCCTGAGGCCTGCGATGCGGAGCCCGAAGAGATGCGGCGGTCCAAGATCAGCGCCGAGATGATGCCCGCCGTGATCAAGAGCACCGCGAGGACCAGCAGCAACCCGATCCAACGCCGCCGCCGCTGCTGGCCACCGGGCGGCTGACTCGGGGGTCTGGCTTGGGGTGAACGGGTCGTGGTCGGCGGTCCCGGTGACCGACCACTGGTTCGAAGCCGGGTCTGTGCCCTGGTTGGTGGTGCGCTGGCGGCCGGGATCGCACGCGTGGATATGGCTCGTTGCCGAGCGGTCGTCTGGTCCAGAAGTGACGAGACCGGCGTGGCCCCAGCCGCGGCATCGAGCGGTTGGGGCTTTCCCGTCACGCTGGGGATCGGCTGCCGCAGCCGGCGCTCCAGATCGGGCGCTGCATCTGCACTCCCGAGGACCTTGGTCAGCGCCGTGACGATGCCACCAGCCGTAGTAATCGGCGCACCATGATGCCGGGGCGGATCGCCGAGAATTTGATCACAGACATTGTCCAATGCCGGGGATACGCCGGCGCGTACCTGGCGTGGGCTCATCCAGCGGCGGCTCACCATGGGCGCGTTGGGCAGACCGAACGCCGGGCCTCCCGGCCACCGGCACACCAAAGAGGCGTACAGCAGGCGGCCCAGGTCAGTCACGTCGATCTGCTCGGACGTGGTCGCCTGAGGTAACGCGGTGTCCGCTCCAGGTCGTAGCGCCGCCTCGATCAACAGCCCGACGATCTTGACATTGCCGCTCGGCGTGATGATCACGGTCTCGGGACTGAGCCTGCGGTGATAGAGACCGAGACTGTGTACGCCGGCGAGCGCGTCGGCGACTTCCCGGGTGATCCATGCCGCCTCGAGACTCGACAAGGGACCGTGGTTCACGATCACCTGCAACGACTGGCCGGTCGCGTACTCACACACGATGTAGGAACCGACCGCAGGATCGGTGCTGTGCACCGCGTCGAGCACCCGAAGGAAACGGGAATCGGTCGCGACCGATGCCTTGCGAGCGGCGCTGAGCAGCACTTCCTCGCCGGGATCACCAGGGGCCAGCAGGTGCACCAAGACCGAACGCGACAGCACCTGGTCGAACGCGCGCCAGGTCACCGTGGGCTGGGATTCAGCGATCAGCTCTTCGAGGCGATAACGAGACGCCAGTATGGTTCCGGCGGGCAGGGCCGCTGCCCGGGGACCTTCGCCGCCCTGCTCGACGTCCTGGTCAGCCGCCACCTGAACCATGGATTCTGAATTCTCCTCAACTGCTTGTTCGATGCTAGGAGACGGTGGTCGAATCACAGTCGGCGAATCGCCGGACGGCGTGAGATCGGAGAAACGATCAGCGCTGGCTTCGATCACAGACTCCTCTCGTGCTTCCCGCCCCTCCGGCGAAGAATCGCTACCGCGCTGCAGCACAGTGGAGATGATCTCGGTGACCTCGTGGATCCGCATCAGCCGAGCGACCAGCACGAACAGCCCGACCGCCACTACGCCGGAGATCACCAGACCGAGGGCCAACATCAACTTGGCATCGAACTGGGTGGCGAACAGCCACGTGATCAACCATGCTGCAATCGCCGCCGGAGTCACCGCGAGAAGCAGTCGTACACAGTGCCGAACCAGCTCCTCAGCATCAAGATCGGGGAGCTTGCGACGCAGTCGGGAGAACGAGACGGGCAGTCCGATCAAGTACGCCGCTGAATAGGAGAAGGCCAGGCCGGTCGCCACCAGAGCTGGATTGTCGAGGAGCAGGACGGCGGCAACGCCGAGGATCACATTGGCGCTGGCGATCAAGCACTGCAAGAAGAAAGTCGTTCGGTTGTCCTCGAGCGCATAGAACGCTCGCAGGCAGATGTACTGCACGGTGAACGGCACCAGCCCAATGGCCAATGCCATCAGGGCCCCGCCTACGAACGAGGCGTCCTTGGCGCCCTGCCCGAAACCGAACACCAGGTGGGCCAGCGGCAGCCCGAGAGCGAGGAACGCGACCGCGGCTGGCAGCAGCGCAGTCAGCGCCAGCCGGATGGTCCTCATCGTTTCGGCCGCAACGCCGGGTACGTCCCCGGCGGCGGCGAGCCGCGAAGCGGCTGGCAACATGGCCGTGGCTAACGAGACTGTGATCAACGAATGCGGCAGGATCCACACCGCGTACGCATTGCTGTAGGCGGTGAGGCCGGCGCCCTTGCCTCCCACGGTGGCGCTGCTGGCCAGCTTGCTGACGACAACCAGTGCGGCCTGAGTGACCAGTACGAAGCCGAGCGTCCATTTGGCCAGCCGAAAGGTCTTGCCCAGCCCGGTGTGTTTGAAGTCGAAGCGCGGCCGGAAGCGGTAGCCGCTAGCTCTCAAGAACGGGATCAGCACCGCAGCCTGAGCGGCAATGCCCACGGTGGAACCGATGCCGAGCAGCAGCGCCTGACTTGTCGTGAAGGGTGCCCCGGTGCTGGTCCGATCGAAGACGATCACGTAGCAGAGCAGCACGATGATCGACACGACATTGTTGGCGATCGGAGCCCACATCATCGGCCCGAAGCGATCACGTGCGTTGAGTACCTGCCCGGCCAGTACGTGTACGCCGTAGAAGAAGACCTGTGGCATGCAGTAGTAGGCAAGCAAGATCATCGACTCGTACTGACCCGCCAGCTTTGGCGATTTCCATCCGGCCGAGGAATACAGCCAGATGATCGCCGGCACGGCGAGAGTGAGCAGCAGCGTGATCAAGCCCAGTCCGATCAGGCCGGCGGTCATGATCCGATTGGTGTACGCGTCGCCGCGATCTTTGTCACCGCGGATGGCACGCACGATCTGCGGGACCAGGACGGTGTTCAGTACGCCGCCGGCCAGCAGGATGTACATGCTGTTCGGCACGGTGGTGGCGATGGTGAACATCTCCGCCTGCCGGGTGCCGTTGCCAAACAGGTACACCAGCAACATAAGGCGGAAGAACCCCATCACTCGGGATAGCGCAGTACCCGAGGCCATCAGCACACTGGCCGACACCAGACGCTTGGTCTGCCTGCGCTCCTCCGTCGACGGCCCGGGATCGTCGCTGATGATGCCGGGGGGGACGACCCCCCCGCGCCCTCCCGAATTGGATTCGGGAGGAACGATCTTGGGTGTCGAGGTCGGTGCTGATCCCGGGGGGGACGACCCCCCCGCGCCCCCCCGAATCTCAGACATCAAGCTTCTCGGCCGGCGCCGAACTCAAGGCGGGAAGCTGGTCCGCGCTGCCGTCACCCGCCGGAGGCCCGGGCGGTTCGCTGCTTGTCGACTTGGCCCGTTCTCTGGCCACTTGGCGAATCCTGAAGAACGTGGAGGCAACGAGGACGATGCCGGCAGCGACCGCGATCGCCCACCCGGTGGTGCCGTTCTGAGTGACCTGCACCTCGATCTTGAATGGGCGCCCGACCGGCCGGCCCGATTCGGTCATGAGCTGCGCAGTGACCGGCACGATGCCGTTGGCCTTTGCGGTGACCTCGGCGTTAGCGGTCAAGGTGTCCTGCGCCTTGATCTCGGTCGGCTTGATCGGCTTGATCGTGAGTCGCTGGCTGTTTTCGGAGTTGAACACGAGTTTGACCTTGACCGCACCGGCGTTCGGGTCTGATCCGTCGGCCTCAAGAGTGTTCTTGATCGTGATCGGGAACTCGACCCCTTGCTGTGCCACGGTCTGCACCCGTGCGCTGCTGCGAATCTGGATCTTGTCGAGCAGGATCTCATCGAGCGTGGCCTGCTGGGGACCCAAGAAAGCTCGGCGAGCTTTGTCATGCTTGCGCCACTTCACGCTGGCAGCCCGGGCCACGGCCGCAGTTCCCTCGGCGCGGGCGTTGCTGGCATCGACCAACAAGTCGCCGTAGGTCTGCTGACTCCACTCGAACTTCCTCAAACTGCTGAGCTGCCCCGGCGTGAGTTCTCGCCCGCGTGCCGCCGAACTGTAGCGGTACTTCTCCGGCCAAGCGGCTGGCGTAGCTTTCAGCAGCTCGGTCAAGGTGCGCTGCTTCAGCCACGGCGCCTCGAGATTGCGATCACTGGCCTTTGCCTGGGTGGCGTTGGTGATCAGCTGAACCTTCCCGTGGTTCAGGCCGTCCCGCGCTGCTGTGGCCTCAATCCAACTCTCGGTCAACATCCTCATGTGTATGTGAATCGCGGTTTCGCGCGGGTCCGGTCCGGGCCCGCCTTTGTTGGCAGCGGCTGCGAATCTGACGATCGGTACGCCGTCTGGGCCGGCGAGCAGCGGCGCCGGACCCTTGGCTGAGGTGTCGGCAAGCAAGATCGCGTCCGGATGCAACGCCGCCGCAGCCTTCGCGACGGCAGCATCAGCTGCTCCGCCGCCGGGCAGCACCAGCAGCGGTAGCGACCGTGTGGACTCAACCAGCTTGTTGGCGTTGGCCGCATCGTTGAGGACGTTCTCCTGCCCGTCATGGACAAGTGCAGCAACGTCGGGCGAGCCGTACAGCAGGCGATATCCGTCATGGGAAGTCCGCAGCGCCTCGAAACTTTCGAGCCATCTCGTCGCGTCGGCCTGGCCTGTGCCGGCTGACGTGGTGCCCTCGGAGTCGAGGACCTGGTAGCCAGCCGACATGATCTTGAGTTCGTCGATCAATGCCGGGTCGATCGCAAACGTGGTCTTGTTGATGTCCGCCGCCTTCAGCAGGGCCGTGAGCCGGCCGTTTTCGCCGACCTCGGCGGCTAAATGATCATCAGAGAACACACCCTTGCGGACCAGCGATGGCCGCGAATTGAGAGTAACGATTGTCGTTGTCGTGAGCATGCTGCTGGGCTTGCCAGCGACCACTGGTACGAACACCCGCGTACGGCCGACAGCCACGTTATTGCCGCGCTGCAGCACATGCACGCCCATCAAGTAGATCCCATCGGTGGGGGAGAGCTCCAGATCGGAGACCCTGACCCGCAGCGTGAAGTCCACCGACGCGTTGGGCGCGAGGGAGGGATTCTGAGGCGTCGTGAGATCTTGGAACACTCCGGTGTATCGGGCGCCGAGCGGGTCATTGGAATTGGAGACCAGCGCCTGCTCCAGCCCTGCCCGGCCGAGGATGGGTGCCTGGTTCCGCCAGAACAGCGCTTCCAAACGGAAAAGCCGTTCTTTGGTGATGTTGGTGACTCGGCCGGTGACGGTGATCTCGCCGTCTCGGCCGGGCAGGTCGGGACTCAGCGACGTAAGGGTGATCGAAACCGACGGGACCGGTTCGGCGGCGCTTGCCGACACGGGCAGCAAAAACATGCCCAAAAGCGTGCAGAGCCCGGAAACCGCGACTGCTTGCAGTACGCGGGCCATACGCACCGCGTACCACCTCCCCACTCAGTCATGGTAATTGGATACCGAACTGCGGATGGTCTGAGTTTGTTGAAGATCGCCCTCCGACGAGCTCAGGACGCGCATCGGCACCAGCTCGCGTTACAGACTCTCGTTTTGCCGCACAAGGCCACGAACGACGTTCGAAGCGGCCGAATCGGCCCTGATTCGTGGCCTTGTGCGGAGAAACGTGCGGGTCGGCGAGCAGCAGGGGCGCCCCTCCGACAGGCTCAGGGCGCAATATCCACGGGCCGGCACCGAATTCGATGACGTTACAATCGCTCAGCGTGTCCACCTTCCAGCTGAGCTCGGTGCAGGCCGCAGCGGTGGCCGAACTCCTGAGGATCGCGCCTGTTGCCGACAGCTTGGGCGAACTGTTCAACAAGGCCGGACACGAGCTCTATCTGGTCGGCGGGAGTGTCCGGGACGCGCTGCTCGGCAAGTTGGGCCATGACCTGGACTTTGCGACTTCGGCCCGTCCGGACGCGGTGGAGAAGCTGCTGCGGAAGTTTTCTCGGGCCGTGTGGACCATCGGCAAGGAGTTCGGCACGATCGGCTGCAAGGTCGAGGTGGGCGATGTGAGCTGGGTGATCGAGGTCACCACGTACCGCTCCGATGTTTACCTCGGGCACAGCCGCAAACCCGAGGTCGCCTTCGGCGACACCCTCGAGGGCGATCTGCAACGCCGAGACTTCACCATCAATGCCATGGCGGTGTCGATTCCGGACAAGAGATTCGTCGACCCGTACGGCGGGTTGGGCGATCTGGCACGACGAGTGATCCGCACGCCGGCGACGCCGGAGAGCTCGTTCAGCGATGATCCGCTGCGGATGATGCGTGCGGCGCGCTTTGTCGCTCAATTGGGGTTCGCGCCTGCCCCCGACGTCATTGCCGCACTGCGGGGCATGGCGGATCGGATCTCGATCATCTCTGCCGAACGAATCCGCGACGAGTTCAGGAAGTTGCTGCTCACGGATCGGCCGCGTCCGGGGCTGGACCTGCTGGTCTCGACTGGACTCGCGGCCCGGGTATTGCCCGAGCTGCCGGCACTTCGGCTGGAACGGGACGAACATCATCGCCACAAGGATGTCTATCAGCACAGCCTTACCGTGCTCGAGCAGGCGATTGACCTCGAAGATCGACTGCCGGAACGGCCAGATTTGATCATCAGGCTGGCGGCGCTGCTGCATGACATCGGCAAGCCGGCGACCCGGCGGTTTGAGCCGGGCGGGAAAGTGTCTTTCCATCATCACGACGTAGTCGGCGCCAAGCTGGTGAGAAAGCGGTTGACCGCCCTGCGCTTCAGCGGCGAGGAGGTCAAGGCAGTCTCTGATCTCGTTGCCTTGCATCTGCGGTTCCATGGGTACGCGGGTGAGGGCCACGGTAGCAGCGGGGTATGGACCGATTCGGCGGTTCGTCGCTATGTGCGCGACGCCGGTGATCAATTGGCCAGGCTGCACGTGTTGACCAAAGCCGACTGCACGACCCGCGATGTGGCCAAGGCGGAAAGGCTGCGGAGGGCGTACGACGACTTGGAACGCCGAATCGCGGAGCTGGCTACTCAGGAAGAACTGAACGCCATCCGACCCGACCTCAATGGAACTCAGATCATGGAAATCCTGGGTATTCCTCAGGGCCGCGATGTTGGTCGCGCGTACGCGTATCTGCTGGAGCTTCGGATGGAGCATGGCCCGCTCGGCGAGGATCGCGCCCGCGACGAGCTGCTCGCCTGGTGGGCTGATCAGCCGAATGCGCGCTGAGCCAGGAGTATGCGCCCTGAGCGTGAGTATGCGCCCTGAGCCTGTCGAAGGGCCTGAATCTGTCAAAGGCGCTTAGCTCTTACGGTCTCCACACTGTGCAACCGTGCATAGCGCAACAATCCACCTGCACATAGGTTTCGCTCTCCGAGCGGAACGAGAAGTGAATTCTGCATATTGCGAACGGCAGTTGGATATTGCCAAGATGAAGATGGTGACGCAGGCATTGGAAATCTATTGATCTCGTTGCTCGATGAATTCGACGATCTTTGGGTATAGCAGTGCCAAATGCCCCATCTAGTCCACTCGGGAAGAAGGAACTACCGTGGCGACCAAGGTTTTGACCACTCTGCAAGACGACATCGACGGCTCGGCCGCGACTGAGACCGTCCACTTCGCCTTGGACGGCGTTGAGTGGGAGATCGATCTGTCGGAGCGCAACGCGAATCGGTTGCGCAATAACCTCAGCGACTTCATTCAGCATGGTCGCAAAGTAGGTGGGAAGCGGAGTCGCAAGGCCACGTCAACCAATCACGTCGACACCAAGGCGGTCCGTAAGTGGGCCGAGTCCAATGGCATCAAGGTCAATGCCCGTGGGCGCATCCCGGCGCAAATAGTGGAGCGCTACCAAAGCGGCGGTAACTAATTCAACCGGTCATCTCGGACCGGCTCATCTCATTGTTCTGAGCTCTCAAGCCGAGATCGCAGCAATTGCTGCTCCATCGGGTTCTTGGTCAGGGCCAGGGCGCGTTTATTAGCCGTACGCGCTGCCGCGTGATCACCGAGTTCGGTGAGTAGCTTGGCTCGGGTGGCGTGCCAGAGGTGATAGCCGCTCAACCGATCGGCAAGTTGATCAACTTCGGCTAACCCCGCCGCTGCGCTGCGCAGCTGACTGAGCGCGATGGCATGGTTGAGCTTGATCACCGGCGAGGAGTCATGGCGCAGCAACAGATCGTAAAGAGTCAGGATCTGCAGCCAGTCTGTTTCGGCCCAGGAAGTCGCATCGGCATGACAGCCGGCTATCGCCGCCTGCAACTGATAGCGACCGGGCCGATGCAGAGCTGCCGCGGTCGCGAGGTAGCCGTCGGCGCGACTGATCGCGACCTCGTCCCACCGGCCGCGATCTTGATCTTCCAGCAGCACCAGCCGACCTTGATCATCGAAGCGGGACTGGGTGCGGGAGTACAGAAAGGTCAGCAGGGCCAGTAAGCCCCACGCTTCAGCCTGATCCGGCAAAGCGCGGGCCACCAACTCGGCCAGCCAGATGGCGTCATCGCTCAGCTCGCGGCCGGACGCCGACATCTCGAGATAGCCCGCGTTATAGCTCAGATAGATCACCGTGAGGACGTCGTCCAGCCGGGGTGCAAGATCATCAGCATCGGGAATGGTGAACGGTATGCCAGCGCTAGTGATCTTGCGCTTCGCGCGTACCAGACGTTGCGCCATGGTCGCCTCTGGCACTAGGAAAGCACTGGCGATCTGCGGCGTCGTCATCCCGACCACGGCGCGCAGCGTCAAGGCCAGTCGAGCTTCGACGCCTAGCGCCGGATGGCAGCAACCGAACAACATCGGCAATCGCTCGTCACCCGCACGCTGCGCCGGGCCTTCCGCGGTCGTCAGATCGACATCCCACTCGTCGGCGAGGTTGACCTCGCGAGAGCGTTTCCGGAGCAGGTCGATGGCCCGGCGCCGAGCCGCCAGCGACAGCCACCCTCCTGGATTGGCTGGTACGCCGTTCCGACGCCACGTCCGCAAGGCGACGACGATGGCTTCCTGAACCGCCTCTTCGGCGACATCAAAGTTGCCGAGTCGGCGCTGCAACTGGACGACGATCAGGCCAGCCTCCCGGCGGACGATGCGGGCGAGTGCCGCGTCTTCTGCCGAGGGCTGGGAGGTGTCGGAGGGGTGCCCTTCGACGAGCTCAGGGCACATGGATTAGCTCAGGAGACATTGATTACATATCGCCGCTGTGATCAACAATCGGTCGGATCTCGACCGCAACGCCGGGGAAGCCGAGCGACGGCCACTCCTTGACGATGGCGATGGCGGCGTCCAAGTCTGGAACGTCGATGATGCTGAACCCGCCGACATTCTCCTTGGCTTCGGAGAATGGCCCGTCGACGACCACTGGTGCCCCGCCGTTCGGACTCGACTTGACTGATGTTGCGGTTTCGGGTCCCTGTAGCTCCGCGCCGCCATCGACAATTACGGCGCCATGCTTCTCGAACCAACCATAAATTGCCTGGTACACCTCGGCTTGACGCTCCTCGGGCACGGCGGCATCGAGATCGGGCCGATTGGTGTACATGAGCACGTATTTCATTCGTCTTGCTCCTTACAGGGTGAGAGTGCGGATACCTCTCTACGCGCGACGGAGGTCGTAATCGACATCTCGGCGAGCAGATTGGGAAAAGAATTCCAGCGGTCAGCGAACTAGTCTGTCAGCCGTGAGGTGGCTGCGTTTTCCACGCACCCTCGGCATCATTGTTTGTCTCTATCTGCTCGGCATGTCTGTCGTGTTTGGGGTGCTGACCAGCCGAAATTACCGCTTCATCCACGACGCACGGCAGATCTCAGGTACCGTCATCGCGCTCGTGCCACGCGCACCCCTGGGTTCGACTCGCGAACCGCGAGCCGGCGAGCGGAGGACGAGCCTCGCGCCGACTGTGCAATATCAAGTGAGTGGAAAGACCTATACCTACACCGCGGCGCATGGCCATTTTCGTCAGACGGTGAAGATCGGTGATCATCTGACGGTGCTCTGCGACCCGAAAGATCCTGCGGACGCCCAGCTCAAGGGAGAGGAAAGGCTGCTGGTTCCCGGTATCACCGCAGGCTTCGCGATCTCTGCGCTGCTGGTGGCTTTCATCCTCTTTCGCACCAGAAACCTCGGATTAGGCGGCAGCTGAGGCCTTGTACGCCGGTTGCCCGATGTCGGCTTGGCACCGCTCGACCATGGCAGACTATTCATCCGTGGTCGCCCCGGAACAGCCGCGTACCGCAGGATGGGTAAGAGCGAGCGAGACGACTTAGGTGAAGGTACGAGAGATCAGAGGCCATGGGTAGCAGGAAGGCAATGTCGCGATGACGGCGACAACCCGTGCCAACCGGGTTCGGCCGGAGTTCGAACCTGTCTACCACCGCTATGGACCTCATCGTGCCGGCCTGCCTCCGCTGATCCCCTACTTCCGCGAGCTGTGGAAGCGGCGCGCCTTCGCGGCCGAGATGAGCAAGGCCACCATGCGCGGCGCCAATACGTCGACGTTCTTCGGGCAGGCGTGGCTGGTGCTGAATCCACTGCTGCTGGCAGCCGTGTATTACGTCCTCGTGACGATCATCCGTCGGCAGAGTGATCCAGCCTTCTTCGCCCATCTCACCTTGGGGATCTTCGCCTTCCAACTCGTCGGTCACTCGGTCACAAGTGGCGCGACCTCCGTAACGAGCTCCGGCAAGCTGCTGTTGAATACGCCGTTTCCTCGGTTGCTGATTCCGTTGTCAGCGGTGCGCACGGCGTTCTTCCGTTTTCTGCCCACAGTGCCGGTGTACTTCATCTTCCATGCCATCTTCCTGACCCATGTCTGGTCGCCGAAGATGCTGCTCTCGTTGTACTTCCTCGGCACCATGGTCGTCTTCGGTATGGGCCTGGCGGCCTTCTTCGCCGCGCTGCAGGTCTACTTCCGCGACACCTCGAGCTTTCTGCCGTTCTTCGTACGGATCTGGATGTACCTGTCCCCGATCTTGTGGGCACCAGAGCACGTAATCGGTCGATTCTCGGGACCGGTCATGACCCTCATTCAGCTCAACCCGATGTATTCCATGATCGGCGGCTACACCGAGCTGCTCCAGAATGACGCGTATCCGACGCCGTACATGTGGATATCCGCCGCGGTGTGGGCGCTGGCGGCCGCGGTGATCGGCTTCTTGTACTTCATCTCAAGGGAGCGTGAATTTGCTGTCCGTCTTGTCTAACGGCGAGGTGTCGAACAGCGAGCTCCCGCTGGCAGTCAAGGTCGACGACCTCTCGATCACCTATCGCACGACCTTTGAACGCAGGCCGACGCTGAAACAGGCCCTGGTCCGTTTCGGACGGGGGCAGCGCGCGGTGCGTGAGGTTGAGGCGATCAAGCACATCTCATTCGAGGTGCGTACCGGTACCGCGATGGGCATCATCGGCTCCAACGGGGCCGG
Organism: uncultured Actinomycetota bacterium; assembly: GCA_963798835.1. Classification (GTDB taxonomy): domain Bacteria; phylum Actinomycetota; class Actinomycetes; order Propionibacteriales; family Propionibacteriaceae; genus Microlunatus. The sequence goes on along the minus strand of CAWCVF010000013.1, from coordinate 200,589 downwards.
TAAGTCCACCCTGATGCGGGCAATGGCTGGCATCTTGCCGCCCACCAGCGGCTCGATCGAGGTGTGGGGGCGGGCCAGCACTCTGCTCGCGCTAGGCGTTGGTTTCAACAAGAACTTGTCCGGTCGGGAGAACATCATTCTCGGCGGTCTGGCAGCGGGGCTCTCCCGCCGTGAGGTGGAGGAGCGGGCCGACGAGGTCGCCGAGTGGACCGAGCTTGGTGACTTCATCGACATGCCGATGAGGACATACTCCTCGGGCATGTCCGCCCGAGTGGAATTCTCGGTCGCAGTTCACATGAAGCCCGACATCTTGATGATCGATGAAGCCTTGTCAACCGGTGATGCGCATTTCCGGGAGAAGGCGAACAACAAGATGGCCGAGCTACGGGACAGCGCGCGGGCCATGTTCCTGGTCAGCCACGGGCTCGGCAGCATCAAGGAGATGTGCAACGAGGCGATCTGGCTCGACAAAGGCAAGCTGATGATGCACGGCGAGCCAGACCGGGTCGTCAAGGCCTACCTCAAGTTCGTCAAGGTCAAGAAGCGCGCAAGCGCCATGGAGGATGTGTAGGGGGCGTTTCGCAGCACAGGCGTCACAACGAGCCTAGAACTCGTTGTGACGGGGTACGTTTCGCGACGCAGCCGTCAAAACGTACACACCACATCAGCTCAGGACGTTCCCCAGCCGGGATTTAGCCGCAACTGAAGGAACTCCGCCAGGTCGCCAGTCTCGCCGTCCTTGCCACCTTTGCCGACCACCAGCGGTGGCGGACTCGGCCGCAACTTCGCGCCCGACAGCCGCTCTCGAAGTCCACCCGGGACGATCAGGACGTAGTAAGAACCGTCGTCGCCGACCGCGACGCTGTGGTTCTTACGGAGATACCAGCCGACCTTGTCCGTCTTCACTGACTGGCCGCTGAACAGCGTCGCCCGCAGCGGATGCGGGGCAATGCCCTTGGTCTTAGCGGCGACGAGGAACTCGTCGATGAGCTTCTGCGCTCGAAGCGACTCGCTGCGCTCCTGGGCGGCGGCGAGCTCGGCCCGCTTGGCGGCCTCCTCCGCGCGTGACATATAGGGATCGTAACGGTCACGTTGCGCGATGGCCCAGGGCCAGCCCGGCGGTAACGATCAATCGCAGGGCCGCAACAAGCCCACCCGGACGCATAGACTTCGGTTGCTCTTCTCCCGATGAAGGAAGTCCATGGCCCAGACCACCATGACACGTGAGTCGCGACCCGACGATGCAACCGAACCCAAGAAGCGCCGCCGCTTGCTGCCGAAGATCTTGATCGGGATATCCGTCCTGCTGGTCGCGGTGATGGGTGCTGGGCTCTGGTACGCGGCGACCATCGACCGCAGCGTGACTCGGAACATCAATCGGGGCGTCGAGCTACCCACCGATCCATCCTCGGTACGCCCGCCTAAGGAAGCTCAAGAGACCGGCACCTTGAATTACGTGCTGCTTGGCTCCGATAGCCGTGATCCGGGGAATGAGGGCAATGGGCGCAGCGACACGATGATGTTGGTGCATCTCAACGCAAAGCGCACCAAGGCCTACATCACCTCCTTCCCGCGTGACATGTACGTCAACATTCCCGGTTATGGCAAGAACAAGATCAATGCGGCCTTCGCCTTCGGCGGCGCGCCGCTCGCGGTTCGAACGCTGGAGAACCTCACCGGAGTACGGATGGATCACGTCGTGTTGATCGACTTCGAGGGTTTCATCCGGCTCACCGAGGACTTGCACGGCGTAACGGTGACGAACAAGACCGCCTTCACCTCTCATGGCTTCGATTATCCCAAGGGCAAGATCACTATTGCGGGTGACGAGGCACTCTGGTTCGTCCGCGAGCGCCACCAGCTGCCTGGCGGTGATCTTGATCGCGCAGAGAATCAACGCAATGTGATCAAGGCAATCGTGCAGAAGGGGCTGAGTGCGAAGGTGATCTCCGATCCGGCAACCTTTACCACCTTCATCGGCAACGTGGCTAAGCACCTGACGGTGGACAATGACTTGAGCGATGGCGAGATCAGGCGTACCGCCCTATCGCTACGGCTGAGTAGCAAGGACATCGAGTTGCTGCAGGCCCCGATCTCTGGTTTTGGAACTTCGCGTGATGGGCAGAGCATTGACATTGTGGACACGGCGAAGATGGCCGAGCTTTCCACTGCTCTGAAGAAGGACAAGCTTTCGGAGTACATAAAGAAGTATCCGCAAGGTTGAGATGGAGTTCGCTAGCACACCGCGCGAGCAAAGCGAGCACCAGGCTCGTCGAGAAGTGGGCGGGAGCGGGGCGGCATCCGGCTCCAGCAGCGAGCCGGGTCGGCAGAGTGTGCTTCGAAGCTTCCGGCAGCTCTGGCGGCACCACTACTTCCGCCGATTGTTGGCCGTACGGATCGCCAATCAATCCAGTGATGGAGTGCTTCAGGTCGCGCTGGCCGCGTACGTGTTGTTCTCGCCCGAGCGGCAGCCGGATGCCACGTCAATCGCCATCGTCCTGGCTATCACCTTGCTGCCGTTCTCCATCCTGGGACCATTCGCTGCGATCGTCATCGACCGGGTATCCCGCCGACAGGTCCTGGTGGTTGCCAACCTCGCCCGAGCTGCGGTAGGGCTCGGTCTTGCTGTCTTGATCGCGACTGGATTGCAAAGTGTCGGCGTCGAGGTGCTGATCTACGGCGGCCTGCTGCTGGCCATGAGCCTCAACCGATTTCTGCTGGCCGCGCTGTCTGCGTCGCTTCCGCACACCATTGAGCCGGACGAATATATGGTCGCCAATTCCATCGTTCCGACGGTCGGTCCAGCGGGGTTGCTCGTCGGCGTTGCGCTAGCCACGCCACTGCGGCTGATCTTGGGTCATGTGATGCCCGACTATCGGGCGAACGCGATCTTGTTTCTTATCGCCACAGCGGGTTTTGTGCTCAGTGCCGTGCTGGCGCTGTCGATTCCTCGTCGGCAGCTCGGACCCGATGGCGTGACACCCACGACGAAGGCGCGCGACGTTGTCACCGGCCTCGTCGAGGCTGTGGCACATCTACGCGGGCAGCGTCCGGCCGGAATCGGGCTGCTCACCATCGCCGCACACCGGCTCGTGCACGGCATCGTCACAGTCGCGACGATCTTGGTGTATCGCAACTATTTTCACCGTCCCGAGGATATCGACGCTGCCATCGCGGATCTGGGCCTGCTCGTCGTGATCACCGGGGCTGGCTTCGTATTCGCCTCCGTGGTGACACCGCCGCTGAGCGCACGTCATGGAATACGTATCACGATGATCTTGTGCCTGCTGGGCTCGGCGATCTTCCAGCTCGTGCCGGGCGCTATCTACGCGCGAGTGCCGCTGATGGTGGCGGCGTTTCTGCTCGGCCTTACTGCGCAAGGCATCAAGATCTGCGTCGACACTCTGGTCCAGGCTCATGTGGCCGACGAGTTCAAGGGACGGGTGTTCGTGATCTACGACATCATCTTCAACATCGCGCTCGTGGCCGCGGCCGTAATCGGTGCGGTGATCTTGCCTGCCAATGGCAAGTCAGTGATGATCTTGATCATTATGGCCACGTGCTATCTGCTGATCACTGTGTGGTTTGCGCTGGTCAGTCGCGGCCTGAGCATGGACAAGGGCACCGAGTCGCTCCGCGCTGTTGCCTCGGACTGAACTCCCCAACTGATGCCAAGTGGCGACATGCGGCCGCTTGGGGCGTAAGCGGCACCAGGCGACGTGTTTGCGTTTCTCCGCACAAGGCCACGAATGACGGTCCGCGGGCCGGTTTTGAGCTCCGTTCGTGGCTCTGTGCGAAGAAACGGCTGCTTCGAGTAGTTACTCCACCTCCTTCGGCTTGGTTTGTGCGGCATGAGTCGCCGCCTTCGCCTTCTCGGGCAGCACCCGCGCCGCGGCCGTCTGGAGGCGATTCTTGACTGATCCGGCAACCACCTTGTCCGTGCCGTCCATCAATGCCTTGAAGGCCTCCCGGGCCACCTCCGCAGGCTCATCCTTCTTGGACTCGTTGACCGGGGTGTTCTGCATCCCCCCGCGATCGAAGATCTCGGTGTCGGTTGGTCCGGGGAGCAGTGCGGTGACCGTTACGCCGCTGTCCTTGAGCTCGTACCGGATGGCCTCGGCAAAGGACAGCAGGTACGCCTTCGATGCGGCATAGGTTGCGTAATACGGGCCCGGCATCGTCGCCGCAATAGACGAGGTGATCAGCACCCGGCCTTCTCCACGGCTCACCATGGCCGGGAGCAAGCGTTTGGCCAGGTGGATAACCGAGCCGATGTTCAGCGAAATGAGCTCGAGATCGCGCTCCAGCTTGGTCTCCAGGAAGGGGCCGCCGACGACGATCCCGGCATTCAAAGCCAACACGTCCACCGGTCGGCCGTCGCGCTGCACCGCAGCAGCGACGCTCTCGTTGCCCTCATAGGTTGACAAATCGGCCTCGAGGGTGCTGACTGCCGCGCCAGAGGACATGAGCCCCTCCGCCGCGTCGTCCACCCCCTGGTCGGCAATGAGCAGAACGCCGAAATTCTCCTCGGCGCAGACCTTGGCAAGTTCATAGCCGATGCCGCTGGATCCTCCGGTGATCACGGCGAACTTGCGGTCCGCATTGTTGTTCATTGATCCTCCACATGACTGAGTCGTTCCTCAACGCGGAGGGTTCCCAACAGCTGGCGGCTCAAACGCCCGCATGCCATATTAAAGAAGCAGTAAGGCTCGAAGCTATTGGCTTCGAGCCCGTCCTGATTCGCCTTGCGCTTAGCTGCTTAGCTGTGGCGCGTGGTGATGCGATGCATCCGCTGCCGCCCGTGAGGCCGGCCGCTGGTACACCTGAGGTGCATCTGGCAGAGCGGACTGGGCCAGCGTCCTGGTCGCGCCCACCACTGCCCACGGAACCATGAGCATGGTTGGCACTCCTTCTTCCTTGAGACACGCGTCAAGTGACTGCGCATCAGATAGAGGCGCTGGCCCGGGTGCCAAGAGTCCGTCGTGCCGCGTGATTCGCGTCACGCTAAGAGTCGATCAACGTGACGGCCACGAACTAGCGCCCATTAGCTGATGTAAGGCGTCAAGATCAACTACCGCGGAGGGCCACCGACAACATCTCCTTCGGATGGCCAACACCTCGGGTGCTTCGGCCAACAGTCTGGACAACACCAGCTCGGCAGAATCCTGCCGTGAGCAGCGTGGGATTCGGACGGCAGCGGGGGTTCGGCACCGTCGGCGCCCTTGATCAGGAGTGGCGTGAGTTGGTCGATCTCCATCGCGGGACGGTGCTCACTTGGGCTGATCGACACCCGTTCCTGGCGCAATGTCATTCGCTCGACGACATAGTGTCGGCCGCTCAGTCGCACTCCGACGTCGTCCTTGCTGCGCTTCTTGCCGAGGTGTCCGCCGGAGATCGACTCGCCAGCCGTGTCGTGCTGCAATTCCTAGTCGGCCGGATGGCTCGGATGGCTCAGCGCGACCCTCGATCCGGAATTGATGACTACCTGGCCGCACTGTGGTACGTGATCAACAACTATCCGCTGAGTCGTCGTCCGGTACGAATTGCGGCGAACCTCTCGATGGACACCTTGCGAGCTCTATCGCGGGAGCGCAGCTGGCCTGGGCGATTCGCTGTCAGGCTCTGTCCGTCGACCGAGTCGCTGGATGAACTGCTGGAACCGGCCGGGCTGGAAGGAAGCCCGATCGACGCCACGCCGCCGGTCGATCTGGAAGCGCGTCAGGTGCTCGAGGCAAGCAGTCTGTTGCGCTTGATCGACGGCTCGGAGGTCGCGCTGCTGAGCAGCGTGTACGCGGCCGGCCTGACCGGTGCCCAGGCAGCTCGCCGGTTTCATACCAGCGCGGGTACGGTCAGGGTTCGTTGCAGCAAGGTGTTGCGTCGGCTGGCCGCTCACGCGGTCGAGCTGGCGGAGGTGGCCTGAGGTGGGAACGGCCGTTGGAGCTTATTGGCCGATGCGCCCGTCGATCCGCTCACGTATCAGGTCCGCGTGGCCGTTGTGCCGGGCGTACTCCTCGATCATGTGAACCAGCAGCTCTCGCAGGGAAATCGGTTCGCCGGCGCCGTCACGTCCAACGAGGTCGAGGTCCTTGTCGTGGACGAATTGCTCAGCGAAAGCGACCTCCTCGCGCCAAGCGGCCCATGCTTCGTCGACGACTGCCTGATCCGCCACGGCACCGTCGAAGTCACCATCTGGCTCGAGCTCGGACTGATAGCGATTCGGCACGTCCTGGCCAGCGAACCGTTGCCGGAACCACTTGCGCTCAACCTCGGCCATATGTCGCAGCAGGCCGAGCAACGACAAAGTTGACGGCTCGACGGAACGACGGGCGAGCTGTTCGGCGTTGAGGCCCTCGCACTTGATCTGCAGAGTGAGCCGCTGGGCGCGTAAGTACTCAGCCAGTGTTGCCCGCTCATCACCAAGGATCGGAGCTCCCTCGCGCGGGTCGGCCTCCGGATCGACGAATCTGTCGGCGCGATGCTGCGGTGTCGTCACGGCTCCAATGCTGGCCAGTTAACGTTCGCAATGGCAAACCGGTTCGTGAGAATCGCCCGACGAAAGCGTTTCTCCGCACATGGCCACAAATACAGCTCAAAATCGTCATCTGGGCCCTCATTCGTGGCCTTGTGCGGAGAGACGCGAAAGATGATCCGGTCCTCGGTCTTCGGCATCGGCTCAGCAAAGTGGGTGAAGGTCTAAAGACTCTTGACGCTGCCGCCAGGCCGCTTAGACTCGGGCCGCGAACTACGCAAACCGCGTCGACGTTTCGACGGGACGTTTGCTCAGGGGAACTGTCATGCCTGAGGCTTCACCACCTCGCTCGCAACAGAGCTACCGCCACGAGGCGTTTCTGTGGAGCGACGCACGTGAATACACCTCTTTCCTGACCCCCTTCATCGAGGAGGGCATTGCGGCGGGCGAGCCGGTGATGGTCGCTGTGATACGCCCGCACGCCGCGTGGTTGCAGAACTCCCTCGGCGCCTCGTCCGGCAAGGTCAAGTTTGTGGACATGGCTCGACTTGGACACAATCCAGCGCGGATCATCCCGGGATGGCAGCAGTTCTTGGCCTCGCAGGCGGCCGACGGCCGCCCTGTGCGAGGAATCGGCGAACCTATCTGGAGCGGCCGGCGTCCCGAGGAGCTCATCGAATGCCAGCTTCATGAGGCGCTCTTGAACGTCGCAGTCGACCCGAGCACACCGTTTTGGCTGGTCTGCCCGTACGCGGTGCGCGGCTTGGACGATGCTGTGATCGCAGAGGCATATCGCAGCCACCCAGCGGTCATCCAGGGAGACCAGTACCAGGGCAACATGCACTACGCGGGTCGGTCCCACGTCGACTGGATCTTCGGATCGCCGTTATCCGCGCTTCCGACGGAATCCATGCAGCTCACTTTGACGTCCTCCAACGTCCGCGGCGTTGTCGATGTGGTCACCCTGGCCGCCTCCACGGCGGGGTTCTGGTCCGACAAGGTGACCAACCTCGCGGCCGCCGTACGGCGCTTGGCCGCGGGCAGCCTGCGGCGCGGGGCTGCTCAGGCAACGGTCAGGCTGTGGGATCTACCGCAGGAACTGATTTTCGAAGTCTCCGACGACAGCGCTATCACCGATGTGATGATCGGGCGACAGCCACCGAAGGGTGACGATCTCGACGGCCTCTGGTCTGCCAACCAGCTTTGTGATCTTGTCCAGGTTCGATCCACGTCTTCGTGGACCACGATCCGCCTTTACGCCTGGAAGTAGCTGGTCGTATGTCACGCTCCACCTTTTCGATCACGCTCCCGAAATAGGTGGGGCGTCGATGGAGGTGGTGTCGCGTCGATACGAAGCTGGGGCGTCAATGAGGTCCGGGTTGGACCGGCAATGCACCCCAACAACACCGGCGCTGCTAGCTCTAGCGTGGCTGCCGTGACGGACGCTCCGCACCGCCTGCTGCTCAGCCACTTCGCCAACTGGAGCAAGGCCAAGGGCCGCGACGTGAATGTGCAATTGCTCGAAAGCCTGCTCGATCTTCGGGCGACCTACGACGATCTCGAGCCGACATTGTGGCCGACCGGATCCGTGCATGATCTGCTGCTGCGCCTGCTGCCGGCCAAAGGCCCAACCGAGCCGTTGCCCTCCGACGCGGTCGTTGAGGCTCTCGATGCCTATTTCAGGTTTCTACGGAGTACGGGCCGCATGTCGGCGCGATCGGCGACGCCGGCGGATCTCGACAAGGAAGCTCGTCGCAGCGCCAAGAAAATGACTGCAGCGGCACATGACCAAAGAAACTGGTCGCCTTCCAAGAACATGATCAACTTCGGTGAGAGCATCGGTATCAGCCTGGAAAACCTCGCGACAACCGAGGAGCTGCAGGGTCGGCTGGACGAGATTGCTGCGGCGTGGAATGACCTCCCGATTCATGAACGTCAGCGGCGGGATCCACAGCACGGCGATCTGAGTGGTCGGACCAGGGCGATGGCCGCGTATCAGAGCGAAGACGAGATCGAGGCGCTCATCCGATCTTTCCGTTATGAGATGCCGCAAGGTGAACTGGCGCCGCCGAGCGAGATCGCGCCGCACATTCGGGCAATCGGTCTAGTCAAGCAGCTCGAAGCCCTGGCGCGGTGGGTCGAGCCTCGCGCCGAGATCACGACAACCGGAGTATTGCGGCCCGCGGCCGCACGCCAGGCCTTCGCGGATCTCGGGCTGCAAGTTTGGATGCGCGAGTGGATACGCATCGACTATGCGGATCTGGAGTCGGAGCTCAAACCTGAGGAGATGGATCTGATCCTTGACGGCTCCGCGTCACAGCCGTCCTGGCGAAGCGCACGCGACTGCCGCGCAATCCACAGATTGTGGACTGCCGCGCTCGGTTGCGAGGTGATCCACCTCCAGGGAAACTGGGCGTACGCCTCGTGGCCGGAGGAGCTCACGGACGAGGGCATTACCAATCTTGCGACTCGTGCTGGCCTGGCACTGCTCTTCGACTACCTCGATGACGAGATGTTCGTCGGGATTCCGGCCTTATGCTACGCACTGCTTCGCAGCTATGTCAGGCGGCCGCGCCCTGTCCCTTTGACGGAGATCGAGGATTTTGCGTTGGACTGGTCGCTGCCACCGAGCGACCGAGCGCTGTCCTTTTCCCAGACCTACCGTCGCTTGTTGCGCTCCAGCCTGCGGAGAATCTTGTACGAGCTTGGTGATCTTGGCATTTTCGACCAGATGGAGCAGGGGATTACGTTGACTAGGTGGGGCGATGTCTTCGTCTCCGCGTGGCTAAATTTCGAGCTCCGCGGATCCGAAGAAACTTCGCAAGATTCAGCTAGTCAGGTTTCGCAGCTCGCCCCAAGGGTCGCCGACCTCGGCCGAGATTCCTGACTCTCGGATAGTCGGCAACCGGCTCCACACGCCAGAGTCAAGTAGCACGTCCGGTTCGGTGGCAATGGAGCGCTCCAGGTACTCCTGCGGTGGCGTCTGCGGATCGGGTTGCATTAGATAGTCCTCTTCGGCTGCATAGGCATCCTTGAGGACGGTCGACGCCTGGTCGACACCGACGATGACGGCCGTGCCGGTCGGCGCCGTGTTGATCAGCAGCACCAGGAGATCAGGACGTCTGCGCCGCAAGATCTCGATCACCTTGTACACGTCGCCGGTCCAAGGCTCGGTCTTGCGATCACGAGCAGCCTCCAGGCCGTTGCGTGGCAGTACGTCATCGATCACGATCACACCGGTGTCCGCCATGAACGGTTCGATGTTGATGAAGTCGCGGAGCGCAAACTCCGACAGATGCATGCCGTCGATAAAAGCAAGATCAACAGGTGTGCCGCCAAAATGAGCGAGCGGGTTGTCCCTGGCGAAGAAGTCGTCACTAGTCGACTTGATCAATTGCACGTCACAGTGGATCGGCTTGTCGATCTTGAACAACGGATCGACTCCGATGGAACGGGTGCGCGACAGCGCCATGCTGTTGCCGGTCCGGATCCCGATCTCTAGATAGGTTCGGGGCCGCGTCTTCTGGTGCAGCATCTCCAACAGCTCATGCCGTGTCATGATCGGCTCGGGGTGCGGAGTGAACGGATCAGGAGGCTGCCAGCGGGATCGTTGGACAGTTGATCGCGGCTTGCGGTTCGCTGGCTTGCCGTTCACCGGCTTAGGGGGAGATTTCGCCGCCTTCTTGGGCGGCTCCATGGCGATCCGAGTGGCGATGGCATTGCGAGTTCGGCGTTCCAGCCGGCGCAGGTTGTTCGTACGCTCACGGCCGATAGCCGACTCAAGCATTGAGCCCACCGTGCTGCGAATGGCCATAGTTGCTCCTCCGAGGGCGATCTTGCTGACGATATCGAAGGCCCTATCCGTAAAGTTAGATGGACCGACCCGAGGAGGCCTGATGCTCTTAGTCCCGAGGCAGTTGCGTCGTGTGGGAATGACGGGCAACGTGCCGTATTACGGCGGCAGATTCTCACCGGCCCAGGCGTACGGGGCAGCGCATCCCACTGCGCCACCACCGACCTTTGCGGATCCGATGACTGGGGGAGCGTTCGTACGCGGGCCCGTACCGGCGCCGCGCCAAGCAGTCGCAGCTGGTTCGGCAGCACCAACCAGACCTGACCCACGGCTGGCGTTGCAGCAGCTGTTGGATGCGGGAGTGATCACGTCCGAGGAGTTCCAGCAGCTGAGCGCGAGGGTGAATCGATGACCGGCCCGGTCCAAGTGCTGGTGGTCGGCTTCGACAATCCGAGGTTTACCGGTGAGGTGCTCACCGAGTTCACCCGGTTGCGCGAGGCTGGGATCGTCCGACTTCTGGACTTGCTCGTCGTCTCGCGGAGCGAGGATGGCACACTCGAAACACTGGATGCTTCCGAGGCGACTCCGTCTGATCTTGGTGGGCTGGCTGCTGCGGTGCTCAGCCAGCCGGAGGATTTACCAACCGCGCAGGTCGACCTCGCCGACGTCGACGCAGCTGCAGTGTGGTCCCTTGCCGACGCGATCCCGGTGGGCGGCACGGCCGCCGTCGCGCTGATCGAGCACGTCTGGGCCGATCCGTTGAGCGCGGCGATCCAGCGCGCCGGAGGGAGCCTCCTTGAGGAGACCTGGCTACCTCGGCCGGAGGTTGAGTTGCTTGACACCCTGATGGCACGCCAAGATCGTTGACCACACAGGTGCCCTGGCCGGTCCGGCCGCCCCAATGATCCGAGGAGGATCGAATGACAACCCCCAACCCTGGAGAACCGGTCTCGCGCCGGCCCGGCCCCGTCTCGAGTAAGCGGGTCACTGTCGACGCGCCTCGGCTGTGGGGTGGTGGTGTAGCCACCGCCGTCGTCGCCGCCTTGGCGGCGGGCGTAGGCGTCTTGGTCTGCCGGGATCTGCTCAACGTCAAGCTGGTCGAGCCGCCGCTGCTCCATCTCACCAAGTCCTTTGCGGCGAACTACGCCGTGACAGCATTCGTGCTTGCCCTGGCGGCGACCGGACTTGCTCACCTGCTGTCGGTAGCGACACCGCGGCCCCGGGTGTTCTTCGGCTGGATTATTGGTCTCGTCACCGTCGCAGCGATGGTGGTGCCGTTCGCCTTGGAGGGCACGCTCGAAGGCAAGATCTGCGCTGCGGTGATCAATCTGGTGATCGGCTTGTGCATCGCGAGTCTGCTATCCGCGGTGCTGTCTCGTACCGTCGTTGATGCCGAACGATCATGGCAGCAGCCCTAGCTGATCTCTATGTGCCCTGAGCCTGCGAAGGGCACCATGTGAGGTGGAGTTATGTGCCCTGAGCTTGTCGAAGGGCATAGACCTACTCGATGATCTTGTTCTGCTGCCGGTTTTCTCATTGTGGTGCCGTCCTCGGCGGCGTCAAGGCCAAGCCCTGCGGGTGGCAATGCCGCGGAGTTAACGGATGAGAGTGTCGGTCAAGGACTTGGGGTGTCACGGCGTGTTGGAAGGGTGTAGTTTCCGGCATCTGTGCGGGTGAGGAAGCCGAGCCGGGTCCATTCCGCGAGTTGGGTGAGCATGTTGCGGGGTTTGACGCCGAGATAGTCGGCGAGCTCGCGACCTCTCCAGGGCCGCGGCAGGTCGCTTTCCATGAGTTGGGTGACCCGCTCGCGTCTAGTTGGTCCGGTCTGTGGGTTTGTCCGCCTGCGAAACCGCGGACGCCATGACGCATCGATGGTGGGTGTGGGTAGAGCGATGTCGATTCCGATGATGGTGCTTGGCAGATCCGGGCGCCTATCGTCTCGGTGGTGGTAGCGGGAGGTCGAGTTCTTGACCTTCCGGGTGCTCCAGCGTGGTCGGCGTGGTGGCAGCAGGGTGGTCAAGACTGCGCCGCCGATAACGCCGAGCACGTCAAGCTGGTCGGCGGGAAGAATCCCGTCGGCGGCGACGAGTTGGTCCCGGGCGGCCTGCAGAGCCGTGGTGAAACTGGCTCGGTCAGGGTTAATGTCTGGCTGTGACTCGACTGCGGTGATCATCGCCATCCGAAGCAGCTGGTAGAGGGTGAGGAGGCTCCACATCTCTTGTTCCAGGCCGGGTCGGTCATGGGAGCGCAGCACCTGCCCGTTGAGGATGGTGTGCCGCAAGGCAAGGTAGGCGATCTCGATCTCCCAGCGTTCGTGGTAGAGCTTGACCAGGTCGGCCGCCGGATGGTGGCTGTGGTCGAGCAGCGTGGTGATCAACCGGTACCGGTCACGGACTCGGCTGCCGTCCGCGCCGATGACGGTGACCTCGGCATCGATGATCCGCACGGCAAGCCCATCAAGGTTGGACAGGAACGACCCGTCGGGCAGAGGAGTCAGCACCGCTGGTCGTCTGGTCGAGGTGCTGCGTACTAAGAACGTTGCCCCGGTGCCGTGCAGCTGGTTGAGGAATCCGGCGGCGTCGAACGCTCGATCTAGCAAGACCAGCATGCCGGGCTGCAGCAGCGGCAGCAGCCGTCGGGCCAAGGTGGCCTCGTCTCGGTCGCTGGCCGAGCCCAACGCGGCACCGAGCACGGCCCGGGTTCCCGTCTCGATCAAAGCCATCAGTCGGATCGTGGGGTAGCCGGCGAAGCCCATCCGGTAGCGGATGCGACCAAGCCAAGATCGGTTGCGTTCGGTGTCGGGCACCTTAAGCGAGTTGCAGCCATCGAATGCGACGGTGCGCATGCCGCGGTAACACACCCCAGGTGTGCGCGGCTGTCCTAAAGGCCCGGCGAGAACCTCGAAGAGCGCCTTGAACGGTGCCGGGCCTAGTCGTCGGCGTAGATCCCGTAGCGCCTTCTCCGACGGGCTCGGCAACTCCAAGTCGACTAGGCCGGCGGTCAGCTTCTGCCAGACCCTCGCATAACCAAGCTGCGGGAACAGCATCAGCGCAAGCACGAAGTACACCCCGACTCGAGAGGGCAGATCTCGCAGGCGGCGTTGCACCGTCTTGGTCTGCGACAGCACGTCGTCGACCAGCTCAAAGGGAAGGTATTGGGTCAGCTCGCCAAGATGGCCTGGGGCGTAGACGCCAGCGGCGGCGGTGATGCGGCGCGTGACAGTAACGATGGCACACTCAGACATGCGCGGAGCTCCTAGGGGAAGTGGGATCTCGACAGTCCTCGCTTTACCGGAGCTCCGCCGCCTTCCCATCCTCGCCACGCCGTTCGCGACACCCAATCGCGTGTCCTCCTTGACGCCCACCCGAAGCCGTTAACTCCGCGGCATTGCTGCGGGTGGCCTGCGGCCAGCCTTGACCCCACCTGCGGGCGGCACCGATTTGAACAGCGCCGGGAGCAGGGCGGGGGAATGGGCAGTGAAGAGAGGATCTTGGCGGGTGCTTGGCTTGGGTGGTAACTGGTCAGTTTTCCCTTATATTGTTGACAAAACAGCTTGTCATCGAACGGACTTTCGAATACAATGGAGGCATGGAACTCGGGGACTCCACCAGCACCGCTATGGATGCGGCCCTCGACGCCCTCAATGAAGCTCTCGATACCTTGATCAGCACCGTCGAATCCGGTGGCCTTGATCACTTGAATTCTGCGGAGAAGGTGGCGGCGTGGCAGCGCTTCGAAACGATTCGCAACCAACTGCCGCTGGTGGATCACCGCCTGATCGCTGACGCCGAGAGCAACGACCTGCCCGGTGAGTATTGCACAGCGCACGCGGTGCAAAGCGCCGACTGGTACCACCCGGTCGCCGCTGAGCTATCGACGGCAGACGTGGCGAATGCTGACGGTGGCCACCAGCACGCACAGCTGGCTCAGCAGCGCGCCACTGCCGAGCGAACGTGCCGGGCCGCCCTCGCCGGTCAATCACGGCTGCTGACCCAGTTCGAGCAGCTGCTCCAGGTCAACCAGCGGTATGCGGTCATCCGAGAGGAACAGGCCCGCGACTTCACCCTGGCGTGGCCGGTCCTGCGTATCTGTGTCCGCATGCTCGGCGAGCACCTGGTCGCGACTGGCGCGGTCGAGCACGCCGACGACGTGCTCTTCTGCACCCGCAACGAAGTGGCCACTCGTGTGGCTGGCAAGGCTGAGCCGATCATTGAGATCGTGCGTAAGCGCCGCCAGCTGTGGCAGCGCCAGCGTAGCCTCGCCGCGCCGTTGACGCTCGGGCAGCCGGCCCGGCTCATCGGGGACGTGATCGATCGCGCCGTGCAGGAAGCCCGCGGTGAGGGGGAGGTTGGCGAGGGCGTGATCGTCGGGCAGCCAGCATCGGCTGGTCGCGCCACCGGACCGGTGCGCATCGTGCGCAGCCCGCAAGACTTCAGCGGGTTCCGCTACGGCGAGGTACTTGTCGCGAAAGCGACCGCCCCTGCATGGACGCCACTGTTCGCCCGAGCGGCCGCCGTTGTCACCGACGGCGGCACCCTTGCCGCGCACGCTTCCCTCGTCGCACGCGAGTACGCCATCCCCGCCGTGGTCGGCACCGGCGACGCAACCGTCCGCCTGCATTCAGGGCAGCTGGTGACCGTTGACGGCACCGCCGGAACCGTTACTCCTCACGACGGACCCATTGCCAATGAGCAGTGAAAGTTAGCTGGTGGGTTTGGCCGCGCGGATGATCGCTGGGAACTTCGGCCGTGGAACCTCCACTCTCACAGGCCGCTGCCCCGGGCGACCACTGCGCCTACGAGCGCGGCTCTGGTCTACGCCATCTGCGGCGAAACTGGGAGGGTGCTTGGGGCGTCAGCTAGTCGGCGCCGTCAAGTAGGAACGTCGCCATGGGTCCCTTCCCCTTCACGTCGCTGGTTCCGCGCGGCCGCACGGCAAACCGCGGACTGAGCGCGGCCGCGACGCGGTCGGTGACCTGGATCTCCCCGGGCAGCCCGTAGGACTCCATCCGGCTCGCCGTGTTCACGGTGTCGCCCCAGAGGTCGTAGATGAATTTTGCGCCAGCCGATCACGCCCGCCACCACCGGTCCGGTGTCGATCCCGATCCGAACAGCGAGCCAGCCAGTCGGGTCCGCTCCGTGATCGCTGCGATCTCATCCCGCATCGCCAGCGCCATCCGGGCGGCAGCCTCGAGGTGGTCCGGACGTGGTTCTGGCAACCCGCCCGCCACCATCTAGGCGTCGCCGATTCTTTGCATAACCTTCCGGCGCCCTCACTGCCTTGGAAGCGGCGCCGCATGCAGCGGGCTCGTTCCCGGCCTTCGTCGCGGCAACGATCAACAAGGGGGTAACGATTCCAGCGCGCTCATGCAGGAGCATATGAAGGCAGTCTCTGCGGATCAGCTAACGCGCCGACCCACGAGGCCTCGTCGTGTTGAGTTGAAGCTGAAGATCACAAACGCAAGGTCCGGATGGCTTCGACTGCGGGCGAACGTGAGCGGTCTCAATTGCGCGATGACGCTGTTTCTGGGGTGATGACTTCTACATCGTTTTCCGACAGGGCCTCGAGGAGATCCGGCGGTGGGCTGGAGTCGGTGATGAGGCAGTCGGCAGTTCCAAGCTCGGAGATCTGCGCGAAGAGCCGGCGACCGAACTTGGAGGAGTCTGCCAGTATTGCGACGCGTGCTGCTCGAGACATCATCTCCCGCATCATGGCCGCCTCTCCCAGGTTGCTGGTTGAGTAGCCGGCGTCAACTGAAACCGCACCGACCCCGATCAAAGCAAGATCGCAGCGGATGTCGAGCTCGGCACCTCCCGCCACCCGGAGGCTGACGGGGCCGATAGTGGCTTGCGTGATCGATCGGACTGCACCGCCGAAAACGTATAGGTCCCGGATGACTGGCGGCGACATCGCTGGCGGCACGAGCAGATTGTTCGTAGCCACTGTGAGGTCCCGGTGATTGTGTAGGTGCCGCGCGAGGGCGAGTGTGGTCGTGCCGCCATTGATCATGATCGTGGACCCATCCTCGACCAATGACGCGGCGAGTGCCGCAATCGTCTCCTTCTCGGTCTTCTGCAGATTGAGCCGCACGTCCACCGCCCTGTCGACTCGAGAGACGGTCGACAAGCTGACGGCCCCGCCGTAGGTGCGTACCAGGACACCTTCGGCGCTGAGCTGGTCCAGGTCCCGGCGGATCGTGTCGATCGATACGCCGAAGCGCTCCGCAAGCGTTCCGACGGTCACTTGTCCAGCCTCTGCCACATACGCGGCAAGTCGCGCCTTCCGCCCGGCAGGTAAGTGACGCTGCCTGTCCTCAGTGTCAACATTCACGTTCACCGGTCTGCTCCTGTCTTGCGGCAGCCGCAACAAATATGCCTGATCGCTCCATCGATCCTGGCGTAGACCAGCAGAGTACAGCAAAATTTGCAACATGTTGCAACCCGATTTTTAAAACCCTCGTCGAACGGCTCGTTTCGCGACTTTCAGCGGGCCTACATCGATCAATCCTGAGGACATGTGCAGTTTTTCGCTATTCTATGCTGATCTGTTATCTATATTGCGGTACTAGGCCTTGCGCTGAAAGCTTTCCACAAGTTAAAATCGCGCAGACTTGCACACCACGGTAAGAGTCGGAGACAAGGAGACGACATGACTGGAGGGAGTTCCAGGGTTCAGAGTCGCGTGAAGCGGCTCCTGGGAGTGGTCACGGCGGCGATGCTGGCTGTCGGAGCTGTGGGTTGTGGCACTGGCAGTGGCGAGGGCTCCGCCGGCTCGAGCGAGCAGGGAGGACCCGTCACGCTGGAATTTGCGCAGTGGTGGGCACCGGAGCTGCCCGAAGGCGCATTTCAGGAGCTCATGACGCAGTTCGAATCCCAGAACCCCAACATCAAGGTGAAGCTGTTGAGCGCGCCCTACGCATCGACCAAGCAGCAGCTGGTGTCCGGGGCGGCGTCGAAGACTCTGCCCGACGTCGTGGGGCTGGACGGTGCCTGGGTGAATGACTTCGCCAAGCAGGGTGCTATTACCGACCTCTCGACCCTCATGGCCGACAGCAAGTATGACGAGAGTCAGCTGGCCAGCCAGGTCAAGGTGGACGGGAAGACCTACATGATCCCGGTGGTCAACTTCGTCTACCCGCTCTTCGTGAACAAGGACCTGTCGTCGAAAGCGGGCGTCAAGGCAGTTCCAACCAACCGCTCGGAATTCCTCGATGCGGCCAAGAAGGTCAGCGCGCTGGGCGGCAACGTCAAAGGCTGGGCCTTGCCACTTGACACCGCAGTACCGAACGGCATTCAAAACGACGTGATGTCGTGGCTGTGGGCGTCTGGAGGCAGCATGCTCACTCCAGACGGCAAGCCCAACCTCACCAGCCCGCCGGTGAAGAGCACTGTTGAGTATGTCAAGAGCTTGAACGATGCGGACGTCATTGCGCCCGGTTCGCTGACCATGAAAGAGCAGGACAAGGTCGAGAAGTTCACCGCTGGGCAAGTCGGCATGATGATCGACTCCTTGGCTCACATCAATCTGATCAAGAAGAACAGCCCTAACCTGGACTTCACGGTGGCGCCGATCCCGGCTGAGGACAGTTACACGGGCAAGCGGGGACTTCCCTACGCGTCATGGGGCATTGGGATCGCTGACTCCTCGGAGCACAAGGCGGAGGCGTTCAAGCTGGTCGACTTCTTGATGAGCAAGGAGGCGAACGCCAAGCTGAGCACGTTGGCGAACGGTTTCCCGGGCAACAACACCGCGGAACCGGACTTCAGCAAGAGTGATCCGCTGTTCAAGACCGCCTTCAGTATTTACAAGGAGGGGTACCCCGCGAACGAGTTTGTGGGGCTGCCGAAGTCCGAAGAACTGATGCGTACCTTCGATGAGAATCTGCAGCTCGTGCTCACCGGCAAGCAGAGTGTCGACGACGCTCTCACTAAGACGCAACAGTCCTGGGCGTCTGTGATCTGAGGCCTTTCCTCACCTCCGTGGGGCCGCGCTGGATCGCCGGTGCGGCCCCCTATCCAAGGAGATACTCGATGGGACCCGCGCACATCGACCGGACGGTCTTACCCGAAGCCGCAACACTGGAGGCAGAGCCCTCGACATCTCCGGCACGGGACAGGAGACGACCCTTTACCCTGAGGAGCCTCGCTCCATACGGCTATATCTCGCCGACGATGCTCCTGATCTTTGTCCTGTTGGTGATCCCCATCGCGATGGTGGTGAGCTACTCGTTTCAAGACAACGTGATCGTCCAGAAGAACCCCGTCTTCGCCGGCCTGGCAAATTACACCAAGGTGCTCACCGACCCCGTCTTCTGGACAGCAATCAAGAACACCTTGATCTTCATCACCCTTAGCACTATCGCCCACCTCGTACTGGGGCTCGCCTTTGCAATGATGCTCAACACCGGTTTGTTGGGTGGATTGACCAAGGCCATCTTCCGCGTGGTCTACATCCTGCCGTGGCTGTTCACGATCGCAGTGGTCGCAGTCATCTGGCGACTCATGCTGGATCCGTTCGGCGTGGTCAACTACATCCTGACGAGCCTCGGCATCCTGGGGACTGAGGTCAACTGGCTCGCCTCGCCGAGCACCGCGTTGTGGGCGCTGACCTTCATCAACATCTGGTCCGGATACCCCTTCTTCATGATCAGCTTGCTGGCTGGCCTGCAGGGAATCTCAGCGGATCTTTACGAGGCGGCCGCGGTAGACGGCGCCAACGGCATCCAGCGGTTCTTCAACATCACGATCCCGCAGCTGAAACCAGTTCTGATCAGCATGGCCGTGCTGGATCTGATCTGGACATCTCAGCAGTTCGCGCTCATCTGGCTGACCACCGGCGGCGGGCCACTGAATGTCACGGAAATGCTGAGCACCTATACCTACAAGCAGGCCTTCAGCAGCTACGAATTCGCCACCGCGTCCGCGAGCGCTGTCATCGTCCTACTCATCACGATGATCTTGGCGTTCTTCTATGTGCGGCAGCTGAGGGAGAGGTGATCATGATGGCGACTCGACAGGCGCGGCGCCGCCTCGGCATGAAGATCGGTGTGATCGTGGGACTGTGCCTCGGTGCGGTCTTCGCTGGGTTCCCGGTCGTTTGGATGCTGTCGACATCGTTGAAGCCGAATGGCGAGGTCTTCAAGGTTCCTCCGAGGCTCATCACGGAGAACATGTCGCTTGACGCCTACTGGAAGATCCTGACCGATCCGACCCAGCTGAGGTTCTTCCTGAACAGCTACATCGTGGCGCTCTGGGTGACGGCATTGACGCTGCTCGTCGGAATACTCGCCGGCTATAGCTTCAGCCGGTACGAGTTCCGGCTCAAGCGGTTCATCAATGTCGCCATTGTCAGTGTCCAGGCGGTGCCGCCGATCACGCTCGTCATTCCGTTCTTCGGCCTCGTTGTGGCCCTCGGCCTGTACAACACCTACGGGGGCCTGATCGTCACCCATATGGTGTTCACGCTGCCGTACGCGATCATCATGACGACGGCGTACTTCAATACATTGCCACGCGAGCTTGACGAATCCGTCAAGGTGGATGGGGGCAGCGGATGGACCGCCCTGTGGCGGATCTTGGTGCCGATCGCGGTTCCCGGGCTCATCGCGGTCGGTATCTACACCTTCATGATCTCTTGGAACGAATACCTCTTCGCCCTGACCCTGACCAGGACCGACGACATGCGAACCGTTCCCGTCGGTATCCAGCTGCTGATGGGTCAGCACTCCTATGAGTGGAACCAGATGATGGCGATGAGCATCCTCGGCTCCATCCCGGTGCTCATCTTGTTCCTCCTCTTCCAACGGCGGTTCATCGGCGGACTCACATCCGGCGCCGTCAAGAACTGAACCTCTCGCGCAACGACGGGCAGCCTCCGGCCGCTGCCCCTGAGGAGCGCTCCCCCGACCGTCACAACTTCTACTAATCAAAGGGAGAAAGGCAACATGCTGACAACCGGCAAGGTGATCTTGGATGTCGCGCAGGAACACAGCTTCGCGGTGCCTGCCTTCAACATCAGCGATTACGCGATGTTCCTCGGCATCATCGAGATCAGCGAGGAGAAGAAAGCCCCAGTGATCCTGGGCATCCATCCTGACGAGGTACAGCACGTCGGGGTGGAGATGATCGCCGCGGTCACGCAACGGGCTCACCGTTCGTCTGTGCCGATCGCCATCCACTGGGATCATGGTGCCAACTACGAGCAGATCCTGACCGCGATACACAGCGGCTTCACTTCGGTGATGATCGACGGCTCGATGCTGCCGTTCGAAGAAAACATCGCCATCTCCAGAAAGGTGGTCCATGCTGCCCACGCTGTCGGACTCTCTGTGGAGGCTGAGCTCGGCACCATTGGGAAGACGGACAGCCAAGCTGAAGACGGCAGCGACGCCATCATCTACACCGATCCCGACGACGCCCTCGTCTTCGTGGAATCGACGGCCGTGGACAGCCTCGCTGTCGCCATCGGCACCTCCCACGGCATCTACCCCGAGGCGCTGAAGCCGGAGCTCAGGCTCGACCTGCTCAAGCAGATCAAGGACAGGGTTGACATCCCGCTGGTACTACACGGCGGCTCGAACAACCCCGACGACGAGATCGCCGAGGCTGTCAAACTCGGCATCAACAAGATCAACATCTCCAGTGACATCAAGGTGGCCTATCACAAGAAGATGCGGGAGGTGCTAGCAGATCAGAGCCTCCGCGAACCGCTCCTCATCCAGCCGCCCTGCATCGAGGCCATGAAGGCTGTCGCCGCACAAAAGATCGACCTCTTCGACACCGCAGGCAAAGCATCGCTGTACTGACGTGGCCTCGCGTGTCGTGCTGGGACTAGGCGGCTGCGTCGACTATGAGCTGAGGCTGTCCTCATCGACGCTGCAGCAACTCATCGCGGAATACGAGATCCGGGACAGCGAACTCGCCTTGTCGGTCCCGGTTACCGACGAGCGCAACCTAATCATCTCAATGCTCGCACACATGAAGCACGGTGCCGGAGGTGAGCACTTCGCCGCCTCCTCGGCGACCCTGCGCAGATTCGCTCGCCGATTTCCCACCCGGATAAGTCTGGGCGGCACGTCGGTCCGGGCAGCGCTCGCCATGAGCAGGCTTGGAGTACCCTGCACGCTTCACCTCGTCAGCCTCAACGATCATGTGCGCCGCTTACTGCCACCGTCCTGCGACTACATCTCCACCGCTCGCGACGACACCCTCTATCCACACCTTGTCGTGCAGTACGACCAGGGCACCCCGATCCAGGTCGGCGACATCGACATGCAGACGCCGTTCCCAAACAGGCTGATCTACGTCAACGACCCTGCGAATGCGTCCCTGGCGCTCAGCGAGCAGCTGGGCTCCCAACTTCGCGACGCCGGAATCTTCCTGATCTCAGGATTCAACACGATGCGTGACCAGCAGCCACTCGACGAGCGTTTGTCCACGCTGCGAAGGCACATGCAACAGCTCCCGCCCGGAGCATTGGTCTACTACGAGGACGCCGCGTTCCACCTGCCCGCCTTCCGCGGCCGAGTACGCAACGCGCTGCTCGACCTCATTCATGTGTACGGCATGAACGAAGACGAGCTCCAGGCGGATGTGGGCCACACGATCAACCTTCTGTCCGTGACCGAGGTGGAGCATGCGCTCCATTCGCTCAAGGCCCTCATCCCAGCCCCGACCCTGGTCGTACACACAAAGTACTGGTCTTTAGCACTCGGCGAAGCGGCTGAGGACTACGCGGAGGCGCTCAGCGACGGCATCGCCATTGCCTCCACTCGGTACTGCTACGGCGATGATTACACCAATGAGCAGTATGAGCTCACCCGCAGCCTGCCGGCCCGCATCGAGGCCCTAGAGTTCGCCACAGCGCTTGAACAGCAGATGGGGTCGGTCGTCTGTTGCGTACCTGGCTTCAGGCTCGAGGTTGCCCAGCCCACCACCATCGGGCTCGGGGATTCCTTCGTTGGTGGCTTCCTCGCCTCCCTCGTACGAATGAGGACAGCTTCGTGCACATAATCCCGGTTCCATCAAACCGTCCCCAGACCGCTTCTACCCGGTGGCCGCAAGATCACAGACTTCCGCGGGGAGCCCCTCGCCGGCGACCGTGAGCCGGAGGACTGGGTCGCATCTACCACAACAGTTGCTGGTGAGGGCGGACATGCCGGCAGCCATCGTGGCTGCGCTTGTTGCTGAACTTCGCGAAAGCCCAGCCCACCATTGCCGGGGAGACGCTCAGCTACTTCCACCAGCGCGTCCTAGAGGTACGCGGGTTTCAGACACCCGTGCTTGTGATGGGCGACTTCAACGACGAACCCTTCGACATTTCCCTTGTGCGGCACGCACTCACCACTGGCAGCGAGCCAAGGTCACCTCTGCCCGGGAGAACCCGCTTCTGTGGAATCTCATGTGGCCGATCGCCGGCGCGCCCGATGGCAGCTTCTACTTCGACAACCAGCCCCACCTTTTGGACCAGTTCCTGGTCAACAAGACCATGGCCATCGGCGACGCCCCGATGAAGGTCAACCCGCCACTGTGGAGATCTTCAGGCTAGAGCCATGATCAACCCAGAGGTCTACCTCACGAGCCGTAAGGCCCGCCCCCACGGCGTCACCGTCGAGGCGACCCGTACGAACCTCGAACCGAAGCTGCGCCGCGGCTTCGTCAGCGGCAGCGCAGGTCGGTGCGGGCGGGGCTCGGTCATCGCGTGGTAGACGTCCGCTGCGGCCAGGAGCCGGTCCGCCGGAGTCAGCGAGGCTGCGGTCAGACCACGCGGATAGCCCGAGCGTCGAGGCGTTCGTGGTGGCGCGCTGCGATCTCACGGCTGCGAGCGAGCGCGGGGATCCTGGCCAGCATCTTGTCGGTGAGGTACGGGTGCTGATGCGCCCGCTCGCGTTCGACGTCACTGAGCGGTCCCGGCTTGTCCCAGATCGCGTTGGAAACACCGAGCCGGCCGAGGTCGTGCAGCAGCCCAGCCCGCCGCAGCATGACCCGGCCCGCCTCCGGAATGCCGGCGCTTTGCGCCGCCTCGGCCGCGAGGGCGGCAACGCCACGACAGTGCCCGGCGAGGTGCGGCGACTTGAGGTCGACGAGGTCCGCCATGGCCTCGAGCACCCCGTCGAGCTCGGCACTCGGCGCGCCGTTAGGCGTTAGGGCACGGATGCTAGGGCCGCACTGCCGGTGACGGGCGATGCGAGTCGGTGGTTATAGCCAGTTCGCGGGGCTGCCGTAAGCGGATCCGACGTTGGTATTCCTGTAGATCGCAAGGGCCGAGCGAGCGGATGCCACGCGCCAACTGTGACCGGCGCATGCCCACGATCTCCCGCTCGACGGCGAATCCGACGATGGTGGAGCATCGGTCATGTGGCAGTGATCGAGACCGGAGGATCGAGATGACCGCACGTGCCCGTCCACCGTTCGACGTTGAGCTCGAATCCGCACTCGACGCGGCGCCGGCGTTCTTCACCACGCTTGAGCCCGACTCCGTTGCGGAGTTCCGAGCGGCGACCACGCGTCCGTCGTCGCTCGACGACATCATCGCGGGGCGGCCGGTCGAGGTCACCGACCACACCCTGACCGGTCACGGTGGCGGCGAGATCCGGACCGTCGCATCCGCTCGGCCAGCCTCTGGTGGCGCCCGCGGTCAAGTCGGCCTTCCAGATCGCTGCAGCGACACCATGAGCACGACGGACACCGCTGAACCGGTAACGACGAGTTGTGTGAACATCGGGTCGCGCGGGGTCTCGAGTTCCGATGCGCGATGCCCAAAGTGAGCGTTAATTAGCGTCCGGTCGAGCTCGCCCGCCCGAATATCCGGGCCGGACCTTGCGTCGGGTGATTGGTGTGCAGAAAGGCCAAGACCACCCCGCTGGCCTTCAGACCATGGCGAGTTTGGCCAATCGCGCGATTCGTCGCGATTTCTTCAGCCTCCTGATCGGACTCGGGCGTGGTGTCGTCGTTGACGATGCCGTAGAACCACCGCCCAACAACAGACTCCTCGACTGCTCCACGATGATTATTTCTCCTTTCGTTGTTGATCTTTGGCGGCAACACTCAAGCCGCCCAGGTGTGGGCTGTGGGCTCGCACGCCCGTAACCCGCAGGGCGTACGCGCCGCCAAAGTTCGCTGACTCTCGCGCGGTACTTGAGTCATCGGCGTCATCGACCGCGAGGCGTCGCGCGGCGTACTCGATCTGGGCAGAGTGGCCAAGACCTTGACGATGGCGCGACCGTGGCATGCAACTTGGCCGGATCGACAATCGGCTTGAGCTGCCAGCTGATCAAGATCATCTCCCAAGATGCCGTACGGCTTGATGGGTTGGACGACCAAGCGATCAGCCTTGGTCACCCAACAGCGATCGGCGATCTCTGCGGATCTGGGTCAGTGCAGTAGCTGCGCGAGCGAACAACTTCGCGCTGAGCCGTTCACTCGCGCGCTGGCGAGGGTGGTGGACTTGGACAAGGCCGGGTCCCTTCCGGTCTAGGCCCTGTCACGGACGTTACGTCTCCTTGCGGGGCCGACTAATTGTGCGCGGCACCCCGATGTGGGTTGCCGAGACTCTGCAAGGTGGCCTAGGGAGCTGGCAGATTGTCGGGCCTCCCAGGACACGGGCCAGCCCGAGGAAAGCGGTACGTATTGCACCCCCGTGGAAGGTCGTAGGTTGGAGCCATTTCGGCCGGCAGGAGTCAGGTGAGTCAGCTCATCGGGGATCGCGTTCAGCGGGGTCGCGATGCGTACCGTCGGCATGCATGGCACGAGGCCTTCGATTTGCTTCGCCAAGGCTGACTCCAAGACACCAGTCTCTCCCTCAGGCAGCGAAGACTTCTCTACGTTTACAAACGTCATTTCGGGGTGTTTCGTTGTCGTCAGCGGCGGCGACGCAGACGATGACCGACCCAGACATGAAGCACCCCTGAGGTTCAATACCGTCGAGAGTTCGTTGGCCGCCGGGTCAAGACGAAGGTCCAGATTGTGCGCGACGTGGTCGGTGTTGGTTGGCCTGGGGACGGCTGATCGGAAAGGAGCCACCTTGACTGAGACATTGTCGCGAAGCGCCCGCCAGATCGAACTGACCGAGACATTTGCGGCGCACAACTACGATCCGCTGCCAGTGGTCGCTTCCCATGGCGATGGATCCTGGGTGACCGATGTCGACGGCCGTCGTTACCTCGACTGCCTGGCCGCCTATTCCGCGCTCAACTTCGGCCACCGGCATCCCGCCCTGATTGAAGCCGCGCGCGCCCAGCTTGATCGGCTCACCTTGACCAGTCGCGCCTTTTACAACGATCAGCTTGGCCCCTTCTGTCGAGATCTTGCGGCACTGGCCGGCATGGAGTGCGTCTTGCCGATGAACACAGGCGTCGAGGCCGTCGAGACGGCCATCAAGGTGGCGCGTCGCTGGGGGTATGACGTCAAGGGCGTGCCGGAGGACCAGGCCCAGATCGTGGTGATGACGAACAACTTCCACGGCCGCACTACCACGGTGATCAGCTTTTCCAACGATCACGTCGCGCGCCGCGGCTTTGGCCCGTTCACGCCTGGGTTTGTTGCTGTCCCGTTCGGGGATGCGGAAGCAGTGGCTGGGGCAATCACCCCTCGGACCGTTGCGGTGCTGCTGGAGCCCGTGCAGGGCGAAGCCGGCGTTTTCGTGCCGCCGGCGGGATACCTCGCGGCAGTACGGCGGATCTGTACCGACTCTCGCGTGCTGTTCCTTGCCGACGAGATCCAGTCGGGCTTGGGACGGTGCGGAACGACATTCGCCTGCCAACGCGAGGACGTCGTACCCGACGTCTACATGTTGGGCAAGGCGCTCGGCGGCGGGATTGTGCCGGTGTCGGCCGTCGTGTCTCGAAACGACGTTCTGGGCGTGATCACACCGGGCAGCCACGGGTCGACCTTCGGCGGCAATCCGCTGGCGGTCGCGGTTGGTCATGCGGTGGTAGGCCTGCTGGAGACCGGGGAGTTCCAAGAACGCGCGCGCGTCTTGGGCGAGCGGCTCCGGAGCCGGCTAGAGCCCCTGGAAGGCAGTAGGGGGGTCACCGAGGTTCGCACCGTAGGGCTGTGGGCCGGGGTGGACCTCGATCCGGCGGTACTGTCGGGCAGGCAGGCCGCCGAGAGCCTCGCGCAACGCGGAGTACTGGCCAAGGAAACCCACGACATCACGATTCGATTCGCACCGCCGTTGATCATCACCGAGGAGGAGCTCGACTGGATGCTGGATCAGTTCGAGGCCGTGCTCGACGCCGCGACGGCCGCGCCCTAATCCAGGGCAAGTTGCCAGTAAGGGGAGTTTCCGACAGCGATCTTGATCAATTGGCCGCCGAACCATCCGTCGCCGAGCGGTGCAGATCGCTGCGACCGTCGCGGTGATCACCAAAGCCGCGAGCTCAGCTCAAATCGAGCTAGCGGCAGCGTGCGCAACCAGCCTGTCGCTGGGAGACGGAGAAGCTGATTGAGATCGATGTCCCATGCCACTGCCTGTCGGTCCAATGAGGACAACGGCCAACCGGTCGGTCACGGTGACCTGACCGGAAGCCAACTCGATGGGGAACGATCCGACACGGTGACTTCCCGAAGCATCGAGGCCCCGCGGAGCGGGAACGCGAACCGGGACTGGCTGGGTTAAACCGAGCGCTTCTACCCAGTCTGCTTGCTCGACGCGGCCGCTAGGCACTTGCGGGCCTACGGCCACGGGGGTGAAAGTCACATACTGTGCCGCGCCGCGCCGCATGTCCGGTACCGCTGACCCTTCCTCATGAGGCCGCGTATACCAGTCGGGAGCTTCACGACCGAACGTGATCCGCTGTCGGTTGACCTGCGGCATGAGGCATGCACCATACGAGGTCCAGTTGTTCCGGCGTCCCCGTAACACCAATGGCTGGACCACTTGCCTGCCGCATGCCATCGCCTACCTGCCCAGCCGGCACAATCCGGTGATCAAGATCCGCCAGGCACCAAGATCAAAGTTTGCGAGCCCGAATCCGAGCCAGCTCGACATTGGCCCGCGCAAGGATTCGCATGACCTTGCTCGCGATGTCTCCGTACGCCGCGGGCCGTACCGGCGTGGGCTGACCAGGCCAATTGATCACGATCATCCTTGGCGTGTCTTTGTTGTCGACTAGCTCGACCACAAGCTTGTCGCTTTGGGTGATACCGCCCTCAGCGAGCACAATTCTGGGTGATGATGCTGTCACCGCCGGATCCATCCCGTCGAGGGCCCGTTTCGGAGCTTCTACCTCCTGGCGGGCCCGGCTACTTGGTAGTCGGAGGCCCGATCCTGAAGTCACCTACTAGGTACGTTTAGCGCAGTGTTTGCAACCTCACCTTGCTCTGCCGTTACCACCACACCCACTTCCTCCAAAAAGGCTGGACCTGCCGCATCAACCCTGACGGCCTGCCCGAATGGACACCGCCAAAATGGGTTGACCCCGAGCAACGGGCCCACACCAACACCCGCATCCAACGCCACAACACCCAACGCCAACTCCACCGCCGCAACCGACAACGAACACCCACCGCGGCATGATCGTCCCCCCTGGGCAGGCGTGCCGGACGACGACGGTGCTGACGATCACCCGAGCCATAGATGATCACAGGCGATCAGCCGCATCACGCCGAGTGGAAGGTGATCGCTGCTCCGAGAGCTACCTTGGCCGGCACGTAGCAGCCGCCCAGCGGTGACCTACGGACTGGAAACTCAGCTCGTTCTAGAAGATCTTCAGTGATCGAAAGATCCTGCACGGCTACCCCGTAGCCAACGAAAGCTGGAAGCTCCGGCGGAACCTCATCCGGCAGGATCTCATCGAGCGACGCAGCCGGAACGATCACAACGCGAGACGCTCCGAGGTCGAAAATGCGCAGCGGCCCATCGTTGCGTGCCGGGCGTTGCAGATCGCGCGCATAGCGGCGTTCGTACGCGTCAACGTCAGTATCTGGCACGCAAAGTACCGACTCGACCAGTTCCACCGCTCCATTGGGGTGCGTCTGATTTCCCATCAGCAGCGGCGAATCTGCCGCCCAATCCTCGACGAGCGCCAACCTGCCTTCCGGAGAGAGTCCCGGCTGATCATCAATCTCTACGAAGTCGATGGGCACCTGCTCGGTCTCCGATCCCGGCCCAGCAGGCCGCTGCACGCGGGTGATCGGACCGTGTGCCACGCCATCGGCGGCGAGGTCCGCCGCGGAAGCTTCAACGTCCGGTGCGCCGAACACAAGGATGTGGAGACCTTGGAATCGCGCGAGTGCAGTGGAGATCCGATCTGCGGTCTGCCTTATGCCATCGCGTAGCCGATCAAGTACATCAGCAGGCGCTTGCAGGGGAATCAGAGTCGCATCGCTACCGAGCACGCCCCCTTGATCATCATCGGCCACCGTTACCAACTCGACGAAGCTGCTGCGGAAGTTCGCGTGGCTGTTCCCGACACCGAATGCGCGAAGCGGTTCTCCCGGCCGATCGGCGAGCGCGGGAAACGATGGCGGTGGCACGACGAATCCCATCCGTCGATAGAGCGCGATCGCGGCGTCGATGTTGTGGACGACATGACCGACGTGGTGTAGCTGATCAACGGTCATCACACGTCGCTGTGTTGCAGGACGGTCTTTCCAGATGTCGTCAGGCGGCGCTGAAAGTCGTGCTCGAACCCTTTCCTCCAGGACGGATACAGCGGTTGCCATTTCAAAGTGCTGCGCGCCCGAGCGTTGTCCGCTCCCCGAAGTCGGCTCAGGTAGGCGAGACCCCATCCGCCGATCGCCAAGCGAACGAGTGCTTGAGGCAGATGCCGAGGTGGCGGTGCTTCAAGAAGCGCCGCCAAACCTGGGAGCCAATCGGTGATAGGCGCCGGAGCGTTGTCCACCACGTTCACGACACCGGATACGTCCAGATCCAGGGCGGCCAGCATCGCGCTCGCCGCATCCTCCACATGTGTGAAGGAGAACATGGCGCTGTGCCCTCGAATGAGGGGCACTCTGCGAGCCTTAACCTGGCGTATGAAGTAGCCGTCCGGAGCGTAGATGGTGCCCGGCCCGTACAGATGGCCAACGCGGAGCACCAGGCCGCCCGCTTCCTGGGTCTGCTGCTCGAGCTTGATCAACGCGTCGAGTACGGGAGCGAACTCGCGGGGCGGATCCCGCCACAAAGGTTGATCTTCATCGGCCGGCCCGGAGCCGTCAGGATCGTACGCGTACGCCAGACCCTCGGCGACGACTCGCTGTACCCCGTTCGCGGCCGCGGCCTCAAGCAGGTTCCGGGTGCCTTCGGTACGCAGCCGATTCGTGAGCTGGAACTGCTGGGCCATCCGCCGGGTATTCAGCTCCGCAGGTATTGCGGTCAACAAATTGACGATGGCGTCCGGCGCGGCCCCGGCGTACGGCAGTCGACACCGCCGAGAAATCCAGCGCATCGGCCGTCACGAGTTCCACATACGGACTTCCCAGTGCGTCCGCGCCCCTGCCTCGGGCCATACCGATGACGTCATGACCGTGGGAGGCGAGCAGCGGAAGGAGCTGGCGGCCCAGTACACCAGTCGCTCCGGCTACGAAGACTCTCATCGGTGCTCCCCGACGGGAACTCCTGCATGGCTGGGCTCGGCGAAAGGAGACGGCGATGGCGACGTGACACGACGTGCCGAGCTGCTCCATAGAGCCCATGCCAGCCAGAACAGTGCGAGTGCAACGAGAACGCCATGGGCGATCCGAGCCCAAGCCGGTAGATAGAACTGCGGAAACAGCAGAACCAGCGCGACCGCCAGTGGCACTGCGCTGAAGCGCGGAAGAATCGCCGTACGCCAGACTGAGATTGCCAGCAGCACGCCAGCTATCCCGAGCAGCGCCAGACCGGCAGCGAAGGTTACCGCCGCCGCGGCGCCGAAGCGGACTGCATTGACCAGCCCGAGCAGATCGAATTGTGCTCCAGAGCTCGCGGCTCGAGCGATGGCATGGAGGGCGAAGTCCTCGGCGCCGTAGTACGGCAGCGCCAGACCTGCCCCGAGCCACATGATCACCGTGCCAACGAAGGTCATCCGGTCACCGCGGTGGCCAGCGGACATGACGCACAGTGCGAGCATGCCGAGCGGCATCAAGATCAAAGCAAAGATGCCGAACAAGTGCGCAGCCACCCAAGCGCCCGCGCTCATCGAGGTGATGGCACCGCTGACGGTGGATTCGTCATGCCACGGCCGGACCGCGGGATAGAAGAAGAACAAGAGGCCCGAGAGAGCGAGCGTGATCGCCCCGAAGCGGATGACGGGCCGGAAATCGATCGAGCGATCGACGGGTTGGGTGCTGGCCATAGGTTCCTCCAACCAGTGAGCCTGTTTCTCGTCACGATACGAGACGTCTCGTCGCGCGACAAGACGCTACGGTTCGTCTTCTGTTATTCTTAGGAACTGTGATCGCAAGACGCAAGCCTGACCCGAACCGACGTAGCAGCCGAGCTCAGGCGGCCATTCTTGAGGCAACTCGGAGGCTGATCGGTGAGGTCGGATACGACAAAATGTCCATCGAGGGCATCGCCGCGGCCGCCGGGGTCGGCAAGCAGACGATCTATCGATGGTGGCCCTCCAAGGCAGCGCTCGTGTTGGATATGTGGGCGCCAGAGGTGCAACAGCAGCTGACTTTCCCGAATACCGGGGATCTCGCGGCCGATCTCAAGACTCAGATCAGCTCAGTGATCGACCTGAGTAATGATCCGAACTTCGGCCCGTCGTTTCGTGCTCTCGTTGCCGAGGCTCAGCACGACAAATCGCTGGCCAACCACCTGATCAAACGCATCTTCGGGCCGCGCATCGAGGCTGCCAAGGAGCGCCTCAAGGCGGGCCAGGCGGACGGTCAACTCGCCCCAGACGTCGACCTCGATCTCGCCATCGACTTGTTCTATGGCGGCTTCTATCACCGCTATCTGTTACGGGTGGCGCCGCTGACTCGCGACCATGCGGACGCAGTCGTTGATGCAGTGCTTGCTGGAATCGGTCCACGCCGGTTCGCAGCTGCGATTCGGTGATCAAGCTCGGTCAGTCACCGGCCTGAAGCAGATTGAGCACTGCTCGCTCGATCTTGCCGTGCGTGGTGCCATCAGAAAGATCATCATCGGTTGACGCCAGCGCTGGCGAGATGGTGACGCCGTCGTTGAACAGATCGATCACTCGAGGATCGACGTACGACGCGCGTGCTACGGCCGGCGTGTTGCCGAGGTAGCCTGCCACCTCCTTCATCGCCAATGACACCGCACGCTTGCGCGCGGTGATCGTTCTAGCTTCCTCATTGGCCTCAGCCAAGACGACGGCGGCGATCACCGTGCCGTGCCAGGTACGAAAGTCCTTGGCCGACATCTCCTCGCCGACCTGGGCCTTGATGTAGTTGTTGATATCGGTCGAACTGACATCCCGCCACTCACCATCGGCTTGGTATGCAAGCAATTCCGGTCCACCCTCACGCCGGGAAAGCAGGGCGCGTATCGCGGCCAGGACAAGATCATCAGCCAAGGCCACATAGCGTTCCTGACCGGACTTGGCGACGTAATTGAAGATCACTGAGCCGTCCTCGATCGAGACGTGCTCCTGGTGAATGGTGGCAAGCCCGTAGCTGTTGTTGCTCTCCGCATACGCCTCGCCGCCGATCCGGAAGAAACCAAGATCAAGGAGCCGAAATGCCGCGCCCAGCGCACGCTCGTACGGCATGCCGGGAAGTTGAAGATCACGTGCTACCGCCCGCCGCGCCGCCGGCAGCCGAGCCGCCACTTCGAGCACCTTGTCGTGCTTGAGGCGATCACGCTTCAGCCGCCACTGCTCGTGATAGAGGTACTGCCGCCGACCGGCGTCATCAGTGCCGACCGCCTGCAGGTGTCCATTTGGAACCGGGCAGATCCATACCTGTTGCCAAGCCGGCGGGATGACCAGCAACTTGCAGCGCTGAATCTGTTCTGCGGCGAGCCGGTTGCCGGACTCATCGAGATAGACGAATCCCTTGCCGGCGCGACGACGCGTCCAACCAGGATCTCGCGGTGACACCCTTCTCAGCCTCGGCACATCTCAGTAGTACCCGTTTTGCCGACTAAGGCACCTCACATACCTCAGGCGTCCCGTCGCCGAAAAGATCCGCAATCTGCACCATGTGCGCCTGCCGACCTTAGAAACAGGCTGGGTGCAACACGGCAAGGAGGCTGACATGACTTTGATCAACGACTACACCCACCAGACACTGACGGATGTCCGCAAGCGCGATTTCGCCCGACTCGCCGAGCATGACCGGCTGGTTCGGCTGGCGCTGAACGGTCGAGTGAGCTGGTGGCGCAGATTGCTGGCTCGTCGTGGAGGGCAGGACGGTGCTCAGGACAGCACCGTGAAGGTCCAGCAGCCGGCACATCGGACGGTATGACTAAGGCACCTTAGGTACCTCAGGCCCGCGTACCGCAAAAAGATCCGCAATATGCACCATGTGCGCCTACCCGCCTTAGAA
Organism: uncultured Actinomycetota bacterium; assembly: GCA_963798835.1. Lineage (GTDB taxonomy): Bacteria > Actinomycetota > Actinomycetes > Propionibacteriales > Propionibacteriaceae > Microlunatus. The sequence goes on along the minus strand of CAWCVF010000013.1, from coordinate 167,885 downwards.
ACACCATGGATATCAAGAACAAACGAGGAGGCTGAAATGAGTTTGATCAACGACTACAGCTACCAGGTCATGACTGATGAGCGGGAGCGTGACATCGCTCGGTTGGTGAAGCACAACCAACACGTACGAGCAGCGCTGAACGGTCGAGTGAGCTGGTTGCGGAGGCTGCAGGCGCATCGCGAGGAGCGGATCAGCATTGCGGCCAAGCACTCCCCACGACGTGGAATGGCGACGCCCCAGCACCGGGTCGCGCACTAAGCGCGACCCGGTCAGGCGTCAGAGCCAGGTGGCACGATAGTGCTTATGGTTCGAGCGGCCAGATCGGCCCAGTCCAGATCGGCTCTGTCCGCGCGTACCGATCACATCGTCGGGCGCGCGGAGCAACGAGCTCGATTGAGCCGCACGTTAGACGACGTTCTCGACGATGGCAGTCGCTTTGTGATCATGGGTGGCGACGCCGGGGCGGGCAAGACGACGGTTGTCGAGGCCTTCGTCGCTGACCTGTTCGGCCCATTGGCCGATCGGAAGCCGCAGCTGATCCGCGGTCAATGCGTGCCGATGGGTGACGAAGGCCTCCCGTACGCGCCGATCGTTGGTGCCCTTCGGGAGCTTGTGACGCAACACGGCCGGGAGCAGATTCTGGAGTGGGCCGGCGCGGGCCGCCAGGCGCTCGGCGTACTGCTGCCCGATCTCAGCACTGCACCCCGCGAGGCTGACGACACCATCCGGTTACAGCTGTTCGAGGCCGTCACCATGCTGTTGGAACGCGCCAGTGAGAACGGGCCACTGGTGGTGATCATGGAGGACCTTCACTGGGCCGATGAATCCACCCGGCACCTGCTCCGCTTCCTTGCGCGCGCCCTGACCGACGCCCCGGTGATGATCATCGCGACCTACCGGAGCGACGAACTGACCCGGCGGCATCCGTTGCGTCCCTTCCTCGCCGAGGTCGGTCGCTTCCCTGGCACCGTACGCATCGACGTACCGGCCCTTGATCGCGCCGAAGTCGCGGAGCTGTTGGCCCAGTTGATGGAGCGGCCGCCAAATAACGTCGTGATCGATTTGATCTATCGGCGCAGCGAGGGCATCCCGTATTTCGTGGAGGAGCTCACCAGGTCCGCCGCACGTGGTTGCGTCGACATGCCCGATACGCTGCGCGACGCGCTCAATGTCCGGATTCTCAGCCTCTCGGACCGGACTCAGCAGACGCTGCAATTAGCTGCCGTCGCGGGCAACCGTGTTGATCATGGACTGCTGGAAGCTGCGGCGGCCACCTCGGACGGCGACTTGGAGAGCCAGCTCAGGGAAGCGATTGACGCGGCAGTGCTGACGGCAGACGAGACCGGGTACACCTTCCGGCATGCCTTGCTACGCGAGGTCATCCACGATGATCTACTGCCTGGGCAACATGCTCGGCTGCATGCGCGTTTCGCGATGATCTTGGAGGATCATCCGGAGCTGATGAGCTCCGCATCCGTGCCGATGGAGATTGCCCATCACTGGAACGCGGCCCATGAGGTGAACAAGGCCTTCCGGTGGGCCCTGACCGCGGCCGGGTCGGGCGCCGGCGCCTTCCACGAGACGCTGAAGCTTTACGAACGTGCCCTCGAGCTGTGGGATCAGGTGAATGATCCGGAGTCACTGGCCGGATCGCATGCGAGCTTGCTGATGCGCGCCGCGTACGCCGCCGAGGATGCTGGTGAGATCGAGCGAGCACTGGCTCTCATGAACGCCGCTCTGGATGAGCTTGATCCGGAAAAGGATGTTGGGGAGCGCATCGAGGCTTTGCTGTTGAAAGCGCGCACGTCTGCCAATCTGGTCAGTGGGGGAGGCGTCGAACCGCTGCGAGAAGCTCTTCAGCTGCTGCCAGAAGATGCCGACGCGAAGCTTCGGGCCCGGGTTCTGGAGATGCTCGCGCGGCGGACCATGCTGTCGGGAGACCCGCAGCAGGGGATCGAATTCTCCCGACAAGCCATCGATGCCGCAGCACATGCGGACTCGGAATCGATCACGGCGAATGCATGGATCACCCTGGGTACGAGCCTCGCGGCGTCCGGGCAAGAGGAGGAGGGGCTCGCCGCCTTCGAGCGGGTCAGCCACCTCGCCCGTAGCAGTGCGCGGACGTTGCTGCGCTTCTACATCAACTACTCCGACGCTCTGCACCACGTGGGGCGATACGAGGACGCGGCGAGCCAGGCGCTGAGCGGTGTCGAGATGGCCAGTGAGCTTGGTCTGCAGCGCTCACTGGGCGCGATGCTCGCCGGGAACGCAGCAGAGCCACTGCTGGCGCTGGGACAGTGGGGACGTGCGTCCGCGATGATCGAGAGGGCACTCGAACTGGATCCGCCGGCGCACCACCACGCCCACCTCCGGCTGCTGCAGGCGTGGTTGTTCGTCTGGCGGGGCCAGCTGGACGAGGCTGATGCGGTACTTGCTGAGTTCCGGCCGCTGATCACTCGCGACCAGCTCTCGCCGCAATACAACAGCCAGGCGATCCGTACTGACGCTGAGCACGCGTTCGCAGTGGGTGATCATCGCCGAGCTTGGTCGGACGTAACGGTATTTCTTGATCACTGGCAGCTCTACGAGCGAACACAGTGCTATCCGTTGCTGGCGGTCGGTGCGGCCGCGGCACGGGCGCTCGACCAGCGCGATGGTGGTGGAGACCGCTCGGCGTTGATCAAGGACTTCTTTGATCACCAAGCCCTCCCAGTGCGGATTCGGGCGTTTTGGGAGCCAATGATCAAGGCCGAGCTCGAGGACACCGCAGAAGCCTGGCGGTTTGCCTTGGACGAGTTGGGGACGCTGCAGGCACCCGCCCACTTACGTCCGCTGGCCGGCCTGCGACTGGCCCAACACCTCGTCGCCGGTCGAGAGCGAATCGAGGCGAAGCAGGTGTTGGCTAAGGCCTCAGCCGAGGCAGTAGCGCTCGGCTCCAACCTTCTCGCCGACCGGATCGGTGCGCTCTCCCAACGGGCTGGTTTCGCGGTTGCTCCACCGCCGGAGAAAAGTCCGGTTGCGGGGTTGACGCCACGCGAGATCGAGGTGCTGCAACTCGTGGCGGAGGGCCGTTCCAACGGTGAAATCGGATCGGCATTGTTCATCAGCACCAAGACGGCAAGCGTGCACGTGTCCAACATTTTGGCGAAGCTAGGTGTGAATGGCCGTGGCGAGGCTGCCGCCGTCGCTCATCGGATTGGCCTGACCGCCACCTGACGCTTGCGGACCTCGTCTCTCCGCACAAGGCCACGAATTTTGACGATTCGGCCGTCTTCAGACGGCATTCGTGGCCCTGTGCGGAGAAACGCTTTCCCGGCCGGCCACGCGCAGGCCCACGCCGCATCTCAGTTGCGGTGTACGCGGCCAGTGAAGCTGATCGCCTCGTGCACATCATCATTCGGGTCGACGACGATGGTCACCTTCTTCAGCTCCTTCCACGGAACGGCGAATCCGACAGTCGCGATGCCCTCATCCTTGGCCTTGATCTTTCCGGTGAAGCCGCTTTTCAGCTCGTCGGTCTTGTCGACGATGATCTGCGCATCCTGACCTTCGCCGTACCTGGCGCCGATCAAGGCGTTCCGGGCGTCGTAGGACTTCTTCGTGTTGTTCTCGATGCGGATCGAGGCGATCACGATCTGGCCGTCGGTGGCCTCGGCACCCCGATCGGTCTTGCTGGCTTTGTCAGCAACCGTGCCGGCAATCTCGATCAGCAGTCCGTCGTCGAACTCGGCAACGTCGTCGAACGTGAATTGCTGCTCATGCGACACGTCGCCGGGAGTTCCGGCGGTCCCGTCAGGAGCCGGGGTGCCGGCGGAGTTCGCGGATCCAACGGCCGCGGATTCGGCCCCTTCGGTTCCCGGAGTGAGACCTGGCTGCGGCTGACTTGCGGGTGATACGCCGCATGCAGCCAGAACGAGTACGAGGCCGGCGAGTGCCCCCGGGAGTCGCCTCATAGACCGACACCGTACCGGCCAAATCTGAGCATCCGTCGCGAGTGCAGCGAGCCATCGAACGCGGCCGCTAATGTTGACCGCGTGAAATGGAAGGTGGTGCTCGCCGTCGGGGCCGTTGCCGGAGGCGCGTTCTGGTACGTACGCCGCAAATCTCGCCGAACCGCAGCCGAGGCAGAGCTGTGGGCCGAAGCCACCGATCCCGTCACCCGCTTCGGCGAATCCTGACTCACTAACGCTGACAAGTCGGCGTCAAGGACTGGGCTGGGTGAACAGAGTCAGTAACGTCCTCGCTCAGGTTCCCGTCGATGAGCAGCGTCACCACATCATCTGCTTGTAGCTGAGTATCTCCGCGTACGGGCACCAGCAGCCCACCTCGTACGACGATGCTGATCCAGATACTGCCTGCCAGCTCGGCGACCTCCTCAACGGTTCGGCCATCAACGGCAGCGCCCGCCGCGACGCTGACCTGATGCGCCGTCTCCGGCTCGGCCGCCAGACGTGCGCCGACCGTCCAGGGCTCAAGCCGTACGGGCTGCATCGGTACGCCCAACCAGCGCGCTGCGGCGGGGACCAGGCTGCCCTGCACGACAACCGAGAAGATCACCACCACGACGACGATGCCGTAAAGCCGCTCCGCATCAGGCACGTTGCCGGTGAGCAGCAGGTCGCCGAGCAAGATCGGTACTGCCCCCTTGAGCCCGGCGAACAGCACGAACAGACGCTCGCCACGATCAAGCTGTGCAGGAAGGAGGCAGAGTCCGACGACAAGCGGCCGAATGACGATGGCGAGGGCAATGCCAAGAATGAGCCCCGGCAGCCACACATCCATCCGCGCCAAGACATTCAGGTCGATGGTGAGTCCGAGGACCACGAAGGCCACGATCTCGGCCAGCCCTGCCAGCGCCGCGTGAAATCGCTCGACCTCACGTTGATAGGGAGCACGGCGACCCCCAATGACAATGCCCGCCACGAAGACAGCCAGGAAACCCGATCCGTGCAGCAGCGTTGTCGCGCCGTACAGCAGCAGCACACTCACCAGAGTCCGCAGCGGATACAACGCCTCACTAGGCAGGGAGACCCGGCGCATAAACCAGAGCAGAACCATCCCGCCGGCAACACCAGCGATCACACCGATCGTCATCTGCAGCAGGAAGTCAACGGCGACGCGCCCGAAGGCGACTCCACTGACTCCGCCCACAGCCAGCAATCCACCCATCAATGCAATGCCGACGGGGTCATTCGCTCCGGATTCGCCCTCCAGAATGGTGCCGCTACGTCCAGCGATCTCTTGCTGCCCGAGTACCGAGAACACCACCGCCGGATCGGTCGGTGATACCGCCGTCGCCACCAGCAAGGCGACGTACCAGGCCAAGCCGAATGCGGCATGCATCAGGACTCCACCTGCGGCGGCGGTCAAGAAGGTGCCCACTACGCCCACGACGATGATCAATCCGAGAGCCGGCCGGAGCCGCGACCAGCCGATATGCCGGCCGCCGTTGAACAAGATCAAGACGAGGGCCACCGACACGATCTGCTGCACCGTCTCGTCGCGCGGCGACGGGACCTCTGGCAGCAGGAACACGCCGATTGCGGCGGCCGCTAGCATCCAGACCGGCGCCGGTAGCCTCAGCCGCGCCGACAACCGATTGACCAACACGGCCGCAAGGGCAATGGCGCTGGTCAGCGTAATGATCAGAGCGAACCGGGCCGTCTCGGACATGTGCTGCTCCTCGGCGGAGTCTTTCGATGCGTGGACCGATCTGCCGACCAGCCTTCCCGGCACACCGAGTCACACACTACAAGTCAGTTCCGGGCGATCCGCTGCGTGGCGGTCAAGGCCTGACGTCGACGCGAACGTCGAAGGGACTCTCCGGATCGAGAATCGAATACTCCTGAACCTTGGCTCGATACAACCGCAGTCGCGATTTGCCCGTAACTTGGTCAAGCTCGAACTCGTCGCCTCCTTGGCTTAATGACACGCGCGAAAACACGCGGATGCCGTGCTCGAGATGGGCCGGCTCAGTCACCTGCTCAGCGTCAGCGGTCATGTACACCCCCTGTCCAGTACCGGGCGGGATTGTTGAGTCGAATACGACCATGGCAATCCGCGGCCGCACGGCAATGTTCTGGGAGTGGCGCGCGCCTGGATGGGACACCCAATACAGCTGCTGGTAGCCCTCCGTCGCGAACCAGACCGGCGAGGCCCACGGCACACCATCCGTGTCCGCGGTCGCAAGTACCACGTAGCGGCTGGCGTCCAGGATCGTGCGGGCGATGTCGCTGTTGGTCATAGTCCGCGAGCCTAATCACAAGAAAAGTTGGCATGCACTCGCCCATGAAGGATGATTCGCGGGCCGGGCAAGTCCCCTAACCTCATGCCATGAGCTCGGAGATCGACGGCACCGTACAGTATTCGTTGCCCCGCGGATTAATCATCCTGCTCGGGATGGCGGCCGCGTTGGTGGCAGCCCTCGGGCTGAGGCAATTTTCGAACATTCTCGGTCCGGTGTTCTTGGCGTTGGTTCTTTCGATCGCCGTTCACCCAGTAAGACGTTTTGCCGACCGCCACCGATGGCCCGCCTGGATAGGTGTCATTCTCAGTTTGCTCGCCGTATACGGAATCGTCGCCGGGCTTTTCTTCATCTTGGTTATCTCAGGTATTCAGTTCGCATCCCTGCTCCAGGACTACGCACCACAATTCCAGGCATTTCTCCGGGAGGCTTCCGGATTTCTACAATCGCTAGGGGTAAGCCAAGAGAAGCTGCAGTCAATCGTCAACGAGCTCAGCCCAAGCAGGTTGGTGGGGCTTGCGAGCAGCCTAATCGGCGGCATCGCCGGCGTCTTGAGCGACATCGTCTTTCTTATTGTGCTGCTGTTCTTCACTGTTGCCGATGCGGGAGACTTCGCCTCCAAGCTCGACCGCATTACGCCACGCGGAAGGAACCTTGCAGCGGCCTTTGGGCAGTTCGCTCATGGCTCTCGACAATATCTGGCGGTAGCAACCATCTTCGGCGTGATTGTCGCCACGTGCGACGTGGTAGCACTCTGGATTCTCGATATTCGTTATGCGTGGCTTTGGGGACTGCTGGCATTCATTACCAACTACATCCCGAACATCGGATTCATCATCGGACTCGTGCCGCCGACAATTATTGCGCTACTCGATCACGATGTGGTGACCGCGGTTATCGTCGTCATCGTCTATTCCGTGCTCAACTTCGTCATCCAGACGATCATTCAGCCGCGGGTCGTCGGCTCGACGGTAGGCCTTTCGGCGACGCTGAGTTTCCTTTCCTTGATCGTCTGGGCCACCATCCTAGGGGCAGCTGGCGCATTTCTTGCCATTCCGCTCAGCCTGCTCGTCAAGTCCCTGCTGGTTGACGTTGATCCCGAACATGACTGGGTCGCGCCTTTGTTGTCCAGCGGAGAACCGAAGAGTAAGAAGGGGGCGGTCCCGGCTGCCAAAGCTGGCGTGGTGTTGCCCGAGCCGACTGCACCTGCTGCCGCCGTCGAGCCGGGCGCTGCCACCGCTTCCGCCGAGCCGGGCGCTGCCACCGCTTCCGCCGAGCCGGGCGCTGCCACCGCTTCCGCCGAGCCTGACGAGAATCGCGACCGGAGCGCGCCGACGACTTAGAGGATTCCGAGCCGCTCCGCGCGTAGCACCGCTTCACGGCGCGTCTGAACGCCCAGCTTGCGGTACGTCGAGCGCAGGTGGGTCTTCAAGGTGTTTCTGGAGATGAACAACGCCGAGCAGAGCTCGCGTTGATCAAGCGGAGTCGGTAGGTATTGCAGGATCTCCAGCTCGCGTACTGAGAGCGGATCAGGTAACTGACCGCCGTACGCCGGTTGCCGGCGTAGGTAGTTCAGAAGCTCGATCACCTGCTCCCCATAAGAGGTAATGCGGCGCCGTTCGGCTTCCAGCACCGGGCCAATCGCCGCCGCGATTTCCACGTACGGGCGACGCCAGCCGTGCGCCTCGGTGCTCTGTAAGGCAAGTCGGAGGTAGTGCGAGGCTCGCTCCGGCATCTCAGACCGCAGCGCAAGGCTCGCCGCACCGAGCAGCAGACGTACCCGCAAAGCCTCCGAGCGGCCCGGAAGAAGCGCCGACTCAAGCGGCAGATTGCTGATCAGCAACTCGGGATCCATCTCCAAGACGCCCGCCCGTGGATCCAAGGCGGTCCGCTGCATCACCCACGCCCAGAAATACGACTGGTTCCGCGTGCCGTCCCGAAGTCCGATCGACGGGTCAAGTGTTAGGTCTAGCGCTTGAGAGAACTCACCCGATGCCAGGTAGGCCTCGATACGTGTGATTGCCCACAAGGATCGGATCGTCGACCAGTGCTGCAGGTTGGAATTTGCCGCTGCAAGATCATCGAGCAGCACGGCACTGCCCAGCCAGTCGCTGTCCCGGGTAAGGCGGAGCCGCGCATCAGTGATCGTTTCCAGCGCGTCGGTGACTAGTTGCGGGAAGGCTGACCTGACCGGTCTTTCCCCATCATGATCGGTTTGCGCCGGACGATGCTCGCCCGTTTCCATCTCGAGCCAAAGCCAAGCAAAGGCCGTTGTCGCTGAGGGATCGAAAACGCCTCGAGCGCCCTCCTGGTCCAGCAGCGCCGAGGCCCGATTGAGATGCTGCCGAGCCGAGCGAAGATCACCCGCGACGATGGCAGCCCAGGTGCGAATTTCAAGATCACCAAGCCGCATCAATGGGTACGTGTCGCTCCCGGAGGTGTGCAATTTGTTCCGCATCGCGTCGACTCCGCCGGAGCCGGCACTCTCGACGAAGAGGCACGCTGCGTGCAATTGCTGTCTGGCCGCTCTGAGCCCTCTGTACCCGGCGGAGGAGCCACGTGCCACCTCGCGTCCCGGATCCGCCTCCAGGATGGATGCAGCCGTTGCTGTCTCGCCCCGCTGAGCGAGCGACCAGGCTGTCAAGAAGGTGATCACCTGGGATTCCATCCGGGTGGCTGCCGGATGCGCCTGATCAGCTATGGCGTCCGCTGCTACCAAGGCGTCCCTCCGAGCGCCGGTACCGAGCATGAGCAAGATCACGGCCAGGCGCACGCTCAAATCCGCTTCGAGGTCGGAATCAGGCAGGCCCGCCAATGCCTGCCGGACCCAGCTCCGATCGCCGGTCGCGAGCGCCACGCATGAGCCGGCCAGAATCGATTCAGCCAGCACCTCCCACGACTGACCCTGTATGGCTAGAGGCGCTGCGCGCATATGTTCGCCGTGGCTGGCGAACCACTCGGCCGCCAGTGCGGACAACCGCCGGACCTCGCCGGACTCCCGACCCATCAGTTCGGCGAGCAGCAAGGCCCGGAACATCGGGTGGTAGCGATAGGGCCAGCGCCCTTCGGGAAGCCGGTGCAAAAAACCGGGCTGCACGCGCGCTCGTTCCAGCAGCAGCGCACTGTCAGAACGGCCGGTGAGCTTCTCAGCCAATTCGGCGTCGAGGAATTCGCTGACCGAGGTCTGCAGCAGAAACTTCCGAAGATCATCAGCCGTGTACGCCAGTGCCTGGCCCATCAAGTAGCTGCCCACCGCACTGTCGCCTTGCAGCAGCGTGGAAAACGCTTCGTCGGTGTGGGGGCCTCGGGACAGCGGGGTAGTGGAGAGCCGGAGTCCGGCCGGCCAGCCTTCAGTGTGTATCCATAGCGCGTACGCCTGCTCGGCACTGACCGCAACGTCGTTCGCCGCCAGGAACCGCCGCGTTTCATCTTCGTCAAACGCCAGCTGATCGGCGCGGATTTCCCGTACCTTTCCGGCCAGCCGAGCTTCGTGGAGCGCAAGGATCGGATCACTCCGCGTCGCGATCACCAGACGTCGAGTTGGGCTGGCCCGACGCAGCGCGTTGCGGAGTGGCCCGCCGCTGCGGTCGCGTTCCAGCAGGTGCAGGTCATCGATGATCACGGTGACTACCGACAGACTGAGCGCTTCACTGACCTGCTGCCACAGCTGCCACTGATCGGTGATCTCTGCCGGGTCAAGGCGGACGACCGGTCCTGTATCTGAGGTCCATTGCCGCAGCAGCGTCGTCTTGCCATAGCCGGCCGGAGCGGATACGAGCGTGATGGGTTGACCGGCGCCTTCAGCGAGGTGAAGGAACCTACGACGAGTGATTACGCCGCTGTGAGAGATCGTCATCCTTCCGCCGGAAGGTCGTCCGCCTATTGTCAGGGACTTCCTAGGCCGGGGCACCTGACCACGCCACGGCAGTGATCAGCGCGTCGATCCCCGAAAACGTGCCGTGTTCCATCGTAGAGGCGGTTCTATTTCACGTCCACCCTGCCCTCTGCCGGATTTCCATCAGCTCGACGCCTAGATCCTGCATTGCTTGCAGGGCACCATGAAGCTCGGCTTGATCGCGAAAGACTCCGACCAGAATCGGGCCATTGGAGAACCGCTCGACGTGAAGCCCCAGAGGTTCCAGCGCTGCAAGAAGCGCATCGGTCAACTCACCGCGTACGCGGATCTCGTAGGTAAGGCGCACTGCAGCGCCCCCGTTCATGACCGTGGGTTCTGGTTGATTCCGATCGAGGTTCTCAGTGACATGTGGCCTCCACGAGCTCACTCACACACGTTGGTCGATAACGGCACAGTGCTCTCGGTGGGCCATGTCAGACATCACTCTTGAGGGGTGATCTTTGAGGATCGACGGTTGTGACCGCTTCATTGGTATCGCGCGGTGGGGCGTTCACATCCACCACAGCGATTTCCGGCTCGGCAACTCCCGTCCCTACCACCTCGGCCCCGGGCCCAACCACCTCTGTCTCCTGTACCGCCTGAACTTCGGCCACCGGACTCGGTGGCCGACCAAGGAACTCGATGATCGCCAGCACCACAAGCACGCAGAGCGCCAAGACGATGATCACTTTCCCGGTCGGGCGATCCCAGAAGACCAGCACCAACGCCGCGATCCCGAGTACGGCGATGCGCAGCACTCGCTTGTAGGTATAGACCCAGGAACCGACAGGTCCGGTACGCAAGCCCGCCTTTTCGGCGCCGCCTCGCAGGTAGCCAATGCCCCTACTCAGGCCCCCCCGAGCCCGTACGGCCGTGGTCGAGCGGCCGGTGAAGAACCCTGCCAAGGCGAGCACGAGACCAAAGACCAGTACTGTACGCAGTCCGAGCCGGAGGAAGCGCACCAGAGTGTCGTAGAACGAGGCTGCCGCACTCCGGTCCAAGATGCCCAGTGGTAGCGCATTGAGATAGATCGTGCGGAAGGCCAAGAGCCCGACTCCCAGCGCCAGCATGCCGGCGGCCAGTCCCAGGCCGACGCCCAGCACCGCCCGGCGATGGTCTTTGGCGACGTAGACACCGATCGCTAGCAAGATCAAAGCAATCACCGGCAACCAGATCCCAATCGTATTGAGCAGGCTGAAAGCACCCTGAGCCCTGCCGATCAGGTCTGACTGCAAGATCGTGAACGAAGGGTTGATGTCAGGAATCTGGTTCGCTAGGTCGAATCCTCTGTCGACCAATCGTTGCTTGACCACCTGGATGAACGGGCCGAGGTTGATGCTTACGGTGTTGTTCGCGATTGTGACGCCCTCACCAGTCTGGCCGGTGAGGCCGGCGACGAGTGCCTGGTGTGCTTCACGGTTCGCGGTCACCCACGCGTCTGCAAACGCATCACTGGCTACCACTTTTCCAACTTCGGTATGTACGAAGCTCTCCACACCGCTGGACAGCGGTCCGGCAAGAGCATGCAGTTGGTTCGCGACAAGTGGAGGCAGCCCGCGATTGGCGAGGGCATCAACAGCTTGATTGGTGATTGCCTTGACATCGAGGCGCGCGAAAATCTCCGCCGTGATCTTGTCCGTGACCGCGGCCTGAATGGCTGGATCGCGGGCGAGCGGTGCCACTGTCGTGACGTAGCGGTCGGTATCGGTGACCTGGTTCTTCGCCCACACGGCAACCACCGAGAGCGGCGCCAAAATGCAACCGATCACGATCAAGAAGGTGGCGACCACCGAGCGCCAGCGTTGGCGAGGTGGCCTAGCTGCCACAACAGGTGGTGGTACGGGCGCAGCTGGTGCGGTGGCGACTTGGCTGCGAAGATTAGCTACTTCAGCACGCAGCCGGTCGAGCTCGGCACGCTCCTCGGCGCTTAGGGCTGCATCATCCGACATTGCCGTCACGATGTCACCATCCCGCAGCCAGGCCACGCAGGTCATCACCCGTCGCGGGTGAGCTTTTTCACTGGTCGACTTTTTTCAGCGAAATGGTCGCAAACGAAAGCCCTAATCGATTCAGCAAAGTCGAGTTTGACCACTTGTTGGGAAGGGCCGGCCCTAGTCCTCGGTGTCGGCGTCTTCCGCAGCCTGTTCGCCGCCAGCCGCTTTTGCGTCCTGCTCGATCTGCGAGGTATCCGCCTTGAGTTCCTTGGTTTCGACCTTGTCGGCACTGTTCATCGCTTGCATGATGTCGTCTTCCATCGTCTGGACGCCGACCACGACAAGCCCAGCCTGGCCTTCGTCGAGGTATTCGCCGAGCTCCTTGAGGTCGCTGCGGCTCATCCCGGCCGCTGCGTGACCGCTGACTGCGCCGAGGATCGCCCCGCCGGCAGTCGTTGCGGCGAGCAGCCCGCCGCCAATTGCGGCAAAGGGGAACAACGCCACGACAAGCCCAGTCGCCAAGCCGACGCCGCCGCCCAGCACCCCGCCGACCCGCGTTGGCGTCTCATGCTTCTTGGTGATCCGCACTTTGCCGTCGGTTCGCTTCTCGATCACTGCGGCGTCGTAGGCGTCCATCAGGCCGGCCTTGGTGTGCAGATCCTTGATCAGCTGGTAGTCGCCCTCAGCTTGTTCGACGCTGGGATACACACCGACGTACGCCATAAATGTGTCGACTGCCATCTCCGTCTCCTTCTGATCAAGTCCCAAGTTGATCAGTAGTATCGGTGCGAGTGAGGCGCCGCTGCATCACCCTCGCCGGGTGAATCGTCCAGCGGTCCTCGAGATCGCGGCGGCAGAGCCCGCGCCGGCGCTCAGCTGAACGGTTCACCCCCACAGGGTGATGCTCGGTGATCAAAAACTACGCGAGCCTGGGCAGGTCACTCTCCTCAGCGACAGAAGGTGGGTCCGCCATGCCCGACTCCAAGCCGAATATTTTGGTGATCTGGGGAGACGACATCGGAATCACCAATCTGAGCTGTTACAGCGATGGATTGATGGGCTACCGTACGCCCAACATCGACCGCATCGCCGATGAGGGAATGCGCTTCACCGACTCGTACGGGGAGCAGAGTTGCACCGCCGGGCGGTCCTCCTTCATCACCGGGCAGAGCGTGTACCGCACCGGGATGAGCAAAGTGGGTGTGCCGGGAGCCGATACGGCCTGCAGGCCGAGGATCCGACCATCGCCGAACTACTGAAACCGCTGGGTTACGCCACCGGTCAGTTTGGGAAGAACCATCTCGGCGACCTCAACAAGTTCCTGCCGACCGCGCATGGATTTGACGAGTTCTTCGGCAATCTCTACCACCTGAACGCGGAGGAAGAGCCGGAAAACCCCGACTATCCGAGCGAGGAGGAATTTCCTCGGCTCTACGCACTGGCGCACCCGCGCGGCGTGCTGCGCTGCTGGGCGGCGGAGGAGGACAGCGGCGAAGCAGATCCGCAGTACGGCCCGGTGGGCAGGCAACGGATCGAGGACACCGGACCACTCAACCAGAAGCGGATGGAGACCATCGACGACGAGACGACCGAAGCGTGTATGGACTTCATACGCCGTCAGCACGAGGCCGGAACGCCGTTCTTCGTGTGGATGAACATGACCCACATGCACGTGTTTACCCACACCAAGTCGGAAAGTGTGGGACACGCGGGCCGCTGGCAGTCCCCGTACCACGACACCATGATCGATCACGACAAGAACGTTGGTCAGTTGCTCGATCTGCTCGACGAGTTAAACATCGCCGAGGACACCATCGTGGTGTATTCCACCGACAACGGTCCTCATCAAAACACCTGGCCAGATGCGGGTACGACGCCTTTCCGCAGTGAAAAGAACACCAACTGGGAGGGCGCGTTCCGGATCCCCGAGGTAGTGCGCTGGCCGGGCCACATCCCCGCTGGGGTGGTGTCGAACGAGATCGTCCAGCATCATGACTGGCTTCCGACCTTCCTTGCGGCGGCGGGCGAGCCAGAGATCGTCGAGAAGCTCAAGGCCGGCCACAACGCCGGCGATAAAGCCTTCAAAGTCCACATTGACGGCTACAACCTGCTGCCTTATCTCACCGGGGAGGAGGAGACGAGCCCGCGCAAGGGAATGATCTACTTCTCCGACGACGGTGACTGCCTCGCCATCCGTGCCGGCAATTGGAAGGTCGTCTTTATGGAGCAGCGGGCGCCTGGCACACTGCGGATCTGGGCCGAGCCGTTCACTCCGCTGCGGGTACCCAAGCTGTTCAACCTGCGCACGGACCCCTTTGAACGGGCGGACATCACCTCGAACACCTATTACGACTGGATGATCCGCCGCGTTTTCCTGATCTTCTATGCGAACGCCATCACGGCGAACTTCCTGGAGTCGTTCAAGGAGTTCCCGCCCCGGCAGAAACCGGCAACCTTCAGCATCGACCAGGCCATCGAGAAGCTGAATTCGCTCATTGCGGCTGATTGACGTGGATTCCCAGCTACCGAGCTGGCGCGACGGTACGACCAGGTCGGCGATCACCGATTTCGTCGGGAGGGTGACCGCAGACGGCGGGCCCGATTATGTCGAGCCCGCCGCCCGCGTCGCCGTCTTCGACAACGACGGAACGCTATGGACCGAGAAGCCGCTGGTCATCCAGCTTGACTTCACCATCCGCCGGTTTCGCGAAATGGCCGAGAGCGATCCGTCCTTACGCACCCAGCAGCCAAATCAGGCCGCCTACCTTGGTGATCTGCGCTGGCTAGAGGAAGCAGTCGTAAAGCACTACAACGGTGACGACAACGACATGAAGTTATTGATGGTCGCGGTGCCCAAGGCCTTCGAGGCGGTGACCGTCGAAGATTACGACCGGCGAGTGAAGGCGTTCTTCAACGAAGCCGACAATCCAGGGCTGAAGCGGCCATACCGCAGCTGCGGCTATGCGCCGATGGTTGAGCTGATGCGCTATCTGGAGGTCAATAGCTTCGTGACCTACGTCGCGTCCGGAGGCGATCGTGACTTCATGCGTCCCGTTGCCCAAGATCTGTATGGCATCCCGCCAGAGCGAATCATTGGCAGCGCTCTCGGGCTCACCTACTCCTCCGAGGGCGGCGACTCGTTGCTGCTGTACAAGGGTGCGATGGACTTCTTTGATGACGGCCCAGAGAAGCCGATCCGGATTTGGAGCAGAATCGGACGCCGCCCCATATTCGCGTTTGGCAACTCCAATGGCGACGTACCCATGCTGGAGTTTTCGACAACACCGTCGACACCTTCGCTCCGGCTTGTGTTGCTGCACGACGACGCTGAGCGCGAATTCGACTACACCGCCGGCGCCGAGCAGGCGTTGGAGATGGCCGACCGCCACAATTGGACGGTGGTGAGCATCAAGAACGACTGGAACACCGTATTTACTGACGCCACATGAGCGACGATCTCGAGTGGATTCCTGCTCAGACCTATGCGATGGGCTCTGATCGGCATTACCCCGAGGAGGGTCCGGTCCATCGGGTCAGCGTGGACGGTTTCTGGATCGAAGCGCATCAGGTGACCAACGCTCAGTTCGAAGCGTTCGTCGACGCGACCGGCTATCGAACGGTCGCTGAACGACCACTCGACCCGGCTGACTTTCCTGGTGCGCCGGCGGAGAACCTGCAACCTGGGTCGATGGTGTTCACCAAGACGGCGGGTCCGGTGAATTTCCGCCATCTCAACCTGTGGTGGACCTGGACGCCCGGCGCGTCGTGGCGGCATCCGGAGGGCGGCGGGTCATCCATCAAAGGACGTGAAGATCATCCGGTTGTCCATGTGGCCTATGACGACGCGGAGGCGTACGCGAGCTGGGGCGGCCGGAGCCTACCGAGTGAGGCCGAGTGGGAAGCCGCTGCGCGCGGTGGACTTGATCAAATGATCTTCACGTGGGGTGATCATTCCGAACCGGGCAACGACAACCTCGCCAACTTCTGGCATGGCGATTTCCCGTGGCGGCCCGCCAGTGGTTACGGCGCGACCACGCCGGTCGGATCGTTCCCGCCGAACGCGT
Source organism: uncultured Actinomycetota bacterium (assembly GCA_963798835.1). GTDB lineage: Bacteria > Actinomycetota > Actinomycetes > Propionibacteriales > Propionibacteriaceae > Microlunatus. The sequence continues at coordinate 151,748 of CAWCVF010000013.1, read as the reverse complement.
ACGGGCTCTACGACATGGCCGGCAACGTCTGGGATTGGACTGCGGACTGGTACACCGACCGCCACACCGACGAGGTTGATAAGCCCTGCTGCATTCCGCGTAATCCTCGCGGCGGAGCGGTCGACGACAGCTACGACCGGCGGCAACCGCAGTTCCGGGTGCCTCGCAAGGTGATCAAGGGCGGCTCCTACCTCTGTGCCGACAGCTATTGCTTGCGATACCGGCCCGCTGCCCGGAGGCCGCAGATGATCGACACGGGCATGAGCCACATCGGCTTCCGGTGTGCGGTGCGTGAATCCACCACATGATCACCGACTTGTCAGCATGAGTGGTCGTCATAGCAACCACCGACGCTGACAAGTCGGCTTGGATATCGTCGCGGGGTGTTGTCCGCGCTGTTGTGGGGCGCCGTCGCAGCCTCATCCCTGGTCATTGGAGCATTGCTTGGAGTGGCTCGGCGATGGGATAACCGACTGATCGGGGCGGTTCTCGGCTTCGGCGCCGGAGCACTCATTTCGGCTGTCTCATTCGAGCTGATCGAAGAGGGACTGAGAGCCGCTGGCGGCGGTCCGGTTGCCTTAGGACTGGCCGCAGGCGCACTCGCCTTCTTCCTTGGCGACCGTGTCGTGGAACGGATGGGTGGTCGGTCGGGTGGGCGCGCCGCTGGTTTGCCCTTGTTATTGGGCGCCCTCCTAGACGGGATACCGGAACAGACGGTGCTGGGCATTGGGCTCGCCACCGGTGAGGGAGTAAGCATCGCGTTGCTGGTCGCGATCTTCGTGTCGAATTTGCCTGAGTCGATCGGCTCGGCCACCGACATGAGGTCAGCGGGAAGGAGCTCGCGGACGATCGTCCTCGGCTGGACGATCGTCACCATGGTGTGCACCCTGGCCACGATTGCCGGCTACGGCGTCTCTCGTCTGGTCGGTGACCGCTTCACCGGCGGGGTCGATGGCTTTGCAGCGGGCGCACTTCTCGTGATGTTGGTCGGATCGATGATTCCGGAAGCGAAGGAGAAGGCCAGCGTTGGCGCCGGCCTGGCTGCCGTACTGGGCTTTGCCGTCGCTGCCGGATTATCCGCAATCTCCTGAGATTGCACAGAAAGTGCTGGATAGTGACGCGCTCCATTGCCCGGGGGGCGCGACTATCCAGCACTTACTGATCGACGGCTTCGTCCACTTAGGGAGAAGCCCAGATGATCACTCGTCGGCGAAGACCTCGCGCAGCTTGGCCTCTTGATCGGCCGTGAGGTTGCTGGCGATCAGTTCAGCGTTGATGTCCTTGAAGGCATCTTTGATCCGATCCATGACCGCATCGGAGCTCAGTACGAATAGCGCCGACGTGCCAGGCGTCACCCGCTGCTTCACGCTGTTGATAAAGGAGTCAGAGATACCGACGTCGGTCATCGAGCCAGCGAGGGCACCGATCCCGGCACCGATCGCGGCACCGAGCAGCGGTACGAAGAAGATCAATCCGAACAGCATGCCCCAGAACGTGCCGCCCAGCGCCCCGGCTGCCGTCATGTTGCTCAGTTGACGCGTCTTGGGCTTCTTCTTCCCTTCCTCCCAGGAGACGACGGCAGCGTCCTGGACCTTGATCAACTCTTGGGACTGCAATGATTGCAGTCTTTGGCTCGCCTGCTCAGCACCGTCAACAGTGTTGAAGGCCCAGGCGGTCAGTGTCGCCATTTCCGAATGTGTCCTCTCTATTTGTGAATCACCGGCGCAGCCGATGAGGGCGATCGAGGTTACAGCATGGTGGATGGGAGTTGCGGGCGCCTCACTCTTAGAGGGTGATTTTTTCGCCTCGTGAGCATCGGAAGCACGAAGCAGTGATGAGGGCCGCTAACCATGCTCGGGATTGGCGAGATAGCTATGCAACCGCTCGGAGCGCCGGCGGGCTATCTTGGCGGCTACGCCAGGCGCCCAAGCAAAGGTCGTCACGCTCACCGCAACCGAAACGACCGTACCGAGCCAAAGACCAGCTGAAGCCATCTGATGGGGTGGGTAGCCCTGATGGGCGATGATCCAGATGATCAAGCCAGGTGTCAGCAGCACGACCGAGATTGCCGGAACGATGAGAAAAGGCACCAAGACCAGGGCGAGCCACCGAACCAGCGCCGCCCGCCAGTCGGAACGGTGCCGCCAACGCCACAGCAACCGCTGCGGGTGATAGGGCATCCAGATGCCGACCCATGCGGCGACGCTTAGCACACCGAGCGGCAGGAGCAGCAGGACAATGGCGGCCGCCGCAGCATTCGCGTACGTGTGCTGCACCAGTCCGATCACGATCGCCACGATGGCGCCTATCGGCCCGACAAAGGACCACAACACGATGTGTTTCGCTCGCAGCCAGAGGCGCAGGGCGGCCGGGTCGCGCAACTGCTGGGCAGCTCGTACGGCGTCGCGGCCCGCCACATTGGTCGCCGGCGTGTCGCCGAGCATCCACATCTCCAAGAAGTACGGGAAGGCCAAGGGGCCATGCAGCGTGAACAGCCAGTTCACGATCTTGTCCGGCAACAAAAACCAGCAAATCGTGACGAGCAGGGCGTTGAAGCCCACCGCTATCAAGTCATCGCGTCGTTCGGTGAAGATCCGCACATATTCCGACCTGATCGCGGTGGATAAGTCGGTCAGGTCGAGCTGGCTCTGCACGGCTCGATTGTGCTCCATCAGCCTGGGTGTCCCATCCATCTGAATGCCAGTGTCGATTTCGTCGTGGCTCGTACGTCGTAGTGGTGATGCCATTTCGCATCGGACCAGCACGGAGCTGGCCGATCAGTCAACTAGGAGGACACAATGGCGAAGTTCCTGTACCTGTACACCGGCGGCCAGATGGCGGAGACGCCCGAAGCTCAGGAAGCGGCGATGCAGGAGTGGACGACGTGGTTCGGCACCCTTGGCGATTCCGTCGCTGACATCGGCAATCCGTTCGGAGCCGGTACGACGGTGAGCAACGGTGGCAGCAGCAACGGCGGCACATCAAAGCTGGGCGGCTATTCGATCATCAACGCCGACTCTTTGACGGACGCAGCGGACAAAGCTCGCGGGTGTCCGGTCGTGCAGTCCGGCGGCACGGTGGAGGTGTACGAAGCGCTCGCCATGTGAGCGCTGTTGCGCGCTGAGCTTGTCGAAGCGCGAGCGTTAAGGCCCTTCGACAGGCTCAGGGCGCATATCGACAGGCTCAGGGCGCATATCAACAAGCTCAGCACAGGCCAAGTGCGCGCCCACGGCGTACGGCGTCGGCTCGCTTGGTGACCGACAACTTCTGGAACAGCGACCGCATATGGGTCTTGACCGTGTTCAAGGACAGCACGAGATCCGCCGCGATCTCCTCGTTGGAGCAATACTCCGCTAGCCGCTGCAGCACCTGAGTTTCGCGCCTCGTCAGCGGCACGGCACATATTTGATCCCAGGAGTCGGCCCATCGCGTACTGAGCTGGACACTCGGAATGGCAAACACAGGGGTGGAGGCCAGAAACGCCGAGTATCGACGCGAGAGCCCCGGCTCCTGCGCGACAAAGGGTCGGAGCCATCTGCCTGCGGACGCGACGGTTGCTCGCAGCTGCTCCCGCGCCGCGGCCCGCAACGCCCGGTCCACCAGCGCGTCGGCACGGTCATAGTGGCTCTGCTCGGCAGCCACCTCAGCCTGAAGCAGCCAAAGCCCTACCTGACTGATCAGCGGAAGCGCAACAGGATCCGACGGTACGCGCGCCAGTACCTCCGTTGCCTCTCGGAACCGGCCTCCCAATCGCAGCGCCCTGACCATGAGCAACTTGGCTTCAGCCGCGGCCAGCTCGGGCTCGGGGACAAGGGTGGCCAGCGCTTGATCGATTTCGCCGGCCGCCAACCAGGCCTCAGCCGCGGCGATCTGGAACTGATCGGAAAACCACTGGCTCGATGGCTCCGAATCGATCACCTCTGTTGGCCGCCGCAGCATCCGCAGCGCCGTCTCCGGTTCACCGGTAAGGATGGCCAGTCGTACCTGGGTCAGCTGTTCAGCCGCCGCGAGCAGCGGATCATCAATCTCCGAAGCCGTACTCAGTGCATGATCAAGACGCTGCCCGGCCTCTTCGAACTCGCCGCGTTCCAGATGCATCCACGCCGTCGCCAGTTGTGCGAACTTCACGCCACTCTCGCCGGTGTCAGCCCTGCGGTCGGTCAGCAGAGAGCCGGCATAACGTGTCGCCCGGCGCAGTTCACCCGAGAATGCATCCAGCCATGACAGCTGCCCCGCACAATCGGCCCGAACCCGCCGCTCCACATGATCAGCATCACCATCGACCCACTGCCCAAGGCGTCCGGCCGCCCGCTCCAAGGTCCATCGGGCGGTGTTGAAATTGCCGAGGGAAAGTTCAAAGCCGGCAGCGTAGTAATCGATCATCAAGGGCAGCTGAGGCGCCAGGGCCCGTTCCGCGGCGGTGAGTTTGATCATGAGCTGCCGAGCGTCGCTGACGTGTTTAAGGCCGCTGGACGCGTCATCGTACAGTCGTGCTAGCGCGATGGTGATCATGGCAGCGCTGAGCGTGTGTGAAGCCGGCGGACGGGCCTGACGGATGAGCTCAGAGCCTGCCCGCACCAGCGCCGACTCCGCGATATCCAGCCACCGACGAGCTAGAGCTGCCGCGGCAAGAAGGAGCGGCTCGGATTCCCCGAACTCCGGCTCGGTAACGACAAGATCAACAACGTCAGGACTAACACCGGCGAGGATGCGAGGGATGACCAGTGCGCTCACGAGTGCATCGGGCGAGGGACGCGTGGCGATGACGACCGGCAACGAATCCGGTACGAACTGTTGCATGGTTTGGGTCATCGGCTGTGCCCAATCAGTGAGGAGGCTGTGCCTTCACCTAAGCCCGATCAGCGGACCCTGTCCTCACCTGCGGGGCGATCTCACCCGGGTGAGATCCGGAGCTAAATCAACAGCCGCTCTCGGCCCATCCTGACTGCTTCGGAACGAGACCGCGCTCCGAGTTTGCGATAGAGCGACATGGTGTGCGTCTTCACGGTGTTCGGTGAGAGATAGAGCTCGGCGGCGATCTGAGCCAGACTCTGCGATCCAGTCAGCATCCGCAAAATGTCCATCTCTCGTGCGGTGAGGTGCTCAAGCGGAGGTTCGCTGCTCTGGCTCTCCCGCAGGCTCTTCCGAGCGGCATCAAGCCGAGCGACCATGGCGGCCATACCTTGTGGATACCGCCGAATCATGACTGCGGCTTCATCGAGGAGCTGCCGTGCCAGTGGGAGATCACCGCTGATGCTCGCGACTCGGCCCATCACGAGCAGATGGTGCATCGTCGGCCACGGGCTGAGTCCGGGGAGCTTCCTGCGCAGTGTGAGTCCGTAGTCGAGCATCGCCATGGCGTCCGCCAGGTTGCCGTCAGCAGCCTGGCTTTGGCCAAATGCGGTGAATGCCATAGAAGTTTGAGGTAATGCGTGCAGACTTCGAGCCTCCACAATCTCCAACGCTTCGCGTGCGGCGTTGCGGCTGCGTTCGAGTTGGCCGAGCTCGGCGTAGGTCAACGCCAGCATTGAAAACGCCAGGATCCGGATTATTGCCGGGGCCGTCTCGCTGTGCGCGCCACGGGAAAGCAGGTCCACTGCCGCCATCAGGTCGCCGGCGACGTAGCTGGCGTGACCGAGCGCAGTCTTGGCAGTTGCGTACCACAGCGCGTTGTCATCGCCCTCTAGCTCAACCGCTCGACGGGCGGCGGCCAGCATATCCACCGGGCCATCGAAACCAAACAGTCCTCGAATCAGCGCTGTGACGGACTCGACCGATCTGGTCCCGTCCGGTAACACGCCATCGCCGGAAATACTGTCGAGCTGCTTCAAGAGTCGGTGCATTTCTTCGATGTCACCGGACAATGGGGCCATCCAGGCAGCTATGACCAGCGTATTGGTGTCTTCGGCAGCACTTGAGGATCTCAATGCTCGAACCCAGCCGCCCACGGTGCTCGCAAGTCCGGAATCGAGATACGAAATCCAGCTTGCCTGTGCGAGCGCGGCTGCGCGATGACTATCGTCGGCGGCCAGCGCATGTTCGACCGCGGCATCGACATAACCATTTTCACTTAACCATTCCGCGGCACGGCCGTGAAGCAGTGCTATTCGTTCGGGCCGCTCGGTTTCAAGTGCGTTACGCGCAACCGCACCAAAAAGGTGATGGAAACGGAACCAGCGCCCTTCAGTGTCCAGCGGAATAAGAAAAAGATTAGTGTGTTGCAGCTCGCGAATAATACGACCGGCTTGGCGGGTGTCCATCATATATTCGCACAGCGGTGCCGAGAATCGTCGAACGATCGACATATCAAGGATGAAGTTGCGGACGTCCTCACTCTGCCGGCTTAGCACTTCCTCGGTGAGATAATCACCGATAAAACGATTATTGCCGGTAAAGTGATGGACGAAATCGTTGGGATCATTGCGACCGACCAGCGAGAGCGCCGCAAGATAGAGACCGGCCGGCCAGCCCTCCGTCCGACGCATCAGCTCGTCCACAGAGTCAGCCGATAGATGGACTCCATCAGATGTCAGGAGCGAAGCGGCCTCCGTTGTGTCGAATGCCAAGTCGTCAGCCCGAATTTCCGATAGCTGCCCAGCAGCGCGCAGCCGGCCCAGCCGAAGCGTGGGGTCGGCCCGGGTGAGCAATACCAGTCGAACCTGCTCGGGCAGATGCTGTATCAAGAAATCAATATGAGCAGCACACGCAGCCGAGCGGACAATGTGGAAGTCATCGATGAAAAGTGTGACTCCTGCGTCCAATTCCGCCATTCCGGCAATGATCTTGGGCAATACGGCAGTCAGTACGTCGTGGCTTCCAGAGGCAACGAAACCTGCAATGTCGCGTGCGATGACGCAACCTACGCGGTCTAGGGCCGTCGCGATGTGTGTCCACAGGCGTACCGGGTCGTTGTCGGAGGTGTCCAGCGACACCCAGGCAATGTTCGTCGGACGGGACATGGAGCTTAGCCACTGGGCGACTGCTGTGCTCTTGCCGTATCCAGCGGGTGCCGCGATCAAGGTCACGGGGCGTTGCGAGGCCTTGTCCAGTTCCTCGATCAGCCGATCTCTTCGAACCCACTCAGGCCGCGGTGGCGGAGGCCGAAGCTTGGCATCCAGCATGAAGTCGACCGGTCGCCGGGCAGGCATGCCCCCATCCCGCCCAACCTCATGCACCACAGCCAACCGTCCCCAAATGGATTGGTGGCAATTGTACGGCCGCAACCCTTGCTGTCAGAATAGGTTAGGTTCCTGTGCTATTTCTTGGCGACGTCAACCACTCATAATCCCCGTTGTACCGGAATGTCGCCAGCATCTGCTGCCTTCTCGAGGCGATCGAAGTCGCGTTCGTTTTTGTCGGCGTACGCGGCGGAGAAATCGGCAATTGCTTGATCGAACCCATCCTTGCCGCCGAGATACGCGGCAATGTCCACCCGATCGCCAGATCGGGCATGGGCGCGCGCCAAAGTCCGTGCGCAATATCCCGCGTACATGGCAAGAGCGGTGGGATCGAGTCCGGCTACCTCGAGGGATCCCTTCCAATCGCGAAGTTGACGTAGGTAGTAGTCGGGTCGCGAGCTGTAAGGAAAGTAATGCCAGCCTAAGAGCACGTCGCCGTGGGCCTGCATCAGGCGCTGCCCTTTAACCACGCGCTCTCCGTGGCTACCGAATGAGCTGGGCGAGGTGTAGTTCTCCAACACCGATGCATTTGCCTCTTTGGCTTGGAGCAGTAGTGGGTCTTGATCATCGATACCACTCAGCAGTATGATCCACGCCCGCGTGCCGACGCTGCCGACGCCGACGACCTTGCGCGCCAAATCAACAAACTTGTACTGGTGAATAAAATGCCTACGGTCCGATTGCAAGCTTTCACTGTACTGATGCAAACATTCGTGACCCAGCTAGCTAGATCCGCCGTCGCTTTGGGATCTAGTGACAATTCCCGAGAAGGCACGACAAGTGGAGGCTTATTGATGAATCGAAGTCGGCCATCGACTGACTCAGTCAATTTCTTCAAGGAGCCCAGATTGTCGCGCATACGTGCCTGATCCAGGTCCCTTTGTACGGCATGGCGGGTCTTCTTTGACGAAACACCAGCCAGACCGGGTAATCCGGGCTGCACGGCCAGATGGGCGTACCAGACGACCAGATTGCTTTGTCCAGCGAATTCTCGCATCGCAGTCCGGTAAGCGTTAACAGGCCAAGCCGAAGGACAGCCCAAACGATCCTGCGGCGGAGACCAGCGCTTCAAGCGCGATCGCCGACTGCACGCCGCTGACCGTTGTATCAAGATCACGGACCACCGCTGAAATAGACACGTTCATGATCGAGGTGTCGACCACGAGAACGAACATCGCCATGGCCAGCAAAATTGCGAGCGGCCGATTCATCGACACGTCGGTCATGAAGGTCCCATCTGTCAATGCCGGAATTCTGGATCCATCTGACGCGTAATCACTTCACCCGCACGGGGTGATCAGCGATGCCCCCTGCGACGCATACTGTCATCGAGAGCTGTCGATTCAGATGGAGGCGTAACCATGGCAAGCACCCAGGCCGTTAGCCCGTGGGCTCACGGCGTTGCTGTCTTCGCTGGTGTGATCATGATTGTAGGTGGGGCGTTCCAGGCTCTTGAGGGCCTGGCGGGCATCGTCAGGGATCAGTGGCTCGTCGTCTTGCCGAACTACATCTACGCCCTTGACCTCACCGTTTGGGGCGTACTTCACCTGCTGGTCGGCTTGGCGTTGCTGGTGGTTGGCATCTTCCTGCTGCGCGGTCAGACATGGGCGCGCTTCGCCGGCATATTTGCGGCGGCGATCTCGGCGATTCTGAACTTCGTCTGGCTACCGATCGCGCCGTGGTGGGCCCTGCTGGTGATCGCTGTTGATGTGCTCATCATCTGGGCACTGGCCTCATATCTCCGGCAGCCTGTTCCGCAGGATACTCCGGCCGCGACGTCCTAGCGGCCCATGTGTGATCCGGTGATGGTCTACGAGATCATGCTGCACAGTGCGCCCCCAGCCGCTGTGACATCGAAGTTCCCGGCAATCACCGTGCAGCCGACGCCCGCAACAACCGTCCTGTCTCGGGCCGAGGCCGACTTGGCTGATGTGGACAGACTTATCGAGCGACTGCGCTCTCTCGGAATCACTCCACTTGAGGTACACGCGTCATCCCGAAACTATGAATTTCGCATCGCGGGTCGGCTGAGCGAGTCGACCGTACGCCAGATGGATTGCAACGCTCGGCTTGATCAAGAACGAACGATCATACGGGTCACGGCGGAGCCAGTAGAGCTGCAGATGATCTTGAAGGAACTTCTCAATCGAGGTATCGGGATCGACCACATCGTTTGCCATCCCGGGACCTGGGCCCCTCGCCGTCGGTAGCTTGGGGGCACTACTCTAACGGTCATATCAGCGACCAGGACCTGGCAGAAATCGCGGGAAGCGTCAGTTACGCCCACTGCTGTCCTGCCGCTCTGCCTGGGCAACGCAGTGCAGTGGTACGACTTCGCCTTGTACGGAGCGTTCGCCACGATCATCGGGCCGGTGTTCTTCCCGGCCGAGGACCCTTCGACTGTGCTGCTGGCAGCCTTCGCGGTGTACGCCACTGCGTTGATCGTCAGGCCGGGTTGGCGCGCTGCTTTTCGGCCGGATGGCAGATCTTCGCGGGCGACGGGCTGTTTTCGTTCCGATCATGGTGCTGATGGCCGGAGCCACGGCAGCCGTTGGATTTCTGCCGGGTTACGCGATCATTGGTGTGCTCGCGCCGATCACACTGCTGGGACTTCGTGCCACCCAAGGCTTGGCAGCCGGCGGGGAGTTAGGCGTAGCTGGCGTACTCATCTTTGAACGAGCACCCAGCCGGCAACGCGGTCGATTCTCTTCCTGGCATACAGCCACGCTGGCTCTCGGCCTCGGTGTCGGCATGGTCGTCGCGGCCGTACTACTCGCGGCGCAACGTTCGGATCCCCTCGAGATCGGGTGGTGGCGACTGGCGTTCGTCCTCGCCCTGCCGTTGGGGCTGGTTGCAAGGCTCGTACGCCGCCGGGTAAATGAAACGAGCCAGTTCCTGGCTGTTCAAGAGTCAGGTCAAATGATCACTCGACCGATCCGGACGCTGTGGGCCAACGACCGTGCTGCCGTGCTGAGAGGCTTCGCACTCATTGCGGCTGGTTCACTCGCGTTCAATACGTTCTTCATCTTCATGCCGAACCATCTGGCGGCCGCAAGGCACCTGGACCTGGTCTCCACCTTGTTGATCACCGCAGCGACGCTGGGCGTTATGGCGGCTGCAGCCCTGGCGCTTGGCCGGCTCTCCGATGCTGTCGGACGACGTCCAGTCGCCCGCTGGTCGAGCCTGCTGCTGGCAGTCCTGGCGATCCCGATGTCCATGGTCGCGAGCAGGTCGCAGCTCGGACTGCTGCTGGCTCAGCTTGTTGTTGGTGGCGCGCTGGCTGGCGTACTGCTGGTCCCGATGGTTGGCGAGCTCTTCACGACGCCGCTCCGATCGACAGGAATGTCGATGACTGCCGGTCTCGCGACTGCTCTGCTAGGCGGCACTGCACCTGTTATCGATCAGATCTTGGTCAGCAGATCAGCGATCGATGTTGCGCCCGGAATCTATGTGAGTGTGGCCGCGTGTGTGGCCCTGGTGGCGTTACGGCGCTGGCCTGAGACCGCCTACCAGGCAACGATCTAGGTGTTCTGATACTCATTCGGACCAGTCTCGCGACGGACCTCGATGAGTTCGATGCCGGCGTCGCGCAAGGCGTCGAGGAGACCCCACAAGGCGGCATCGTCCAATTGAGTTGCTCGCAAGATCGTGCCAGCGGGTTCCACCGATTCGATCTGATGGAAGTTCTCGAGCAGGTCGAGTGGAGCCGTCCCCGTTATGCGGATCTCGTATGTCGACTTGCTCATGGCCGCCTCAATCTTGTGCGTTCCCGAACGCTATCCACGATTGCCGTACAGACTTCTCAACACTTCACCCGTATCGGGTGATCAGCCGCCAGAATGATCTTGCGGCGGAGCGCCTTGAGGCGCTAGAGCAGGAAGTTTTGCAGGCAGCCGTAGCGCAGCAGCGAGGCCGATCAGACCAACCAGGGCAAGGACGGCCATTGACAGGCCGTACGCCCGCCCCGGGGTAGAGGTAATACCGGCGACCAAGATCGTCCCGGCGACAGCGGTTCCCAGACTTGAACCGAGGTTGGACACGCTGCGGGACAGGCCGGAAATCTCACCCTGCTGACCTTCGGGGAAGCTCGACTGCACGACGTTCACCGACGGTGTGAGCATCGCGCCGAGTCCCAGTCCGATAAGAAGGAGACCAGGCGCGAACGCCCAGGGTGTGGCAGAACTGCCGACCAGCAACAGCAGGACCGCAACGCCGGCGATCGTGAGGACGAATCCCGCAATGATGAGGGTGCGCTGCGCATAGCGCTTGGCGAGTCGCTCGGCAGCAAGGGAGGAAACCAGCAGTCCGAGCGTCGCTGCGGTGAAGATGACGCCAGTTTGGATGGCGTTGTAGCCGCGTACCACCTGCAGGTAGGCCGAGACCACAAAGGATGTGCCCATCAGCATCAGCCATTGAGTGTTCTGTGTCACCAGGCCCAGGTTGGAGGTGCGATTGCGGAACAGACTGGTCGACAGCAGTGGCTCCTTACCAGCCCGCTCCTTCGCGCGTATCGATCGGAAGAACAGGGCCAGAACCGCCACCCCGGAGATAATCAAGATCGCCATCAGCCACACATTGTTGTCAGCCGCAAGGATGCCCATCACCACGAGCACAAGGCCGATGGCCGACAAGATGGCACCGAGTGTGTCAAACGAGCGCTCCGGGTCGGGCGGCAGCGGATCGGTGATCTTCCGGCTTAGCAGCAGGATGACAATGATCACCAGAGTTTGAAAGACGAACGCCGCACGCCAGCTGATCGCCCAGGTGATGAGGCCACCGATCAGCGGACCCGCGGCGGCACCGATACCGCCCAGTGCGCTGATCACGCCGAAGGCGCGCGCACGCGAGGTGACACCAGTGAACAGCAGTGTCGCCAGGATGTAAACGGGCGGGATGAGCAGTGCCGTACCGACGCCCTCCAGGATCGAGTTGCCTAAAATCAGCACGCCGAGGCCGGGGGACACCGCACTCAGCAAGGCGCCGACACCGTAGATGATCAAACCGAGCATGAAGCACCGCTTGCGGCCGTAGCGGTCAGTCAACTTGCCACCAGGGATCATCAATGCGGCCATGACCAAGAGGAAAATCGTGATCGCGACCTGTACGCCCTGGACAGTGGTATTCAGGTCCGTGCTGATGTCGGTGATCATGACATTCATGTTCGAGCCGGCGAAGCTACAGATGAACTGAGCAAGGGCCAGCGGAGCGAGCACGGTCTTCGCGCTACTCGAGATGTTCTGCGTCACTTGTGCTACCTGCTTTCTGCGTAAAACGATGCCACTGCGCAGCGCACTGCTAATCACCCCATGCGGGTGAGGTTGGCAGCGGAGAACTGACACAGCATGGTCACATCCCGAAGGGTGCGAATCGAGGACCGAGATGTCGAAATATCCATTGATCGCCGACCACGGCTTGATCGGAAACATGCAGACTGCGGCTTTAGTCTCGACTGGCGGCACCATCGACTGGTTTTGCGCCCCACGCTTCGACTCGCCCAGCATCTTCGGCTCGCTGCTGGATCATGATCAGGGCGGACACTTCACAATCAGACCAACCGCCGAGACCTTTACCCGACGGCAGCTTTACTATCCAGACACCGCCATCCTTGTGACGCGATTCTTGACCGAGTCGGGTGTTGGGGAAGTTGTCGATTTCATGCCGGTCACCGGTGGCACCGTGGCCACCGACCGGCATCAGCTCGTACGCATGATCCGCTGTGTTCGCGGTGAGATGACCTTCGCGCTGGACATCGAGCCGCGTTTTGACTACGGCCGCGAGACTCACCAAGTCCACCCCCTGGGCGAGGACGGGGTGGCCTTCGAGAGCGCCAACACAACGCTGTCCTTGCGCCTCGTTCGGGAACCAACCGATGAGCGCCTGGCCCGTTACCACCTGGGTGATCATGGAAATCTGCAAGCCGAGTTCACGCTGTCAGCTGGTCAGGCACGCGGAGTGGTCTTGGAGACTGGCGAGCCTGAGGCCCGAGGAGCCGTACGGGTTGCGGAGGTATGGCGGCTCTTCGATGACACGGTTCGGTTCTGGAGATCGTGGCTTGCCCACTCCACCTATACGGGTCGGTGGCGGGAGACATTGCAGCGCTCCGCGATCACCTTGAAGCTCATGACGTACGCGCCTAGTGGGGGAATCGTGGCAGCGCCGACTGCCGCGTTACCCGAGCAGATCGGCGGCGAGCGTAACTGGGACTACCGCTACACCTGGGTTCGTGACGCATCGTTCTCGGTCTATGCGTTGCTCGGATTGGGATTCACCGAAGAGGCGGCAGCACTTGGTCGCTGGCTGGGGAACCGAGTACGTGAGCAGGTTGGCGGTGAAGGCGGTCCGCTCAACATCATGTATCGGGTCGATGGTTCGAGCGATCTGATTGAAGAGACCTTGCCGCATTGGGAGGGATATCGCGGATCGAGTCCGGTGCGGATCGGGAACGGTGCGGCCGACCAGCTGCAGCTTGACATCTACGGTGAGGCGATCGACAGCCTGTACTTCGCGGGTCAGCGTGGACTCGAAGTGGGCCAGCGAGGTTGGTCGCACATGTCCGAGGTGTTGGATTGGCTCGCCAACAACTGGAATCAGCCAGAAGAGGGCATCTGGGAAACCAGAGGAGGCCGGCAGGACTTTACCTACGGGCGGCTGATGAGTTGGGTCGCTTTCGACCGCGCGATCCGAGTGGCCAATCAGCACGGACGTCCGGCGCCGCTGGAACGGTGGCGCAGCGAACGAGACGCTATCTATGACCAGATCATGGACGCTGGCTGGAACGAGGACCGGCAGGCGTTCGTGCAGCATCCCAAGACCAACGTGCTTGACGCTTCGCTGTTACGTATGACATCAGTCGGGTTCATCTCGGCGAAGGATCCGATGTGGACCTCGACCCTGGAGGCGATGGACCGCGAGCTTGTGACGGACAGTTTGGTGTATCGCTACGATCCAGGGGCTTCACCTGATGGGCTGCGGGGCGCCGAGGGGACGTTCTCCTTATGCACCTTCAACTACGTCGATTCGCTTGCGCGGGCCGGTCAGCTGGAGAAGGCGCGCAACACCTTTGAGAAGATGCTGACCTACGCCAACCACCTGGGTCTGTATTCCGAGGAAATTGCGCTGACGGGGGAGCAGATTGGAAACTTCCCACAGGCCTTCACTCACCTATCGCTGATCGATGCCGCACTGATCCTCAACCAGGCGCTCGATAAGCAATGACTCAGTGAGCTGCTGCGCCCTCCCGCGCTTGATTCCACCGCGATTCGAGGGCGAAGAGGATCAGGAACACCAGCAGCAGAATGGCGACCTCGGCCGCGGCGGACCAGAGTCCCACCGCCACGGTGCCGAGCGCGGGCAACGCTGCTACGGCTCGCGGCCCAGGACGGCCGATCCCTAATCGCTGCCGAAACCAGGCATCGCTGAGCAGATAGAGGGCCGCGCCGCCGCCAATGGCAACTGCGTGTCCGAGATCTAAGGCGTGGAAGGGGTCGTGGGTACTGGCCTCAAGTCCGGCGGCGATGGCGATAACGCCGAGGAGCAGCCCGAGGTAGGCATGGCCGAACGCCTGTAGTGCGAGCCGAGGCCGAAGCTCTCGGGGCGCGGCGGTGAGCGCGTGCTCGGCCGAGGTGTCGTCCCCGCCGAAATAGGTCCACCACAGGCAGGCTGATAGTGCCAGGCCGAGCACGGCGACCGCGGCCACTGAGAACCCAAGCTCGAGCTCGCTGAGCCCGAGAGCGAGCTCGACCAGCGACTCGCCGATGGCGATGATCAAGACCAACCCGTGCCGTTCAACAAAGTGAGCGGCACCGATGTCGAAGCCGCCGGAGAGGCGGCGGTACGGCGACACCACCCACCAGACCAGTGGAACCAGGATCCACAACACGAGCTGAGGAAGACCACCGAGCGCTCCGCCGATCACGATCAACACGGTGCCAGCGACGTTGAGCAGTCCGACTCGGACAAGATCACGGGCCGAGCGCACCCGCTGAGTGCGAGTGAAGAGTCCGATATGCACTGCCACGACCACGGCGTACGCGAGGCCGAACGCCAGGCCGCCACCGTCAAAGGCTCTGGGTACTGTCAGTGCCACCAGCAGAAATCCCGCCATACCGCCGAGCAGCACCAGCCGGCGCGCGGTGGTGTCGGCAGCGACGGCGTTGGTGAGCCACGCGTAGCCGCCGTACATCCAGAAGATGATCGTCAGCAGGACTGCTACCCGTAGCAGGTGAAGCAGGTCGGGATCATGAACGAGTAGTCGGGTGAGCTGCGTGAAGGTGAAGACGAAGACGAGGTCGAAGAACAATTCCAGTGTGGAGACGCGCTCGATTCGGTCTTTTGTGGTCGCTGTCTCTTCCGTTGGCGTGCCTCTCGGGTGTCGAGGTCGCGACCTAACTCGTCCGCCTCAGGTCCATCAAGCGAAAGCCGTTGCTGCCTGCCCATGACCTGCGAGCATGATCAAGTATCGGTCCGAGTGACATGACTACTACTGTTGCACCTCACCGCCAACTGCGCCGCCGAAGCGATCAGACCCGGTGGACGGCACTCCGTTTGAGCCGGGGCGCCAGAAGCGCGGGACGCCACCGGCCAGCGGGATGACGTGCACTATCCCATTCGAGAACTCCACGTCGTCAGGTACTCCGATGAGGATTGCGCGTTCGGACACTCCGGCCACAAACCCGAGTCCGTCACCGAAGCGATCACCCGCTTGCGGTTCACCCTCGATGTTGAGCGGTTGTTGATCGTAGGTCGTCTCAGAACCAAGATCATCAAGTGGGAAAATCTGCACCAGCCCGGTGTCGGTTGCCGGACCATCCTCCATCGGCGCAGACACCGCCAGCCGGGTCTTGGTGTCACTGAGACCCGGTGGCGCCAATACAATGCGCCGCCCGAATTGATCACCGGCTTCGGCGGTGTCCGCCACATTGGTGATGTCCTGAGTCAGCCCAACGCCCGGCGTAAGGGTGGTCCCATTGGAGGTGAAGAGCTGCACGCTGCCGGCATCGGCCGCAGATCCGATGTCTTCGGACGGGATACCGACGGCCAGGTGAGTGGTGCTACCGGCGCGAACGCTGTCCAACACCTGACCGAAGGAATCATTGTTCTCAGGGGTGCCGGGAACGTTTGCGGAGCTTTGGTCGTACGCCTGCGCGGCGACCACTCCGGTGTAGAGATCGTTGATGATCGTGAACGCGCCGCCGTTGCTGATCGCGGTCGAACCCGAGCCCAGGTCCTCGCCCGGAGTTCCTACAGCGGCATCCACCCGCGTTGACGTCCCGGCGAGCAGGCCAAGCGTGATCGCTTCACCAAATCGATCATTCGCCTCGGCTGCCCCCGGAATGCCAGCCGAGTTTTGATCAATCGCTCGGGGATCGTTGAGACCGGCCGTGAAGAAGCCGACCCATCCAGCATCGTTCTGCCCGGAGACATCGCCGCCGGGAACGCCGACGGCAACCATGGGCAGGTCGGCGCCCAGCTCATTGCTAGCGTCGATCGAGAAGCCGAGTTGATCACCTCCAGCCGCGGTTCGCCCGAAGTCGCTTTGCGTTAGCTCGGTGGAGGCTCGGCCCTTGCCGAGCCCATCTGATGACCCCCAGATGACTTGCGCCATCCCCGAGTCGGCCACTCCGCCCACGTCTTCGAACGGCGTACCGACCAACAGATCGGTAAAGCCGTCATTGTCAAGATCAGCAGCTGCGACGTTCGTTCCGAATCGATCACCGGCCGAGGGGTCATCGTCGACAGAGTCAGAACCCTGCACAAGGACGTCAGCCGACTGGCCGCCGATGATGCCGCTGCCGCCGTACAGCACGGTGATCTGACCGGCGTCGCTGACGCCGCCCGGGTCGGCGTACGGATCGGCGACCACGGCGTCGGAGGATCCGTCACCATTGAAATCTGACGCTTTGCCCTTCACCGCCGGCTTTTGCTCAATCTTGATGATCTTCGCTACTGATGGCACGCCGGCATCATCTGTTAGGAAGAGCATGTAGAAGCCGGCTGGCGCGATGTTCGACGAAGCCGGTGCGGTCGCCGTGATCGTGCTTCCCGAGGTGGCGAAGTTCAACGGTACGTAGCGCTGGCCTTGATCTTGGCTGTGAGTTGCTGCGCCGAGACGTACCAATCCGACCTTGGCGATCGATCCGGCTTCGCTGGAGGTGACGTCGAACTTCTGACCGTAAGTGGCCGAAGCTGGCGCAGTGGTGATCACCGGGCGGCTCGCCTTTTGCCCGCTGCCGTCCTTCTTGAATAGGTAGGGCGGCTCGAAGTACTCGACGTTCTTCTCCAGATATCCCAGGCTGACGCAGGAAGCGCAGACTCCGCCGCCGCCAGTCAGGACGCGACCGTCCGGCAACAGCGTGGCGCTGGAGTGGTATTCCCGCACCCGGCTGGCGCTGGACAGCACCGTCCATGTTCCGGTAGCTGGATCCCAGCGTTCCGCGGCGAAGACCGGATTGTTGAGATCAACATTCACGTTGTTGGCGCGGCTCATGCCACCAGTCGCGAGCACGCTGCCGTCCGCGAGAATCGTCAGATTGTGTTGCCGCCGACCGACCGACATGGACGCGGTAGAGCCGACCGTCGTGCTGCCGCCGGTGACGTCGACGAGCACGGCAGTCTTTGTCGCAGAGTGGGTTACACCGCCCTCGGTGATGTCGCCGCCACCAGCCACCAACACCTTGCCTATGTCATAAGTTGCGAAGCCGCCGTAGGTGCGGTTGATACCGTCCCGTGTCTTGGTCGCGGTGATCGCTCCGGTGCCACTGGTGTTGATGGTGTTCATCTGACCGGGAGGACCCATCAATTCGACTTGTCCATTGGGACGGGTAGTAAGGAACGGGTAGAGCCGATCGCTGTAGCCGCTGGCTGTGGTGAGCCGGCGCAAGGTTCCGTTGGTCTGGAAGACCTCGGGGATCGCCGGGCCGCCGCCGACGATGACAGCCTCGTCGTTGCCCAGAGCCTGGACCGCGGGATACCAGCGGCCAGCTGCCATGTCCGGCCCGCGGGTCCAGGTTTCGGTGCGCCAGTCGAAGATGTGGGTCTGGACAATGCCGTCGAGCGCGGTGTTCTTGTTGCCTCCCGCCACAAGCAACCGGCCATCGGCGAGCTGGGTGTAGCCGGCGCAGAAGATGTTGTAGCCCTGGACGTCCACGCGCTTGAAGGTGTTGTTAGTGGGGTCCCACACCATCGCGCGGGTGAAGGTGTTGTTGGACATCTGCTCCGGCGCGCCCTCTCCCACCGAGTCCCAGATCAGCACCTTGCCGTTGGGCAGCACCGCCTGGAAGATCGGCACGACATTGGTGGACACCACGGAACTCCAGGCACCGCCCTGGCCGGGATCTTGTGCTGCGGCAGCGGAGACTTTGGCATTGGCTACGTTTTGATCTTCAGTACGCCGCCCTGGCGTTCGTCCAGTCGCCTCTTTGATCTTGGCCGCGTTGGCTCGGGTTTCTTTCTCGATCTGTGTGATCGGCCGGTCAGCCAGATCTTCCTTGGCGTGCTCGACGTCGGTGTGCTCATCGCCCTCACCGGGGTGGGCGGCGGCCAGGCCGATCCCGGTTGTTGCACTCATGATCAGCCCGACTAGCCCGGCCAATGCAGTTGCTCGCCGATACCTGCGCCACATGTCTACCCCCCGACTGCCACCACGCACGCGTCGGGGTTAGTATGCAGCGCTCAAGCCGGTCCGTCTCGGATTTCAGCCATAATTGTGCTGGGTCGGATGCTAATCAGCTGAGCGAAGGTTGTTCCTCGGGTCCTGCCGGCTCATTCTCGACGTCGATCTGACGTTGCTCGATTCAGATGGGTCGGCAGCATGATCGCAGTCCCGTGAGGTGCGGTCGTGGGAGTCTTGTTGGGTGGAGGAACTCGATATCGGTGTGGTGCTGTGGTCGATCACGATTGGCATCATCGTGGTGCTGCTTGCCGTGGATCTCCTGGCCGCGGCGTTGCGGCCGCATCAGGTTGGCTTTCGGGAGGCTGCACTCTGGTCGATCTTCTACATCGCGGTCGCGGTCGGATTCGGGCTCTGGTTCACCGCGGCGTACGGGTCGAGTTTCGGTGCCCAGTTCTTCGCCGGATACATCGTTGAGAAGAGCCTGTCAGTCGACAACCTGTTCGTTTTCGTGATCATCATGTCGACGTTCGCGGTGCCCGAGATTCACCAGCACAAGGTGCTTACCTTCGGCATCGTCCTGGCGCTGATCATGCGCGCTGCCTTCATTGCTGTGGGTGCTGCGCTGCTGTCCCTTTTCTCTTTTGTGTTCTTGCTCTTTGGGCTGCTGTTGATCTATACGGCGGTGCAATTGTTTCGGCACCGCAATGAGGATCCTGACATCGAAAGCAACGTAGCGATCAAGGCCGCGCGTCGGCTGTTGCCGATCACTGATTCCTATGTTGACGGGCGGCTCTTCGCCCGGGTGGATGGCCGGAGCATGGTTACGCCCCTGTTCTTGGTGCTGATCGCGATCGGCAGTGTGGACCTGCTGTTCGCGCTTGACTCCATTCCGGCGGTGTTCGGAGTTACTTCGGAGCCTTACATCGTATTTACCGCCAATGCTTTCGCGTTGCTCGGGCTTCGAGCGCTGTTTTTCTTGGTAAAGGGTTTGTTGGACCGACTTGTTTACCTGTCCGCCGGGTTGGCGTTCATCCTGGCCTTCATCGGCGTGAAGCTGATCTTGCATTGGGCACATGTTGATCTTGATCCACGCGTGCCGGAAATTCCCACGGCACTGAGCCTGGGCGTCATCCTCGTCGTCTTGGTGATCGTGACTGTGGCCAGTCTGATCAAGACTCGCCGCGATCCAACCGTGACCGCGCACGCGGGCTCGCTGCGCGCTACTCATTCCTCGCAGGTAACCGAACAGGCTCCAGTGGAACCGGAGTGACGTGCAGGGCGTACTGGCCGGATTCGCCACTATCGGGATCATCATCGGCCTCGGTTTCCTGCTCGCCCAGCTCAAGATCCTGGACGCGACCGCACAAGGCGTGCTGACTCGGGTGGCCTTCTACGTGGCCAGCCCGGCGCTGATGATCACTGTGTTGGGTGGCACGGATGTGAATCGGCTGCTGTCTGCCAACCTGGCCGCTTCGCTTGTCAGTGTGGCGGTCGCTGGGACTCTTGGCGTGTTGGTGGCGCGTCTGGTGTGGCGGCGAGAGGCCGGGGAGACTGTCATCGCGACTTTCTGTTCGGCCTATGTCAATGCGGGAAACCTCGGCCTGCCGGTCGCGGCGTACGCCCTTGGCGACGCGGCGTTTGTTGCCCCGATGTTGCTGACCCAGTTGCTGATCTTGCAACCGAGCGGTCTGGCGGTGCTTGATGCGATCACCTACGTACCGAGTCCCGACATTTCCCGAGGGCGACTGCTGTTGATTCGCCTCAGTCAGCCGTTTCGCAATCCGCTTGCGATGGGATCGTTGATCGGATTGGCTCTGGCATTGACCGGGTTCAAGCTGCCCATGATCATCAACGCGCCGCTGACTCTGGTTGGCGGCATAGCGGTGCCGTCGGTGCTGCTGGCGTACGGCATCTCGCTCCGGCTTGGACCTCCGCCCGGCGCTGGCGAACCGTCGACGCAGATAGCGACGCTGGCGTCGCTCAAGCTGGTGGTGCAACCGGTCGTGGCCTATCTGATCGGGGCGTACGCGTTGGGGTTGACCGGTCTTGATCTGCTTGCTGTCACCGTGATCGCAGCGTTGCCCACCGCCCAGAATGTCTTTACCTTTGCCGTGCGTTACGACCGCGGCGTGATCTTGGCCCGGGACACAATCTTTGTCACCACTCTGCTTTCGGTGCCGGCGATTTTGATCATTACGTGGCTGCTGGCGTAATTGAAAGGGGCTTGCTGATGTTGTCTAGAAAGCTGCGACCGGGTCAGCGGACGGAGGTGTGGATCGCCGAGGTCGCGGACGGATCTACTGAGTTGGTGTACTCCACGGACGCTCTGCTTCTGGAAGCACCGAACTGGGCTCCCGACGGTCGCGGCCTACTGCTCAACGGAGACGGCTTGTTGTGGAGCCTCGATCTGGACGGCGAGGCCGAGCTAGCGGCCGTGCCCATCGATGATCTGCCGCCGATCAACAACGACCACGTTCTGGACGCCAACCGCGGACTGATCTATCTCTCCGCGAACGATGGCCATATCTATGTCGCGCCAGTCGAAGGCGGCACGGCTTCGCGCGTGACGCATGATCCAAGTCGCTACCACTTTCTGCATGGTGTCAGCCCGGATGGTGCGACGCTGGCTTTCGTCGAACTGCCGCGCGGGGAGTTCTCCGTTCCCGGTCGGCTCGCCCTGGTCTCGTCGGCCGGAGACGAGACGCGCTATCCGGATGCTGGCAGCAGCCACCTCGATGGTCCGGAGTACTCGCCTGACGGTGAGTGGCTGTATTTCAACACCGAGGAGTACGCCAGCCGCCCCGGCCACGCACAACTGGCTCGGATGCCCGAGGAGGGCGGGGGCCTGGAGCATCTGGTGGAGTCGGAGACGGTCGACTGGTTTCCGCACCTCTCGCCGGACGGGAAACTTGGGTGCTACATCAGCTTTCCTCCTGGCACGCTTGGGCATCCGCCCGACCTGGAAGTCGAGGTGCGCGTGGTTCGAACCGCAGATTGGCGCACGATCATTTGGCGCTTCCCCCTCTTCGGCGGTCAGGGCACGATCAACGTCAACAGCTGGTCGCCGGACAGTCGTCGCTTCGCCTTCGTGGCGTATCCGCTGCGGCAAGCCTGAGCCCGTACTAGCCGCGCCGATCTTGATCATTACGCCGCTCGTCCGGTGGGTAGTGGTGTCCCCCGTCATGCATCGATCGCCGCAGCCGCCGCCGACAGTTTTCGAATGTGTGAGCGATACGACCGATTGAAGCGCCTCACATCATGAGTGAACTCATCGCGTCGGCACCGGCTGTCAGCCGGTACACCCCAGCCGAGTGATTTGGGGCCCGATCACATGGGATCCGGCGACGTTCGTGGCCTTGTGCGGAGAGATGAGGCCTCAAAGTCGCAAATCGAAGCACATTCGTGGCCTTGTGCGGAGAGACGGATGTTCATGACTGAGCCCGGCCATTGGCCGGATGTTCGCGGTCTTCGACAGGCTCAGACCGCGTATTAGGCGGCGGTCTTCGAGGCTCAGACCGCATTGGACAGGCTCAGACCGCATATGAGGTGGCTCACAACCCAAATGCGTCGAGCAGCAGAACGATCCCGCCCGACACCAGCAGAGCCGCCGTCACAAGCGTTGGAGTGACCCGGCTGCCGGGTCGCGGTCCCACCGACCTGGCGGCTCGCCAGTAGAGAAAGACTCCAAGAAGAAGCAATGCCGCCTCCAGCGGGATCGCCACGATTGGCACTCGCCAGAGCCCGAAGCCGAGCAGTGGCAGGTCACCGGCGTTGCCAGGCAAGATCGGCATGTCTTCCCGGTGCACGATGAGATCAAGTACCCAGTGCGAAAATGCGACGGCGCCGAGCAGCACACCGAGCCGTCGATCCCAGCGCCACCACGCCACCGCTCCGAACGCAGCGCACAGCACAAGTGCCCCGAGCAGGGAGTGGGTGTAGTCCGCATGAATGACGCGATTGCCGTATCCACCGCCCGGCAGCGTGTCGATCGTCTCGATGTTGAGCAAGAGCAACGGTACGAACACCAGGTCCAGCCACACCGTGGCGGTCATCAAGGCCCACAAGGGTGCTCGGTAGTCGGCAACTTTGGCACCCGCGGCCACGCCGAAATGCCCGGTGATCACTTTCGACGCCGGCTCGGCCGCGGCGGCCATGACAGGCGGGTATCCAGGTAGCCGCAAATAACAATGAACAGCACCAGGCCCAGCACGTAACTCATTTCCCAACTCCGAATCGCTGAAGGAAGTGCAGTTGCACCCTAGTGGGCCGTATTGCCCATCGCCGCCGCGCTCCCTAATGTGAGGAGCAAGATCACCGTCGCAAGAAAGCCCTTCGCAGGAATAGCAGGCACATGAACGTAGAACTCGCTGCCCCTTCTCAGGGCACATCTGCGGTGCCGGGTCCAGTGCTGTTTGTCCGTTACGCGTTCCCGCCCAACTCCCATGGATATTGCGGCCCTGGTGATCATGAGTCGTTCTTCTCCTACGGCGTCGCAGGAGCGGACGATCGCGGCCTGCGCGAGCTAGCCCGGCAATTCGCAGGAGCCTGGCCCTACCTAGAGCTGATCGCCGGTGCTACCGGCCTCTCAGATCCGCTCGATGCCCGAGTCGTCGAGGCGTACTGGGTCGGCAGTCCTCGCCTCGAGGGCGTGAGTACCCGTGCCGTCGGCAACTCGATGGAGGAACGCTTTCGCCGTACGACAGGAGCGAACTTTTCGACATTGACCACCAGCGTGCTGGCTGGTGGCGTACCGCATCACAGTTTCGCGGTGTTCTGCATCTATCCCTGGACGGGTCTGCTGAGTGATGGACGCAAGGCCCCGAACGCATTGATGGTCCTTGATCGCTGTCGCATTCGTTGGGGCCAGGTGCAAGCGGTCACCGGTGATCAAGTTGTCGTCGAGTCCCGCCCGCTGACCTGGGACGGTCGTCGACTTGGTCTCGGCGAGCCGACGTCGGAGTCCGTGGTGCGCGCTATCGACGGCGTAAGCATGATCGGCGAACTCGTGCCAGGGGACTGGGTGTCTCTGCATTGGGAGTGGATCTGCGATCGGCTCACCGAGCGGCAGCTGCGGTATCTGCGTGATTTCACGCTGCGGCACATCAAGATCGTGAACGAGGGCAATCTGCATTCTGGCCCGGCAGCCTTGCTCGGTACCTAACGCGTCCAAAAGTCGACCGGACTACGGCCGGCGTGAAAACCGTGGGCCTCAGCAACGGCCGCTGCTTCTGCGAAATTACGGCCGACCCGTTCCGGCTCGTGTGCATCGCTGCCAAATGTGATGGCTTGCCCACCCTCTTCGCTCCACCACTGCATCAGCCAGGGCCGAATCGTTTCCCCGACATTCATCTCCAGCGCCCGACCACTCTGTGCTACCGCGCGCATCGCATGCCGAAACTCCTCCTCATAGTCGTACGGATCAAAGGGCCCTGCCTGCGCAGCCGGCCAGTATCGAATCGCGTAGTCGATGTGAGCTAGTACCGAGAAGCCGTCGGACCCAGCGATCATGCGAGGCACTTCGGCCAGATACTCCCGGATGACGTCGGCGGCCGGCCAGAGCCGAAAGAGACCTGGTGGCTCATAGAACCGATCGCCGACCTTGAGCACATGCAGTGATCCGAGTACGCGCTCGAGTTGTGCAAAGCCGGGCAACTGGGCGGCAGCCGCTGCGGTGTGATGTGGCTGGCCCAGTTCGGCACCTGTGATGATGCGGAGGTCCGGGAATTTGTTGCGACAGCGGTCCACCGACTCCAGGTAGAGCTCTATGTCCATGGTCGGCGGCGTGAGCATTCCATCCGGCGTAACGAATTGCTGAAGATGCTCGTAGCCAATCAAATCGCTGGCTGCGACATGCCAGGCCATTAAATCGATGTGATCAGTAAACGCCACCGCTGGAATGCCCAGATCAATCGCTCTTGCGCAGACGCGCTCCATCAAGCCGCGCGTTGCCCTGGTGTCGAAGGACCACTCGCTGTGCAGATGATTGTCCGCCGGAAGTTCCATGAGCCAACAGTGCACCCTAATGATCACTCGGCAGCGGCCAGGCATGATCGAGAGACCAGGTGATCTTGTCGCCACGTTCGTAGATCGGCATCGTCAAGCTCCGCAGCACAAGATCACCATCCGGGGTTTGCAGGGCGTAATCGGTGTACGAGCCGCGGAACCAGACGTCCATCACGACGCCGGCTCGATCCCCGCCGAACCGTAGCCAATCGGGCCGCACCAGCAACGAGCCAGTCGGACCCGGCAGGATCGAAGCGGGGCCAGTCAGCCTCGCCGCCACCGCGCTGATCGGTTCGGCATAGAGCTGCTGCGGCGTACCCAGCTGAATCACCCGTCCGTCAACCAACAGCGCGACCCGATCCGCCAATCCCAAAGCCTCTGCAGCATCATGAGTTGCATAGATCGCTGCCGCAGCCGTCTCCCGGCGCCGCGTCGCAATCTCGCCCAGGAACACATCACGAAGATGAGCGTCGAGATGAGCGGTCGGTTCATCGAAGAGATAAAGCAGCGCCTGCCGAGCGAGCGCACGACCGAGCCCGACCCGTTGCTGCTCGCCACCTGAGAGTTGAGCTGGCTTGCGCGCCGCAAGGCCGCCGATCCCAAGACGATCAAGGATCTGCTGCGCGTGATGTCGAGCCGACTCCCGGCGCAGACCCCGCCGCCGCAGTGGGTACGCCACCGTGTCCAGCGCCGTCAGATGCGGCCACAACCCGTAGTCCTGAAAGACGACGGCAACCTCTCGCCGTTCGGGCGGATCAGCACGATTCGGAGTCGCGACCACCCGCGCTCCGAGGGTGATCTCGCCGCCACGAATGGCGAGAAACCCGGCGATCGCATTCAGCAGGGTCGACTTGCCCGATCCGGAAGGCCCGAGCAGGGCCAGCACCTCGCCCTCGCCAACCGAAAGATCCACCGATTCGAGGACGATTGTCGGACCGTACGCCACCGTCAGGTTGCGGACCTGCACGACCTCAGGCACGGGCTCGCCGGCTGAGTACCCAAAGAGCCGCAGCAGGCAGCACGACAACCAGCGTCACCAGCACAGACAGGGCCGCGGTGACGCCAACCTGACCAAGATCAGCACTGTTCAGTACCACCACTGCAAGGGTCTCGCTCCCCGGCCCGTACAGCAGGCTCGACATGGTGACCTCGTGCAAAGCGGTGAGGAAGCACAGCGCCCATGCGGTGATCAAAGCGACGCGGATCAGCGGTAGGGCGATGGTGCCAAGGCCGGTGGCGAGTGTGGCGCCACTGGCCCGGGCCGCCCGAAGCCCGGCCGCAGGCAGGCGGTCGACCGCGGCTGAGAGCGGGCGGTGCGCCAGCGCCCACAACTTGGCCACGTACGCGAGAAGGATGATCATCACGGTATCGGCGAGCCAGCGGCCGTATCCGAGCAACATGCCGATCGCCACCGTCGAACCGGGAAGTACGAGGGTGAGAGTGATCAACACGCTGACCCAGCCACCCCGCCGGGTCCGACCCAGTGCCCCGGTGATCAACCCGAGAATGAGCAAGATCGACGCCGCCGATACGGAGAGCAACAGGCTGCGTGCTAGCGCCTCACCAGTGCGAGGTGTCAATACCGCAAGGAAGTTGGCCCATGTCCAGTTGGCTGGCGTGGACGGTATGCCGACCGCACGGGTGATCGCCGCGCTGACGAGCGCCAGCAAGGGCAGGCCTGCAGTAGCGATCAGATAGATCGCCAAGATCAGCGACTTGAGCGTGCGGCTGACTGGGTTTCCGCTCGGCCAGTCAAGATCGTGAGTGGAGGTGCGGCGCAGTTGCAGCCGTACGCCGAGCAGCAGGTCTGCGGGGGCCACCACAATCAGCGTGATGATCACCAGCAGCACGGCCAGCGTGGTGGCATCGACAAAGCTCTGCGGATCGCTGCCGTAGCTCAGATCGGCATAGATGCGGGTCGTGATCGTCGTGAATCCAGCCGGAGTGCCGATCACTTGAGGCACCGCGAATGTGCCCAATGTCAGCACGAAGACGACGACCGCTGCGGTCGCGATCGCCGGGGCCAGGAGTGGCAGGGTGATGGTCCGCAGCACGGTGATCGCTCTCGCACCGGACATCTGGGCGGCGCGTTCGGTGATCGGCTCGGCTCTGGTCGCCAGGCCGACCATGATGATCAAATAGACTAGCGGGACAGCCGATATCGCGACGATCACCGCTACCCCCGCCGGGCCCTGAACCCCGCTCCAGACGAACCCGAACCACTCGCTGGTCAGGCCGCCGCGCGCGTACGCCCGCAGCCAGCTGTAGCCCAGCACGAAGTCGGGAATGAGCAAGGGCAGCAGCACCGCCGCGCGCCAAAACGCCCGCCCGCGCAGCCGCGGATCCCGGAGCATGAGAGCAATGCCAATCCCGATCGGTACGGCGAGTGCTGTGACGGCAGCCGATAGTTCGAATGAATGCGCAACGGCAGTACCGAACCCCGGCTCGGTCAGCAGTTGGCCGAGTCTTCCGCTGCCCTCC
Organism: uncultured Actinomycetota bacterium; assembly: GCA_963798835.1. Taxonomy (GTDB): domain Bacteria; phylum Actinomycetota; class Actinomycetes; order Propionibacteriales; family Propionibacteriaceae; genus Microlunatus. The sequence goes on along the minus strand of CAWCVF010000013.1, from coordinate 124,475 downwards.
AGCCAGCTGGTCCGCGTCAGCATGATCAACGGAACGATCACGACAATGGCGGCTGAGATGATCAGTACCGACCAACCGGCCCAGATCAGCCGACGGTCGCCAGACTGCGTCACTAGCTGATCACTGCCCACCGAAGATCGTGGCGTAGTCGTTCAACAGCGCAGCCTTCTGGCTCGTCAGCGCCTGCCAGTCGGGCTGAACCGTTGGCGCGTTGTTCGGCTTCGTCGGGCCGGGGACATTTGGCAACGTCGGATAGGAGCCGCTGCTGCCGATCACCGCCTGCCCATCCGGACTGGTCAGATAGCTGACGAAATCCTGTGCGAGTTGGCGATTCTCGGTGGTCTTGGACACCGCGACCGGCCCGTAAATCGCTATCGCACCTGGCTTTGGCCAGGAAACGATCACCGGCGAGCCGCTCTTCGCCGCGGCGTACGCCGAATTGGCGATCGTCATCCCAGCGTCGTAAAGACCTTGGGCGACACCAGTGGTCACGTCGTCGGGCGTACTCACCTGAACCGCGCCTTTTGATTGGAGATCGGCGTAGAAGTCGGTGCCGAAGTAGGCAAGCGCGCCGAGTGCCGAGGCCGCCACTTTCGGGTCCGGCACGGCTACCTTGCCGGCGTCAGCGAGCTGATCCCAGTTTGTCGGAGCTTGCTGGCCCTTTCTGGTGATCGCGATCATGTACAGCAAGGCAATCCCGACGTAGTCCGGCGTACGCATGGACTCCGGAATCTGGGTCTGCGGCGCCCAGCCGCCGACCAGACCTTGGCTGACGTAGTCCTGGATCGTGAGTGGATCGCATGCCCAGATCACGTCGGCTTTGAGGCCGCCGGAGCGTACGTCGCTGGCGACTCGAGCGTTGAGTTGGCCGGTGGGGGCCCGGAACAGCTGGACATCGGTCCCGGCGTGAGCGGCCTTGAACGCGGTGATCACCGGCTGGACCGTAGTGTCGTTGACACAGGTGTAGAGCGTGATCGACTCGGTGCGAGGCGATGATTCCGGCTGGGAACAGCCGGCGACCAGCAGCAATAGGGCAACGGTGATTGCAGTGATTCCCCGCGCCGCCCTGCTCATGGGGTCACGCTAGTACTGCTGCCGCCACCGTTTGACCATGGTCGAGGTGGCGCGCCCGAACAGGGCACCGACTGCCGCACCGATAACGATGTCACTTGGGTAGTGGACACCGGTATAGACCCGCGAGAACGCGACGATCACCGCGGCCAGCCGCAAGGGATGCCTCAGTTTGGGCAGCACGTCGCCCACCGAGACCGCGAACGCCGCAGCAGATGCCGAGTGGCCGGAGGGAAATGAAGTCGACGACGGCATGGTCACCCACCGACTCTCCGGGACGCCCATCGCTATCCGGTCCGGGCGGCGACGCTCGCGAACCATTTTCATGAGCTGGTTGACCAGCAACGACGTGAGCCCAATTGCGGCAATCCCCGTTGCTGCGGCGCGGCGTCCGCGCCGGCCGCCGAAGAGAGTAAGCATGGCCGCGACCAGGAGCCATGGCTTAGAGAAGTTTGCGAAATGAGAGACCTGGCGGAGCGGGCGATCAAGCAGCGGCGTCGACATCCCCGTCACTTTCCGGTACGCAGCGTCATCGACGTGACTGAGTCGGCGGAGTAGGCGTTCCATGATCATCCGGCCACCGTCGGGCGGCCGAGGACCGTATGCCACAGCGCAACAATCGTGGGCCTGGCGATGAGACGTACGGCACGCGCGGCGGGCGAACGGCGCGATGTCGTGCGCGGCAGTCGGACGGTCAGCGCGCGGGGCCGGATGGCGAAGTGCAGCGGCGGCTGAAGGATCATGGCCTCGCCATCGACGCCGACCTCCACGGGACCGCCAGAATTGACGTCGAACTGGGTGGCGGTCCATTGGCTCCACTTGGGAAAGCGCTGCATCTGGCCGGCGACCTCCAACGCGGCGAGCTTCTCCGCCTCAGCGGCCGAATCGACGCGTACGTAGCCAATCCCCAACGCGCCGCGGTCCAGGCGCTCGCGGCTGCCGCCACCACCCAACTGCGGCAGCTGGTATGGATTATTGGAAACGAGCAGCAGCTGGGCGCTCTCCGCATCGTGACCGGACGGCAGCGCGAAGCGTAAATCGATTGGCGTCGCCGTCGGTCCCAGGAGGTCAGGCAACATGGCGGCCGCCGTCTGCATCTTGGCGTCCCGGTAGTCAGCCGACTGGACGATCCTCGCGTACACGCCCATCGAGACGTTGTTGACGAAGACGCGACCGTTGACTTCAGCAAGATCAACTACGGTGTCCACGCCATCCTCGTACGCTTTCATCGCGCCGGGTACGTCGGTGCGGTCCAGCCCTAGATCGAGCGCGAAGTGGTTCCGAGTTCCCGCGGGAATGACGACGAACGGGATGCCGTGCCGGCTGGCGACGGAGGCGACGAGTGCCTGCGAGCCGTCGCCGCCGGCCATACCCAGCAGGTCGGCACCGCGGGCTACTGCGTCCTCGGCCAGCTGGCGCAGATCGTCGCCCGGATTCAGCACAATCGGTTCGACGCCGCGCTCTTTGCATAGCTCGACCAGCCGGAAACGCTCGGCCTTGCCGCCGCCGGATTTGGGGTTCATGAGCAGAACGGGGTGATGGGCGCGCGGCGCGGGTTTGTCCTCGGCGGCTTTTGGTAATGGGTTCAACGCGTAACGGGCCGCCACGATCGCCACGGCGGCGAGCCCGAGTCCGACGGTGAGCACTTTCAGGCTCTCAGTGCTGAGCGCGATGCCCGTGAAGATGATCAGCGCGATTACCGCAACGACGGCCGCGATGGCGCGGGCCGATCCGCGCCGGGTCAGGATGAACCACACGGCGACCACCGCCACCGCGAGCGAGATCACGCTGCTGAGGATGACGTACCAGCGAAAGAGGGCCGATGTGGCGAGATAGAGCAGCGCTACGACCAGCGCTAGGAGGGCGACCGCAGCTGCGGTTCGTCGCAGCGGGCTGGGCGAATGGCTCTCGATCGCACGCGTCATGGCGCCTCCCGACATTGAAGGATTTGCCCTCGATGGAGACGTTGGCACGGCCTGGGTCGGACTGGCAAGGTCTAGGTCATGGCCGGCGACGACGTACGACCGCGGGAACTGATGAGCGTGGGCCGGCTGTTTCGAGCCAGCACTGAAGATGATGCATCAAGTGCGCAGATGATCGAATTGCTCGACATTCAGGACGCTATGCCTGCTGCGAGGCGGCTTCGCGACTGGGCGATCAAGAAGGCAGCGGTCCGCCCTGGCGATCGCGTCATTGATCTTGGTAGCGGCACCGGGACTATGAGCAGGGAACTCGCTGTGTTGGTCGCTCCCGCAGGCTCGGTAACCGGCATTGAGCCGAATGCACCGCTGCGAGCCCTTGCTGATCATCGCGCGGAAGCAGCTGGCGTCGGCAACGTTTCGTTCGTTGACGGACTTGCTGCGGCGCTGCCGTTCGACGATTCAAGCATCGATCTCATGTGGTGTGAGCGGGTGCTGCAGCATCTTGCGGATCCGCAGTCGGCGATCGATGAGATAGCCCGAGTGCTGCGGCCGGGTGGTCGTGCCGTGTTGCTTGACTCTGACTATGGAACGCGGATCCTTTCCGATCTTGTTCCCGACCTAGCCGCGGCATTCAGTCGAGCTTCGCTTGGGCCGATTGCCAACCCGTATGCAGCTCGACAGATTCCAGCGCAGGTCCGTGCGGCTGGGCTTGAATTGGAGCCAGATGTGGGCTCATCGGCCTTCGTGTTCTCATCCGAGATCTTGCTACGCACTCAAGTCCTGCGGAGGGATGCCGACGACGCCGTCGAATCTGGTGGACTTACTCGCGACGTGGCGGACGCGGCCGTACGCGCGGTGCACCAAGCTGCCGAGCGCGGCCTGGCGTTTGCTGCGATAACGGTATTCGGCTTTGTGGCACGCAAGCTCTGAGGCCTGAGCGGTCGGACTCAACGCTGTCAGCGTCCAAGAAACATTCGAGCCAGGAAGCCGAGTAGCAATGCCGCAACGATCAACAGAAGCAGAGCGGAGATCGCTCCCGCCAACGCGGCGACGGAGATTACCAATCCGACGGTGATCAAGGTCAGCTGCAGTCTATTGGCGTACCTAAACCCGTTCGTCAAGACGGCGCCGCTGGCGAGCATCAGAAAGCCTGCGAGCGCAATGATCATCACAAGCACATGGTGGCCGCCCAGAGTGATCACCGCGGTGATCTTGGAGGTGTGGTCAAGCCAGCTGCCGACGGCGATCATCCACGCGATCGCCACCATGTCGAGCGCTGCGGCGATCCAGAGACGGCGTCCGGTCCGTTTCGACAATCTCACGGGCCGGCGCTCTGGCGGTGGCCGCAGCATTGCTACCACCTCCAAGCGGCGAGGGGGTACCAGAGGCAGAGCTGGCCGGGTCGGGGAGGAGGCGTAGGCGCGATGATGCCGAAGATGATCGGATCCAGGAGTCTCTCCCATACTCGAGCGGGCACTACCGTTGTCGCGCCGCAGACCATCACATCCAGCGCCTGAACTGCTCGGAGGACGCCAGGGTGTGGAGGCACATCTCCGACCAGAGTGCGGGCATCGGCATCAGTGCAGGTGCGGGGTCCTTGGTTCAGCTCTGGAAGCAGGTGGCGGACTGGTCCTTCGGGATCGAGTTCGTGTGCGATGGCGAGGCGCTGGAACGGCACGCCTAGGTCGGCGATCCTCTTGAGGCTGGCGCGTTGTTTGCGTGGGATGACGGTGCCTCCGCGGGCTGGTTCGCAGCGGGTCTCGCTCGGTCGGTGCGATAACCCAGGGAACGCCGCTGGAGTCAATAGAAACCAGGGGTGTCTCGGTCCATTCCAGCGGGAGTGGAGGCGGGAGGCTTGGCCACTTTTGGTTGATCTGGACGCTCAACTCGGCGAGCTCCGGATGGTCGCGCACCTCTGGGGGGTGAGATGGGGAAAGGAGTTCTAAGCCGCGCATCGTGGATCTCCCTTCTAGACGTCGCGGTGGAAGCAAGTATCAAAGTTGCGAAGAGAAGCATCACGATGAGGACTCCGGTGATAAGCGCGGCGAGGCCGAGCAGGGCTGCGCCACCGGCAGCTGCGGCGCTGGACAGTCCGATGACCTCTCTGCCGTTGCACTTCGAGAATCCACGTGTCGTAGGGATCAATGCGACTAAAACAGTGATACAAAAAACGCCGCAGGCTAGTAGCGCTGCGGCGTGGTGGTCGAGAGTTGCGACCGTACAGATCGGTCCTCGGCACGAGGTTGCGCCGGTAACTATCGTCGCCAGCCAGATCGCCCAGAAAAGTTGAAGTGGAATCAGTGCGAAAAGGGCTAACCGCAGCCGGCCTGGTGTTGCAACGCGTTCGTGGCTCCAGCGCTGACTGTGCTGGATGAAGTCCGACAGCAGATCGGACCTCAGTCTCAAGATTTCAAGGCTCTCAGGACGGGTCGGAAGGAAGCCGGTCTCCGTCTCGCTGCGACGCGGCGCTACCAGGTCTGTGCACTACCAAGCTTGAGGTGCGTTACCGGAATCATGGCTCTTACCTCGCCTCATTACTTATCCCCGAGGTAAGTAGATCTACTAAGTGTAAGTAGAAGTAGTAGGATTGTACAGATTGTTTTTGCCTAACGTAGAGTCACCCTTCTGGTAGATCCGAGCAAGATGCTGTAGAACTGTGCTATAGCAAGCCCACCTCGTCCGCTGCTCAAGATGTGAGGTACCCGGTGGCTGTCGACCGTGCCCAAGCCAACAGACTGGCGCGCGCACTTCGCAATATGCGCGAGTCCACTTGGCCAGATCGGGAAGTAACTCAGTTGCAGTTGGCCAAAGCTCTCAGTTCGGAGGGACGAGTCGCTGGACCGACGCTGAGCTCGTGGGAATCTCTCACTAATCCGAAGACACCTCCGGTGGCGAGGGTTAGCGCGTACGCCCGCTTCTTCTGTACCGAGCGATCACTTGAGGGCGAACCGCATCTCATACCCGAAGATCAACTGACGCCAGAGGAGCTGGAGCGGTTCCAAGAGCTGGAATCCCGACTGTTACGACGGTTCCATGCTGAGGAGCCCAAGCTGCAGCACATTTTTCGCTTTCAGAATGGGCCGATAACAGTGATCTGCCCCGACGCGCCAGAGGAGGTGCGGGGATCGCTTGCGGAGGAAGACGACCCCAACTTCACGAAGCTACAACAGTACGGAGATTTGGATGCACTAATCGAGCTGTATGGGCACCTGTGTAGCGGAAAACCCAACTTGGACGATATTCCACAAGCTCGCAAGCGAGGTTGTACCCCACGATTACGCCGGTCATGTCATCTTGCTTGGTGGGATCGGCTGGAACAAAGCCGTCCGGCGCATCGGAAAGTACCTCGGAAAGATTCCTATCAAGCAAATTGACGTGACGGACCTGCCAGGAGGAGACATCTTCCAGGTTGAGGCGGCCGACGGCGCAAAGTCTTTCTATTATCCGGAGTCTGAAGAGGTCGGCGGGCGGAAGGAACTTGCGGCGGATGTGGCATACATTGCCCGTCTTCCTAACCCGTTCCAGTTCGGTCGCACACTGACCATCTGCAACGGGATCCACAGCCGAGGCGTTCTTGGTGCAGTCCGTTGTTTCACCGACCCAACTGTTCGTGAGCACAACGAGAAGTACCTGGCGGACAAGTTTCCAGAGGGCGAGTTCGCAATACTGCTGCGAGTCCGAGTGGTGGGAAACACCATCTTGTCACCCGATCTTCGAGATCCCACAGCCGGTCTGTATGAGTGGGAACCGGAGGGTGGCGGAAAGGTGACTGAGGCGGGTATTGCAGCATCTCGGTCGGTCGCGGCAATCGCTCCTCCCCAGCTCACATCCGTCGGTGGGATGACTTCGCGATAGTTTCTCGTCGGGTGGTCAGAAACGCCTCACAATTCATTGCTTCCGGCTCCTCGCTGAGTAAAAGAAGCGCCAACGCGGGCACGTCCACCGGTCGGCGAGCCTCCTAGTCCTCTGTAGGGCTGGGTTCTTTGGCGTCCGAAGCACAAATTCTGTCGAGTTCATTACGCCGAATCATGCTACGGTCATGCGAAATATTCCGACGGTCGAACTGATTCTGCGGGGGATTTCAGATCCGTCTGAAAGATCGCTACCGAAGAGTGAAGACGTGGACCGATATCCCAATCACGTGGTCAAGTTGGCCCGCGCGCTGCAAGGGTTGCGTGAATCCATATGGCCGGATCAGGAGCTAAGTCAGGCTCAACTCGCTAAAGCCCTCAGCTCTGAAGGCCGAGTGGCTGCAGCCACGTTGAGGTCATGGGAATCGCTGACGAATTCGAAGACGTTGTCTCCGGACCTTCAAGACCCGAGCCCGCGGCTGCATGAATTGTCACCGAATCTGGATGGTGATCAGTGAACGTGACAGGCCTCGCCGCAGCTTCTCAGTCTCTGAAGGGAGTGCAACAGCGCGCGTCCCATTCGGAGCTGTGCCGGGACATGTCCCGCGTGCCTGCGCCGCTGTTGGGATCCCCAGCTGGTCGTCTAGACGCAATCGTCGTGCCGGCTTCCAGGCCGGCGACACACCTACAGCCAGCCATCAACTTGGCGACGCGGCTGGGCGTTTTGCTCGTCGTCCTCTGCAGCAAGCAGACAAGGGCAGATGAGATCGCAGAGCGAGCGTCGACTTCGCCAGGGCTGAGAGCCCTTGTCGTCGAGATCCCAGAGAACTGGGGCCACCCGGACTTTCCTACCGAAACATCCAGCGAAGCGTTCAGAACTGCGAACGCCGACCGAGCAAGCGACCTAAGCGCGAAACGCAATATCGGCCTCTTGTTGGCGCGCTTGCATGGTTGGAACAAGATCGTTTTCTTGGACGACGACATCACGATCTCGCGACCGGGCAACATCGCGCGCCTCGCCGCGCAACTGGACAGGCATCAAGTGGCCGGGATGATTGTTCGCAAGTATCCCGACAATTCCGTGGTGTGCCACGCTCGTCGGGACGCCGGCTTGCAGCAAGGCGTCTTCCTGACTGGCGCTGCCTTGGGGGTGCACTGCAACAGCCTTCCGCTGTCGTTCTTCCCAGACATTTATAACGAGGACTGGCTCTTCTTCGCTCCGGAGGCGGCTGGCCGCCAGCTTCCCCGCGTGGGCTACGCGAAACAACCTAAATATGACCCCTACGGGAGCCTCGACCGAGCTCGGTGTGAAGAGTTTGGCGACCTGCTCGCAGAGGGCCTATATGCGCTAATTGCTGACGAAGACTCGAGCTTGCCGTTCGGCGAACAACTTCGCGGGGCCACGAGAGCGTACTGGTCTCGATTTATGGAGGCCAGGCGTCAGGTCATAACTGAAACTAAGACTCTCCTGGTCGGTTTACTCGATAAGAACGGCGACCGTCGCTGTGTTTCCTCAGCCATCGCTTCGCTGGAAGCCGCAGGAAGTCAGCTAGACAAGATCACGGCCGACCTCTGCGTGAATTTCATCAACGCATGGCGAGAGGACCTAGCCGACTGGCAGAAGTTCTCAAACGCTGTAAACAACGTCGGGAGCACTGTGGAGGCGCTGGATTTCTTGTGCTTGAAAACTTGGACCATTGTCGAGACTGAGCGAACCAGCGGTTGGCATAGGTTGCGTTAAGCAACTGATGTGAACTCCCAGCCGCTGTTCCCATCGCTCGAACGCCTCCAAATACTGAGGCTCTCCCATCGGCCAGAAGCCGAGGGCCGCGTATGCGCGCAATGCTTCGTGATTGCCGTCAAGTACCCAAAGCAGCAACTGAGTTGCGCCCCTCCAACGCTCTCTCTTAGCTAACGCTCGCACTAGATCGCCGCACACTCCTCGGTGGCGATAGATCGGCGCCACCCAGATGGATTCCAAATTTCGCGCTCTGGGAAGCCATGGCTCCTGGACCGACCGAGCCAGCCCGGCAACTTCTTCTGCTGTGTGAGCAACCATCCAGGTGGAGCTCTTGAATGTCCGCCGCCATTCCGTCTCGGTCCACTGCTCTTCCAGCGCATAGTGAGACGTGAAGGCACGTGGTGAATCCTGCAGCGCCGCTAGCCGCACGTCGCGAAGCGTCCGCCAATCGGCTGGCCTCAGAAACCGAAGGTTTTAGCCCCGAGTGCATCAACGGCTCCTTCGCCCGAGTGATCCGCATTCGATCAGTCGCATTTAAGCAGATTCTTGGCCAGCCATGCGGCAAACCTATAATTTCTGCATCGCGAGTCTGCCAAGTCTGGCTGCGTGATTTGATCTTCGTCGCTCCGAGCATGCGGTAGTCGGTCTCGGCTCCTCAGGCTGATCCGGGAACTGGGGAGATGGTGCCAGTTGTGTTGCGGTGAACGGGATCTTCTGGCGGACGTACCGCATCCGGCGACCGCTCAGCTCGGCCGCAGGATCGGTGTTGTCTTCGCCAGGTTCGTGGACGGCGTCAACTTCAAGCCAGTCCCCGTGCTGAGCCGTCATGGCCTTTCGGTGCTTGAGCGTCAAGTGATCATGCCACCGATTCGGCTGGCGTCTCTACCTCAACTACGCTGCCCAATTCCAAACAATGGTCGATGAATTGGATGCTGATCGGCCTCGGGAGCTGCCGTTTAGTGATCGTCATTTGGGTTCTCGCACGGTAATGATCAATGGGCAGTCAAGTCTCCGTGATCATCCGTGATCATGCATGTTGGCGATGAGGTGTCCTGCACATCCCGTCGGCAAGAGCCGAGCACGAGGAACGATGATCAGCCGCTATGCGAGCAGTGTTGACAGCCTTGCTTTGCATGATCAAGGTGTAGCGTGCGGGGCACACCCAAGAAGCTGGGACGCTCGCAGCGCGCCCGGATCAACGCAATCTTGAACGAGTCGCGGTTGACGGTGCTACACGACGGACGCGCGAACGCTGCTCAAACTGGCGTGAGCGAACCCGTCTGGCTCGTGAACACAACGGATCACTCGTGGCGGTCGCTGACGATCGAGTCGCAGAGTCTCTCTAACCTTGACGGCTCGTTGCGCTACGTCAGCGCCGTTCCTTCCCAACGGGTGTTCTGCGTCCTATTTCGAGGCTGCCCTCTCGGACGGGTAACTCGATCTGCATCCGCCAAATTCCAACATAATTAGACGGCTTGTGCCGTTGAGCGAGGAATCCTCTACGGATAATTACCGTATTCTACCGAACTTGGGTGTAGTTCAGTAGAAGATGCTCAAATCTAGCAAGCTCAGGTATTTGCTGGCTAGACAATTTCTGCCAGTCCGCAACGAACAGAATCACGATGAGTTGCCTGGACTAGATTTGGTAGTGTCCTGACTTCACCCTTCCGGCAACCGACTTTCTGCGTTACAGCGGCAAATTTGTAGATTGTACGGCCAGAGAGGAACACTATGGCCCTGAACGGCAACCAAGCTGCCAGATTGGCGCGTGCTCTTCGGTCTCTGCGCGAAACCACGTGGCCCGAACGCGAGCTGACTCAGGCTCAACTCGCCAAAGCCCTTAGCTCCGAAGGCCGAGTAGCAGGAGCAACGCTTAGCTCGTGGGAGTCGTTGACGAACCCCAAGACGCCGCCGGAGGCCAGAATTAGTGCCTATGCTCGGTTTTTCTGTACGGAACGATCGCTAGACGGCGAACCGCATCTCATCCCAGAGAAGCAGCTCACGCCGACGGAAGTAGCACGCTTTCGTGAGCTAGAGTCGCGGCTCTTCGAACTGTCATATCCCGAGGAGCGCACAGCGCGACGGACCTTCCTCTTTAATTCCGGTCCGGTGATAGTCGTCTGTCCGACGGCCCCAGCCGATGTTCAAGGCCCGCTCGGGGATGCAGATGACCCAAATTTCGCACGGCTGCGGCAATACGGCGATCTCGACGCTCTGATCGAGCTTTAGGGGCATCTGAGAGCAGAAAACCCGACACTCAGTATCTTCCACCGGCTGACGACGGACGTTGTCAGTGATGATCTCTCCAGTCATGTGATCCTGCTTGGCGGCGTCGGCTGGAACAAAGTAACCCGGCGGTTCCAAAGCGCCACTAGCCAAGTCCCGATTATCCAGACTGCTGTTGAGGATCTGGACACCGGAGAGATATTTCGCGTTGATGACGGCGAGAAGTCTCAGGATTTTCGTCCGGAGTACAAGGACCTTGGCGACGGCAATGAACTTATCGCAGACGTGGGCTATATCGCGCGCCTACGCAATCCATTCAAGATCAACCGCACACTTACCATCTGTAACGGCATTCATAGCCGCGGAGTCTTCGGGGCAGTGCGCTGCCTGACGGATGCCAGCGTGCGTGAGGAAAACGAGAAATACCTTGCGAATCGGTTCGGCGATGAAGACTTCGCCATGTTGCTACGAGTCCCAGTAGTCACCAACGAGACATTGTCGCCTGACCTTCAAAACCCGGACGCCCGGCTGTATGAGTGGTCACCAAATCGGGATGGTGGTCAATGAGCGCCGTCAGCCTCGGACATCGTTCTCTCAAGAAAGTTCAGCAGCGAGAGTCCCACGCGGCGCTTTCCCGAGATGTGTCGAGACTGCCAGCCCCGTCGGTGCGATCTCGACCGGGGCGGCTGGACGCCATCGTCGTACCCGCATCCAGACCAGCCTCATGCCTTAAGCCGGTGATCGAATTGTCGGCCCGGCTCGGAGTTTTGCTGGTCGTTCTTTGCAGTAAGCAGACGCGAGTGGAGCAGGTGGCAGAGCGGGTCTCGGCCTCGCCGGGGGCTAGAGCACTCGTTGTCGACATTCCGGAGAGCCTGGACGCCATCCTGAATTTGTTGCTCGAACGTCCAATGAAGTGTTTAAAAAGCCGAACTCCGACCGACAGAGCGACTTAAGCGCAAAACGCAATATCGGACTTTTACTGGCACGTCTACATGGTTGGCACAAGATCGTCTTTGTCGATGATGACGTCACCTTGTCGCGCACGGATAACGTCGCACGCCTCGCGGGACAATTAGATCGCTATCAAGTGGCCGGGATGATCATTTCGGCACTATCCAGACAACTCTGTGGTCTGCCATGCCCGTCGAGCCGCTGGTCTCCGGCAGGACGTCTTTCTAACAGGTGCCGTGTTAGGAGTTCACTGCAATAATCTTCCTCTCTCATTCTTCCCTGACATCTATAACGAGGATTGGTTCTTCTTTGCGCGTGAGGCGGCCAGCCGCGAGCTTCGTCAGGTCGGCCAGGCCACGCAGCTTGAGTATCATCCGTTCGCCAGCCCTGAACGTGCTCGAGGCGAAGAGTTTGGTGATCTGCTCGCTGAGGGCCTATTCGCGTTGATGGGTCAGGCTGACCCGACCGTTCGGTTTCGGGAACAGATAAACGCCGCCGATGGGTCGTACTGGTCACGATTCATCGACGCTCGGCATGACGTAATCACGGAAACCAGGAACCTCCTCAGCAGCGCCCTCGAAACGAACGGAGATAACGGTCGTGGGTCGGCTGCCCTGGACTCGCTGGAAGCGGCGCAGAACCAACTCGATCATACGATTACCGCGGACGACTGTGTGAACTTCGTCGATGCCTGGCAGGACGACCTGGAGGACTGGCAGCTGTTCTCGAGTGGTGTCAACAATGTTGGAAGCACTCGTGATGCGATGGACTTCCTGCAGCTAAACACCTGGACTCGGGCTGAGTTTGGAGCTGCGGCGGTGGAATCCAAGAACGAGTAAGGGCTCAGAAGTCTCGCGCTTCGCTGATTTCTCGGCGCAGCCGCCGCTCGAACTGCCCGAAGGCTGGCAGGAATTGCCGGTCCCCGGTCGGCTGGAAGCCGAGCGCCCGGTAGGCGCGATTTGCGGCGTAATTGTCTTCTGACACCGAGAGCATGAGTTCGGTCACGCCCATTCGGCGACTAATTTCAGCCAGACCGTCCACCAAGGTGCGTAACACCCCGCGCCGGCGATGCGTCGGCGCCACCCAGGCGGACTCGACATAACGGCTTGAGGGCAGCGCTGGCTCACTGACGAATTTCGCCAGCCCGATCACGTTCTGCGCTTCCCGTGCGACGATCCAGGTAGCGGCATGGAGCGATCGCTGCCAGTCCAGTTGGCTCCACGTCGATTCATCGGCATAGCTCGACGTGAACGCGTCGGGTGAATCAAGCAATGCATATAGTCGCGCTGCGCGTAGCATCCGCCAGTCGCGTGGTCTCAATAGGTCCAATTCCAGTGTCGATGCCATTACCGGCTCCGGTCGTTCGGTTTCGAAGATCTCCTACTGTCCGTGGATCGTGGCGGAAAGTAAAGCTGTGGCTCAGGTGCAGCCGCCCGTTTGCCTCCGGGGACGCCGAGACGCGCCGCCTATTGCCGAGTATTCGGCTAGGTTTTGTTCCGTGGCTGCTCTGGTCGATGTTGATCTTCCTCGATATATGAATGCTGACGTCGTCGTCTCTGCGCCTGACGCTGGTCCCGGGAACTGGGCCGGCGGCGCCAGCTGCGTTCAAGTGAACGGCGTTTTCTGGTTGGCTTATCGGATCCGACGACCCCTCAACTCGGGCCGCGGCGTGGGTGTGGTCGTTGCGAAGTCGGTAGATGGGATCAACTTCAAGCCGGTATGCGAGGTGAGCCGCGAGACCTTCGGCGCCGCCTCGTTGGAGCGTCCCGCGATCATCCCGACCGATGGCGGCTGGCGTCTCTATCTCAGCTGCGCTACTCCTGGCTCCAAGCACTGGTGGATCGATGCGTTGGATGCCGATCGGCCCGAGGAACTGCCGTTTGGTGATCGTCACTTGGTGCTGGCTGGTGGTGATCATTGGGGGGTCAAGGATCCGGTGATCATTCGTGATCATGACAGTTGGCGGATGTGGGTGTGCTGCCATCCGCTCGACGAGCCCGGGCAAGAAGATCGGATGATCACCTGTTACGCGACCAGTGACGATGGTCTTCACTGGCGTGATCACGGTGTGGCGTTCCGTGGCACGCCGGGCGGCTGGGACGGTCGCGGGGCCCGTATCACGACGATCTTGAACGCGACTCCGCTGACAGTGCTGTACGACGGACGGGCGAACGCTGCCGAGAACTGGTTTGAGCGAACGGGCCTAGCTCGGGAGCGGAATGGTCAGCTGGTGGCCGTCGGCGAGGCGCCGATCGCTCAGTCTTTGGAAGGCGACGGCTCGCTGCGCTATGTCAGTGCTGTTGCGCTGCCCGACGGTCGTACGCGGTTCTATTTCGAAGCCGCTAGGGCCGACGGGTCGCACGATCTGATGACGTCTGTTTGATTTTTCTTGATCATGGTTGAGTGGTTTGGGTCCGCTCAGCGAATGAACCGCGGCCGGCCGCTGATCGCCAGTCCTCAAACGACTCATCGAGTGTCTGCTCGAGCAGAGCGATGTCCTCGGTGCAATCGCCAAGAAGCGCTGTACGCTGCTCGGGCGTGAGCTTCGGCCGCTGAATCGGTCCGCCATACTGGAGCAAGTTGATCAACGGTTTGCTGACCTTGCGCCAGACCTGCGGCGGCGCGTAGCTGGCGGTTGCGGCGCCGGCCCGAATCACGCGGCTTAACACTGTCGTTCGTAAGCCTGGCTCAACAAAGGGCCGGGCGTTGTCGGGCGGGATAGTGGTCATTTGATCTTGGTCAATGCCCAGAAACTCAGCGACACGGTGGAGTGTCTCCGTCGGTTGAGACACCAGCTGCCAATAGCGAAGAACGAAAACTCTTTCGCGCTCCGCGAGGCGGAAGAGATCGGTGAGCTGCTCGCCGTATCGACCTAGACGTCGATAGTGCCAAAACGGCGCCCATCCCGCAGCGACTCGTCGGTCCTCGGCGTGCCAGGCTTCAACGAAGTCTGAGATCGGCTCCAGTCCATCCACCCACAGGTGCATCCAATTGGAGTACGCCCGATCGATCGGATCGCGGACGATGATGATCAGCTTCGCGTATGGAAGCTCCTCGGCGATCCTGCGCCGGGCGCCAGGCAGGTACAGGTAGAACGGCGTGCTCTCCAGTCGTACTACGCCTTCCGGAGCTTGTTGGAACAGCGCCTCATAGTCGTCTCGCCGCCAGATCCACTCCTGATTGCTGTGCGGATCGCCGGGCCCGGTGTACGCGGGCGGGGGAGCGTCCCAGCACATGTAGTACTTGGGTTCCTTGACCGGCGACGCGTAGATCTGCGGGTGCTGTGCCAGCGCGGCGTGGAGGGCGCTGGTGCCCGCCTTCGGTGCGCCAATGATCAAGACGTCAGGGCGGTAATCCCGAGCGTTCATGCAGGGATTGTATAGAGCTGTGATGGGTTTCAAGCTTGCGTAACAGCAGGCTCAATCCGGAAGAAGATGAGATAGCCAGCGGCGAGATTACTGTTCGGTCTTGCTCCTGCGCGTGATTGCGGTGTAAGCGAGGCTCAAGATCGCCGCCCCGGCCACGCTGATCACCCAGCGGATCCAGTCGATGCCGAAGGTGTTGCCGCCGCCCAGCAGTCCCCAGATCCAGTAGCCGATCAGAGCGCCGGCGACGCCGAGCAGGACCGTCACGATCCACCCGTACGCCTGCTTGCCTGGGATCACAATGCGCGCGAGCACACCGATGATCGCTCCAAAAATGATGGTGCCAATGATTTGAAACACGAATACTCCTTGGCGGATCCATGGCTTGCTGCAGATTCAGCGTGCCGCCTTCAAAAAAGATACTGCGGAAGTTCGCTGGGCCGGGGAACAGCGCGTTCCAGTTTGGGGGAGCCCTTCGACAGGCTCAGGGCGCAAGAAGGCGCCCACCGCGTCCGCCGGCTGCCTGCGGATGCTGCCACAGTACGGACCGACCCTGGCTCCGCGGCTTGCCGAGATGTCAGGGTTGCAATACGGCGACGAACAGGAGGCAGCGATGACCACCCAGAGCAGCAATGACGACGCAACCAGCGGCCAGAATCTCAACAATGTCGACTTGAAGCTTGAAGTTGTCGTCATCCCTGTGTCGGATGTCGACCGAGCGAAGGAGTTCTACGCCGGCCTCGGGTGGCGGCTGGATGCAGACTTCCCCTTCGACAATGGCTTCCGCGTCGTCCAGTTCACGCCGCCAGGCTCTGACTGCTCGGTCCAGTTCGGCACCAACATGACCTCGGCCGCGCCGGGCTCGGCCCAAGGCACGTACTTGATCGTCTCCGACATCGAGGCTGCGCGCGAGCAGCTCGCGGCCCGCGGTGTGGAGATCAGCCAGCCGTTCTATCCCGGAGCGCCGGGCGCTCAGTTCCAGCTCGACGACACCAGCGATCGCGTCAACGGCCGTGCGCCGGAAGCCGCCAGCTACAGCTCCTTCGCCACGTTCCGCGACCCCGACGGCAACGGCTGGTTGCTACAGGAGGTCACCACCCGACTGCCGGGTCGGATCGACGCCGCGGGAACAACGTTCGCATCGACCGCCGACCTCGCAAGTGCACTTCGGCGGGCGGCTGCGGCTCACGGCGAGCACGAAAGCCGCACTGGTGAGGCCGATGAGAACTGGCCCGACTGGTACGCCGCGTACATGGTGGCGGAGCAGTCGGGCCAGGAACTACCCACGTGACCGAACTTTCCGGGCAGACCGTCGTAGTGATCGGGGGCAGCGCCGGCATCGGACTCGAGACGGCGCGCCTTGCCCGAGAGCGCGGAGCCGAGGTGATCATCACGGCGCGTAGTCAAGATCGGCTGCGCCAGGTCGGTCAAGAGCTGGGCGCCAGCACCGCCGCCTTCGATGCCACCGACTTCGCCCAGCTCGGGAGCTTCTTCGACGACCTGCCTACGACGATCGACCACGTCCTGGTCACCGGTCCGGGCCCCTATTACGCGCTGCTCGCCGACTTCGATGTAGACGAGGCGCGGCACGATCTCGACGCTCATCTCTTCCTGCCCATCCAGGTCGCTCGGCACGCGATCGGCAAGGTTCGGCCGGGAGGAACGCTGCTGTTCATGAGCGGCACCGGCGGCCGCCACACGGCGCCGGGACTCGCGTTGATCTCGGCGCTGACAGCCGCGCTGCCCGCACTGATCAAGAACATCGCGCTTGAGATCGCGCCGATCCGCGTCAACCTCATCGCGGCCGGCTTCGTCGACACGCCGCTGTCAGCGACGCTGCTCGGTGACCAGATCGACGCTCGCCGCGAGCAGTTGCGGACCACATTGCCGATTCAACGGGTCGTCGAGGCCGCTGACGTCGCGGCACTTGCTATTCACCTGATGATCAATACAGCGCTTACCGGCGCGACCTTTGACATCGATGGCGGCCAGCAGCTCGTCGAAGGTTGACGCTGCTCACAACGGCTGGTTGATCAACCAGGAGCCAGCATCGAGTATGCGTTCGTGATCTTGGATCCATTCGATGATCTTGCCGAGATCTAGGTCGTAGTCCGGACCGCCGCGGGCGGCGTACGTCTCCAGTCGGCGCCGAGCCCGTCCGACCAAGCGCTGCGCGCCGACCAGGTTCCCGCGCTCGGCATGGGTGATGCCGACGCAGAGCTGCGCGAGTCCTTGCCACAGGTCCCGCTCCGAATCCGGACCGGCTTTCCAGCGCGCCTCGTACACCTCGTGGGCCGAGAACGGTCGCCCCTCGGCCAGCAACTGATGCGCGTACGTAATGGTCTCCGCCGGCGGCAAAGGCTCCTCCGACACCGGCTCGACACCGACGCTGCCGTACGCGAGCGGCCGACCGAGCCGATCACGGGGCCGCGCTTGCCTGGCTCGGCCTTCTGGATCCCGATCACGGTCTTGGCTACTCGTACGGCCGGCGAGAAAGTTCGCGAGCTGTGGATCGGCGGCGACAAATCGGTCTGCCTCCTCACCGCCGTCACAGCGGTACAGGCCGACGGTGATTGCGTCGCGATCGTGGCCGAGGACCCGCCATACACCACCCGCGTCCTCCCAGCGGCGCAGCGTCGCCACAAAATCCGTGCCAGGCTCCATGGCACCTGTATACGCGGTCAGGGCAGGATGACAACATCCACGCGGTTTAGATGCCCGGAGTCAATCTCCAGCAGTCCCAGGGTCCGATGCGGCTGACGCCGTTTGTCGGTGGGTGAGCCCGGATTGAAGATCCGGAAGCTGCCCTCGACTGCCTGCAGCGGAATATGCGAGTGACCGAAAACGACCAGCTTCGCCTCCGGAAACCGGCGGCTCAGCCGTGCCAGCCGGCCCTCCTTGGGCCCGGCGTCGTGGATCATGCCCACCCGCAGACCGGCCAAGTCGAGTTCGGCCGTTTCGGTGGCTCCCCACGCCGCAACGTCGGGACCGTCGTTGTTGCCGATTACAGCGTGCACCGGCGCGTACGCCGACAGTTCCTCCAGGACGCTCGCCACACAGACGTCGCCGGCGTGCAAGATCATGTCGGCGCTGACGAGGTGTTCGGCGACCGCGGGCGGGCAGCGCCTCCAGAATCGCGGAGCATGGGTGTCGGACAGGACCACGATGCGCATCGGCTCATCGTGCCAGCCGCGACGAAGGACGACACCATCGATCGCGCCGCGTCGCGAGGATGAGGCTTGCGGCGATACTCACCGCGCCCCAGATGATCGTCGTACGGTCGAGGGCTCTCTGCCGGTCCCACGGATCCACCTCGTGATCAGATCACAAGTTGTCAATAAGTGCCCCCACAGCCGCTTGCTGTCGCACAAAGTCAGAATTCGGCTCAAAGCCATATCTGCCTAGCGATTAGGCACTAATGCCGATGTATGTCATTTCTCGCTTGAGCGATGGTTATCGCGTAGTGCAGAAACATCGGGTTTCTGTATGACTAAAAGGAGGAAGGGCCATGTTGAGCAGGAACAGGGCCAAACAATCGGCAATTCAACAGAAGCGCCGGCGCGCTATACGGACTGGTGCTACGGCGTCGGCTCTCACTGTTGTCTTGACAGGCGCTATGGCCGGCCCCTCTTGGGCTGTGCCGGGTGAGGCGCGCAAGGTTCACGTCGAGGGTCAACTCATTCCAGTGGAGCAGAGTCAGGATGTTTACCGAGTGACCGGTGGTCTGGTGGGCACATACAACCTTCGGAGTGAGCGAGTCAGCTACGCCTGGACCTACTGGGACACGCAGATCCGGAACATCGACGGAACCGCATCCATCAGGGGCTGTGTTGACCAGAACCAGAATCAGAGCTGCGATCCGGCAGAGCCGTCAGGTGATCTGAAGTTCACCTTTAACCGGGTGGCCAGCTTCGACACCGGGACTGGCAGGCTGCTCGAAGGCGTCTCCACCCATCAGCTCAGTAGCGGTGGGCGCCTCAGCGGTGGCGTCCTGACGACTCGGGATATCCCGGTGCATAACGGCGATGGGGTCGTGTTGACGTACGAGGGCGACCTGGAAGTTGCACAGCCAACGGTGAATTCAAAGCGAGCGGACTAAGGCGGTTCGGTATCCGAAAGAAAGTGCGGGCGAATGGCAACTCGTTTGGCGAAATGTGCAATTCGCCAGCACTTTCTCGCGGAGTTTGGGACTGTCGCTATAAGAAGGTGCGGGATAAGCTCGTGCTGGGTGAGCAGAACACGTTTCCACATCGGCATATTTGCCTAACTTTTCGATGCCGACGAAAGGTGACACGGGGAGGTGCCCGGTCATGACTGCTGACAAGGAGCTCTTCGGCGACATCCTCCCTACTTATCTGACACGGTTCGTCGGTCGGGATCGAGAAATTGCGACGGTGTTGTCGCTGCTGCTTTCCGGGCGGCTTGTCACAATCTGTGGCGTCGGAGGCGCCGGCAAGACTCGGCTAGCTATCGAAGTGGCAAAGCGCAGCCGCGCACGTTCGGGCGGGATGCGCGACGCTCGCGAGGTGTTCTGGGTACCACTGGGCGCCGTGATCGATCCAGCCGATGTACCGGCGGCCGTTGCGGCTGGAATTGGTCTTCCGGGTCAGCTCGGTGATCGGCCACTGGCTCCGATCGTGAGAGGACTGACAAACCAGCACGCACTGCTCGTAATGGATAACTGCGAACAGGTTGCCAGTGCTTGTGAGGAGCTGATCGCCGCACTGCTCACCTCCTGTCCGGCGGTGACCGTGCTCGCGACCAGCCGCATTCCCCTCGAGCTGCCGGCCGAGAAGGTGTTCGCGATTCCGCCGATGGGTGGCGGGGCGCTCCGGACAGATCCGTTTGACAGTGATGCGGTCGCGCTCTTCTTGGACCGGGCAAGCTCGGTTGCGGGCGCCTATGCGCTGACCGAGCACAACGCGAAAACCCTCGGCGAACTCTGTGACATGCTGCACGGCCTGCCGCTGGCAATCGAGCTTGCCGGCAGCTGGATTCCCGTTCTGTCACCGCGCGACCTGCTTGATCATCTCCGGCAAGCTGACACCGCATTGGCGTCGGACACCGCCCTTGTCGAAGATCGTCATCGCAGCCTTGCGATGATCTTGGACAGCTCCTGGTGCTGGTTGAGCCCAAGGGAACGTACGGTGCTGAGCGGGTTGGCAATCTTCGTCGGCGGTTTCACCCGAGAAGCGGCCGAGGCAGTGGCCGACGCTGATCTGGGAGTGCTCGCCGTATTAGCCGAGCGGTCGCTGATCCAACGGTTGCCGGATGCGCAGGGTGGGTCTCGCTTCCAGGTACACGAACTCGTCCGTCACTACGCACTGCGTCACCTCGAGGAAGACCGCGGGATTCGAAGCCGGTACTTTGCGTACTTCCTTGAGCTTGTCGAGAGTCGCGAGACGTCATGGAACACGCAGTTGGAGCCGCTGTGGTCCGATCCCATCCATGCAGATCTGGCCAACATGAGCGCCGCCATGATGTGGGTTTTGGACCAGGGCGACGCCGAGGGAGCCTTGCGACTTGCCGTCGGGCTCGGCAGGTTCTGGCCATTCTCTGTCTCTCCGGCCCCCGTCCGCCTGGGGCGGCTGAAGGCCGCGCTAGCACTGCCATGGTCGCCGTCAGGTGTCACCGGCATACGCGCCAGAGCACGGGCGTACTGGGAATCTGGCGTACTGCAGTGTCGAGCGGACCCCGCCGCCGCCCAGGATCTGCAGCAGCAGGGACTCCTTTTGTATCAAGAGATCGGTGACGAGGCCGGCGTCGCAAACTGCATCCTGAACCATGGCGCCGCCAGCCTCATCCGTGGCGACTTCCAGCGAGGCCGGCGCGAGATAGCTGAGAGCTTGGCCCGTTGCAAAGCCTGTGGTGACGCCCTCGGTGTCGTCTGGGCCTACGATCTATTGGGAATTGCAGCATTCGTCATCGGTGATTACGCCGAAGCGTCGTCATATTTGCGCCAGAGCGCCACTCAATTCGAGAATCTGGACGCCCCGCTCGGGGCGTGTCACGCGCTGGTTGATCTTGGTTTGTCGCTTCGTTATGAGGGCACGCTGCCATCTGCGCTGAATGCGTACCGGCATGCCCTGCGGTATCAACTGGAATATCGGTTTACGACCGAAACTGCCGATACCCTCGATGGCCTCGCCGTGATCGCGGCTGCGCTCGGTCACTTGGACCTGGCCGCGAGCCTGTTCGGGACGGCTGTCGCATGGCGGGAGACCTACCACCAGGAGCAGTGGTTTCCCATGCCCACCGATTTCGGTGAACGAGCCGACAGCGTACGCCGCCGCCTCGGTGAATCAGCCTGGTTCGAGGCGTACGAGGCCGGGATGAAGCTGGACTCCGAGCAAGTTATGCAGCTTGCGGAGGAAGCTGTGTCTAGTTTGGAAAAAGAGCTTCAGCGCAGGGCCTCGGGCTTGACGGCCCGAGAGATCGATGTGCTCCATTTAGTGGCTGATGGGCTGAGCAACGCTGACATCGCCGAGCGGCTCGTGCTGAGCGAACGTACCGTCCACGCCCATCTGCGATCGATCTTCGACAAGCTGGGCGTTAGCAGCCGGACCGCCGCGGCCCATGCGACCGCCTCACTCTTCGCAAGCCGATGACCGAGCTAGCTGCCGATCGGCTTCCGTCGTATGTGACCCGGTTCATCGGTCGGGAACGAGAGATCGCTGAGCTCGAGGCCATGTTGGGGCCGTCCGGGCTGGTCAACATCTGCGGAGTGGGCGGATTGGGAAAGACCCGGCTGGCCATCGAGGTAGCGCGGCGGTTGTCCGGGGTTGAGAAGCCGGGGATGGATGTGTTCTGGGTTCCGCTTATCGGAGTGTCGGCGCCAGCCGAACTGGCGACGGCGATCGGGCAGGGAATCGGGGTGCACGGCCTGTCAGGCGACGAGCCGCTCGGCGCACTCGTAGCTGCGCTCGGCGATGCGGCGCTGCTAGTGATGGACAACTGCGAGCACATTGCAGCACAGTGCGGAAAGCTCGTGGCTGGGTTGTTGGCCGGTTGCCCGCGTCTGCGGGTGCTGGCGACGAGCCGTACCCCACTTGAGGTGGAGGTGGAGCAGGTATACGCCATTCCACCTTTGGGCGGCGACGTGCACGGCGAGCTGGGTCAGACTGATGCAACCGACCTCTTCATCGACCGGGCGGCGGTGCTTGCTGCGAGCTACGCCTTCACTCCGGCCAATGCCGAGATGATTGGCCGGATCTGCCGGCAGGTCGATGGCTTGCCGCTGGCCATCGAGCTGGTCGCGAGCTGGATCCGGGTACTCTCGCCGCGCGACCTGCTGTCCCGCATCGAGGCTGCGATGGATGCTCCAGGAGCAAGCGCTGGATCCGGCCTCGCCGACCGGCATCGCAGCATGCGCGCCGTCCTCGACGGATCCTGGCAGTGGCTCAGCGAGGACGATCGCTTGGTATTGACAGGCCTTGCGGTCTTCGTTGGCGGGTTCACGCGCGAGGCGGCCGAGGCTGTGACGGGCGCAAGCCTGACGTCGCTGGCGACGCTGGTGCAACGCTCGCTTATCCAGCGGCTGCCCGACACTCTTGGGGGTGCTCGCTATCAGGTCCACGAGTTGGTGCGGACGTACGCCCTCGAGCGCCTGGCCGATGCCGGGCCGGAGGCTGCGACCGCCGCGCATCGGCGCCATATGGACTACTTCGTGCAGCTCTCTAACGCGTACGAGGAGTCGTGGAACACCATGGTCGAGCCGGATTGGAATAACCCGCTCTCAGCAGAGGGAGCGAACTTCGATGCGGCGATGCTATGGGCACTTGATCATGGTGACCCGGAACGGGCGCTGCGCCTGATGGACGCGATGTTTGCGTTCTGGCTGTACTCATCGACCTCGTTCGCGACCCGGCGGGACCGGCTGGCACGTGCCTTGATGATGGCGTGGACCCCGACCGAACCGGATTCGATTCGAGTGCTGGCCAAGGCATTAAATCAGCGCGCCTTTCACGTTCACCAGACTGATCCTGACGCCGCTTTGGCGTTGTTCAAACAAGGCATGGCTCTGACGGAACGAGCGGGTGATCAGGCCGGGGTAGCCGCGAGCCTCCGCGGATGCGCGGTTGTGTACATGCAGGCGGGAGACGCCCGAAGCGCACGTCCCTACCTTCTTCAGGCGAGGGCAGTTGGCCATGCCGCCGGAGACCGGCAGGGCGACGTGTGGTGCGAATACCAGCTCGGCTGGGCGGCCCATCTGAACGGCAACTATCCCGAGGCAAGAGCGCAATTTTTGGCAGCGAGGGCCGGCTTCGAAGAACAGGGGGCGCCCTTCGGTGCGTACGCCTGCACCGTGTGGCTAGCCGATGTGAGCCGGCTCGAAGGGCACTGGCGCCCGGCGCTGCAGTACTACCGCGACGCGCTCGATCAGCTGCAGGCCCATCACTTCACCGTTCATGGGGTGGACTTCCTGGAAGGACTGGCCCTCTCCGCAGCGGCGCTAGGCCGGTTCGATGCATCAGCTCGACTTTTCGCAGCCGCCGCAACATGGTTCGACACGCACGGCGCGGAAATTCGCACCAGTCTTGACAGGGATGCCTGTGATCGGGCCATCAGCCACATACGGGTCCGGCTCGGGGAAGCTGCCTGGGAGCGGGTGTACACCGAAGGACGACGGCTCAGCTCGGCACAGGCGATTCAGCTAGCGGACGGGGTGATCAGCGAACTGACCAGCGCACTCGAGTCTCGACAGATGGGCCTCACCGATCGCGAGCTGGATGTCCTGCGGTTGCTCACTTCCGGCCTCGGGAATTCCGAGATCGCCGAGCGCCTGGTGATCAGCCCTCGGACGGTGCACGCCCACCTGCGTTCGATCTTTACCAAGCTGGGAGTTACTAACCGTGCCGCTGCGGCTCATGAAGCCACCCGGCTTGAACTCGTGTAAGGCTGAGGCAGGCGATTGAGGGCACAGGTGATCGCTCTCATCACCGGGTCCTGCCTGCTCTTGGTTCCAGTCGTCGTGGGATGGCTACGAGCTGCTCATCGACACCGCTAAAGAAAAGCGTCGACCTGGTGGATAACACCATCAAGGAGCGGAAGCGACCTTGCGCCACGAGATGATCGGGTGTCGAATCTGCTCTCAAGGTCCCCCGCGCCAGTGTTCAATGCGGTGATGATCAGGCGTAAAGCCGTGACTCACCCCCCAGAGCACGGCTTGCGTACGACTCGCGACGCCGATCTTGCGGTAGATCGTCCGAATGTAGGACTTCACGGTGTTCGGGCTGAGGAAGGTGAGCGCCGCCACCTCGGCATTGCTCTTGCCCTGGGTGATCAGGGCCAAGATCTCAGACTCTCGGTCCGTCAGACCTTCGGTCCGCCCCGGCCAATTCAATCCAGTCACGGCGCGGGCCCGCGCTGGAGGCTCGTTGAACACGATCTCGCCCGCATTGATCGCTTCCAGAGCCGCCACGAAATCACGAGCTGGCAAGGCTTTGGAGAGATAGCCGTGTACGCCCCGTTCGCGGGCGCCGTTGATCAAGTCGGGGTGGAAGTTCCAGGTGTACACCACGACATGACGGGCGCGCGGATTACGAATCAGGACGCTGATCTGATCATGATCGGATTCGGCCTGAGCGTAGGTGTCGTAGAGCACGATGTCGACAGTGTCTGAGAGGTCCTTGTTGGTGTCGAGCTCAGCAATGACGACTCGATCGCTGTACTGGTCGAGGATGTGGGCAACGCCCATCACCACGATGTCGTAGTCGTCGACTAACGCGATGGTGACCGGTGTGCCCATCCTCGGACTATAAACCTCCCTAGGGGTGTGATGCATCCGCCCTTGGGGTGGTTCAGTTGACAGAGGAGCGGTACTTGGTCTGCGGGGTACCGCTCCGCGAAGGAAACTATCCCGTCCCATGTGGAGGAGGAAACATGGAGATCATCGGTGTCATCGTGGCCGGGATCATCATCGGTTTGTTGGGCAAGTTCGTGGCTCCTGGAAATCGGGACAACATCCCGATCTGGCTGACCATCATCTGCGGGATCGCCGGGGTCCTGATCGGCTGGTTCATCTACACCGCCTTCGGCGGAGACGGCAGCCCTGGTATCGACTGGGTGCGCTGGCTGATCGCGATCGCTGTGGCAGCAGTTCTCGTCATGGTCGCTTCCGGGCTCACCGCGCGGTCGCGGACGCGCGCCCTCTGAGGGGTTCGAACGCCCAGCATGGAAGACAGTGGGGCAGATTTAGCCGCGACTACGCGGCATAACCTGCCCCACTGTCTTCGGCGGACGCATCGAGCCTCAGAGATCGAGCCAGCCAGTGCGGACCTTCCAATGATGGCCGCCCTCGAGGTGGGCGACGACGGCGCGCTCCAGGCTGGTTCGCTGGGGCAACTCGTTGAGGCCGGCCGCGCTGAGGCTGGCCGGGGCCCGACGGAACACGAAAATCAACATGTCCTCATCGCCGTCACCGCCGCCCGGCAGGAGACTGAACCGGCGCTGAAACCGGATGATGTTGGACTGCGGTTCAAGATAGCTGGCGAGTTGGTCATCTAGCAGCCAGGACGTGCAGATCGCCACCTGGTAGCGCTCGGCGGAGAAGTGCACAGGGAAGAACTCACGGGCCCATTGCAGGGAACGGTCGCACGCCGAGGCCGTTAGCGGACCCTGCTCGGGAATGTGGAGTTCGAGGGCCAAATCGCCGTGCCTGAACGGCACCCCTAGGCCTTCCAGCGTGGCCGGCTCGTACGGAATTCGCGAGCGGCAGAATTGCAACCGTCCGAGCTGGTAAAGCGCCCCGCGGAAATGAGCTCGGAGCCAAAACGGCCGGTCCAAGCCACCCTCGCCATAGATGCGCCGATTCACCGCCAGGTGGCGGCCCAAGTCCGCCAGGGTGGCCCAAGAGATCTCGTCGGTGACGTGGTGCTGCCGATGCCAGCGGCGTACGTCGGGGACGGCAGCGAGGAAGACATAGACGTAGAAGAACCGCCCGAGCATTCCGAGGCTCTTCGGAAGGGACGGCCAGGGTGCCGGGTCCTCGATGCTGCCGAGATCGGCGATGATGCAGCGGTGGCATCGCTCGAGCAGCCACCACACCTCCGGAGTGCGGTCCGGGGACGGCCAGGCCTTGGTGAGGTCCGCTGCATCTAGGCGGGAGATGGCGAGACGCTCGAACAGCAAGGCGAGGTCATCGGAGCGGGGAAGGACTGGAGGCGGAGCCGACGGACCGGCCGCTTCAAGGTCTTTCAGCCACGCCCGGTGATCGTCTCCGAGACCTAACCGCTGACCGACTGTTGCGGCGTCCAGTTGCGGCATCGATTCCTCGCAGCATCTTGCTCAGCCGTTATGCGTCCGCTAGGGCAGCCACGGCTTCGATCTCGACAAGTTGATCACGGTACCCGAGCACCGTCACGCCCACCAAGGTGCTCGGCACATCGTGCTCGCCGAACCGCTCCGCCACGGCCGCCCACACCTTCACGAGATCGTCGCGGTCGTTCGTCGCGACAAGCACCCTGGTGAAGATCACGTTCGTGATCGTTGCCGCGGCCGCGGCCAGCGCGAGCTCCAGATTGTCCAGCGCCGCCCGTGCTTGATCGACATAGTTCCCTACGCCGATGGTGGCGCCCTCCGAATCCAGTGGACAGGCTCCAGCCAGAAACACAAATTGGCTGCCAGGCGGGGCCTGCGCAGCGTACGCGTATGGGGCGCCGCTAAACAGCGCAGAGGAACGCAGCAACTCGATTCCGGTCGGCACGGTTCCACGCTCTCACGACCGTCACGGCCACCAGTCGTCAGCGCGCGTCGCTACGATCGCGACGTGACGGGACCCGATCCGCTGCCCGACTATGTGCTGCGCAACCGCAGCTACTGGGATGAGGTGCAAGCGCAACGCTTCACCGCGTCGGGACACCGCAACTGGGCCAGCGACGAGTTCACCTGGGGCATCTTCAAGGTGCCGGATGCCAACCTGCGGGCGCTCCCAGATGATCTTGATGGGCTGGACGTGATCGAGCTCGGCTGTGGCACGGCGTACATCTCCGCTTGGCTCGCCCGTCGCGGTGCAAGAGTGATGGGGATCGACAACTCCGCAGAGCAGCTCAAGACTGCGCGAGCACTCCAGGCCGAACACCACCTGGACTTCCCGCTCATCCACGGCAACGCCGAGTCCGTCCCGCTGCCGGATGCGAGCTTTGACCTCGCCATCAGCGAGTACGGCGTCAGCATTTGGGCGGATCCGTATCGATGGATCCCCGAAGCTTCTCGCCTGCTGCGTCCAGGAGGAGAACTCGTCTTCCTGGTAAACGGCACGCTGTGGATCCTGACTGTTCCCGACACCGATGACGAGGGACCGGCCGCCGATCGGCTGCTTCGCCCCTACTTCGGCATGCACCGCTTCGAGTGGCCCGACGAGCCGGGGGTCGAGTTCTACCTGGGCTATGGCGACTGGATCCGGCTGCTGCGCGCGAACGGGTTCGAGATTCTCGACCTCATTGAGATCCAGGCGCCAGAAGGAGCCCGCAGCCCTGAAGACCTCGTCGATGCCGAGTGGGCGCGCCGCTACCCGGCTGAGCAGATCTGGCGCGCTCGCAAACGATCATCGGGCTAGGCCGCCGCTCGACGTGACGTCGTCGCTTTGACGGGATCCTTCGGCCGTAACGTCATTGAGGATGGGCCGGGGTGCAGCGGCGTCGCCGTCAGCTCGATGCGCCAGGTCCGGCCCAGCTCGGCCAACATGATCGCGGCCTCCGCCCAGGCGAACTGCTCGCCGATGCACATTCTGGGTCCGGCACCGAATGGCAGAAAGGCACCTCGTGGCTGACCGGGAGCCTTGGCATCGAAGCGGTCGGGTTGCCCGTGCTCGCGTCGCAGCCAGCGCTCGGGCTTGAACCGGTCCGGCTCAGTCCACCACCGCTGGTCGCGATGCAGCAGCGCTGGACTGACTAGGCACATAATTCCCGCCGGCACAGCGCGACCGCCTAGCGTCAGCGGCTGGATAACTCGGCGGCTGAACAGCCAGGACGGCGGCCAGAGGCGAAGTGTTTCAGCGATTACGGCTGCGGTCAGTGGGAGTTGTTGATCATCGTGGGCGTCCCACTCAGCCTCAAGCTGAGCGCGCACAGCCGGTGCTTGATCGATCGCAGCCAGTGCCCACGTGAGTGCCATGGCCGTGGTCTCGTGGCCGGCCAACAGCAACGTCATCACCTGGTCCCGAACATGTTGATCATCAAACTCCGGCTGATCGACCAGCAGATCCAACACCGTGGCTTCGCCGGCTGGACCAGCGGCCCGGCGGCGCCGTACAAGATCATCGACAACATGTTCGAGTTCAGCCTTGGCGCGGCGTACTCGCTGGGCTGCAGGCAGCGGCGTACGCAGCAGCATGGCACCACCGGGCGCCAACGAGAGCCGGAAGCCGGTGAGCATGTCCACCAGCGCTCGAGTGATACGCGGCGTCGCGGCTCGGAGGTCGGAGCCGAACAGGGCCGTGCCGACCCCATCGAGGGTCAGCGCCGACATCTCGTCGACAAGGTTGATCTCGCCCCCGTCGGACCACCGGTCGGAGGCGCGGCGCGCGGCTGCGGTGAAGGATCCCAGATAGCCCGAGATCCGTTGCGGGTGAAACGCCGCTGACAGCGCACGGCGCTGGCGCAGATGGGCCGCGCCTTCGCTGGTGAGCAGCCCATCGCCGAGGAGCAGGCGGGCGCGTACGAGTCCGCGTCCTTTCTGGGTACGCCTGGAGTGCACCGTGAGCAATTCCCAGACTTGGGCGGGATCGTCCAGCAACAGCACGCGCTCTGGTCCGACCCGGAGCGGTTCGATGCTCGCGCCGCTGGCCACCAGCAGGTCGAGGAAGTCGATCGGCGAGCGCCGGAAGGCGTACAGAAGCCGCAAGTTCACCCGCATGGTGACAGCAAGTCTGCCTGTATGGGCGTACCGCCCATCTGATCATGACGTTTCTCCGCACAAGGCTCGAAACGATGCGCAGATGGGGCGAATCAGGTCGTTTGTGTGGCTCCGTGCGGAGAAAGATCAGGATGCAGCAGTGGTCACGTGGTGGCATCGTGAGGACTATGCAGACGGTGTACGACGCGGCGGGCGGTTCCGACGGCTTACTGCGCTTGGCCGAGGCCTGGCATGCCAGAGTGATGGCCGATGAGGTGGTGAGCCACGCGTTCAGCCATGGGTTCCATCCCGAGCACAGTCAGCGGCTTGCCGCCTATTGGGCAGAGTCACTCGGCGGCCCAACGACCTATACAGAAAACTATGGAGACGAGTCCTTCGTCGTGCGGTTGCACAGTGGCAACGGTCTGCACGAGGAGATGGACCACCGAGCGATTCTCTGTTTCGATCAGGCGCTGGCAGACGTCGGCCTCGCCGACGTCCCAGTGAGGCCGGTGCTGCATGACTACTTTGCGTGGGCGACCACTATGACCATGTCTCGATACCACCGCGACGCAGCCGACGTGCCGGACGGGTTGCGCATTCCGCAATGGTCATGGCACGGGCTCACCAACGGCTAATGCGTTTACGGTTGGTGTTTCGTCAGATGTCGCAACAAGTCGGCGCCGCTCCAGGTTGAGACGACGATCGAACGGCGCAGTGTGAACAGCGGCGCGTGGTGATCAAGTTTCTTCGCCTCCAGCTGGAACGCAGTCTGATAGCCGGCGTGCCGCAGATGCGGAAAAGCCTTGGTGCTCACCGTCCCGTAGGGATACGCGAAGTGCTCGAC
This sequence comes from uncultured Actinomycetota bacterium, assembly GCA_963798835.1. Lineage (GTDB taxonomy): Bacteria > Actinomycetota > Actinomycetes > Propionibacteriales > Propionibacteriaceae > Microlunatus. The sequence goes on along the minus strand of CAWCVF010000013.1, from coordinate 94,668 downwards.
CTGTTGACCGCTCGTCCGTCGCAGCAACGCACGCGTCTCGTCGAGCTGAACCTTCCAGTCCCGACCCGACAAGTCATTGACCGCGTGGTGGTCCCAGGTGTGCGAGCCAATCGTCATGCCGGCATCGGCCAGCCGCCTGATATCTCGAGTGCTCATCCATCCCGACTTGCCGAGCACCACCGTCATCACGAAGAACACCCCCGTCATGTCGCGCTTGGCAAGTTGGGGCAGTGCTTCCCGAGCGTGTCCCGCACTGGCATCGTCGAAGCTCAAGATTACTGGCTTGCGTGGCAGCACTTTCCCCGTCTCCAGATGGGCGAGGTACTGGTCGGGACTGATCGTGGTCCAGCCACCCTCCGCCAGCGCGTCGAGATGGGCTCGAAAGTAGCGTGGTGGGCAGATCAGCGTCGCCTTGTTGTACGCGCTGTCGCTGCTCCGCCAGTCGCGCAATTGGTGGTAGCACAGCACCGGAACTGTGGCGCGCTTGATGATCATGCTGGCAGTGGCGGGTTGGGTCGGCGTCGGCTGAGGTGATCGCGGCCGGGCGGATGTCGTCGATGTGCTGGGCTGCGGCGTGGCAGCCGCTGGTGGGCTGATAGTCGGCGGCTGAGGCTGCTGAGGCGGCACGTCTCCCACGCTCGCCTCGTCGCACCCGGCCACCATCAACCCCGCCGTTCCCAACATGCCGGCCAGGAACGTGCGTCGATTCGGGATGCGGAAACCATTATTCACGCGGTCTTCCCCCAAGCGCCGCAGGCGGCAACAGACAACTAGTAGGAGTGCTGAACCTGTCAAAGCCCTTCGACAGGCTAAGGGCGCATGCAACGACCGGCTCAGGGCGCATGCAAGCCAGCCTTCCCCATGTTGACATCCGCAGCCCCGAATTTTTCGGGAGGTGGCTTTACGTCTCGAGGAGTCAGACAATCTATGGATGCGGCTGATCGAACGGGAGAGTCACCTGGCCGCGTTGCATGAGTATGCGAAAGAGGCAAGCCGCGGACAGGGCCGGCTCGTCCTCATTTCCGGTGAGGCAGGCGTAGGTAAGTCCGTACTGCTGGAAGAGTTTGCTCTGGAGACGCAAGGTGCGCGTTGGCTCTGGGCAGGCTGCGATGGTCTGTTTACCCCAGCCGCGCTTGGCCCCCTGCTGGACATTGCAAGCGAGTTAGATGGCGATCTCCTACGCCTGTGCCGGGCTGGAGCGAAACGAGATCAGCTGTATGGCGCATTGCTACGTCAGATCAGCGACACCCGAACTCTCACCGTCGTCGCCATCGAGGACGTGCACTGGGCCGATGAGGCAACGCTGGATCTGTTGAGCTATCTGGGTCGGCGGATCCAACACCTGCGGGTGCTGCTGCTGGTCAACTATCGTGACGACGCTCTGGCGGTCGACGATCCGTTGCGGGTCACACTGGGAGCCCTGGTAAGTCAGCGAGCGACCCGTCGCCTCACCTTGCCAAGCCTCACGGCGCCTGGAGTCGCGACGCTGGCCCAGGGCAGCGGGATCGACGCGACCGAACTGCACCGGCTGACCGCCGGCAATCCGTTCTTCGTTATCGAGGTATTGCAAGCGGGCAGCGATGCCTTGCCGGCGTCCATTCGCGATGCTGTCCTCGCCCGAGCCAGGACACTGACTCCGACGGCGCGCGATGCCCTCGACACCGCTGCGCTGATCGGTTCGCGGATGCGGTCGGAGCTGTTGGTGTCGCTGGTCGAGGATCCACTGATCATGGATGAGTTGATCAATCACGGCCTGTTGATCAAGGACGGGAATGATCTTCGATTCCGACATGAGATAGTGCGAGTCGCGATTGAGGCGGCCGTCCCTCCGTACCGCAAGGCGACCATTCATACCAAGATCATGGACGCGCTGCTCGCCTCCGGCTGCGATGACGATGCACGGTTGGCCTTTCATGCAGAGGGTGCTGGCAGAACTGACCTCGTCCTCTGGTACGGGTCTCGCGCCGGGCGGCGCGCCTCCGAACTGTGGTCTCATCGTGAAGCTGCCGCCCAATATGAGCGCGCGCTGGGCGCAGCCGTGGATAGCGACATCCGTACCCGCGCAGAGCTGTCAGACGCCTTGGCGCACGAACTGGCACTGCTCGACCGCTGGGAGGAGTCGGCGGAAACGCGGACTGCCGCTATGGAGCTGTGGCGTCAGGCAGGGGATCCGGGACGCGAATCGCCATCGATGCGGGAGATCGCCAAGGCGATGTGGCGACTCTGTCGTGGCTCGGAATGGCTGCAGGCTTCCAAGGCGGCCTTGGCCCTTGCCGAGCCGTTAGGCCCGAGCCCGGAACTGGCACGGGCATACGAAGGCATGGGACTGGTCCACCAGGCTCGCGAGATGGCACAGCAGTTCGGGCTCGGTGACGTAGTCAGCGACGCCCTCGATACCGAGGCATGGCAGATCCGAGGCATGGGTGGTGACTGGACATTGCCCATGGAGCGAGCACTCGAAGTTGCCTTATCTGGTGGCCACGAGGAGCAGGCCGGCCGAGCCTTCGCCTCCGCGTACATGATGTACGGCGACGATCTCCGATTTGAGGAGGCCGAGCGGTCATATAGCGACGCATTGGCCTACTGCGAGGAGCACGACATCGGCACATTTGCCGTGTGCCTGCAAGGCCAGCGCACCGCCGTTATGGAACAAAGCGGGCACTGGGAGGAATGCCTGTCACTCGGGCATGCGCTGCTCGATCAGCACCGGCTCTCCCCATGGAACCGGCTGAGACCCCTGTGCAGCACGGCAAAAGTGATGGCTCGTCGAGGCCAACCGGGTTTTTGGCCATATCTGGACGAGGCAATGGAGTCCGCGATACGACTCGGGGAAGCTCACTGGATCAGGCCCGTTGGAATCGCGCGAATCGAGGCGTACTGGCTCGAGGGCCGGTCGGAGGCGGCCATCTCGGAAGCCGAGCGGCTGCGCTCCCTAACGGCTGGTGCGCTTGCTGCAACGCCGCTTGCGGCTGCGGCTGGCGCTACTGCTGTCGATCGCTGTTGGATTGCTCTGTGGCTGCGGCGCCTCACTGGAACTGGGCACGCAGTTGACCATGCAGTTGATATTGAACCGTTCGCCGCACAGCTAGCCGGTGATGGTGCCCGGGCCGCGATGCTCTGGGATCGGCTGGGCTGTCCCTACCAAGCCGCGCTTGCGCTGCTGGACACGAAGGAGGAGATCCATCTTCGAGAGTCGCTGGATCGGCTTGTTGATCTTGGCGCCGACGCGGCGGCGCGACTCGTCCGGCGTACCATGCGCGAGCTCGGCATCCGGTCAATTCCCGCGGGTGCACGTACGGCCGCCCGAACACATCCACGGGGCCTGACGAAACGTGAGCAGGAGATCCTCCAGCTTCTTTCCGAGGGCCAGTCCAACGAGGAGATCTCAGCGACGTTGTTCATTTCGGTGCGCACTGTCGAGCACCACGTATCGGCGATCCTCGGCAAACTCGGCGTTGCAACGCGTAAAGCCGCAGCTCAGGAGGCACGGCGCCTCGGCCTGATGCAGTCCGGCCGCTTGTCGGTGGCAACGAAATCTAGGTAGTCACTTGGCCAACATGGGAGATCAGCTCCCATGATCAAGAAGTGCTGCGCTCCTACGGTCGTTTTCACATCTCGACCGAAGGAGGAGCCATGCCGCTCTACATGGACGTTCACAGCCTCGACGGTGCAGTCACCTTCGAGGATGTGGGCAAAGCGCATCAGGCTGACCTGCAAGCCCAGGGCAGCTACGACGTCAGCTATCTGCGCTATTGGGTGGACCCCAGTCGCGGAAAGATCTTCTGTCTCGTCGAAGCCCCGAACGCCGACGCCGCGACGACGGTTCATCGTGAGGCACACGGCCTTGTCGCTGAGGAGATCTACGAAGTGCAGGAGGGGTCATGAAACGGCTCCGCCCCGCACTTGTAATGATCACTGCTGGCCTGGTGCTCGCCAGTCAGGCAGGCGCGGCGTTCGCCTGCGTTGATTGCGGTCCCGGACGTGCAGTGACCGCAGCCCACGCGGCAACGGCTAAGTATCAAAGCCTCAGCCTCGCCAAGAAGTCAGGCTATTCGATCTTGGCTGATACGGCTGGAATCACCTGCATCGCCGAGCCGCAGATGAGCGCCATGGGAGCGCACGACGTCGCGATGGGAGTGCACTACGTCAAAGGTGATCTTGTCAAGGATCCTGCGCTTGATCCCATTCATCCAGAGGCTCTGGTCTACGCACCTGACCGGCATGGTGGACTACATCTGGCTGCCCTGGAATATGTGGTGATCAAGTCCGACTGGGAAGCGCACAATTCACCGATCGCTGGTGCGCCGTCATGGGTCGAACCCGCGCCGCCCAACCTCTTCGGACAAGAGTTCAACTTCACCGACGCGCCCAATCGGTACGGCCTGCCACCGTTCTATTCCCTGCACGCATGGGTGTGGAAGGACAATCCAGCGGGCACATTCGCGATGTGGAACCCCAACGTGCATTGCGACGAGAACTAGCGAAGGCGTCGAGCGCCAGTCAACCCGACAACGGAACCGAGCCAGCGGTGCGGCCGCTGGCCAGGTTCTGGGTCGCGGCGTTTATCCGGCTCGGCGTTGGCTGATCATGCCGTGTGGGTCGAGGACGTATTTGCTTGCGGCTCCTTGGTCGAATTCTTCGTAGCCGCGGGGTGCGTCTTCGAGGGGGATTGGGGTGGCGTTGACGTTTTTTGCGATCGATACGCGGTTGTGCAGGATGGCCATCATGAGTTGTCGGTTGTAGCGCATGACGGGGCATTGGCCGGTGGTGAGGATGTGTGATTTGGCCCAGCCGAGGCCGATGCGGATGGACAGTGATCCTTGTTGGGCGGCTTGGTCGGCGGCGCCGGGGTCGCCGGTGACGTAGAGGCCGGGGATGCCGATGCGGCCGGCGGCGCGGGTGATGTCCATCATGGAGTTGAGCACGGTTGCGGGGCGTTCGGTGGTGGCGTCGCCGCCGTGGCCGCGGGCTTCGAAGCCGACGGCGTCGACGGCGCAGTCGACTTCGGGGACGCCGAGGATGTGTTCGATTTGGTCTTTGGGGTCGCCTTTAGAGACGTCGACTGTTTCGCAGCCGAAGCTGGCGGCTTTGGCGAGCCGGTCGGGGTTGAGGTCGGCGACGAGGACGGCGGCGGCGCCGAGGAGTTGGGCGGCGGTGGCGGCGGCTAGTCCGACGGGTCCGGCGCCGGCGATGTAGACGGTGGAGCCGGTGGTGACTCCGGCGGTGTAGCAGCCGTGGTAGCCGGTGGGGAAGATGTCAGAGAGCATGGCCAGGTCAAGAATTTTTTCCATGGCCTGGTCTTTGTCGGGGAATTTCAGCAGGTTCCAGTCCGCATAGGGGACCAGGACGTATTGGGCTTGGCCGCCGACCCAGCCGCCCATGTCGACATAGCCGTAGGCTGATCCGGGCCGGTCGGGGTTGACGTTGAGGCAGACGCCGGTGTGGCCTTCTTTGCAGTTGCGGCAGCGGCCGCAGGAGATGTTGAACGGCACCGAGCACAAGTCGCCGACCTTGAGGTATTCCACATCGGGGCCGACCTCGACGACTTCGCCGGTGATTTCATGGCCCAGCACCAGCCCTGCCGGTGCTGTGGTGCGGCCCCGCACCATGTGTTGATCGGAGCCGCAGATGTTGGTGGCGACACACTTCAAAATGGCGCCGTGAGGCACCTTGCGGCCGACGTTGGCCGGGTTCACCCCCGGCCCGTCCCGCAACTCCAGGGTCGGGTAGTCGGTGTCGTGGACCTCGACCTTGCCGGGCCCCATATATGCAACCGCTTTGTTGCCAGACATCGCCTCAGCTCCTCCACATCTTCATTTATTGCCGACCGGCCGTACCCAACGCGTTGGCACCCGCCTCGGCGACCGTGTGGTCGTTCTCCACGCTGCTGCCGCTCACCCCGATCGCACCCACCACCGCACCGCCGCCGTCCCGCAACGGAATCCCGCCCGGGAAAGTGATCAACCCGCCATTGGAGACCTCGATGTTGTACAACGAACCACCCGGCTGCGAAATCGCGCCGATGTCGCCGGTGTTCATGTCAAAAAACCGTGCAGTCCGGGCCTTCTTGATCGAAATATCGATACTGCCCAACCACGCCCCATCCATCCGACCAAACGCCTTCAAATTCCCCCCAGCATCGACCACCGCAACATTCATCAACGTCTCAATCTCTGCAGCCTTCCGCATCGCCGCATCCACCACCCGCTGCGCCTGAGACAAATCAAGATCAGCCATCACACCACCTCACCGTTGAAGTTCCTCTGATACGCCGAGCCTGCGGACTATCGCGGCGGCGCGCTCAGAATAATTGAGGACAGCCTCGGCGGAGTAGTAGGGGTGGCACCGTGCACCCACCACGCCTCGCCACTCGCACTCGCCAAGCTCGCCCCGACCGGCCTTGCAGACAAGTAGTCCGCTGGAAACTTCACTCCAGTGCAAGCACTGGCATCGGTGCTGAGCGCAAGATGATGCCGAGCCGTTCGGCTCGGGTGAAGTTTCCAGCGCCGATGAGGTGTGCGCACGGTCAGAGCAGGGGACTCCTTGCCGCGTAGTGAAGGCCACAATCACGCAATGCGAAGATTGACAACTGTGATGCTGCGATGACAGTCGGCGAATCTTCAGCGCCGACGCAGCCGGCTGAGCTGCCAGCAAAACGCATCTGGACAATTTTTAGCGGCTTGATGCTCGCGATGCTGCTCGCCGCTTTGGATCAGACGATTGTGTCGACGGCTTTGCCGACGATCGTGAAAGAGCTCGGCGGCGCTGAACACATTTCCTGGGTGGTCACGGCCTACATGCTGGCGTCGACCGTGACCACGCCAATGTGGGGCAAGGTCGGCGACCTCATTGGGCGCAAGGTTCTGTTCCTGGTGGCCATCGGGATCTTCCTGGCCGGTTCGGTGCTGTGCGGCACCGCGCAGAACATGTTCGAGCTTGTCGGATACCGCGCGATTCAGGGCCTCGGCGGTGGGGGACTGATGGTGCTCTCCCAAGCGATCATCGGTGACGTCGTCTCACCGCGGGAGCGTGGCAAGTATCAAGGTGCATTCGGTGCCGTGTTCGGTGTCAGCAGTGTGGCCGGGCCATTACTCGGCGGCTTCTTCGTCGACAACCTGTCGTGGCGATGGGTCTTCTACGTCAACGTGCCCATCGGCATCGTGGCGCTCATCGTGGTCGCAATCGTGCTGCCGAAAGCCACCGTGGCTGGGCGGCCGATCATCGATTACGCCGGTATCGCGCTGCTGGCGGGCGCGGCCAGCTGCATCGTGCTCGTGACCAGTCTTGGCGGGTCGGTCTGGGCGTGGGACTCCGCTGGAGTGCTGTCCTTGGTCCTCGGCTTCATCGTCCTGGTCGTCGGATTCATCCTGGTGGAGCAGCGGGTGAGAGAGCCCGTCATGCCGCCGCGGCTGTTTCGTAACAAGGTGTTCGTGATCTCCTCGGCCATCGGGTTCGTGGTCGGCTTCGCAATGTTCGGAGCGATCACCTTCTTGCCCGTCTATATGCAACAGGTACGGGGGGTGTCGGCCACCGAGTCGGGACTCCGGCTCGTTCCGATGATGGCCGGCCTGCTGCTGACGTCGCTGGCCAGTGGCATGATCATCAGCCGGACGGGACGCTACAAACTCTTCCCGATTCTCGGCTGCGGCTGCTTCACCGTGGGTCTGCTCCTCCTCTCGCGGCTCAACCAAACCACCGGAGTGGTCGAGTCGAGCATCTACATGTTCATCCTGGGCGTCGGGCTCGGCATGGTGATGCAGGTACTCGTCCTCGCGGTCCAAAACGCAGTGGAATACCGCGACCTGGGCACCGGCACCAGCGCGGCGACGTTCTTCCGCACCATCGGTAGCTGCATCGGCGTGGCGGTGTTCGGCACCGTCTTCACAGCCCAACTCACCAAGCACCTCGCGATCGGGATACCGACGACCGCCACGGGGAAGTGTGCACCGGCGGTATTGACCGGGCCGTCGGGAGTTCTCGCGCAGTGCCCCGCGGAGGTTCAAGCGTGGTTCATCGGCGCGTACGCCACGGCAATCCACATTGTTTTCCTGTCCGCTGTGCCGGTCGGGCTCGTCGCCTTCGGCCTGGCGCTTTTGCTACCTGAGGTCCGGCTGCGTACCGCCACTCGCACGTCCGACACCGGCGAGGCCTTCGGCATCCCGACTTCACGTACGTCGTTGCAGGAGCTGCAGCTTGCGCTGTCGCGACACCTGAGCCGGGAAAACCGATTGCGCGGCTACGAAATGGTTTCCCGACGGGCAAATGTTGATCTTGCGCCCGGCGAGGCGTGGATGCTCAACCGCGTCGCCCGAGAAGGGTCTCGCGAGATCGATGTGATGGCGCAGAGATCGAAGACGCCACCCGCGCGGGTCCGAGAAGTCGCGGCAGCGTTGGCTCAGCGCGGCTATGTGACGATCGACGGGGACACAGTGTCGGTCACAGAAGCTGGACGCGGAGTCGCGGCGATGATCGTGGCTGCTCAAGAGGAGATCTTGAATGAATTCCTGGAGGGATGGTCGCCGCAGGAGCACCCGGACGTGAAGATCCTGGTCCACGAGATTTCTGCGCGGCTGAGCGAAGAGCACCATGGATTGGTAGCCGCGGGAAGTGCGGCCCAGCGCAGCAGAACTGGTCCAGATCTCAATTAGACGGGAGTAGAGATGACGATCAACGCGCCGGCAGGAGCGTCGACAAGTTATGGCACGAACCGGGTGATCCCGCCCGCGCGGAGATCATTGGAGGCGTCGGCCAACAGCTCAGCAGTGACAACGTGAGCGCTTTCGTCACCGGTTTGCTCGCTCGCGCTGATGCCAAGGGCTTCTACAAGCTGGAGCCGATCGTCGCCGACGGCGGTGAAGTGATCATCTACGCTCCGCACATCACCCAGATCTCGGTGATGCATCCGCAGATCGCCGAGATCGGCTACCACTGCCGGGACTACTTCCTCGGCCAGTGGGACCGATTCAGGGACCGGCCGTGGGGCGATCTGGCACACTCCACCCACCTCCGCGGACAGGGCACCTGGGATCCCGATCATGGCGAACAAGATCGGGTGACCGTGACCCTTGCGACGGGAATCCCCGAGGGATCGTCCGGTCGGTCAACCTCAACTATCTCGACCCTGCCACAGTCGACATCGCGACGTATGAAGCCGATCCGGACACCTTCGTCGAGCCACACGCTGGAGAAGTCCTCTACCGATTGCAGTCTGGAGGATCCGGTGTCGGCGGCGGTGAGCCGGACGGCCGGGAACCCTCGTCCTCCGGTCTCGACGGCTAGCTGCGCGATCCCGATCAGTGGCTCCAGCGTTCCCAGGCGGCCTGTCGGCTCGTTCCGGCGATGGTCGCCACCTGCGACCACGAGCTCTCGTGGGCCAGGGTACGGGCGGCCAACCCGAGGGACTCTCCCACCAAGCGGGTCAGTTGCAGCAGATATCCGAAGGCGGCCGGGTCCTCGCTCTGCGCGAGCAAGTGGATGCACTCCTTGGCAAGATCGGCCAACTCTCTCGGCGTTGCCCGAGCAAGATCGTCCTGATTCCACATAGAGCAAGGGTCGTGAAAACACTGCGCCCGGGTCAAGCGACCATTGGTCCCAGGCCTGATTGATAGGTCGCCTCATGAGTCGCGTCCGGAGAGTCAAAGCCGCGCCGCCAGATGGAGCCTGGCCAGACGTAGTCGACGACTCCTTCGTTGGGGCGGTACGCCGCCGTGTACATGGTGCCGAAGCCCTCGGCGTAAGCGGTGTTGTAGAGCGGCGGCTCGAGGAACGCCGTGATCGCAGCCTCTGGATCTGGATTGCGATCTTGCAGTGCGAAGAGCGCGCGCTGACGCTCGACGCTGCGGAAGCGTTGTGCATGATCAGCATCATCGGGAACCGTGCCACGGTGGTTGGTTGCTGGGCAACGGACAAAGACTTCTGGCTCGACTCCAGGTGCGACGAACACACTCGCGGTGTCACCGTTCCGGTCGAGGATTGTGAGGTTGTAGGCCATATTTACCGGCACCCGGCCCAACACGGCGATTGCATCTCCAACGGTGTCGGCAACCTCGAGTACATAGCGGACGATCAGCGGAATGGCGAATCCCGGGCCGGCGCCGCGGCGACCGCCGAAAGCGAGGGACATCGCCAGCCCTCCATCATTCATCCCATCGAGCAGGCCCCAGAGGCAGTCGCTCGAGCCGATCACGCGGCGGCCAGTCAATGCGCTGGAGTAGACGACCCGTTCACAGAGCTCCGGTCGATAGTCGTAGTTGCGAATCAGCATCGGTGTCTCGCCGGTGAGCGCCACTTGCGAACATCCAGGCGCGAACCGCGGCGGGTCGTACAAGGTGAGCATCCGGGCGGCCGTCTCGTCGCCGCCGCTCAGCTCAACAAGGTGCTCCCAGGTGCCTGTCAGCTCCGGCATGTGGCGCTGGAGCATGCGATGCGCCGATTCGAGCGATGGTCGCGTGAACTCGCCTTCACTGAGGTACCAATTCCGGTAGCCGGACCACGTGGCATCGAAAAGCTGCCGCCACCGAGGACCAGGAGTCTGTTCGCGGATACCGTAAAACGTCAATGTTGTCATGTCGTCAAGCTTTCCTTGACGAAGCTCCAATGTCAAGTTTCCCTTGACGCCCAGATATCTGAGGTCCGACGAACTGACCGCTAGCGCGTCGCATTACTGTCGAGGAATCCGGGAACTGAGAGGGGAACCTGCCGTGACGATCTTGGAGACGAAGCCGGTCAGCCGCACCAAGGACTGGACAGTGGATGAGGCGGTGACGGCCGTCTCGGAGAAACTCAAGGATGTACAGCGGCTGGGCGTTGCTTTCTCCGGTGGCGTCGACTCGTCCCTGCTGCTTGCTCTCGCCGCGCGGGCTCTTGGGATCCAGCGGGTCGTAGCGCTGCTCGGCGTCTCGCCAAGTCTTTCGGCCGAGGAGCGGAGCGCAGCGCATCAGGTCGCTCGCCACGTCGGGGTTCTGATCGTCGAGGTGGAAACCCATGAAGATGATCGTCCGGAGTATCAGGCGAACGGTCCGAATCGTTGCTTCTACTGCAAGGACGAACTGTTCGGTCGCATCGAGGACGAGGTGATCGAACGTTACCGGCTGGATGCCATCGCGTACGGGGAGAATGCTGACGATGCCCGACGACCCGATCGGCCAGGTGCCCGCGCCGCAACTGATCATCACGTGCTGCGACCCCTGGCCGACGTCGGCATGACGAAGAGGGCGGTGCGTACGGTGGCGCGAGCGCTGGATTTGCCGGTGGCCGATAAGCCTGCGGCACCCTGTCTCGCATCTCGAATTCCGCACCACCATCTCGTGACTCCAGCCAAGCTGAGCCAGGTTGAGCGCGCCGAAGCTGCCTTGCGGCAGTTGGGATTCGGTGACTTGAGAGTTCGGCATCACGATGAGGTCGCGCGAGTCGAGTTGCCGCCCGATGATCTGGTTCGGGCAGTGGTTGATCCGCTTCGTACTCAAGTGCTCGCAGCCGTACGCGGTGCCGGTTTCCGCTTCGTCACTGTCGATCTTGGTGGTATCCAGTCCGGCGCTTTTACGCTCCAGCTACTGAATGATGATCATGATTGAGTCGGGTGACGCGGATTCCTCGCTCGAGGCGTTCGCTCAGCTCGATCATGAACGTACCAAGCGCCGCGGTTACCCGGAAGCCATCTACTGCAAGGAAAAGACTCCGGAACAGGTCGGCATGATCGCTGCTGCACTACGCCATCAGCCCTACGTCACACTGTTCACTCGAGCAAGCAAGGAACATGCTGCAGCGATCTTGTCCGAGCTGCCCGCCGCCTTCCATGATCAAGACGCCAACCTGCTCGCCTGGCCGGCCGAGCTTCCCGACGCTACTGGAGGTCTGGTGGTGATACTTGCCGCCGGTACCTCCGATCTGTCGGTCGCCAAGGAAGCGCAGCTGACCGCCCGTTATCTGGGCCGGCCGACTGAGTTGATCGTCGACGTCGGAGTCGCCGGGCTGCACAGGGTTCTGGGCCGGCTGGATGTCCTGCGACGGGCTCGGGTCGTCATCGTGGCCGCGGGCATGGATGGTGCTTTGCCGAGCGTCGTCGCGGGTCTGATCTCTGCGCCCGTGGTGGCCGTGCCAACCTCGGTTGGATACGGCGCCGCTTTCGACGGATTGGCCGCGTTGCTCGCCATGCTCAATGCGTGTGCGCCAGGCGTGGCGGTGGTCAATATCGATAACGGTTACGGCGCTGGACACCTCGCCGCTCAGATCGCGGCGCCATGAGTGCCCCCCGGCAGCTCTGGATTGACGCCTCGGCCGGAATCGCGGGCGACATGATGTTGGGCGCCTTGATCGACGCGGGTGCGGATCTGGCTGTCGTACAGAGTGCCGTTGACGCGGTCATCCGGAACGCAGTCACGCTGAGCTGCGAAGCTGTGACACGCGCCGGGCAGCACGCTAACCACCTGTCAGTCAAAGTGAACACTGAGGATGGTGCGAGTCGGGAATGGCGGGTGATCAAGGAACTGATCACTACCGCAGATCTTGCGGCGCCCATCCGCGATCGGGCACTGGCCTGCTTTGGACGGCTTGCCGAGGCTGAGGCGAAGGTCCATCATCTGCCACAAGATCAGGTGCATTTTCACGAGGTCGGCGCGCTCGATTCCATTGCGGACATCGTCGGAGTTGCAGCGGCGCTGCACGCGCTGCAGATCGAACGAATCAGCGCGAGTGCGGTGGCGGTGGGATCCGGCCGGGTTCGCGGTGCTCATGGTGATCTTGGCGTGCCGGTACCCGCGGTCGTGGAGCTCGCGACCGGCTGGACGATCTTTGCCGGAGGGCCGGGGGAACTCACCACGCCGACCGGAATGGCGTTGCTGTCGGCTCTGGCGGAGAGCTGTGAAGATCTTCCGCTGCTGACGCTGCAGGCATCCGGGACCGGGGCGGGCAGCCGAGATACGCCAGGCCGACCCAATGTCACCCGAGTACTGATCGGCGAGCCGGTTGCCGCGCCGGGGGACGGCTCATCAGACTCGGCCGTGGTGATCGAGGCCAATGTTGATGATCTTGATCCTCGACTCTGGCCTGGGGTGCTCAGTAGCTTGCTCACCGCGGGCGCCGCTGACGCGTGGCTGGTTCCGATCACCATGAAGAAGGGCCGGCCAGCCCATACGCTGACCGTCTTGGCGCAGCCGGATCATGCGGCTCAGCTTCGGGAATTGGTGCTACGTCAGACCAGCACTATTGGGGTGCGGCAGAGTGCCGTACGTAAGACCGCTCTTCCTCGGGGCTGGATTGATCTTGATGTGGCTGGTTCGCGGTTGCCGATCAAGATCGCTTACCGGGACGGCACGATCTGGCAAGTGACGCCGGAATTCGATGAGCTGGATCGCGCGGCGGCGGCGAGCGGTATGTCCCCTCGGGCGTTACTCGAGGAGGCCAACGCGACTGCAGCTGCGGTTGGGCTGGTGACCGGCGCGCGGGTGCCCGATGGGCTGCGCAGCAGCCGCGGCTAGCCCGTTCACTTCATCTCGGAATTGCTAGTTGGCCAGCTCGGTGAGGTCGAGCTGGGCGAGCCGGTCGGGGTCGGCGAGGAAGTCGATCTCCACGATTTTCCCATTGTTGATAGTCACGGCGGCGAGTGAGAACGGTTGGCCGTTGCGGAAGGCAACGATTCCAGCCGCGCCGTTGATGAGCACGCGGCGCATGACGAGGTCGACCCGAGACCAGAGCAAGGCCTGACTGGCGACGGTCTCGGCACCCTGAAGGTGCTGCGACAGTCCGGTAAGACCGCCGTCGGCTCTGAGTACGACATCGGGATCAAGAACGGCGACGAGCGCGTCGAAGTCGCCGTTCCGGGCCGCGGCAAGGAACGCCTCGACGACCTCCCACTGGGCGGTGAGGTCCGCATCTGGAGTCGGAGCGGCACCGCGTACGCGACGCCGCGCACGGCTCGCAAGCTGGCGGGTTGCCTCGGGCGAGCGCTCCATGATCGGCGCGATCTCCTCGAACGGCACCGCGAACATGTCGTGCAGCACGAACGCCAGTCGTTCGGCCGGAGTCAGTGTTTCGAGCACGACCAGCAACGCAAGGCCGACTGAGTCGGCTAGCAGCGCCTCGTGCTCAGGGTTGCTGCCCTTGGTGGAGTCGATGATCGGGTCCGGAACGTGTATGTCGAGCGGCTGCTCGCGCCGCGTTCGGCGGGAGCGGAGCATGTTCAGCGCGACTCGTGCCACAACCGTCGTAAGCCAGCCGCGAAGATTCTCGACCTCGCTGGTGTCGGCACGGCTTAGCCGCAGCCAGGCATCCTGGACGGCGTCGTCGGCCTCGCTGAGCGAGCCAAGCATCCGGTACGCGACGGCGCGGAGATGGGGGCGGTAATCCTCGAATTGTTCAGCGAGCCATTCCTGCTGGTCCATGTCACATTCCTTCTCTGCAGGGTGTCATGGAAATAGACCCGCGAACTCCGCGGGATGTGACACCAAGCATGATCAGGAGGACATGATGCGTATCTTCGTCGCCGGAGCGAGCGGCGCCCTCGGCAGCCGGCTTGTTCCCCAGTTGATCGACGCAGGCCACGATGTGATCGGTACCCACAATTCACCGTCGAGTGCCGAACTGCTGCGAACGCTCGGCGCGAAGCCGGTCAGGGTTGACCTGCTTGACGCGTACGCAGTGCGCCAGGCCGTGCTCGAGAGCGAGCCTGATGCGATCGTTCACCAGGCCACGGCGCTCGCGAAGGCGAAGTTCGGCCGTAGCCTCGACAAGGCCTTTGCCAAGACGAACGAGCTGCGGACCAAGGGCACCGACGCGCTGCTGGCGGCCGCACGAGAGGCGGGCGTACGCCGGTTCGTCGCGCAGAGCTTTGCGTCCTACCGGTACCTCCGGCAGGGCGGTCCGATCAAGACCGAAGACGACCCGCTAGACCCCACGCCACCGCCTCACACTCAACAGAGCTGGGCGGCGATGACCTATCTCGATCGCGCGGTCACCGACTTCGGCGGAATCGCCTTGCGATACGGCGGCTTCTACGGCGCTGACAATGACGGCTGGGCCGAGCTCGTACGCAAGCGACTTATGCCCATCGTCGGAGACGGCGGCGGCATAATCTCGTGGATCCATCTCGAGGATGCTGCCGCAGCAACCGTGTTGGCGCTCGAGCACGACGGACCGGCGATCTACAACATCGTCGACGACGAGCCCGCGCCAGCGAGAGCGTGGCTGCCTGTGCTCGCCGAATCTCTTGGCGCCAAGCCGCCCCGGCGTTTGCCGGCTTGGCTTGTACGGCTCCTCGCCGGTGGGGCAGCAGTTGTGATGGGTACCGAAGTTCGAGGCGCATCGAACGCAAAGGCCAAGCGCGAATTCGGCTGGACGCTGCGCTATCCCAGCTGGCGCGTCGGCTTCCCGGCGGTCTATTCCGCATCGACTGTGGCCGATCCATCGAAACCGCGCCCGATCAAACGGTAGGACGGTCTTCTTCTCTCGCCGAGTTCGCCCTAATCCACCACGGGAATCAACGCGAATGGGAGATTGGCGCGCACTCGAGCGCAGAAACATACCCGGACTCATCACGAGCCACGCCGCTCACTCAGCCGTCGCCGAGCAGGTCGGCCAGGACGACGGCCTCGCTGATGTCACTTCTCTTCGTGGCGGTCAGCAGAGTGAGTGGTCCGTGACCGGCTAATTCGCGAAGATGGGCGAGCGCAGCGGCTCGCTCTGGGTCGCCAAGCTCGGCGTGATAGCGGCGGGTGAACTCGGCGTACCGGTCGGGATCATGGCCGTACCACTTCCGCAGCTCCGTGGAGGGTGCGATCTCCCGGCACCAGTCATCAAGGCGGGCCCGCTCCTTGCTGAGCCCCCGCGGCCAGAGCCGATCGACGAGCACCCGGCGTCCGTCGTCGGGCTGCGGCGGGTCGTACACCCGACGAATCTGGACCTGCACTACACCTCCGTTGCAGCGAGCAACTCGTCGATGTGCGCGAGTTGCGCCGGCGTCAAGGGTCCGTGAGCAAGTGCGCCGGCCTGTTCCTTGGCCTGCTCGGGTGTCCGGATACCGCCCAGCGCGATCGCCCGGTTCGACCGACCCCAGACGTACGCCAGCGCCCCCTGAACGAGGGTGCGACCGCCGGTGCGGAGCTCGTCACGAATCGCGGCCAATCGTTCCTGCCAATGCGGCATGCCGGTCTCGGTGAAGTAGTCCCAGTGTGGCGTCTCCCTGCGGACGTCCCCGGCTACCAGCTGGTCGCGCGAATGGTATTTGCCGGAGAGGAAGCCCATCGCGAGCGGGCTACGAGCAAGTACGGCAAGGTCATAGGTCTCGCAGCGTGCGAGTGCCTCGTCGTTCGCACCGAAGACGTTCAGCTGCTGCTGCACCGCGACGCATCCAGCGCCTGTGGCGAAGACGTCGATGACATCCACGGCTTCGTTGGCCGTCCCGTAGCTGCGGATTTTCCCTTCGGCGACGAGTTGACCGAAAACCTCGACCACGGCCGGCGCCTGGTCCGCGGTCACCTCGCCCGGGTGCAGTTGGTACAGGTCGATGTGGTCGGTTCCCAGCCTGCGCAGGCTCCCCTCGCAGGCCCGCCGAATATAGGTCGGGCTGATATCGATGCCCTCGCCGGTTCGGGTGGCTTCGTCGAAGACCAGGCCGACCTTTGTCGCAATCACCACGTCGTCTCGGAACGGCGCGACCGCCTTCCCCACAATCCGCTCGGCGTGACCGCAGCCGTACGCGTCGGCCGTGTCGAAGAGCCGCACGCCACCCTCGTACGCGGCACGAACAGCGGCGATAGATACCTCGTCGTCCACGTCACCCCAGCCGGCAGGAGCGCCGCCAAAATCCCAGCGTCCACCCAGTGCCCAGGTGCCGGCTCCGAGGGCGGGGACCCGCCACTCACCTACAGTTCGGATGATCTCCACCGCCGAGCCGGACTCAATTGGGTTGCTCATCGCCCCATTGTCCTTTCCTGGCTGCGATGGCATTCGCCGTTATCCGGCTATTGGATCCCAGCCGCGGAGGTGCCGGACCGACTGGCGGTACTCCCACTCGATGGCGTCCTTGAGCAGGTGGGCCAACTGCCCGCCGCTGGTGATGCCAGCGATGTCGGCGACCCCGCGGCGGATCCCGACCGAGACGACGAACCCCTTGTCGTGGAAGGTGAACTCTTCCAATTGCCGGTCCCTCAGCTCCGCCTCGAGGTTACGGGCCACCGTCTCGCCCTCCTCCAGCGCCACCTGCGCCAGCGGGGGCAGCGCGTGCCCACTGCGCGGATCCACCACTGAGGCAAGATCGCCGGCGACGTAGATATCCGGGTGCTCCAGTACCCGCAGGTACTGGTCGACCTTGACGCGGCCATTGTGGCCAGTCGGCAACCCCGAATCGGCCACCAGCTCGGGTGCCTTTACGCCGCCAGCCCAGACGAACACGCCACCCTCCACCAGCTGGCCGTCCTCGAGTCGGAAGCCCTCCTCGGTGGCGGCGGCAATCGCCGCGTTGGTGCGGACCTGGACTCCAAGATCAGAAAGGATCTTGTTGGCCTTGTTGATCAGCTGAGGTGACGAGCCAGCCAGGATGGTGGGCCCCGCCTCGACAAGCCACACGGCGGGCCGGTCGGGCGCCAAGCCGTGCCGGCTGGCTTCGTCAGGCAGCATCTCGGCGAGCTCGCCGGCCAGTTCGACGCCGGTGGCGCCACCGCCACCGACGACAACGGTCGCCAGGCGGCGCTGCTGCTCGGGATCGGCGGTCGCCGAGGCAGTCTCGAGTGCGGTGTTGACCGCTGCCCACACCCGCTCGGCGTCGCTGGCCGAGTACAGCGACAGCGTGCGCTGGGCCACACCGGGAATGGCGAAGTCGTTGGGTCGGCTGCCGAGCGCCAACACCAGGCGGCTCCAGCCGATCGGCCCGGCCGCAGTGAGCATCCGCTGACTGGTCAGGTCGAAACCACTGATCTCGGTCTGAACGAAACGGACCCGCTCGGCCAGCACATCCTGGAGCGGGATGCGTACCGCGCCGGCGGCGCGAGTGCCGCCCGCCACCCGGGGCAGCTCAGTGAGCACTTGGTGATAGTCGTGCCGGTCGACCAGGGTGAGCTGCACATTTTCGTCGTTGCGCAGCTTCGCAGTCAGGCGTAAGGCGACGTGCAATCCGGCATAGCCGGCCCCGGCGACGACGATCTGATTGCCGTTCTCGGGGGCGGACATATTCACAGCGGCGAGCGCTCAGTTCTCGGCCGACACCGCATTGACGGCCGTCTTGATGAGACGTTCGGCGCGTCGGTGCCGAGCGCGGTGATGATCTGGCCGCCGTAGGAGTGCCCGGCAACGATCGTTGGCCCGTTCTGGCGTGCCAGCACGCCGCGCAGCCGCTTGACGTCAGCGGCTAGCGAGGATTCCGGGAATTGGGGCGCAGTGACCCGATATCCGTCGGCCTGCAGGTGCTCGATGACGGCGCTCCAACTAGAGCCGTCGGCCCAGGCGCCGTGAACAAGGACGATGTTGGGTAGCGCAGTCATGTCAAGGGCTCCTTCCCGGTCTGCGCTCGACTATGACAACCCGCTAACTCCCCAGAGCCCCTCCCTGGCACACATTACAGGGCCGTTCTCGATCAGCTCATTGCCCTACTTTCCCGCCCGAGGCCTCATGATCAGGAAATAACTGCATGCTGACAAGGGGAAATAAGTGAGTCAGGCGGTGAGCGGTGCGCCTGGGCCGGAATTATCATCAACGCTGCGGTCCGTGGTGTCGCCGTCCTTTCGCAGTTGCCCATCGGCGTCAAGGCCCTAGGATCCAACCCGCGTAAGAGCACCAAAACCGGCGCAGGCAAACGCGACGTCGTTGTGGAGTTCGGTGGAGCCACATTCAGCCCCGGAGCAGTCCTGTATGCCGATGACGACGGCGTCGTGGTGCTACCTCGCCCTTGACGCACCAGAATCAGTGCAATGTACGAGGCATCTTATGAATTGGGTTCGGCAGCGGACAGCTATCAGTTGGGGATCCGCGCTCGCGGCCGGTCTGTGCTGTCCAACCCCATGCTCAACCGCGGCACCGCGTTTACGCTTGAGCAGCGGCTGGCATTGGGGTTGCAAGGTCTACTGCCGAGTGGTGTCACGACACTCGAAAGGCAGCTGCGCCGGGTGTATGCGCAATACCTGCGGCAGCAAGATGATCTTGCCAAGAACGTCTTCTTGGCCAATATGCGAGACCGTAATGAGGTCCTGTTCTATCGGCTGCTGACCGAGCATCTGGAGGAGATGCTGCCGATCGTCTATACACCAACCGTCGGCAAGGCGATCGAACAGTACAGCCACGAATACCGCCGGCCGCATGGGGTCTACCTCTCGGTAAACCACCCAGATGCTGTCGAGGAGTCGTTGCGCAACTACGGCCTGCACGGTGACGATGTTGATCTTCTCGTGGCAACCGACTCCGAAGGCATCCTCGGAATCGGTGACCAGGGCGTCGGCGGCATCGAGATCGCTATTGGCAAGCTGGCCGTCTACATAGCCGCGGCTGGTTTGCACCCGCGGCGGGTCGTCCCAGTGGTATTGGACGTTGGTACGGACAACCTACGCCCCGGTCGTCATTCAGTAACCAACGTGTGCGGCTTCGTTGGCGTCGAGTTTCCGCGCCACGAAGCCAAGAATGGTGATCGCTGCGAACGCCTCGCCGCGACTGGCAGCTTGGTGCACCGTGCGCACCGCCTCCTCGGCGACGCAACGCATCCTGGGTATCGAGCAACGCGACCATCTGCGCAATCGATTCGTCGTCGTGGGTACTCGCCCAGAACAGCGGCGGGTCGACAGCTGACATCCTTGCGCTCAGAAGGGGACCTGGGTGGTGAGCAGGCCCGTGGGTTGGTCACCGTCAGGACCCGGGCGGCCAGAGAGGACCCGGCAGAAGTCGGCGGCATCCATCACGATCTCCTCACCACCCGTCCCGGAGCTCCAGCTGCCCCCGGCAGGGCCGGCGACCTCCAGTCGGTAGGGCTGGCCGTGGCGGCGGGCCCACTCGGCCACTACGTCTGCGACGATGACGCCGTCGTGGTCGGCGGTGAGCACAGGGGCTCGTCCCGTTGCCCGAGCGAGGTCGAGGCGGTGCATCCACGGGTCACGAGTGAGGATCACATCGGTTAGGTAACCGATGGACCATTTCTCCGGTACGCCGTTGACGACCTCCGCTCCCGGCAGGCGTCTGCGGCGTACGAAGCCGGGAACCCGGCGGCGCCCCTTGGCCCCGCGCGGGCCGACGCGATGCAATTCGGCACGTAGCTCGTCGGGCCCGAGGTGCTGGCGCTCCTCCACCTGGAGGGCGGTCAGCGCGTCGACGCTCGCCTGGCCGGGCCGTTGCCTGGCCTCGGCCGCGCGCATTTGACGGGCCCCCTCAAAGGGGGTGGAGAAAAGGTTCGTTTGGCCGACGATGTGGGCGACCAGCTGGCGTACGGCCCATACCGTGCAGTCGGTGGGCAGGCTCCAGTCCTCGGATTGGAGTGCGTCGACAGCGGCGGTGACGCGCTGGTATTCGGTCGCGGCCAGCCGCATCGCGGTTGGCCGTTCGATCCCCGGCTGAACAACGTTGGGACCCGGCCAAGTCGTTGTGGTAATGATCATGAGGTGCTCCTCGTGCTAGTGGTCCGACGACTAGGGCGGCGTGGTTAAGTTGCCCGCTGGTTTTGCATCGGGGGATCGGGTGGAATGCCAGCACCGTCAGCCAGGATCTCGATCGCGCGATCCACCAGCGCAGACCACCGCGTGCCGCCGGGATCGTTGGCCAGCTGCTGGTTGATCAGGCCGCTGATCATCGCGGTCCAAATGTCAAAGTCAGCCAGGTCGGTCATGCCCACGTTGTGGGCAATCTGTTTTCCCAGCTCGAGGCCGCGGACTGCGGGTGCGTAGGAGTCCGCGCTCGGCTCGAACCCGGGAATTGTGCGCTGGTTCATGAGCTGATGGCGCGCAGGGTGGGCAACGGCGTAGTCGAAAAACACGCGCGCAACTCGGCGAAGCGCGGCTCTGGGTGCCTTCGGGAGTTCTGCGAGCTCGGCGAGCGCCACCTGCTCGTAGTCGCTCCAGGCCTGGCCGAACATCGCATCGTAAATGGCGTTCTTGGACTCAAAGTGTGTGTAGAGAGATGGCGCCCGCATGCCAACCCGCTCGGCAAGGTCCCGCAAAGTGAAACCGGCGAGGCCTTTCTCGTCCGCAAGTTCCCATGCGGTCTCGAGAATCTCCGCCCGGGCTGCCTCACGGCGTTCGGCTACCCTATTGCGCTTAGGAATAACTAACATCATTAGGAGAATGCGCTTCAACCGAGTGTTTGTCAATGGGGCCTAGCGCCATGTCACGCACGGAATGCCTGGAAGAACGTTGTCGCCACCGCCCGCCCGCCGGGACACGAGGAGTCCGATTGCAACGAATTGATCACGATAATGCCGTGGTGCGGGTGGGACATGTGGGGTTGATGAGGTCAGTGTGAATCATTCTCTCTGTCCGCGATTCCCCTGCGAGCGAGGTAGACCATGACCACCACACCAACCACCACACCCAGGTCAGCCGCGCGCCGGCTGCTGTCCATTAGCGCCACCGCCACCATTGCCGCCGTAGGCCTGCTCGCGCTCTCGGTGCCGGCCTACGCCGCCGACGCCAATTCGAAAGTGTGGGTTTGCAAGTACGTCGGCAAGCCCGGCGTTGACGAGGTACTCAAGGCGGGCAAGAACCCGATCAAGGTCAGCGGCCACTCCGTCGACCAGGACAAGGACGGCACAGTCGACGTGGGTGACCAGTTCGCGGACGCCCAGGGCCGGTCGGTCGTCGTGCAGATCGAGGGTAAGGACCCGGGTAGAGTCTCCTGCCCGCAGCCGGAGACTCTACCGCCGCCGGTTGTCACGCCGACGACCCCGCCGAAACCGGGCGACGGCGCACCGCATACGGGTGGCGAGGGCGGCGACGTCGCAGTCGGCTTGGTCTGGGGCGGGGCACTGCTCGGCGGAGCCGCCCTTGTGGCGGCCGAGGCGCAGCGGCGTCGCCGGGCGGCCACCCGTCGGTGACGTCGGCGCGTGCGGGGGGCCCGCCCAAGGGTCGCCCTGCACATCCGTCGGTGACGTTGACGCGTGCGGGGCGCCCCAAGGGCCGCCCCGCGCCGCAAGGGTCAAACGACCGTCGAGCCCTGCGCGTGTCAGAAACGCCCCCAAGTGGCAGCTCGCCTCGTCGATCGACCCGGATCCCACGCGCGGTCCGGCTCATGCGCACAATCTCCGTTGTGCTCGGCCTCGTTGGCGTCATCCTGGTCATGACCAACCTGCGTACCGGTACGGGAGTGGACGTGGCCCTCAGCCCACGTCCGCCGGCCCTGCCGTGCCAGCCGGGGTCGCCCACCTGGATGTCCATCCCGGCCTTGGATGTGGACGCCCCGATCGAGACCATCGGCCTGGACCGCCGCGCGCGGCCGGACGACTCGGGCCAGGCTCCGCTCGGCGTGCCAGTGGACAAACGTAAGGCCGGTTGGTACGCCGCCGGCCCGAAGCCTGGGTCAGGCATGGGCACCGTGCTGACCAACGGGCATACCTACCGTGACGGCTCGGCGATCTTTCAGGAGGACTTCGCCGCCCTAGTCGCCGTCGGCCAGCAGATCGATCTGGTACTGGACAACGGCACCACGTGCAGCTACCGGATCTCCACAGTGTGGCGCAATGTCGACGCCGTCCAGGACTACCCGCAGCTAGTCGCCAGCGAGCGCCTCTACGACCAGCAGGGCTCAGAGCGGCTCTTCCTTGCGACATGCGGCGGCCCTTGGGTCAAAAGCGCCCGGATGTTCAAGGACATCAATGTCGTCCTGGCCACCCCCGTCGCTTCTTAGTGGCTCAGCGGTCGGCAGCGCTGGAAGCCGCCCTGACGAGTAACCGTCGGGATGAGGATGATCTCGAGCACGGCACTAGGGCAACAGCACAGTGATCGAGGGCGAGAACGAGATCGGAGAGTCGTCCTGCCGTTAGGAAGGTGGCGACACCAGACGGCGAAAAATACATATCCATATGGGTATATGATGAGTCGCATGGCGAGAGCGGCGACGACGGCGGATGTGTTCAATGCGATAGCCGAGCCCAGGCGTAGGCAGCTTCTCAATCTGGTCGCCGGCCGGGAGCGATCGGTGAACGACCTGGTGGCAGAGCTCGGCCTGATCCAGCCGTTGGTGTCGAAGCACCTACGGGTGTTACGCGCGGTAGGGGTGGTGCGCGTACGTGACGACGGGCGGCGTCGTCTTTACCAGCTGAATCGGGAGGCGCTGCGACCGATATCCGATTGGCTCGTCAATGTCGAGGCGTTGTGGGCCGATCGGCTCGATCGGTTGGAATCGGTGGTCACCGAATTGACCGTCGAAGAGGGAAGGAACGGGGAATGACTGCGGAAAGGAAGACAGTCGAGGTGAGTCTGCCGAGCGACACCGAGATTCTCATTACCAGGTGGTTCCGCGCCCCGATGGGGGTGATCTATCGGGCATGGACCACCCCGGACCTGGTGCGGCGCTGGTGGGGTGGGGGCCGCGGAACGGTCAGTGTCGAGATGGATTTTCGGGTAGGCGGCCGGTGGCGGTACGTGCTGGTGGCCGGCGACGGGTCGCAATTCGCCTTCACTGGGGTGTACCGGGAGATTGTGCCGGGGCAACGGATCGTCTACACCGAGATATTCGAGGACGAGCCGGACGCCGAGGCGCAGACAACGGTTACCTTCGTTGCCGCCGACGGTGGGACGAGGTTGGCCATCCTGGTGGGGTACGGGAGCCAGGAGGAGCGCGACGCCCATCGCCACTACATGACCGACGGCCTCGAGGAGGCCCTCGACCTGCTCCAGCGCATCGCTTCGTCGGAGCTCGAACGATGACACGGCCAGTGATTTATTCGATGAGTGTGACGCTGGACGGGTTCATCGCCGGACCTGACGGCTCCATCGACTGGGCGGCACCAGATGAGGAGCTCATGGCCTTCCACAACGAGCAGACGCGCGAGCTGGCTGGACACCTATGCGGCCGCGGACTCTATGAGGACATGCTGCCGTGGGAGACCAGAACCGGTGAGTTCGCCGAGCTTTGGCAGGCGGTCCCGAAGGTGGTGTTCTCCACCACGCTCGATGCGGTGGAAGGCAACGCCAGACTGGCAACGGCATCCGTGGCTGAGGAGCTGGCTCGGCTCCGCGAAGGACCGGAGGGCTACGTCTCGGTCGGCGGCGCCATTTTCGCCGCCACGCTGGTCATCCAAGACCTGATCGACGAGTACCGGTTGTTCGTCAACCCGGTCGTGTTGGGTGGCGGCACCTCCTTCTTTCCCGAGCGCTCCGAACGGCTCAACTTGGAATTGATCGAGTCTCGCACCTTCGGCGCCCGTGTCGTCTACCTGCGCTATCGGCGGGTGTCCGCCGCCAGCAAGGGGACCTAGCTCTGGGCTGCCTGCCGCTGGCGGTGTCGGTAGGCGGCGGCTTTAGCGCGGTCGCCGCAGCCTTTCATGCCGCACCAGCGGCGCCGTTGTCCGCGGGAGCGGTCGATGAAGGGGCGGGTGCAGGCACGATCGGCGCACCAGTGCAGGGAGGCCCGGTCGGCACTGGCGAACAAGTCGAGGCAGTCGGCGGCCAGCTCCGCAAGTAGGGCGTCGAGGCCGCCTGTGCGGCGGATCCGTCCGTCGTTGTCAAGGCGGAGGACAGGTCGTGGATGGCTGGCTGCTCGGTTGACCGTCGTTGTGTCGGCGCGCTCCGGCTGGGTGTCGTTGATCATGGCGGCGATAAGTCGGAAAATCGCGTCGCGGACCGCCTGAGCATGTTCAAGTTCATCCGGTGCGGCCGCCGTGAGGTCGTCGACCACGCCGGACTGCCGGGCCCAGTCGAGGAGGTCGGCCGGTGTTTGCAGCTTCTCCTCGTGGGTGGTGCCGCGCTCGGCGACGGTCGCCACAAAGTCCAATACGGGCCGGTCAGCGATGAACTCAAACCCCATAGTCACCATCTTGACTGGTGACGGACTGCTCTGCAAGTGTTAGAAATCACCGGTTGAAACAGTGATGAGTGAAGGATCTTGATATGGCTGCAGAACAGAGTTCGGAGCCCTCTGACTCGCGGGGCTTCCGGCGTTATCTGCTGGCAGCCACGCTGATTCGTCTGGCCGACGAGGGGGCCCGGGTGGGGCTTGTGCTGCTGGCGATAGACCGGACCGGCAGCGCAGCCGTCGGCGGCCTCCTAATCGCAGCTCTCCTGATTCCACACGTGGTCGCCGCTCCCGCCGTCGGCTGGCTGACCGACCGGGCTCGGCAGCCGCGGCTGGTGCTGACATTGGCCGCGCTGGGATTCGCAACGACCCTCGCCGGCGCGGCCTTGTTCGTGGGACGGCTGCCGCTGCCGGTCGTCGTCGCGCTCCTGGTGGCCGGCGGCTGCTGTGGACCGGGCCTCACCGGCGGCCTCAGCAGCCAGCTGTCCCGTCTCGTGACGCCGACGCGGCTGCCGCGCGCCTTCGGTGCGGACTCTCTTACCTACAACGTGTCCGGGATCGCCGGCCCAGCAATCGCCGGAACACTCGCTGGGGTCTGGAGCGCCGGCGCAGCGACGGTGACCCTCGCCGTCGTGGCCGCCGCCGGCGCCCTGGTGATGGCCGTCACGCCGATTCCGGGCACGCCTTCTTCCAGAGCGGGAGGCTTGCCTTCCCCGCCGCTAACCGCCGGCGTCCGGGCTATCACTACGGACCGGGTGTTGGCCACCGTCACCACGGCCAGCAGCGTGGGTCAACTCGGCCCGGGGGCGTTGGCCGTCGTGGCTGCGGTCATCGCCACGTCTCAGGCACGCCCGGCCGCCACCGGCTGGCTGCTGACCTCGGTCGCCGTGGGCGGTCTGATCGGGTCTTTGTGGTGGACGTGGAGACCTGCCGCGGTCGACCGCGCTCCCCGCGTCGTCATGCTCGCCCTGGCCGGGATCGGCGCCCCGCTCGCGGCCGCCGCCCTCTCCTCCTCGCTGGTGGTGACCGCCGCGCTGTTCACCGTCTCCGGAATTTTCCTCGGTCCGTTCACCGGCGCACTGTTCACCACCCGCGAGAACCGCGCCCCCGCCGACGCTCAGGCGCAAGTGTTCACCATCAGCGCCGGACTAAAAACCACAGCCGCCGCGGCGGGCGCAGCATTCGGCGGTGCCCTCGCCCACCTGCCCGTGCCGGCCCAACTCCTCCTGGTAGCCGCCAGCCCTCTGCTGGCCGCCGCGCTGGGCGGCCTCGCCCTCGCCCGGCACCGGCCGGCCAATCGCGACTAACCCGGATCGCCGACCCAGTCTCCAGGAAAGCAGTTGTCAGAGCAGTTGAGGTGACGGCAGCCAACCAAGGCCTCAGCCCTTATGGCGTGGTTGCCGTCTGATGACGCTACCCATCGTCACGGTCGAGCATCCGCCGCCGCACCGACCAGAACAGTCCCGCGGCGAGACCGGTGGTGCAGACAATGATCGCAGCCAGCGGGAGTGGGGTGCCGTCGTCCAGCGTGCCGACCAGCGGGGCGATGGAACCGCCGATCATGAACTGGGCCGCCCCCAGAACGGCTGCGGCGGTGCCGGCGATGTCGCCGTGTCGGCTCAGCGCGATGGCTGGGGCGTTCGGGAAGGACAGGCCGGCCGCCGAGACCACGAAGAACAGCGGCAGCATGAAACCCAGCAGACCGCCGAAATTGGTCATGGCAGTGATCAGTAGGGCGACCGCTCCGGTCAACGCTGCTAGTACGCCTACCGAAATCACCCGGACAGGGCCGTACCGGCCGACGAGCACTGGGTTCAGCTGAGTCATCACAATCAGACCGACCGCATTGGCGCTGAACACCAGGCCGAACGTCTGCGGCGACAGGCCGTACCTCTCCTGAAGAAGGAACGGGGCCCCGGCCACGTAGGCGAAGAGCGTGGCGAACATCAGCCCGGCCACACTGACCATGACCAAGTACATCGGATCCGAGAACAGCCGTCCGTACGCGCGGATCGAGCTGCGTGCGGAGGCCGGCTGGCGGTTGGCAGCCGGCAGAGTCTCCGGCAGCGCGCGCCAGGCCAATACCCAAAGGGCGACCGCGGCGAGCGCCAGGGCGACGAAGATGCCTCGCCAAGAGGTGACGTTCAGCAGCGCGCTGCCCAAAGAGGGCGCGAGGATGGGAGCCACGCCGAGGACGAGGATCAGCCGCGACAGCAGCTGGGCCGCCCGGATGCCGGTGAACAGGTCCCGCACCACCGCCATGACCACCACCGCGACCGCGGCACCGGCGAGACCCTGGAGCGTACGGGTGACAGCTAGCAGGCCGATCGATGGCGCAGCTGCGCAGAGCAGCGACATGCCCCCGTGGGCGCCCAAGCCGATGAGCAACGGTTTGCGGCGCCCGAATGCGTCCGACAGTGGCCCGATGATCAGCTGACCGAAGCCAAGGCCGACCAGTAGACCGGTGATGGTCAGCTGGGCCTGGGAGTCGGTGGCACCCATTTCGCTGCTGAGCTGTGGCAGAGCGGGCAGATAGGTGTCGATGGTCAGCGGCCCGATGGCCATCAACGCGCCGAGTACAACGACCAGCTGGACATAGCGGCGCCCGACGAAGGTGGAGGCCTGGGATTGGACGGCCGGGTTTTCAAGGGCCACATCGGCCACGGATGTCATGGGAGCCTTCATCACGGATTGCTTCGGTGGCGCACGACACTGTGACCAAGATCATTCGACCGGGCCGGCGGCCAGATATCTGCAACAGACCCGTGTCTCCGGCAACTGCGGCCGTCCGACATTCATTCCGCCGACGCGCATTCGACTTTCGCAGCGCGGTCGACTCGAAGGTCGGTGCGTGGCGTGCTTTCATGTGGACGCGGTTACCAACAAGTCGTCAAGCGCACAGATGGGATGGACGAATGTGTTTGAGGATTTAGCAGGCCAAGTTGCGGTGATCACCGGCGGAGCTCGTGGACTCGGGCTCAGCATGGCCCAAGCACTTGCCAGGTGGAGAGTCAAGATTGCGCTGCTCGATGTGCTCGCGGACGTCAGCGACAGTGCAGAAATGGTTCAGCGCGAGTTGGACATAGAAAGCCTCGGTATGACAGCAGACGTCACCGATGACCGCAGCGTCGCTGCGGCGTTTGCTGAAGTGAGTCGCACGCTTGGGTCGCCGAGCATTCTGATAAATGCGGCCGGCATCACGGTCTGGGAAGACAGCATCGACGCTTCTAAAGAGTCCTGGCAGCGGGTGATCGACGTCAATCTGACAGGCACGTTCCTGTGCTGTCAGGCCCTAGCCCGCGCCTGCACTGCAGCTGGCAACGGAGGCGTCATCCTCAACGTCTCCTCCATGTCGGCACAAATTGTGAACGTTCCCCAACACCAAGCGTCGTACAACGTCTCGAAGGCCGGCGTTGACATGCTGACCAAGTCGCTGGCGGTGGAGTGGGCGCCGTTAGGAATTCGCGTAAATGCCATCGCGCCTGGCTACATGCTGTCCGAGATGACGAGGCAGTTCACGACTTCCAATCCGGAGCTCGCAGAGCAGTGGAGAAACATGATTCCGGCCGGACGAATGGGCGAACCCGCTGATCTTGAGGCGCTAGTGGTTTTCTTGTGCTCTGCCAGGTCCTCTTATCTGATGGGCCAAAGCGTTGTCATCGATGGTGCCTATACCGTCGTGTGAGACGTTTGATGAACAGCTATGTGACCGTCGACCTGGGCGCTACGAGTGGGCGCGTCGTTGTGGGACGACTCGAGCGCGGTCGCCTCGAGATGAACGAGGTGCACCGGTTCCGCAACGAGCCATTCGGATCCGATCGGGAACAGCATTGGGCCGCCGAGGAGCTCTTTGCACAGACCATCGTCGGTCTGCAACGTGCTGCCGCTCAGCTGGACGGTGTCGCTGACAGCATCGCTGTGACAGCCTGGGGTGTTGACGTCGGGCTGCTGGATATCGACAACAACCTGCTAGCTCCGATGCAGCACTATCGCGCTGCGGACGCGGAGGCTGCACAGCCTTTGCTTGATCGTCTAGGAGCCGAAGGGCTATTTGCGCGTACGGGCGTGCTTCCGCAGCAGATCAACACCGTGTTTAGGATTCGCTCGATCGTGGACTCAGCCGGGGCCGCCGCCAAATCGGAGGGGGTTAGAGCCCTACTTGTTCCTGATCTTTGGTGTGCGCTGTTGACCGGTGTGCGTACGGCCGAGCGATCGATAGCCAGCACCACCGGCCTTGTCTCCCTTGACACCGGTACGTGGGACATGGGTTTGTTGGACGCGGTCGGGGTCGACCCCTCCATCTTTCCGCCCGTCGTGAACAACGGCTTTGTGGTCGCCGAGCTCGACAAGGAGCTGATGGTGACGATCGGTGGCCGCAGTCAATGGCCCTTTGTGCACGTGGCAACGCATGACACTGCTTCGGCGGTGGCAGCGATCTCAGGTCGTCCTCGTACCGCCTTCGTGTCCTCGGGCACGTGGTCGATGGTCGGCGTCGAGCTAGCCGCTCCAGTCGTCACAAGCGAGGCGCTGGCCGCCGGCTTCACTAACGAGGCGGGGTTAGGCACGACGACGCTCTTCATGCGTAATCTCACGGGCCTGTGGTTGCTCGAGCAGGCCATGCGCCAGTGGCATGGTCAAGGCAAGAACGTCACGATTGCGAGCCTTGTGCAGGATGCGGCGACTGTTGGTCCCCTCCAAGCAGCCTTCGATGTCAGCGCTCCGGAACTGGTCTCCAGCGAAGACGTCTTACGCACAGTGCGGACGCAATGCACCTCCGCCGGCATGGCGCCCCCCGAGACACCTGCGAAAGTCACGCGCTGCATCCTGCAGAGTCTCGCGCTTACGTATCGACGCACCATCGATCTCTGCGAGCAGCTGACGGACAAGCATGTGGAGGAAGTCCACATGATCGGAGGCGGGTCGCTGAACCCCCTGCTACGCGAGCTGACCGCTGACGCCTGTGGGCGGCCTCTGCGGTTCGGACCTGTGGAGGCAACCTCGCTCGGCAGTCTGGCCGCCCAGGCTGTTGCGGTCGGGAGTCTGTCGGATGAAGCCGACGCGCAGGGAGTGTTACAGCGAAGCATCAACGCGGGATTGCTCAGCCCGTCCAACGAGAAGTCCGTACGACGCTTCTGGCAACACCTAGACAGCATCGTCACGACTCCCGGGAGCAATGCATGAGTCCAGCACATGACCTGACTGATCTCGTAGAGCTGTCCCGCATACTCGGTCAACCGTGGCGCCGATTCGTGATCTTGGCAGAAGGTAACACCTCCCAGCGACTCGCCGAAGATCAACTTGTCGTCAAGGCCACCGGGCGATCGCTCCGCGACGCCTCGGCAAGCGACTTCGTCATGGTCAGTTTGAGACGACTGTCTGCCATCGTCGACGATTCCGAAGCCGGCGACGCGGAGGTCGCGCGTTACTTCGACGAGATAGAGACTGAGCAAGGCCTGCGGCCGTCGGTGGAGGCCTTGCTGCATGTCGTCTGCGTGGTGGACGCCGGTGCTACGACGGTGGCACACACTCACCCGGAGTCGGTGAACGCCCTGCTGTGTTCTGATCGCGCGGAGGCGCTCGCTGGGCCGCCAATCTTTCCCGATCAAGTGGTTGTGATGGGGCGTCGTGGGTTGCTCGTTTCCTACTCGGACCCCGGCGTAGTGCTGGCGCGAGAAGTACGTGGCCGGCTAGTTGATCATGCACGCCAGTGGGGTATGCCGCGAGTGATCTATCTCGGAAATCACGGCATGGTTGCCCTCGGTTCCAGCGCGGGTCAGGTCCTGCAGCTGACTGAGATGGCCGACAAGGTGAGTCGAGTTCTGGCTACGACACTCAGCTTCGGGAACGTTGTTCCGATGACAGACGAAAGCACGGAACGCATCGACACTCGCAACGATGAGCAGATCCGCCGGACTGCGCTAGCACGCGCCACTTGGCAGGATGCGCCCTGAGCGTGCACCATGCGCCCTGAGCCTGCACCATGCGCCCTGAGCCCGTCGAAGGGCGCTTCGACAAGCACAGCGCGCATGCTTTGCGCACCTAGATCTCTTGATTGATCGGAAGCAGAACAAGATCGCGGATGTTGATGTGGCGCGGTCTCGTGAGCATGTACAAGACGGCATCGGCGACATCCTCCGACGTCAGCCCCGTTCCAGCGGCGACGCCATCGGCGACCGCCGCAGCGTCGGTAACCTGCCATAGATCGTTCAGCACAACGCCTGGCGCAACTGCGCCGATGCGAACCCCCGTTCCAATCAGTTGCCGCCGAAGGCCGTGGGTCAACGCTTGTACGGCGTGCTTGGATGCGGAGTACACCGGCTCCCAGTGAATCGACTGGTGTCCCGAGACCGAGCTGGTGACGATGATGTCGCCCACTCCGGCGGCGATCATGTACTTCAGCGACGCATGAATGGTGCGCACCACGCCACCGACATTGGTGTCAATGAGGCGCAGTAACTGCGTCAGGCCGCTTGCCACAAAGTCGCCGCCGACGTACACGCCGGCGTTGGCGATCATGATGTCGATGCGCCCATGCAGTTCCATCGTCTGACTAAGAAGATCATCAACTTCACTCGTCGATGTGACATCAGTGGGGATAGCTGTGGCCGCACCGCCTAAGTCGCGCGCCGCCTGTTCAAGTCTTTCGGTCGACCGGGCTGCTACGACGACAAGCGCGCCAGCATCGGCGAGTGCCCGAGCGATTGCAAGTCCGATTCCTGAAGAGGCGCCGGTGACGACCGCCACCTTTCCGGAGAGTGATCTATCCATTGTTGGGCCCGAATGTCTCCTGGGGGCCGACGTGTGGTCATCGACCCCCACCTGTCAAGATCAGCAGCTGGACTTGTAGACGGCGCTGGCGGCCTCGCCGCCGACGTTGTCCTTAGTGATAATGGTGAAGCCGGTTTGGACCTTGGCCGTGGCAGTGCCCCCCTCCAGGGCGGTCACGGCAGCGTCTACGCCGTACTGTCCAATCACTCCCGGCTCCTGGGCGACCAAAGCCTGAACCTTTCCTTCTTTGAGATCCTTGACCTGGTTTGGGCCGGCATCGAAGCCAACAATCTTTACCTGCGCCTGCTTGCCAGACTGGCTTACACCTGTCGCAGTGCCTTCGGCGGAGAACAGGTTGGTGGCGAATACTCCCACGATGTCTGGATCCTTCTGCAGCGCCGAGCCCATAAGCCTGGCCGCGGTAGCCGGATCATCATGGGAGTACTGGATGCCGAGGTATTTGAACGATGAGTCCGCCTTGACCGCGTCTTCAAAGCCTTTCGCCCGCGCATCAGTGGTGGAGATGCCCGGGTCCACCGACATGACCATCACCTTGCCACCGTTCGGGTTGAGCTGCTTGATGGCGTCGAACGCGGCCTTTCCGCCACCCTCGTTGTCCGATGCGATCGCTGAAACGGCGATCGACGGATCTTTCACGGTGGTGTCGACGAGGACAATCTTGATACCGGCCTGAGCTGCGGAGTTGAGGGGCGCTTGCATCGCCGTCACGTCGGTGGGTGCGATCAGGATCGCGTCCGGTTTGCTGGCGACAACCGAGTCAAGAATCGGCTTCTGCAGGGTGGGGTCGAACTTCTGCGCTCCTTGGGTTTTGACCGAAACGCCCAGCTTGGCCGCCTCAGCTTGGATGCCACATTGCATCGTGATGTAGAACTCGTCGCCTGCGACTCCCTGGATGAACTGCAGGTTGTAGTTCTTGCTCGCCTTTGCTGGTGCCGCTATCGACGATGCGGAGGCGGCCGGTGCGGCACTCGCGCTGCCGCTTTGCTGTGCTGGCGATGCCGTTTCGGTCGGTTTGGAACTTGTGCATGCTGCTAGCGGCAGAGCCACGAAGAGCAGCCCGGCGGCAGTGAGGGCGGTGGTGCGGTTCACTAGTTTTCCTTTCACTTGTCCGATGCTGAGGTGTTGCGACGGAACAGGGCCACGAGTGGGTTGATGTGCCCCGCGCCACGTAAAGCGGCGGCACGACGGGACTGGTCCACCCAGACGGCCGCTATGAGTACGATGCCGACTGCTACCCCCTGCCAGAACGGCTCCACGCCGATGATCACGAATCCGGCCTGAAGCACAGCGGGAATGAACAAACCGACAACAGTGCCGAAAATGGAGCCCTCGCCACCGAAGATGGACGTGCCACCGATGACGACTGCTGCGATGACGTTGAGGTTCGTCAGTGATTGCCCGGCGATTGTGGTCGTACCGAACTGGGCGAGGGCGAGAACGGCGCCTAGTCCGGCGAGCATTCCCATCATCGCGTAAACCATGATCAAGTGGCGGGTGACGTGGACACCGACCCGGCGGGCGGCTTCCTCGTTGGATCCGACGGCGTAGGTGTAGCGGCCAAACCTGGTCTTATGCAGCACGATTCCGCCGATGATCACTGCTATCAGTGCCACGAACGGCAGCGATGGAATGCCAAGGATTTTGATGTAGGTGTTGAAGTCAGTCAATGCTTCCGGCACCGACCGGATGTCAATGCCACCGGTGATCACCTGAGCCAGTCCGAGGGCGATCGATAGCGTTCCCAGCGTGACGATCAGCGGCGGGATCTTCGCCTTGGCTACCAAGGCTCCGTTCAGCAATCCCCACAGGGCTCCAGTCACGAGCGCGGCCAGGATGCCGATGGCAGCAGTTCCCCAGCCGTTACCGCCGATCGCCTCCATTACCTTTGCTGCGACAACGGAGGAGAAGACGAGTACCGATCCGATCGACAGGTCGATACCCGAAGTGATGATCACGAAGGTCATGCCCACGCCGAGAACGGCCCAGACGGCCACGTTCTGCGAGATGAGTGAGAAGTTGCTAGCAGAAAAAAACCTGTCGCCTGCGGTGATGCTGAAGAATGCGACGATCACCAGCAGGACGCCGAGGATCCATACCGATTGCAGGCTCGTGATTCGCTTGATCAGCGATGCGTGACCTTCATCTGTCTCGACGATGGCTTCTTCTTCTGGGGGAGTGACGACACTCATCTGAGCTCCTCCTTGCTGAAGTCGAGGGCACCGGTCATGGCGCCTACCAGTTGTTCGACCGTGGTGCCCTCCGACGGCAGGGTTGCAACTCGGGTGCCAAGCCGCATGACCTGAATCCGGTCAGCTACCTCAAGCACTTCGGGCATCGAGTGGGAGATCAAGACCACCGCAATGCCCTTGTCTCGGACCCGCTTGATGGTCTCCAGAACGTTTTTGGTCTGCACCACACCGAGTGCCGCGGTGGGCTCATCGAGGAACACGAGCTTGCTTGCCCAACTAATCGCGCGGACAATCGCGATCTGCTGACGTTGCCCTCCAGACATCGAACCTACGGGTGCCGTATATGACCGGACCGTGCCTCCTAGTTCGTCGAAGCCCGCCTTCGCTTTTGCCCGCATGGCCTTTTCGTCCATGAATCCCAACGGGCCAAGGATTCCCTTCCGCGGGATCTCCCGCCCGAGGAACATGTTCTGGACTGGGTTGAGATGCGGAGCCAGTGCTAGGTCCTGATACACGACCTCCATGCCCATCGCAGATGCCTGCTCAGTGCTGGTAATTGTCACGGGCTTGCCCTCGAAGAACAGGTCTCCCGAATCGAGTTCGAGGTTGCCCGTCAAGGCCTTGACCATGGTTGACTTGCCCGCACCGTTGTCACCGATGAGCGCCGCAACCTCCCCGGGGTAAATATCGAAGTCGGCGTTGTTCAAGGCGCGTACATGACCAAAGCTTCGACTCAATCCCCGAGCTTCCAGGATGGGTGTTTTTGTTTTTGGTGGTGCCTGCGGCAGGGGCGTGCTCGGTGTCGTCATGGTGTGAGACCCCCTCACTAGCTGAGGACAGTTGCCGACGAATGGAGTGGTCTGTGGTGCTCCGCCGACGGGCTGGCGCAATGCAACCGCCTGCGTCTTGGTGTCATGCTTTCGCTTCCCTCGGCCGTGGTGTCAAGGGACGATGCCGATCCCGCGCGCAGCCAGGCCCGGATCGTTATACCGCGGCGAAATCGGTCGAGCCGGAACCACTCTGGGCACCTGGCCGAGGATGAGCGCTGAGCGTGCCGAAGCGCGCGCCCTTCGACAAGCTCAGCGTGCATGTCCTCGTCTTACCTGGCGGCATCGGTCCATGGGCGGGCGTGCTGATTAGCCACGGCCACCAGATCGTCCAGGCGTGAACGAGCCACGGTGTCCAGGAAGCGTTGACGTTCCACGCCGCTAAGGGGAAGAGCCTCACGCCAGATTGACCGGCCGGCGATGAACCCTGAGGCTCCGCCTTCATCGAACGCGATCTTGAGCACATCACTGAACGCCTCGAATGGCACTCCGGCCGATAGCACAGCCCATGGGCGGTGCATAACCTCCGCGAGGCGTCGGCACCCAGCCGGTGACCCGGGATACTCGAGTTTGAGGAGATCGATGTCAACCTCATCGAGCGCGGCGGCAGCCGCGATGATGGCATCTTCGCGCGCCCTTCCGGAGAGCTGCTCGCCAGGAAGCTCGTAGATGAGATTCTCGATAACCGAAGGCAGGCCTGCAGAGTTGCAGTCCGTGACGATTTCCCGGCAGACATCGAGTACCTCAGCCGCAAGATCTGGTTCACCGGCGGTTGGGCCAGACCGATCCGCGCGCAGCTGTACCAGAAACTTCACCGCGTCCCCGCCCTGTCCAGCGACCCAGCGCGCATTGAGTTCCGGGTCGCGGCGGGCACGGGGTTTACCGTTGTAGCTGTCCCGGATGGACGGTTCGGCAGCCACGAGCAAGCCGCAGCCGGCGGCGAGAGCCTTGGCTTCTGTTACGGCGGGAACACCGTAGGTCGGGTCGAGCAGCATGCCAGTTGCCGCGGGCGTGAGGGCGCGGGCGACGTCGGCCTTGGCCGTACGCAAGTCTTCTTCACTAGCTTCGATATCAACGGCCTGGAACATGCGCTTCAGGGTGTTGCGCTGATCCATGGCGATGATGGCAAACACGCCATCGGCTGAGGCGATGTCTGCAAGCGTCTTTGGATTTGTGGTCTCCGTGGTCATCCGATAGCTCCCAACGCCTAGACCGTCGATGGCAGTGCGGCTTCAGCTCTTAGCTGCTTGACGATCGAGTGCACGAGGTGTTCGGCCGAACCGACAGCGTGGATAGGAATGTGCGGACCCACTGGCGGTCCGAGTTCGAGCCGATCCAGAAATTCTTGCTCCCTACTGAGCTTGGGCTTATCTCGATCCGCCGCGCGGGCACGCATCCGCTGCAGCAGCTCCTCACGGCTGAGATACAGCCAAATCATCATCACGGCTCCGGCGGATGCTCGATGAAGTCGATCAACGAGTTCCTCCCAGGCGTGGAGATTCTTGCGTTCCTCGCTAAAAGGAGCGACAAGCAGCACTGTGTTTGCGATGCGAAGGTTGTCTTCAGCGAGCCGGGTGATGGTCTCGTAGCGGTCGGCGCGGGTGAGCGTCGCCAGCCTGGGATCGTCGACGTCATCGACATTGGCAAGCGACCTGATGACTTTGAGCAGAGGTTCAGTCGCAACGTCCAAGTCAAGCAGGACCGCTCCAAGCGTCCTCGCGAGTGGCGCCGCGACCATGCTTTTGCCAGACGCGGGTGGGCCAGCGAT
The DNA here is from genome assembly GCA_963798835.1 of uncultured Actinomycetota bacterium. GTDB lineage: Bacteria > Actinomycetota > Actinomycetes > Propionibacteriales > Propionibacteriaceae > Microlunatus. Next base: position 58,183 of record CAWCVF010000013.1, on the reverse strand, counting down.
CAGTAGTGCCACCGGCCGGGCGTCTGTGGTCCCCATACGGGAATGCTGCCATCGATGGCAATCGCTCACTTCGAGCGTCCTTCGCCATAGCATGCGCGCTGAGCATGTCGAAGCGCATTGCTCTGCCCTTCGACAGGCCCAGGGCACATGCCTCGGTGGAACACGACGACGGCAGGTCCGCGTAAGTTCTGAAAGTGGCACTTCTCGTAGGGCTTGACGTGGGCACCTCGTCGGCAAAAGCGGTCGTGTTCACCGATCAAGGTGAGGTTGTCGGAGAGGGCCGCGCCCGTACGCCATGGATTACCACGCCGTACGGTGTAGAACTCGCCGCCGAGGAGCTGCTGAATGCCGCGATCGGAGCACTGCGGTTGGCGGTGGACGCTATCCCCGGTACGACCAGCGTTACCGCGGTTGGTATCACGAGCATGGGTGAATCCGGTGTCCTTGTCGGCCGGAACGGAACACCAGTGGCGCCGGTCATCGCCTGGCACGACAGCCGCGACCGTGAGGAGGTCGAGGCGTTGCGCCGAGATATCGCGGAAGATACGTTCGCTGCGACAACGGGCAAGCCTCTCCGGGGACAGTGGGCCATCACCAAGCATCGCTGGCTGCTGCGCCACGTGCCTTCAGCGGCGAATGCGGTTCGGCGGTTCAACATCGCGGAATGGATCGTGCGTGGCCTGGGGGGTGATGAGGTCACTGAGCTTGCGCTTGCGTGCCGAACCGGCTGGCTTGACTTGGCGCGCCGGAACTGGTGGACAGAGGGACTTGCCTGGTCCGGGGCTGCACCGGCTCTCCTGCCGCCATTGGTGGAGGCTGGTACACCAGTTGGTCAGATAACCAGCGCTGAAGCCCACCCGCGGCTGCGCGATGCGGTCCTCACTGTTGTCGGTCATGATCACCAGGCCGCCGCGGTCGGCGTGGGCGCCACGGGGGAAGGCGACGAGGTTGACTCCTGCGGCTCGGCCGAGGCAATCGTCCGAACGATTCCCGCTTACCTCAAGCACGAGCAGGTCCGTGCGTTGGCCAACGCAGGAATTGACACGGATTGGAGCATCCAGCCCGGGTGCTGGTCGCTGCTCGCCGGCACGGAGGGTGGACTCGCCATGCAACGGGTACTCGACGCATTCGGTATCGACCGCGACGGTCTTGCTGCACTGGACGCAGCGGCGCTTGAGGCTCCCCAAGGTCGGGTCCATGTAGGGGGCATAGGCACCGAAGCGGTTCATTTGGGGAATATCGGCGATGGAGTCACGCCGGGTGAGGTTTGGCGTGCCGTCGTCGAGGCGACCACCGACGAAGTCACCAAGCTGCACAATTCAATGACCGACATAGCGGGCGAGCACCGAGACATCATCGCTACGGGTGGGTGGTCGCATAGCGCCGCACTGATGGCTGCCAAGCGTCGCAGGCTAGGGCCCCTTCGACTTTCGGCCGTCCACGAGGCAGGAGCTCGAGGAGCGGCCATATACGCCGGTCGGGCCGCGGGTGTTTTCACGTCAGATGGAGTCTTTCCCGATCCAACGGTGCCTGCATGATCGTCGCGCTCAGCGAGCCAGCGACGCCGTGACGTGATGCGCCCTGAGCTTGTCGTAATGCACCCTGAGCTTGTCGAAGGGGCGCTTCGACAAGCTCAGCGCACATTACCGATTAGCGGCTGGAGTAACCGCCATCTATGGGCAGCGAAACGCCGGTGATCATCGAGGCGGCATCACTGAGCAGGAACACAATCGGAGCGGCGATCTCGGCCTCAGTCGCCCAACGTCCCAGCGGCATCTGCTCGAGGAACGGCCCTCCGATATCATCCCGACCCCAGTACCACGCCGACATGGGCGTCATGACCACGGTGGGATTGACCGCGTTCACCCGAATGTTGTACTTGCCCAATTCCAAGGCGGACACCCGGGTGATGCTGTCCAAGGCCGCTTTCGAGGCGCCGTACGAAATGTGGCCCGGCAGTGCAACAAGGCTCGCCTGACTTGAGACGTTCACGATCGACCCGCCCCAACCCATCTGGATCATCGACCGGGCAGCGTACTTGGTCACGAGTAGGGCGCCTCGGGTATTGATGGCAATGACCTTGTCGAAGATCTCGATGTCGGTGTCCATCGGAGTGGCGATCTCGCCGCCGAAACCCGCGCAGTTGACTACGCCGTAAAGATCGAGTCCTTCCAGAGCGTTGCGGACGCTGTCTTCCGAGGTCACGTCGAATGGCAGCGTCCGTACGCCCCTTCCCTCTGCGAAGGTGCTCAACGCCTCCGCTGACTGTCCGCTCGCGATTACATCTGCTCCGGCATTAACGAGCTGCCGAACAGTCTCGCCACCAATGCCGCCGGTAGCACCTGTCACCAGCACTGGTCTGTGGTTGAAGTCGATCACCGCTCCACCCTCCCACTCCGAGCGGTCGCTGCCGAGCCCTTCCAGGGACCGCTCATCAGAGGTCGCAATGTCGACCCATCAGCCGCCCTCAGCGCCGGAAACGCAAGGTGACTAGCTGGAACGGCCTCAGTTCGAGGTCGATAGACGGGCCCTCGCTCGCGGCGCCCTCGGATAAAGGGCGCTCCAGCAGATCCGTCGCGTTCACCGACCCAACCTCCGCATCCGCGGTGACCGTGGCCTGCGCGCGTCCGCCCAGCGACTCGTAGAGCCGGACCACCAAGTCGCCGCTGCCGTCCTCGGCCAGCTTGACGGCCTCCACTACGACGGCGGGGTTGCTGACCGTGACGAGCGGCGCCACCGGATGGTCGCCGGCCACGTATCGCAGCGGCAGGTTCGTCCGGTAGCCCTCTTCCACTGCCTGCGCCATGTCCGCACCGGGCCGCACGGTGGTCCGCAGCACATGCCGACCCTGGTCGGCGTGCGGGTCGGGATACAGCGGCGCCCGCAGCAGGGACTCTCGTACGGTCGTAGTGGTGCCGCCGTCCGCGCGGGTGCGCCGGCTGACGTCGTGGCCGTACGTCGAGTCGTTGCTGACGGCCACGCCGTAGCCGGGCTCACCGATATGCAGGAACCGGTGTCCACAGATTTCGAACCGCGCGAAGTCCCAGGACGTGTTGGTGTGGGTGGGACGGAAAATGTGCCCGAACTGGATCTCCGCCGCCGAGCGGTCGGCGTGCACGTCCAGCTCGAAGCCGAGCTTGAGAAGCTTCTGCCGCTCATGCCAGTCGATGGTGTTAGTGATCTCCAGCGACGGCGATCCGGCCGCCAGAGCAAGCCGCTGTTCGATCCGCGACGCTCCGAAGGAGCGTACGACTACCACTGCCGCCTCCTCCGGCTTGCTCTCCAGCCGAATCTCCTCGACGCCGTCGATCTCTTGCACGGTGCGGCGATAGTGCTCGTCAATATCCCAGGCGTCCCACGCGTTGGGCATGTCCCGGTGCAGCTGCAGCCGGTTGCCTCGATCACCCGGGGCGATGGCATCGCGGCTGGTGACGGCGTCGATTAGCGACGCGAGTTGTCCATCCGATGTGATCACGGCCCGAACGAGTCCGTTGTCCAGGGTGAAGCCGCCGTTGCTCTCCTCGGCCTCCACCTCTCCGCCTCCGGGAACGGGAAGCCCGATACCCAGTGCGGGAACGCCGGCCCTGGCATGCGGAGCGGCATTCACCGCGAGCAGCTGCTGCCCTTCGCCTACCAGCGCCCGAACGGCTTCGTCGATGATCTTCTCCACCCGCACCGCGATGGCGGCATAGTTGCGCTCGGCGTCGGCGTGCACCCACGCGATGGAACTGCCCGGCAGGATGTCGTGGAACTGCTGGAGGAGGACGAGCTCCCACAGTTGCTTCAGTTCGGCGGCCGGGTAGGGATTGCCGAGCCGTAACGTCGCCGTGGTGCTCCAGAGTTCGGCCTCTCGCAGCAGGTGTTCGCTGCGGCGGTTGCCTTGTTTGGTCCGTGCTTGGCTGGTGTAGGTCCCGCGGTGCAGCTCGAGGTACATCTCGCCGCGCCAGACCGGCGCGTCCGGATACTCCGCCTCGGCCTCGCCAAAGAATGCGGCCGGGGAGTCGATCCGTACCGTCGGCGATCCCTCCAATGACCCCAGCCGATGTGCCGCAGCCAGCATGTCCCGGTTCGGCCCGCCGCCGCCGTCGCCATATCCGAACAGCAGCAGCGAGGTGCTGCCGCGCCCTTTCTCCCGGTACTGTCGCTCGGCCCGCGCTACCTCGACACCTGCGAGGGTGGAGTTGTAAGTGTCCGCCGGCGGGAAGTGGGTGAACACTCGACTGCCGTCGATGCCCTCCCACCAGAACGTGTGGTGCGGCATGGTGTTGATCTGGTTCCAGGAGATCTTCTGGGTGAGGAACCACCGCGAACCCGACGCGCGGACGATCTGGGGGAGCGCTGCGGAGTAACCGAAGGAGTCCGGCAGCCAAACCTCCTCGGTCTCGATCCCGAAATTCTCCAGGAAGAATCCCTTACCCGCGACGAACTGGCGGGCCAGCGCCTCCCCGCCTGGCATGTTGGTGTCTGATTCGACCCACATCCCGCCGACGGGTACGAACTGGCCGGCGCGGACCTTCTCGGTGATCTTGGCGAACAGCTCGGGGTAGTACTGCTTGATCCAGGCGTACTGCTGCGCTGACGAGCAGGCGAACTTGAACGTCGGGTCGGCGTCCGCGAGATGAATCACGTTGGAAAACGTTCGTGCGCACTTGCGGATCGTCTCCCGTACGGGCCACAGCCAGGCACTATCGATGTGCGCGTGCCCAACGGCGACAATCCGGTGCGCGCTGGCCGATGCTGGCCGGGAGAGCGCCTCCGTCAGCTCCCGCCGGGCGGCCGCCGCGGTACCCGCGACGTCGTCCGGGTCGGTGGCGTCGATCGCTCGTTGCAGCGCGAACAAGATCTCGGCCCGCCGACTGGAGTCGATTGGCAGCTCGTGCATCAGTCCCGACAACGTCCCGATGTCGGCGCGCAGCTCCCACACCTCTACGTTCTTCAGGGCCAGGGCTAGCTTCTTGATCACGTACAGCGGCGTGTCAATTGCGGTAGCGAGATCCCCGTTGGGAGTTGGCAGAAAGCCGGTGTTGGCGACGTCGGGGTTGGCCGCGGCCTCGAGGTAGAACTCGACGGGTTCTCCCGGCGTAACCGGGAGATAGTTGTTGAACGGTGAGACGGCTTTGATCATGGTTCCGTCCGCCCGATACGCAAGTGCTTCAGCCTGGAAGCCGGCTGCCGCGGTGAAGCCGAGGTCGATCACCACCTCAGGCGTCGTCGCCGCCACGCCCAACCAGTCGGCTGGCACCTCGCCGACCGCATGGATCCAGAGGGTGCTCCACGGTTCGCCCCAAGCCGCTCCAACCTCGATCGGCGTGAAGTTTTGCCGGACCGCATCTGCAAAGGGAACTGGCTCGCCGGGCACCCGCCAGGCGGTCAACGTCAGCGGGGCGCTGGCGGTATAGACGGCTGGTTCCACATGGTCGTGGAAGAAACGGTTCAGGCGGGCTTCGAGCAACCGCCGGTCATCGTGCATGAGGTCCTCGTCGGCGTTGGGGCACGGGCGCAATTCACATTAATTCAAACGACTGGACTTGACCATGGCACTCAGTCCATTAGCAGTACCGAGGGCCGTGGGGAGAGGAAATGGTCGAGGACTAGCGCCGCTGCACCCTGAGCGGCGACGTGCTCGCCGACAGCGGAGCCCTCGACAACTAACGGCTGCCGAGCAGCCACCAGCTGCGGTTGGATCAGCTCGGGCAACACAGCCAAGATCCGACTGCTGATCCGCGACCAGATCGGTCCGCCGAGCACCACTCGATCGACGTCGAGGGCGTTCACCAGCACCGCTAGCCCAGCGGCCAGCCCGGTCGCCGCCTCGTCGATCAACTGCATGCAGGCAGACTCGCCGGCGTACGCCCGCTCGCACAGCGTTGTGAATACCTCATCGACGGCTACGAAGTCGTCGAGGGAGACTGTGCTGGTGATCAAGCCGCGTCGAGCGGCCCGCACTACCAGTGCCGCGGGATGGCACGCCGCGGCCAGCGAGCCCGGCTGGCCGACCCCAAGGTCCTCGGCTCCGGGGTCGACAAGGATGGTGCCGATCTCGCCGATGTTGTTGGTGGCACCCCGCAACACGACGTCGTCCATCACCACCCCGGCTCCCACCCCGGAGCCCAGATAGCAGAAGACGTAATGGTGCCGAGCGCCCTCCTGAGCCCAGCGTTCGCCGGTCGCTGCGGCAGTTACATCCTTGTCCACAAGCACGTGCAGCCCGGTGGCGGCATGTAGGTCAGCTCGGAGTCGCACCTTTTCCCAACCGGCCAACTGGGGAGGTTCCAGCAGCACGCCCTCGACCACGTCGAGTGGGCCAGGCGCAGCGACCCCCAGGCCGAGCACTGCCGCCGGCTCGATCCCGGCGACCGTGACGAGCTGGGTTACCTGATCGGCGATGGCGGCGACCACCTGCTCCGGACGGTGGGTCTGAATGGTGTGGCGGCGAGCGTACTGGCGAACCTTTCCTTCGATGTCGATCAAGACGAAGGTCAAGGTAGCGGGGTCGACATGGACGCCGATAGCGAACCTGGCCGACGGCTCCACCTGCAGCAACGTTCTCGGCTTGCCGCGAACCGCCGACTGCACCCGTCCGCTCTCCACGATGAGCTCCTGGGCGAGCAGCCGGCGGACGATGTTGCTCACGGTCTGTGCGGTGAGACCGGTCTCTGCGACCAGCTCGACCCGGCTGATCCCACCTGGAGCTCGGCGGATGCCGTCGAACACCACGGTCTGGTTGAAGTCACCCAGTCGGCTGAGGTTGGAGCCGCGCCCCATTTCGGGCTCCTTCCGATCCGCCGACCCGGTGGAGGGTCGAAGTGGTTGACCGACGGCAGGAGCGTACCGTACGGTTAATGAGGGAATAACTCTATCGAAGTGACGTAATCGTTACCAGCAAAATCGGGCGTTGCTCTCGCCCCGACGATTCACAGTCAGTCCGGTCTCCGTCGGGCAGCAGTCCTTGGCAGCAAGCTCGAGGCTGGCCGAGAAATGAGGAGAGCCGTGCGCAGACGTGAGTTCATTCTGACCGCCGCAGGATTGGGAGCCGCCGTCGGCTTGGCCGCGTGCGGCAAGAGCGGAAAGAGCACCACTCCGGGTGCCGCAGCGAGCGGCAGCGCGAGCAGCGGCGAGATTACCGGCCAGGTCAAAGTGACCTTCCAGCAATTCGGCAATTCGAAGGTCCAGGCGAACTTCCTCAACGGGTGGGTGAAGAAGTTCACTGCCGCTCATCCCCAGGCGACGGTGAAGCTGCAACCGATCGTCGCATCCGAGAACGACTACTACACCAAGCTGCAGCTGTCGATGCGCTCGCCTCGTACTGCGCCGGACATGTGCTATGAGGACACGTTCCTGATCAACTCCGACATCGCAGCCGGCTACCTGACCCCGCTAGACGACCGGATCAACAGCTGGCCTGACTGGAGCCAGTTCAAGGACACCGCGAAGACCGCGGCGCAGGCGCTCGACGGCAAGACGTACGGGATCCCCGACGGCACCGACGTTCGCGCCCTGTGGTTCAACAAGAAGATCTTCGAGAAGGCGGGCCTGCCGACGGACTGGCAGCCGAAGAGCTGGAACGAGATCCTCACCGCAGCCCAGACGATCAAGCAGAAGGTGCCCGGGGTCATCCCGCTGAACGTCTACGCCGGCACCGGCGTCGGAGAGGCGGCGTCGATGCAGGGCTTCGAGATGCTCCTCTACGGCATCCCGACGGGAACCCTGTTCGACAAGCAAAGTCAGAAGTGGGTGGTCGACTCCAAGGCGTTCACCGATGCACTGACCGCCTACGAGCAGGTCTGGACCCAGGACCTCGGACCGACGCCGCAGCAGGCGCTCGCGCCGACCTGGACCAACACGGTCGCCCAGGAGCTGCTGCCGCAGCAGAAGCTGGCCATCGACCTCGACGGCAGCTGGTTGTCGAACAACTGGCTCCCCAGCGGTGCCGCGCCGTGGCCGGAATGGCATGCCACTCTCGGGAACGCATACATGCCAACCCAGAACGGCGAGGGCAGCGGCAAGGTGACGATGTCCGGCGGCTGGACTTGGGCGATTCCGAAGAACGCCCAGAACGCCAACGCCGCCTGGGAGTTCATCAAAATGCTCACCTCTAAGGAGGGTGAGCTGGAGTACGACATCAAGAACGTCCAGATTCCCGTCCGGACCGATGTCGCCAAGGATCCCACCTACCTGAAAGCCAACCCGACGAACCCGTTCTTCTCCAACCTCGTGGAGAGCACGATTTATCGGCCGGCCTACGCCGAGTACGCCAAGATCTCGCTCCTGCTCCAGCAGGCAACGGAGAAGGTGATCACCAAGACGGCGACACCGGAAGCGGCCGCGAAGTTCTACACCGACGGCGTCACACAGATCGTCGGTCAAGACAAGACCACCACGATTTAATGGCTGCGACCTGGGCCGAGGTCCGCCCCACGGCGCCCCCCGGCGGCGCGGCGCCTTCCGGCGGACGGACTCGGCGGACCTTGCTGCGCGGTCTACCGATCGTGCCGTCCGTGGTGCTGCTCGTCGTGTTCCTGGCTGGGCCGATCGTGTACTGCATCTACGCCGCCTTCACCAACATGGCCCTCACGGGTCAGGTGGGGACCCAGTTCGTCGGCTTCGCCAACTTCACCCGGGCGTTCTCAGATCCCGCGTTTCTCAACTCAGTCTGGCTCACGATCGTGTTCACGATTGTTTCGGCGATCATCGGCCAGAACGTGCTCGGTCTAGTGCTGGCATTGTTGATGCGGTCGGGTTACGCCGTCGTGAGAGCGCTGACGTCTGCGTTCGTCATCGGTGCCTGGGTGCTGCCTGAGGTCGTCGCGGCCTATTTGTGGCAAGCCGTGCTGGGCCCGGACGGCTCCTGGAACACTGTCACCGGCTTCTTCCACATTCCACCGCAGAACTGGCTTTTCACCACGCCGATTCTCGCCGTCTCGATCGCCAACATCTGGCGCGGCACGGCGTTCTCCATGTTGGTCTACTCCGCGGCACTCTCGGAGGTGCCGCGCGATCTTGAGGAGGCTGCGCTGGTCGACGGCGCCGGCCGGTTCCGGCTGCTCACCTCCATCACCATTCCGCTGGTCCGGCGGACCATCGCGACCAACCTCATGTTGATCACGCTGCAGACCCTCTCGGTATTCGGGCTGATCTATACGATGACCAAGGGCGGCCCCAGTGACAAGAGCATGACCCTGCCCTTGTTCGCCTATAACCAGGCTTTCGTCGCGGCCGATCTCGGCTACGGCACGGCGATCGCCCTGCTGCTGCTGGTGATCGGCGGGATCTTCTCGGTCATCTATCTCCGCGCCCTCCGTACGTCGGAGCCGGTACGGTGACGGCCGCGGTCACTGCCCCGGCGAGCACTGCCGCCCCAGCAGCCACTCGCATCAGACCCCGTGGACGACTACGGCTGTCGGGCCGACTGTGGGCCAGCTTGATCTTGCTCGTCATGGCCGCGGGCTTCGTGATCCCGCTGCTGTGGGTGATATTGGCGGCCGTCAACGGGGATCCGAACCAGGGCGTCAGCATCATGTGGCCGCATCCGTTCACGCTCGACAACTTCAAGGCAGTGATGACGCCGGAGACGACATACGTGCCGCTGCTCAACGGTGCCATCCTGTGCATCGGCGGGACCTTGATCACAATGGTGTGCGCGACTCTGGCCGCCTACCCGCTGTCGCGCTACCGCTCCCGACTCAAGCGGCCGTTCCTCGTCACCATTTTGTTCTCCACCGGGCTGCCGATCACCGCGATCATGGTGCCGGTGTACGGGCTGTTCGTCCAGCTAGCGATCGACGACTCGATCCCCGCCACCATGGTGTTCATGGCCACGACGGCCCTACCGATCTCGATCTGGTTGACCAAGAACTTCATGGACGGCGTCCCGATCGAGCTCGAGGAGGCGGCCTGGACGGACGGGGCAAGTCCGATGCGCGGACTGTTGCGAATTGTGATGCCACTGATGGGACCGGGTCTGTCGGTCGTCGCGATCTACACCTTCATCGGCCTGTGGGGGAACTTCTTCGTTCCGTTCATCCTGCTACTGACCCCGGAGAAGCAGCCGATGTCAGTGACGATCTATACCTTCTTCGGCCAGTACGGGCAGGTGATCTACGGACAGCTCGCGGCATACTCGCTGCTCTACTCGCTGCCCTCGGTGCTGCTGTACCTGGTGCTGAGCCGCCGACTGGGCGGGGCGTTCGCTTTCGGTGGCAGTGTTAAGGGCTGAGGGGTCAAAGGCTGAGGCCCAGCGTCCGTGGAGCTGTGACACCTTCGTCGCGCTGCCCAACGTCACCGCGGACGGCTCCATGCTGCTGGGCAAGAACAGTGACCGGCCCGCTGGAGAATGCCAGCCGCTGCGCTACTGGCCACGCCGACAATCGAGCGCTGCCTCGTCACTGCGGTTGGCCTACCTCGAAATTCCTGATGTCAAGCAAAGCTGGGCGCACCTCGGGGGCTCACCCTACTGGTGCTGGGGGCACGAGCTCGGACTCAACGAGTGGGGCGTCGGCATCGGCAACGAAGCACTGTTCACCCGTGACCTCGCCGAACACGTCACCCAATCCCGTTCCGGCCAGCCACCGCCGGCGGGAATCCTCGGGATGGAACTAGTCCGGCTCGGGCTCGAACGCGCAACCACAGCGCAGGAGGCAGTTCGCATCATCACTGAGCTGGTCGCCGCACATGGCCAGTGGGGATCCGGCGTCCCCGGCCGCCCGATCGAGGAGGGCGCCTATGACAACTCTTATCTGGTAGCTGACCCGCGCGAAGCCTGGGTAATCGAGACCTCCGGTCATCGGTGGGCCGCACGCCAGATACGCACCGGGACCTACGCCATTTCCAACCAGCCCACCATCCGCACCGAATGGGACCAGGCCAGTCAGGATCTCATCGACCACGCCGTCGAGGGCGGCTGGTGGCCTGCTGGCGAGAACCCGCCGTTTGACTTCGCCCGTGCCTACACCGACCCGGGTACACCACTGCAGGTATCCCACGTCCGACTGCAACGCTCACGGCAGCTGTTGGCCGACGCAGCGCGTTCCGGCAAGATCGCGTTCGACCAAGCAACACGCGTGCTACGTGATCACTACGAGGAGACCTTCCTCGGCGGTCCGTATTTCACCGCCGCGCTGCCCGACCTGATGACACTGTGCATGCACGATTCCCCCGCAGGATTCACCTGGGGAAATACCGCCAGCTCCACGATCATGCTGATGCCCGACGATCCCGACCAGCTTCCATACCTGTGGTGGGCGGCCGCCACACCATGCACGAGCGTCTACCTCCCGATCTTCCCCGCAGCCGCCAGCGTGCCGAATGCCCTGGCTCTTCCCGCAGCGAACGTGGTAGCCGAGCGGCCCGAGAACGTAGCAACGGCTATTTACGACCCGCAGTCCTATTGGTGGCAATTCCAGAAACTCCTCGACCACGTCAAAGGAGACGAGCGGGCCTGGATGTTCAACGACCGTCAGCCCCAGGTGCGCCGAGCATTCGACCCGTTACAGCAACGCTGGGCCGAAGAACTCCCCGATATCCAACGTGAGGCGGCCAAGCTCATCCAGGCAGGCGATGTGCAAGGCCGCAAACTCCTCACCCAATTCACCGAGCGATGCGCCGGCCAAGCGCTAGAAACCTGTACGAATCTCATTGCCGAATTCGACGCCACAATGCTGCGGGGCTAGTGCATCCATGCGCGGGGCGATGAAGTCACATGATCAAGCCGGACCAGTCTCTCACCGAAGCCGCCACTGTTGCCATCTCACCGCATCATGAGGGCTGGACCCGTTGGTTGAGGATCCGTGCGGCGTAGATCTGCGGTGCGACACGAGCAGCCGCGGCGTCCCGGCGCAGCACTTGATGAGCATGCGCAAGGTCGTGGCCGTGATCAACAAGCATGCCGATGGCGCGATTCGGCAGCGTCTCGTCCTGCTGCGCATCACGATGGTGCACATGTACACCGGGCTGCCGCGCGCATGGTTCAGTGGCGGGCCGAGCATCCGGAGACCACCGGCACTGACCAGGCGACCGATGCCGTCCTGGACCGCATCGTCGACGCCTACCACGGGGCTCGGGACGTCTTCGCCGCCCGGGCTCCCCAGGCTGCTGGAATTGGCTTGTGAACCCCCCCACTCTGTCTCGCGGTGAGCTCGGCGGCACGGGCCTGGCCGTTACGCCGATCTGTTTCGGAACCAGTCCGCTCGCGAGCATGGCGCAGCTGTACGGGTACGCCGTCGAGGAGGAGCGAGCCGTCGCGACCGTTGTGGCCGCCTTCGACAGCCTCGTCAACTTCCTCGACACCTCTAACGGCTACGGCGAGGACGGCGCGGCGGAGCGTCGAATTGGCGAGGCGATCCGGCGGGCCGGCGGACTGCCCGTCTCACGTCGTGCTCGCCACGAAAGTCGACCCCGATCCGCGGACCGGGGACTTCTCCGGCGAGCGAGTGCGCGCCTCGCTGGAGGAGTCGATGGAGCGGCTTGGCGTCGACAAGATCGCTCTGCTCCATCTGCACGACCCGGAGCGGATCCCCTTCCAGGATGCAGTGGCTCCCGGCGGCCCGGTGGCGGCGATGGTCGAGCTACGCGAGCGCGGGCTGGTCGAGCACCTCGGCGTAGCAGGAGGGCCAGTCGGGCTGCTTCAGCAGTACCTCGACACCGGCGAGTTCGAGGTCGTGCTGAGCCACAACCGGTACACCCTTGCTCGACCGCTCCGCCGAGCCGCTGTTTCGTTCCGCAGCCGCCCGGGGTCTAGGTGTGCTCAACGCAGCACCGTACGGCGGCGGCATGCTGTCGAAGGGCCCCAGCGTGCAACAGAAGTACGCGTACGGATCCCGAGACGACCGGATCCGGCAGGCGGCAGAGGCCATGGAGGCGGCTTGTCGGCGCTACAGCGTACCGCTCGCCGCCGCCGCACTGCAGTTCTCAATGCGCTCTGAGCTGATCGACTCCACCGTCGTCGGGGTGTCATCGCCGGAGCGGATTACCCAGACCCTCGACCTGGCTGCCGTGTCGATCCCTGACGAACTCTGGCCCGAGCTCGAGCAGCTGACTCCACCGCAAGAGCTCTGGCTGCACTGAGGTGGCGTGAGCGGCCAAACTCGGATGGACCTTCACGGCTACATCACCGCCAAGGCCGGCATGGAGAGCCTGACACGTACGCTGGCCGCGAATACGGGATCTGGTACATCGGGGTGAATTGCATCATCAAGCGCGGAGCAGTTCACTGACCCCTGCACCTTCCGCGGCGAGGGGCCGTTCTGGGACGCTGCGAACGACATCACAAGGGTGGACTGAGCGATCAGCGCCTGGCACAGATCATGTGGCTGAATGCTCGGCTGGAGCGCAGCTTAACTGCCAGCGGGCTGGATGTACCGCTCGCCCGCCTTTGTGCGGCTGCGTGCGGCTCGCAGACGATTGTCTCAAAGAGGCCCCTCACCTTGATCAACCACGAAGTTTCGGGTGGCCCGCTCCTGGCACCGGAGTACCTGGCGTTGCAGCACCGGCTCAGTATCCCGTAGTGCGCAGATGTACTTGATGGCCTTCGGGATTGCTGATCATGAGGGCTGGACCCGTTGGCGGAGGATCCGCGCAGCGTAGATCTGCGGTGCGACACGAGCAGCGGCGGCGTCTCGGCGCAGCACTTGATGAGCTTGCACCAGGTCATGGCCGCGATCAACAAGCATCCCGATGGCGCGATTCCACACCGTCAGGTCGGCGAGGCCAGTGAGGCCGGACACGGGCGCGACCAGCGGAAGATCGTTATCGAGCTCAATTGCACTGCGCAGACCGTCGAGGCGATTGCTAGCACCATCCGCGATATAAGCCGCTGGAGATTGCTGCTCAACGGGGACACCGCCGAGGGCGCAGCTCAGGTCGGCGGCGAGATCGGTGAACGCGCCAGGAGTGACGGCGAAGAAGACGACGCGGCTCTCCTGATCGACCGCCTTTGAGACCAGCACGAGGGGAAGACGTAGTGACGTACCAACCGGTACGTCATGACCGTCAGAGAAAGCGGTCAGCGCAACCGGCCACTGGTTGTTGACAATGGTCAGCTGGAATCCGCAATAGGAGGCGGCCGTCGAACGTAATGCGGTAGTCAGCGCTGCGATGGGGTCGTCCAGCTCTTGATCATCTTGGCCAATACTGGCTGTGAGATCTTGAAGATGCGCAAGCAGGACCGTTGGGAGATCCACCTTCGCGCTCCGAGGAAGCGGATCCGCCCGCTGGTCTTAAGTACATGGACTGGTTCGGCAAATCGCCGAAACCACTGGCGGCGGCTGCGCGGACCGGCGGTCAGATAGCCGCGTCAAGTTCGACTGTACGCTTGGATTCCGAAGGCGCCTAATCAGGACGATTCTTGACTGCGTCGGTTCCGGGCTCGAGCCCGAGCGACCGCCTCGTCCACAGTCTGGCGGGCTACATCAGCAAGCTTGCGATGCTCGCGCTGGCTCAGCGAACGCAGCCGCTCGAGGGCTTCCTGCTCGGTAATGCCGCTCCGACTCATCAAGATCCCGACAGCTCGATCAATGACACCGCGGATTTCCAGGGCGGACTGCAGTCGGTTGGCGAGCCGTCGAGTCTGTGCCAGGACGTGGGCGTTCTGGACGGCGATTGCGGCCGGTGTGGCGAAGATCTCCCCGAGTTCGGCAGCTCGATCGTCGAAGGTGTACTTACCGTGGGCGTAGACGTTCATCGCGCCGACGACGCCGTCGGGCGCGATCAATGGCAACGACATGACACTATGAACGCCGAGCCGGGCAATCCGGCCTCCGAACCGCGGCCACCGCGAATCTCCGCCGAGTGAACCAGATATGACCGTATGCCCTTCGCGCGCGGCACTGATGCACGGACCTTGGCCCATCCCATATTGGATGTCATCGATCTCAGTAACGAATGGAGCGGTCGCCACAATCGTGTCGGCCCGGTCCTCCTCGAGCAGCGTCAGACCCGCGCCGTCGGCTCCAGGAATGGCCTGTACGGCATAGGTGGCGACTTGGGTTAGCAGCGCCTCCAGGGGAAGCCGGCTGGAAGCTAGGTGGGACAGACTCTCGAGGCTTTCACGAAGATCATCATCTTCGGCGGACCGCTGGTCGGCGGCCTGCTCCACAGGCTGATCATGTGCCTCGTGACCGGCCTGCGCGATGTCGGCATTGTCAAGGTCGGCGTTGTAGTCCGGGTCCATGGTCCTCTTCGATGATCACCCAGCCGCGGCCCGCTTGGCTGGCAGCCGTCGCGGAAAGTCTATCGCGATGATGCGATGTGAAGGCGATCTCGAGCGCCGCTGACAACGAACCGTGCCGAGGGCTTCGATCGGGCTAGACCCGAACTGAGGCATAAGGAACAGCGGGAGATGCCAGATGGTGACCAGATGGCCATGAGTGCGGTGGCGACGAGTGGATACCTAGCTGTAAGACATCCCGACCACCGGGCAGGTCTCTCCCATGCTTTGGAACAGGTTCGAGCTATGCGATGAGCAGCACGACCCCCGAGACCACTAGCCAAGAATTGCACGACGGCCGCGAGGACGCCGACCACGGTCGCCGTGGGGACGATGGCCAGGTCGCGGCCGATCACTTGCCCGAGCAGTACGGCCAGCGGGGCAAGTAAGACGGCCGTCAGCATGAAGCCGTACCAGAGCAGCTTGAGACCAACGCCGCCGGCCTTGAAGCGGCTCAAGATCTCTCCGGTTGGACTGCGCAGGATGTTCGGGTAGTCGAAGCGTCGCCCGAGGAGGAAGAAGAACAGGTTGAATGCCAGGGGCAGGATGATCAGGAGAGCAGCAGCGATGTTTTGAACGGTCATCAAATGGGTTCGGGCGTTCTCTCTCGGAACAACATTGCGAGCAGAAGCCAGGTCAGCAGTCCAAAGACTACCGATCCGCTAGCGCCGAAGTTGGTGAACTGGTCCTGAATATTTCTCGTGATCACGTACGAGGTGACGAACCAGCCAAGTGCCCAGGCTGGCGGATTCGCGAGTCCCCACCACAACGCGCCGGGGACTCGCGATCTTGATAGCACTAGAGCTTGTAACGCGCCTACGCCCAGTCCGGTCACCGCACCCATGATCAGGATGTCCCCTCGGTTTGTCCCATAGCCGACAAGTGCCGCACCGGCGGTGAGGCCCGCGGCCATTCCTATGCTCGTAGCCGCGATCCAGAGCCACGAGACCCACCGCCTCAGGGCGAACCATTCAGCCGCTCCGATAACCAAGCCCGCAGTGAGACCGCCGATCATCGCGGCTCCCACGGAATCGACTCCATCGACGACAAGATCGGCAAGATATCCACCGATTGGGAAGCTGATCAGAATTGCAATCGGCCAGACCCATAGTCGACGTGCAACAGCTCTATTGCTTGGCTCTGTGGTTTGTTGAACGGTGTTAGTCATATCGGTTCCCTTTATGAATCGCTGAGTGACTATCGAGGCTCCCCGACAGCCGCCACGTCGCGGCCGCCAGGTAAGGAGTCAGGATCGAGATTGTGATCTTCGTCGACCTGGCTATTGCTGAAATCTTTTCGAGCGCCCTTGATCAAAAGCCAGAACATGAGCGCTGCTTCGCCGACGAAGGTGAACTGAGCGATGTTGATCGAATAATTCGGGACCAGCACGGTGCCGAACCCGTCGATGAAATATCCCATCCCAGCGACCACAAGCAGGATGCCGAAGATCTTCGCCATATACCCGGATCTGTACGCCAGGTAGCCGATCAGCATCAAATGAACGCCGAAGAAGATCAAGCCAACGAGCCAGATTGTGTTGTACGCCGCGATTGCGCGCGAGGCTTGGTCGGGATCACCTAAGAGCCCGAGCGCAAGCACAAGCTGAATGATTGCCACCAGGTAGACGGCCGCATAGCCGGCTCTGAACCAGGCCGCGGTGATCGAGAGGCTTCTGTTCACGGGCTCGAACAGTCTCAGCAGCGCTGCGGCCACAACGATGTCGAACACAGCGACGAGAATCAGGCTGGCGATGCCCCATCGGAACAGCGCCTCGGAATTGAGGATGTCCTGCGCAGTCTTGGCCGCATCTCCCGGCGTAATGAGGGGTTGGACCGCGACGAAGTTGCCCAAGAGGGCTAGGACGACGATCAATGCGAGGCCGAGCCCCGCAATGAGGCTGGCCGTGCGCAGCGACCTGGTGTCCGGGTTCATAGTTGGTGCTCCTTAGATCTCGGGCCCAAGTTGTAGGGGCCCACCGGTGTCTGCGGCCGTGGTCAGCCCAACCAGATCAGCGCTCAGCTGCCACAGTCGGGTCGCCGTGGCCTGGTCGTAGCCCTGCCCAGAAGATTTCTTGGGGTGACTGCTCGCGAAGTATCGGCCGGTCACCTGCTCCAGCTCAGGCGCGGATGCCAGGTGGACTGACGTGGCTGCGCCTTGGGCCGGGGATTTCATAAAAGGTCGCAGAAAGGGGAGAAATATCCGCTGGACTGTGGCGGGGTCCTCGGCTCCGAAGGATGTGCTCACCACGCCGGGATGCAGCGCATTGGCCGTGACTGAGGTGCCTGTGAGCCTCCTGGCCAGCTCGTTGCTGAAGAGCACGTTCGCCAGCTTGGATTGGCTGTACGCCTGTGCCCCGGAGTAGGACCTCTCGCCCTGGAGGTCGCTGAAGTCGATACGCCCCGTGGCCTGCGCGTTTGAGGAGACCGTCACTACGCGGGCTGAGGCGTTCTGCTTCAGCTTTTCCAGCAGCAGGTTGGTCAGCAGGAACGGCGCAAGATGGTTGAGGGCGAAGGTGCGTTCGAGCCCGTCTGCGGTGACATGCCGGGTGTCGAAGTACCCGCCGACGTTGTTGATCAGCACATGAATCCGAGAAAGGGTTTGCAGCAGCTCCTCCGTCACGTCTCGTACGTCGGCCTGGGAGGACAAGTCTGCGATGAAGAGGTCGACCCGCCCGCCACCGGCGGCGCCGATCTCCCGAGCCGCTTCTTCAGTGCGTACCCGATCCCGGCCGATGATCGCCAGGTGGGCACCCATCTTGGCCAGGCCAAGTGCGGTAGCCCGACCAATGCCGCTCGTGGCGCCGGTGATCAGCACTGTCTTGCCGACCATCGGCCCGCTCGCCGGCTCGGTGGCCCACGTCATTAGAGCCGGTCACTGACTGTGGGCGTACGATCCGAGCGCCAGCGATCTCCCGGCTTCGTCACGTAGTGCGCGACCACATAACGCCAGGGAATGACGGCAAGGACAATCAAGACGACGAGGCAGGAATAGAACACCTGCAAAGTGGCCGGATCCAGCTGATTGGCGATCCACAGCGGCACTACGACGACTGCCACCCAAATGAACTTCCACCCTAATTCGAACAGCAGTATGGGCAGCATCTGCAGCGGGTAGCGAAGCCCTAGGAAACATAGGAGCGACATCGCCACCAGCATGCATGTCTCAACCCCCTCAAACAGGGGCCATGGGACATCATGGTTGATGAGCAGCGGCCACTTCGTGAGGACGAGTCCGACGGCGACCAGGAGATAGCCGAACCTCAATAAATAGAGACGCGGCAGCGAGACACTGGCCGCGGCGGCGGTGCGTTCTCGGTGGTCCCGTCTAGGCGCGGTGTCTGGCAGGCCCGGTGAAGCGCTTGTGGTTGATCTCATTGGTGGTCTCTCTCAAGTGGTAGTGATTGCAGGCGCGCCCCTACCTCAGGCAGGCGTGGTGACGAGGTCGGGTCTGGCGGCGGGGCCGTCGGGCTCTCTGTCGCCGGGCTCGTGCTGGCCCTGATCGAGGCGGAACGGCGGGTATTCGTCTCGCATCAACGCGACGTAGGTGATGACGCGGTAGAGCCAGCGGTTGAGGCCCAGAACAAAGTCGAAGAGGCCTTGGGGATACTTCTTCGTGAACAAGAGGAAGAATCCGCCAATGAGGACCAGCAGCCCGAGGATCGAGATCCCCGCAGTGCTTTCGTAACCAGATGTGGAGTCGTTTCTCGTCGTTTCCCACCAGAACGGGATGTTGGCGGTGAACAGAGCGACGATGATCAACTGCGGGATGGCTAGCAGCCAAGACTTGACCAGAACCAACCCACGAGACAGGTGTTCGGGATAGGCGACGTCGAAGTCGGCCGGGTAGTCCGTGCGGGCCAGCGCAAAGGGCGGATAGCGGTCAGTGCCGAGGGCGCTGTAGGTGTAGAAAGCGACCCGCCAGCTCCAGCGCAGCACGCCGACGTTGAAGTCGAACAGCCCACGCGGATAGCGGCCGGTGAACAAGATGGCGAAGCCGGCGATCACCGTGGTGACCAGGAACGCGATCCACAAGAACACCAACACGATGTAATGCGGAATGGCGAGGAACCATTTCACCAGCCAAAGTCCACGTGAAACCTGCGGATCCAGCTCGCCGGTCAGGCGGACCGGAGATGTGTCTTGCGATGTTATCGATGTCATTGGTCTGTTCCTTTCAGTGGAGACCCAATGGGAGTGACGGTGTACCCGGCGCGTTTTCCGACGGCGTCTGAGATGAGGTGCTGAACCCCTTGGTGATCAACCACACTCCGATGAACAGCTCCCACAAGCCGCCAATCGTTGGGAGTTGGGCGTCAGATCCCATGAGTGCTTCCTCTCAATTCCGATGGCCATGCCCGGGCGCACCGTACTAAGTACAACAACGGTATCGTACAATGTACGGAAGTGCTAACGTCAGGGGGACAGAGATGCTTAAACCAGGCACGCACAGTCCTAAGAAACGCGTTCCGCTCAGCCGAGAACGGGTGCTGCAAAGCGCCGTCGCCATCGCCGACACTGCCGGAATCGGATCGCTCACAATCCGCTCTCTTGCTCAACGCCTCGGCGTCAAGCCCATGTCGATCTACTACTACGTGCCCAACAAGAGCGCGATCCTCGACGGCATCGTCGATCTCGTCTTTAGCGAGATCGAACTACCCGCAGTCGACGGTGATTGGCGTGCAGAGCTGGTACGGCGAGCGAACTCAGCCCGCCAGGTGCTGAGCCGCCACCACTGGGCGATCGGATTGATGGAATCACGAAAGTCTCCCGGTCCGGCGACCCTGCGACACCACGATGCGGTCCTAGGCACCCTGCGGGCTGCTGGCTTCACGGTAGAGATGACGGCTCACGCGTACGCGCTGCTGGACAGCTACGTGTACGGCTTCGCCCTACAGGAAGCGGCGCTGCCCTTTCGGGGCACAAGTACCGCCGCCGACGTGACGGAGCCGATCATGGAGCGGTTCCACACCGATCAGTACCCTCACCTCGTCGAGATGGCGACCGAGTACATCCTGCAACCCGGTTATGACTTCGGCGATGAGTTCGACGTTGGAGTCGGCGTGATCCTCGACGCCCTCAGCAGATGGCTACCCGAAAACACTCCGAACATCCTAGGTAGCGGCAGGCCGGGTCAGAGGGCGCGGCGTTGAGCGACCATGGGGCACAGGAAGGGGTCTTTGCCGCGTAGTCCGACGGTGTTGAGGTAGCCGATGACGATGCGGTAGGACTGCCAGAGCGTGGTGCGCGTGTACGGAACACCTTGGGCGGCGCAGTAAGCGGAAACGAGCGGCTGCGCTTTACGTAGATAGGGTCGCGCCATGGAGGGGAACAGGTGGTGCTCGATCTGGTAGTTCAGCCCACCCATGAAGATCGACATCAGCGATCCGCCGCTGATGTTGCGGCTCATCAGGACCTGGCGGCGTAGGAAATCCAGTTTCAGCTTGGGCGACACCAGCGGCATGCCGACGTGGTTAGGCGCGAAGGATGAGCCCATGTACAGGCCGAAGACGGCCAGCTGCACACCAAGGAACGCGAATGCTTTCCCCGGGGGAAGCACGAGGAAGACCAAAGCAGCGAATCCTGCGAGTCGGAAGGTGATGAAGCTGATCTCGACCCAGCGACGCTGAATCTTGCCTCGGCTGATAATGCGGCTGATCCCGTCCTTGTGCAACGAGACGCCCTCGAGCAGCAGAATCGGGAAAAAGTACCAGCCTTGATGCGCCACCAGCCACCTCATCAGCCCGCTACGATGCCTGGTCGCTCGTTCGGGTGTGAAGGCGATCGCAGCCAATGCGATGTCCGGGTCGGCTCCCACCTTGTTCGGATTCGCGTGGTGGCGGTTGTGCTTGCTTTGCCACCAGCCGTAGCTCATCCCGACCAGCAGGTTCGCGATAATCAGGCTGACCCAGTCATTCCACCGGCCAGACTTGAAGATCTGACGATGCGCGGCGTCATGGCCCAAGAACGAGATTTGGGTCATCAAAACCGCGAGGACTCCGGCGTTGGCAAGCTGCCACCAGCTGTCCCCGATCCAGATAAAACCGACGACCCACGCGGCCAGGATAAGAACGGCACCGATCAGCTTGGCCCAGTAGTAGCCGTAGCGGCGGCGCATCAGTCCCAACTCGTGGATGCTGCGGGTCAACGCGGTGAAGGAACTGCCTGCCCTGTCACGGATCGGTGACGCTGGCGCGCTGGCTTGCGAAGCCTCGTCAGGCGATCGGAGGGTCGCTGATGGGCCAGCAGCCGGCTGCTCCCTCGTGGTGGAGGGGAGAAGGGTTGTCATTTCGGGGACACATTCAATCGAAAGTCCCGGGCTGCCTGGGCGGAAGCGTCATGCTCGTGAAGTCGCGGCGTGTTTGTCAGCGGCGGCTCCGGCCCCAGGCCGGCTGTCTGATACAGCCTTCTTATCGTACCCCGGTGAATGTCGTTGCGACGATTCCCCTCCGGCCCGCCTACTGAATTAAACGCAACGGTGGCTCTGGAACAGCTCGATCAGAACAGCATCGATTGCCGGCGCCTGACGGCCCCACCTTCTCGCTTGACGCACGCCCAATATGTATGTGGTGCGTGAAGCCACAAGAGGGGGCGTGACGTGGAGCATGTGGCCGAGTCAGCGCGTCGAGCCAGTGGCTTCGAGAAAGGCGAGCACGGCTACGACCCGGCGATTGTGCTCGCCCTCCTCGACCAGGCCGAGTTTCTGAAAGATCGAGCCGATGTGCTTCTCGACAGCGCGGTCACTCAATGTAAAGGGTTTGGGCGATGGTGTGGTTGTTCCGCCCGGTCGCCATTTGCTGGAGCACCTCGCGCTCACGGTCGGAGAGGCCGAGCAGCGCAGACGGTTGTTCCTGGGACTTATGGACTCGTACGGCAACTTCGCCAGGCGATGCTGCGACTGAGTAGCGACCTTCAAACCAGCGTCGACAAGCTGATCACACATTAGATCACCGACTACCTCCAGACATGGTCATGGGCTCATCTGGTAGGCACCGGAGAGCGCCACCACCTGCTCCCACACCCGCATGAGCCGGCCGGTGTCGATGATCGGCTTGCGGACGTTGGCCAATGCCCATTGCTGTTGGGCCTCGGTGGAGGACGCCTTGCCATGCAGCTCGACGGCGAGGGCGGAAAAATCCCTGACAAAGACCTCGAAAATGGTGTCGAGCACGTCGGGGTCGAGCCCGGTCAGTGCGGCCTGCTCGAGGACCAGCTGTGCATAGACGATCAGCGTGAACAGCTGTCCGAGTACCAGCCCGAAGTCCAGGTCCCGCTGTTGTTCAGCGTCCGGAGCCGCGGTCCGCAGTAAGGTCGTGAAGCCCTCCGCCTGCTCCTTGAACCGTGCGACGTTGGGCAGGCCGGCGAATGGCTCAAAGGCCAGTCGCCAATCGGCGAAGGTGATTTTGCCCAGGCCGCGTGCCGGGCCCTGCCGGAAGAGGAACTCGTCGTCGACCGGGTCCCGCCGCGTAGCCACCGGCGGTTGCTCGGTTGGCGCGAACAGGTAGTTCGGCATGAACTTCAAGATCAGCGCGACGTTGACGTGCACCGTGCCCTCAAGCTTGGCCAACGCTCCGACGTCCTTGCCCGCGCCGCGGAAGTAGGTGTCGCGCTCGAATCCCTTGGCGGCGATGACGTCCCACAGCAGCCCGATGACTTTCTCGCCCTCGGTGGTCATCTTCATCTTCGTCACCGGGTTGAACAGCAGGTATCGGCGATCCTGCGGGCTGGCCGACCGGAAGTAGTCGATCGCGCGGTCACCGAAGGCCTTCATCGCGATCAGCCGCGCGTACGCGTCCACAAAGGACCGGCGCACGTGCGGAAAGTCGGTGACGCGCCTGCCGTAGAGGATGCGGTTGTGGGCATGGGTGACCGCCTCATACATGGCATGCTCGCTCAGGCCGACTGAGGCGAACCCGATGTTGAACTTGCCAACGTTCACCGTGTTCAACGCGGCATCGAAGGCGGCCTGCCCGGTGTGCAGCACATCCTGCGCGCGTAGCGGGTAGTTTTCCAGCTGGAACTCGGACACGAACATCTGCGCCTGGACGATGTTCTTGACCAGCCGGTAGTTCTCGTGCTGGCTGTCCGCGGTGAAGAATAGATAGCCATCCGGGCCATCAACGTCCGACCGTCGGCCGAAGACCGAGACCATGCGGGCCACATTGCCGTTACCGATGTAGTACTTGCCGCCAGTGGCTCGGAAACCGCCCACTCCATCAGGGGTTAGCACCATGTCGGTGGTGTAGATGTCGGCCCCATGTTCGCGCTCAGACAGCCCAAACGCGAACATCGCACCGTCGTCGAGCCACTGGGCCGCCCGCCGGCGGGCCCCGGCGTTGTCGCTTTGCCAGATCGGCCCTAAGCCCAGAATGGTGACCTGCCAGGCATACCAGTAGTCCAGGCCGTAAAAGGCCAGGATCTCACTGAACGCTGAGATCCTGCTGGTGTCCCATCGCTTGTCGAGGTCGCCGTTCGCCTCACGCGCCTGCGTGCCCATCTTCGCGAACAAATGCTCCCTGGCGGCGAACTCGAGGAAGTCTGCGTACCAGACACACTCGCGGTAGTTCCGAAGAAGCGTTTCCTTGCCCCGGTGCTCGAACCAGTCGATGGTCGCCCTGAGCAGGCTTCTGGTGGTGTCGTCGAAATGTGAGGGGTCGTACCTGTGCGGGTTGAACAGAAGCGACCCTGCCTCGCGGCGTTGTTCTCTCGTGTTGACCTCGCTTGAAGCCTTCATCTTGGCCTCCTTGCACTGGTGACCTTTGACGCTACGCGCTGACGGCGCCGTCGCCGAAGGTGGCCTCAGCGACGCTCGGCGCAGATTGCTCGGCTGCTCATCGGGTAAGGTGTTTTTACTGCATGTCGCAGTCGGCCTGGGGCCGGAGTCGCCGTGTAAAACTTGCCGTGGCTCTCGAAGCAATCCGCTGTCGCCCAGACTCTTTCCGGGAAGTCCGCCACGAACGGCTCTCCCGCTATGACGTCCACCCTTATCCCGCGCGCATCAGCGACGGTGCCTGACTCAGCCACGAACGCCCAATCGGCCAGCTCCTTCACGGCCCTGACGCGCCGCGTTCACGAGCTGAATCTGATGCGCCGCCGCTACGGGTACTACTGGACCAAACTGATAGGCGCTCTGGTCATTCTGGCCGCCTGGGTACTGGTCTTCATCTGGATCGGAGACAGCTGGTGGCAACTGTTCAACGCCGGTGTGCTCGCGATCATCATGGCCCAGTTAGGGTTCCTCGGCCACGACGCAGCCCACCGCCAAATCTTCAAGTCCGGCCGATGGAATGACTGGACCAGCCTGATCATCGCGAACCTGCTGGTCGGCATCAGCTATGGCTGGTGGCGAAACAAGCACAACAAACACCACGCCAACCCGAACAAGGTCGGTTCCGATCCCGATATTGCCCTGGGCGCCATCGCTATGACCCCTGAGCAAGCGACCCGGCCCCGTAGCCGATTGACGAAGTGGTTGGTGTCCCACCAAGGCTGGTACTTCTTCCCGATCCTGATGCTCGAAGGCCTGTCGCTCCGCTTAGAAGGGTTCCGCCGCGTCGTGAAACGCGGCCCAGTGGGGCATCGATGGGTCGAGTTCGCCTTCTTGATGGTCCGCCTCGGTGGTTTCGTCGCTCTGGTGTTCCTGGTGTTGTCGCCGGGCAAGGCCGCGGTCTTTATTGCCGTTGAGCTGGCCGTCTTCGGCTTCTACTTGGGCTCATCGTTTGCGCCGAACCACGTCGGCATGCCGCTTGTCTCCCCGAGGTTGAAGTTGGACTTCCTGCGCCGCCAGGTCCTGATGAGTCGCAACATCAGCGGCGGACGCCTCATGTCGATCCTGATGGGCGGCCTCAACCACCAGATCGAACACCACTTGTTTCCCTCGATGGCCCGCCCCTATCTCCGCAAGGTGCAACCCCTGGTCGCGGACTACTGCGCGGCCGAAGGCGTGCCATATACCCAGATGACGCTATGGCAGTCTTACCGTGTCATCATCCGCTACCTCAACAGCGTCGGACTGCGGGGCAGGGACCCGTTCCTCTGCCCGCTCGTGGCGCAGCGTCGCGCGCTGTAACCGCGGGGGAGCGCCAGGTCGAGATCTAGCGCTTGGGCACAGGGGTCAGTACCGGCCGCTTGGCTGTAAGTCCTGAGCCTGGTGGGATCCGCCGGATGCCCCTGCTAAGCCAGGGCGCGAGGTACCGTCGAGCCCATTCGACGTCCGCGGCGAGCTGTTTACGAGTCCGCAGCCGGGGCGGCGCCTCAGGGAATGGGTCGGCCCACGACCTGTCGGCTCCGTCGATGCCGAGCCGCCAGGCCAGGGCAGCCGCCAAGCGCTCGTGGCCGAGTTCGCTACCGTGCAACCGGTCCTCGGAGAACAGGCGGGGGTCCGGGATCATCGGGTCTTGCAGGAAGTCCATGACTAGCACGCCGTACCGCTCCGCCTCCTCTCGGATGATGTCGTTGAAATGAAGCATTCGACCGCGTAGTCGCCGGCCGAAGGGGTTTATCGGGGACAAATCGGGCATGGTGAAGGTCACCACCGTACAGTTCCGGGACCGCGCCTCGCCGAAGATCGCAGCCAGGTCGGCTCTGATCCCGGCGAAGTCGCAGGCGACCGACAGCATGTCGTTGGCCCCGCCAAAGACCGACAAGAGATCGGGCTGCATCGCCATCGCCGCGTCGAATTGTGTGGCCCGGATCTCGCTTAGGTACAGGCTCCGCACGCCCAGGTTGGCGTAGTAAAGCGGCTCGTCCTGAGCGTTGGCGATGATCTCGGCAAGCCGGTCTGCCCAGCCGCGGTAGCCACCTTCGCCGTCGGGGTCATGGAGGCCTTCGGTGGTCGAGTCGCCGATCGCCACGTAACGGCGGAAAGTCCTCACCTCTCGATTCTTGCGCTGACCAAGGACACCTTCAGAAGCGCATGGGATTCGCACAAGGATTGGGGATCACCGATACGGCACCCGCCGGCGTCAGCCTGGCGTCAGAACCACCTTGCCAATGTTGCGCCGTTCGGCGAGGAAGCGATGGGCGTCACCGGCCCTGCTGAATGG
Source organism: uncultured Actinomycetota bacterium (assembly GCA_963798835.1). Taxonomy (GTDB): domain Bacteria; phylum Actinomycetota; class Actinomycetes; order Propionibacteriales; family Propionibacteriaceae; genus Microlunatus. Next base: position 31,940 of record CAWCVF010000013.1, on the reverse strand, counting down.
GAAAGCCTTAGCAACAACGGGCGCCAACTTTCCGGCCTCCAGGTCGGCCAACAGCGGCGCGGTGATCCTGTGCATGTCACCCTCCCGGCGCCACCAGCTGAGCAGATGGAGACTGAACACTCCGCGGTTCTGGTTCAGCAGCCGGCCGGGGTTCCACCAGGGCATAGTTGAAGTTGGGAGTCGGAGCAAGCTAGTTACGGTGGAGCGAAGGTTGCGGCCGTCTTCATTGACGGCGTCGGAAAGGCCGTAGATGATCAGTCGGCCGCCGGGCCGCAAGATCCGGTAGTCCTTGCGAAACGAGGCGGGTCCCATCGCGTCCATCACGACGTCTACGCCTTCCCCATTTGTGAGCCTCCGGACTTCGGCCTTGAAGTCTTGGCTGCGGTAGTCGATCGGATGATGCACACCCTGTGCCGAGATGGCGGCGTGCTTTGCCGCCGATGCGGTGCCGAAGATCTCCGCGCCGACGTTGCGGGCGACCTGCGTCGCGGCGATCCCCACGCCGCCAGCGGCGGAATGAATCAAGACTCGGTCCTGCTCCCGAAGGCCGCCCATGATTATCAGCGCCGCATACGCTGTCCCGTAGTTGACACAGAAGGCCGCACCCTCCTCGAAGCTGAGATGGTCCGGCATCGGCATAACATCTCTTGCCCGGGCGGTCGCGAGCTCAGCTTGACCGCCGAACTCCGTCCCTGCCATCACTCGCTGCCCGATGACCAGCCCGCTGACATCCGGACCGATGGTCTCGACCTCGCCGGCGACTTCGTAACCCAAGACGCACGGCCGTTTCGGCGTTGCGGGATATAGGCCGGCTCTCGCGATTGTCTCGGCGAAGCTGACGCCGGCTGCCCGCACGGCGATCCGTACCTCACCTGCTCCCACCGCCGGATCGGGCCAGTCCTGGACCCGGAGCACGTCCGGCCCGCCGGTATGGGTCAGAACCACAGCCTTCATTACCGGGAATCTACTCGCGGGCGTCACCTACGACACAAACCGCCTGCTTGATCACGAGCGGGACCGACTTGCTTCGGTCTCGTAGGGTGATGTGATCCGCGCGACCAATCCGTCCGCGAGCCGATCGGTTCGTCGATGTCCACCGGCTGGGAAGTCGATAACCGCATCAGGAGCACTCCTATCTCCACTCTTCAGGTGTCGGGCGCGACAGCGCGCCTAAGCCAGCAGCCGTTCACCAATACATTTACCGAGCTGGCCCAGGCTGTCCGTACGCGCGGACTGCATGGTCGCCGCCGCGGCTTCTATCTGATGATCTTCGTGGTTCTGTTGCTTGCTCTGGCCGGCACTGGCACTGGGATGATCTTGCTCGATGACTCCTGGCTGCAGCTGCTGCTGGCCGGCACGCTGGGGGTGATCTTCACCCAGTTCGCATTCCTGGGACACGAGGCCTCCCATCGCCAGATCTTCGAGTCCGGCCGGGCCAACGACCGCAGCGGGCTGGTGCTAGCAGCGCTGGTTGGCATGAGCTACGGCTGGTGGATGAACAAGCACAACCGGCATCACGCCAACCCCAACAAGATCGGCAAGGACCCCGACATCGCAGCCGACACCGTGTCCTTCCTGGAAGAGAGCGCGGCGACTCGCAGGGGAGTGTTGGCCTGGATGACTAGGCGCCAGGGCTACCTGTTCTTTCCGCTGCTGCTCCTCGAAGGAGTCAATCTGCACGTCAAGTCGATTCTCAGCCTGAGCGCATCGGTGCCAGTAAAGGGTCGCTGGATCGAATTGATCATGCTGGCAGCGCGCTTTCTGATCTATTTCGGTTTGATCTTCTGGCTGTTGCCGTTCGGCATGGCGTGGGCTTTCATCGGCGTACAGCTTGCCGTCTTTGGCCTATACATGGGCGCAACCTTTGCGCCGAATCACAAAGGCATGCCGATCGTGCCGGTTCAGGTCAAGCTCGACTTTCTGAGCAAGCAGGTGCGTACGTCGCGCAATATCGCCGGCGGCTGGTGGGCCACGATCTTGATGGGCGGGCTGAACTACCAGATCGAGCATCATTTGTTTCCAAGCATGCCCCGGCCACATCTGCGCGCCGCTCGCATTTTGGTCCGGGAGCACTGTCGCAGCAACGACGTCCCGTACGTCGAAACCAACCTGCTCTCGTCGTATCGGACCGTCGTCCGGTACCTGAACCGCGTCGGGCTCGCCGCCCGCGACCCCTTCGACTGTCCGTTAGCTAGCCAGCTGCGACCTAGCTGAGTCTTAGGCGGTGCGGGGTCGCCACGGCTCGTGCTCGTGCGCGAGCCAGACCAGCTCTGGGTCGAGCGCGCGTACGCGCAGTTGGCCTTCGGTGTGCGGCTCGTCGAGCTCACCGAACCAAACCGCCACGTCGCCGGCGATGACGATCGGCCGTTCGCCAGTCTCGACGACGACCACCTGCGTACCGCGTGTGTGGCCCGGCGCCGAGACGAGGCGGAGCCCGGGCAGCAGCTCGAGCTCACCGTCGACAGGCACGTACTGCACGCCGGGTGCCTCGACCCACTCGCGAATGGTGTAGTCATCCTCGCTGCGCGCATCCTCGAGCTCCCGACGCTGGACGTAGATCGGCTTGCCGGCGAAGAGGTGGTTGCCGCCGCAGTGGTCGAAGTGCAGATGTGTGTTGACGACGATGTCGATGCCGGCGAGGTCGAAATCCTGCTCGCTCAGCGGACGGAGGCGGGGATCCATGTCCGCCACCGCTGGGTGCAGCTCCGTCATGCCCGTGTCGACCAGCACCCGCGCATCGGGATGGTCGATGACGTGCACGTAGACCGGCATCCGCTCGCCCTCGGCGAGCAGGTCGGCGACGCGGACTGGAGTGATAGTGATGGGGGCGGGGCTGTTCATTGTGTACCGACCGCCGCGGTGGTGGTTGACATATGAGTCATGATGACCTCCTTTGACGGTTACTGGCGAACGCGCGCGACGTCAGTCCGCGCTAGATAGCGCGTCGAGTCCGTTGAACAGGCGCGGGTTGTTCGAGATCGGGCTGAGGCCGTCTACGAGCGACCGCCTAGGATTCGGCCGTGAAACCCTGCGCCGTCTGCGGCGAGGCAAATGCCGACCGGGCGCGGTTCTGCCAGAACTGCGGGAGTTCGCTCACTGAGCCCTCCGAACATGCCGCCGAGACGCGAAAGGTCGTCACAGTTGTATTTGCCGATGTCACCGGCTCGACCGCGCTCGGCGAACGCCTGGACCCGGAGACCCTGCGCCGGGTGATGAGCCGCTACTTCGACGAGATGTCTGGCGTGATCGAACGTCACGGCGGCAGCGTCGAGAAGTTCATTGGCGACGCGGTGATGGCTGTGTTCGGGATTCCGAGACTCCATGAGGACGACGCGCTGCGGGCGGTTCGAGCGGCTCGGGACATGCGAGATGCGCTGCGCGAGCTCAACGCCGAACTCGAGTATGACCACGGTGTCGGGCTGGAGGTCCGCATCGGCGTGAACACGGGCGAGGTCGTTGCTGGGAAGCCGCGCTCTGGGCAACAGTTCGTCATGGGGGATCCTGTCAACATCGCGGCAAGGCTCGAACAGGCCGCTTCGCCCGGCGAGATCCTGGTGGGCGAGGATACGCACCGGTTGGTGCGTGATGCGGTGCAGATCAGGTCTGTCGATTCGCTCGAGCTGAAGGGCAAGGCGGAGCCTGTCCGTGCGTTCAGGCTTATCGAGGTCCTGGAGGACACGGCTGGCCACGTTCGGCACTTGGATTCTCCGATGGTCGGACGCGAGGGGGAGCTCGAGATGCTCCAGCGCGTGCTCGACCGCGTTATCACCAAGCGCACAGCCCACCTGTTCACCTTGCTCGGACCGGCTGGCGTCGGTAAGTCGAGACTCATCCGCGAGTTTGTCTCCGGCCACGCGACCTCGGCCAGGTTCCTTCGCGGACGGTGTCTGTCCTACGGCGAGGGGATCACGTTCTTTCCGCTCGTCGAGATCGTGCAGGAGGCCGCGGGCGTCGAACGCACCGATGACGTTGCTACCGGTTGGTCCAAGCTCGCCGCCCTCGCCGAGGGCGTCGAGGACCGGGACCGGATCGTCGCACTCGTGGCCGGTCTTCTTTCCTGGGCCGAACCTGTCACGGCCGAGGAGGCCTATTGGGCACTCCGCAAGCTGTTCGAGCACCTTGCGCGCCAAGGACCACTTGTCGTGGTGTTCGATGACATCCATTGGGCCGAGCCTGCCTTCCTCGACTTGATCGAGTATCTCGCCGACTGGACGCGGGACGCGCCGCTGTTGCTGGTCTGCGTCGCGCGGCCTGAGCTACTCGAGCTGCGCACCAGCTGGGCCGGCGGCAAGCTGAACGCCACAACGATCCTGCTCGAGGCGTTGCCCGGCGACGAGGTCTCCCGCCTGGTCGACAACCTGCTTGGCCAAGCCGACATCCCGTCTACCGCCCGCACCCGGATCCTCGACGCGGCCGAGGGTAATCCGCTGTTTGTGGAGGAGATATTGGGGATGCTCATCGACGACCGTCTGCTGCGGTTTCAAGATGGGCGGTGGCGGGCGGTCGAAGATCTGGCCCACGTGACAGTTCCGCCGACGATCCAGCTCCTGCTCGCCGCGCGTCTGGACCGGCTCGACGCCGAAGAGCGCGCGGTGATCGAACGCGGCGCGGTCGAGGGCAAGCTGTTCCACGTTGGGGCCGTCACCAAGCTCGCACCCGAGGCACTGCGTCCTCAGGTCCGCCCGCGGTTGCTGGCACTGGCGCGCAAGGAGCTGATCCGGCCCGATCGCGGCGACTTCGCAGGCGAGGACGCCTTCCGCTTCCGCCATCTCCTCATCCGAGACGCCGCCTACCAGGCGTTGTCTAAGGAGCAGCGCGCCGACCTCCACGAGCGGTTCGCCGTGTGGCTGGAACACGCAGCGGGCGAGCGGATCGCTGAGTATGAGGAAATCCTGGCCTACCACCTGGAGCAGGCGTACCGATACCGAGCCGAACTAGGGGCGCTGGACGAAGCCACGAAACGACTGGGCCGAACCGCAGCGACGCGGCTGATCGTCTCGGCCGACCGCGCCCGGGAGCGCGGGCACTTCGCAAGCGCTCAGCAGCTCCTGACAGCCGCGACGGAGGTATCGGACGGCAGCCTCAAATCACGCGCCCTCTTCGAGCTCGCGTACACGCTTTTGGATATGAATCACTTCTCGGAGAGCGTAGAGGTCGCGAAGCAGGCGATCGAGGCGGCCGAAGCAGCCGAGGATCTCGCCATCGCGGCTCGGGCTCACCTCGTGTTTTCCGAGGCTCTCGGGCAGATCGACCCGTCCCACACTTACGCACGAGCCCATCAGGAGGCGGCTGCCGCACTCGGGACGTTGCAACGAGCCGGTGACGACGCCGGGATCGTGCAGGCGACGCTGACGCTCGCAGTGCTTCTGTTCCATGAGGGCAGGTGTGCGGAGAGCGTCGAGATGACGAGCCGCCTTTTGGACCGTGCGCCCGACCTTCCCTCCAGCGACCGGCGCAGAATCGCGCTGACCCTCGCGACGGGTGCGCACTACGGACCGTTCTCGGCCGAGGAGGGTCTGCGCGCTCACGCCACGGCGTCTTCGCTCGTGAAGGACAGCATCATCACTCAGGCACAACTCGACAACATGCAGACCGTGTTCCTTGCCATGGAGGGAAAGGCCGACGAGTCTCGAGCCGAGGGGGAACGTGCGGAGCGTCGGTGGCTGGACATCGGCATCCCAGCCCTCAGCGCGTACGCAGACGAAGGCCGCGGGGAGGCTGAGCGTTTCCTGGGCCGCCCCGACCTGGCCGCGGAGTATTTCGGGCGCTGCATCGAGATCTGGGACAGCCTCGGCGAGACCTCCTTCAACTCCACGATGGCGGCCCTGCTGGCGTTAGCGCTCTGCGACGCCGAGCGCTTCGACGACGCCGAACGGTTCGTCCAGCGGAGCCGCGAACTCTCCGCAGAAGACGACTTCGCTTCCCAGGCGGTGATGCGGATGGCTCGAGCGCGGATCCTCTCTCACCGCGGCAACCACGAGGACGCACTCGCGACGATCGACGAAGCGATCGCGATCAACGAGTCGACGGACTATCTGGCATTCGTCGCGGAGAGTCATGAGATCCGCGCAGTCGTGCTGTTGGCCGACGGCAGGGTCGACGAAGCGCGTGCGGAGTTCGAGCAGGCAGCTGAGCTGTACGAGCGTAAAGGGATAGTTCCGTGGGCCCGGCGCGTGCGCCATGTGCTCGAAGGGCTCGGGCATCCGTCACCATGACGGCTTAGATGGCCCGCCTCCGAGCGAGAACCCTTACGGCATTGGCACTTCGAGACGCCCGGGAAGAGTCTAGGCAATAAATGCAGTCGTCCAGCCGGGCCTGAGAGCCCCGAGAGGCTAACCCGGGACCGGGATCGCCGGGAGGCTCGTCAGACCGTCGGCTAGCGCCGCTTCCTCGAACTCGATCTCCGGGAGGCGCCGCGCTAGGAAGTCGTCGTACGCCTGCATGTCGAAATGCCCGTGTCCGCAGAGGTTGAACAAGATGACCTTCGACTCGCCGGCCTCTCGTGCACGGATCGCCTCGTCGATCACCGCGCGGATGGCGTGGTTCGGCTCCGGGGCGGGCACGATCCCCTGAGCCCGGGCGAACTGCACGCCTGCCTCGAACACCTGGTTCTGCGTGTATGCCCGAGCCTCCATATGCCCGTGTTTCACCAGCATGGACAGCGAGGGCGCGTCGCCGTGGTACCGGAGCCCGCCCGCGTGCACCGGCGCCGGCACGAACGTATGCCCCAGCGTGTACATGGGCACGATGGGTGTCATCTCTCCCGTGTCGCCGAAGTCGTAGGCGAACTCACCGCGGGTCAGTGTGGGGCAGGCGGCCGGCTCGGTGGCCACGAACGTGGCATCGAGCTTCCCGGCCAGTTTGTCGGCCATGAATGGATAGGAGAAGCCTGCGTAGTTCGACCCCCCGCCGACGCACCCGATGATGAAGTCCGGGACTTCGCCCGCCATCTCCATCTGCTTCTGCGTCTCCAGGCCGATCACGGTCTGGTGCAGGAGCACGTGCCCCAGCACGCTCCCTAGGCAGTAGTTGGTGTCGGGATTGGTGGCCGCGACCTCGACCGCCTCGCTGATGGCGATCCCCAGGGAGCCCATGGAGTCGGGCCTGTCGCCGAGGATGTGCTTGCCGACCTGTGTGGTTTCGCTGGGCGAGGCGTGGACCGTCGCCCCGAACGTCTCCATCATCACCCGCCGGTACGGTTTCTGCTGGTATGAGGCCTTCACCATGTACACGAGGCTCTCCAGCCCGAACATCTGACATGCGAATGCCAGCGCGGACCCCCATTGCCCGGCGCCGGTCTCGGTGCTGATCCGGCGGATCCCTGCTTCCTTGTTGTAATAGACCTGAGCGATCGCCGTGTTCGGCTTGTGGGAACCAGTCGGTGACGTTCCCTCGTATTTGAAGTAGATCCGGGCCGGAGTCTGCAGCGCCTGCTCCAGGCGTCGGGCCCGATACAGCGGCGTCGGCCTCCACAACCGGTAGACGTCCAGGACCGGCCCCGGGATGTCGATCCACCGCTCGGTCGAGACCTCCTGCATGATCAGCGACTCGGGGAACAGGGGAGCGAGGTCTGCTGGACCGATTGGTTCCCTGGTCCCCGGATGCAGCGGGGGAAGCGGCTGCATGCCGGCGCCGACCATGTCGGGAACGAGGTTGAACCAGGCCGCCGGGAGCTCGTCGGGCCCGAGGTCAAAACGCATCGGTTCGGCCATGGTCCCCCCTTCTGGTCACACGCTGACCTGCGAGGCTCATTCTATGGGGGACGGATATCGCTGGAGTCGCGAAGCCACTGGCGGCTCAACTCGGTGATGCTCGCCCCCACCTGTGCAACTGAGAAACGCCTATGACGGTGGGGTTCTTGGATCCTTCTGTCGGAGGCGTTCGTCAAGTGTTCGGCCGCCAAGAGCGCTGTGAGGGCGGTGGTAGCTGTCGCGGTCGGTGGTTGCGCTGTCAAACAACGCGACGGAAAAATCTACGACGCCGGTGCTTCTGCTGGATGTTCTTGCCCCTCGGCCGGCTGATCAGCCAGATGGCGTCCGGAAGGCCATATGGAAGAGCGCTGCATGGACGTCGCAGGCTGCTACAAGCACTTGGAGGCTGCCGAACGCAAGTGCGAGGACCGCTCGACGCTGGAGCTGATCGAGGCGATCCGGGTACTTCTCAAGATCATCGAACCACCGAGCGTGAATCTTCGCGTCAAGCGGATGGACACGCCACCCAGCAAGCCGTTCCACGCCAGGCGGCGCACCGTCCAGTCCGACAGTGAGGACGAGTGATCATGCCCGGGGACATGCCGCCGACCGTGCAAGCCATGCTCAGTGATTACAGTCCGCAGGTGGCGACCGCGCCACTGGCCGACTTCATCCCGGCCTACGAGGCCGACATCGGAAGGCACCTAGCCGGCAAGGTGTTCGCTCGGCCCTCCACTGCCTCAGTTCAGACTGACCCGCGTGGCATCCAGATGCTGCGTTGACGTTTACGCCGGCGGTCAGGGCCTGGCCGGTCGTTGATCCGGTCGTGCGTGTGCGGCGTATCGTGCGCGTATGGTCGTCGGCTCGAGCGTCACACAGGGCGCCGCGGTAATCACGGGGGTGGGAAGCGGAATCGGGCGTGCGCTCGCCGAGCGCCTGGCCGGGCAGGGCCGGCACGTGGTCGGCGTGTCCCGCGATCTGGGGAGCTGGGCGGCCAACGCCGCACTGCCTGCCGGATTCGACGTGGTGGCCGCAAACCTGAGCACGAGCGAGGGCATCGCACGGGCGCTCGAGCAGATTCATGACGTCGCCGACAATAGGGGCGAGCGGATCGACATCCTGGTCCATTGCGCGGGCACGGTCGGAGCGCTCGGCCCCATCTACGAGCGCACGGAGGACGAGATCGACACCGTGCTGACGCTGCACGCCAAGGCGCCGCTGCTCCTCACGACTGGCCTGAGAGACGTCCTATCGAGCGGCGCGCGCGTGCTCAGCGTGTCGACGCGTTCGGCGCATGCCACCTTTCCAGGCCTCTCGATGTACGCGATGGCCAAGCACGCCCAGCACTCGGTCACGACGAGCATGCGGCTCGAGCTCGCGCCCGAGGTACTCGTCGCGTCGGCGATCCCGGGCGAGGTCGACACGGGGATGCAAGCCGACCTTCGTGCACCCGATCCGAGCGTTTTGGCTCTGGCCGAGTTCTTCCGCGAGAACGAGCACAACCTGATTCCGGTTGAGGTGGCGGTCGACTTCTTGACTTGGTTGCTGACTGAGACCACCGACGCCGAGTTCCCGCGCGCCTCTGATTGGTACATCTACGACCCGTCACTGCACTCGCGGTGGCTAGCACCTGGGCGCGACTTCACCTATCCGGAGCCGCCTTAGGAGTCCAACGCGGGCGATCGACCGCAGCCGCCCTCGAGACACGTGCTTCGCTATCCGCGCACAGGAGCGCTCGTCGTCGTCGACATCGTTAGCGCTGCGGACGAGGACCGGCGCTCTCGGCTCGCGACGGGTCGCGGGCGTTGACGTGAAGCCAACCCGCGTTCCAACTCCGCATCGTTGCGGGGCGTTTGTAGTCAGGCGCTCCCCATCGTGATCGACGCAAAAGACGACCACCTCGATCGCGAAGTGGATGATCCACGGCCATGCCAAGGTGCTGGATGGCCAAAGTACGAATGATGCTGCACGCCTCGGCTTTTGCACCCTGGGGCTCGCCGTCCATGACCGCTTTCGCATCGGAATCTGCCGAGGCGACAGCCCCATTGAATGTGGGGGAAGCCACGTTAACCATGAGCAGAAGGGATCCACCGGGCAGCTATTGAGTGTTCGGTGAACTGGTTAAAGCACGCGTAGACGAAGGTGACTGCAGGTCTTGCCGGTTGGCAAGATCGGATGGGACCGTTGGTGAAAAGGGTTCGCCATGGGACCTTTCGATCATGCGGAGCCTGGCGGCTCGGACGCACAGCCTGAGACCGGCAAAGTGGTGGGCAGCGTCGCTGAGCTGTGGCGTTACCCTGTCCTCGGGGTCTACGCCTCGGTCCGGCACCCAGGTCTCGTCCGTGTCGGTCATCAAGTCGTCCTCCACGGTCCAGGAGTGGCCCAACCGCCCAGTCGGATCTCCGGTCGTGCCGTAAGGCGTAGGAGGAGCTGACTCCTTGCGGCAGATCCCGCGGTTAACTCCCTACCCATGTTTGTGCATTGACGCGACGGTTGTTGGACCCATCCGGTCGGAGATCTCATCGACTGGCAGACGCTGCCCTGCCCGATCCCAACGTGGGGGATAGGGCAGGGCGTGCCGTCGTCGTGGTAGATCAGCCTGTTCGAAGCCACGGCTGTGGGGCTGGCGGCGTCGAGATTCGTCGCAGATCCTCGAGGGCAGCTTGCGTCACGCTTCGGGTTTACCGGACGCCAGCCGGGATGGGTACCTCTGGCTCAGGAGCAGCTTCGTGTCTGGTCGGGCTGGATGAGTTCTGCAGTACCCAGAATCCAAGGATCGGTTTGATGATCATTCCCCAGAACAGGGCGAGGGCGAAGCTGAGCAGTAGTAGCAGCCCGTAGTCCATAAATCGCATAGCCGTAAAGGGTGTATTAAGCAGGTTCGGCAAAACTCCCACGCAAACGTAAGCCCACAGCGCGCTCATGAGTACGGGAATCCCCAGGCGGATGATCTTGCGCGCGAGAGTACGCGGTTGCTGTGAGGGATCCCTGCTCCAGCGTCGGAGCACGAAGATCGACCGGCCAGCCGCCGTGATCTGAGCCGCGATGATCACGAGCAGCGCCAGGCTCAGCAGTGTGGTGAACTCGCTGAGAGAGCTTGTCATCTCCGGGATTGGGACGCCGACGAGCTGTGCCATGACGCCGTACGCGGGAACGTCGAGCCGCGCCTGCCCGTTCGAGCCATTCATCAACAACACCACGCCCCAGCCAGTCGAGGGGGAAATCACCATGGTGGAGTGGAAATCACCGGGATCACCGTTGTGCGTGACAACGGGAGCGCCGTTGATGTCGGTCTCATACCATCCCATGGCGTACCGGGAATCCTCTGTCATCTGCGCCACGCCAGTGTGCAATTGGTCGATCCCCGAGGCGGAGAGCAGCCGGGTGCCGTTATAGACACCGTGGTTGAGGTTGACGATGAGCCACGTGGACATGTCCTCGACACTGGCTGTGATAAGTCCGGTTGGTGTCGTCGCTCGGTTCTCGAGCAGCCCGCCGCCTGGCACCGGCCGATTGAACCAGTACTGGTGACCGGTGGCGAGACCGTGGTTCTTGGCATCGTCGAGGTGGGTGAATGACTGTTGCATGCCGAGTGGCTGGAGCACATGCGCTTGCACGTAATCCTCGTAGCTCTGACCGGACACCACCTTGATCAGTAGCCCGAGCGTTGTGTAATTCCGGTTTGAGTATTGAAAGGTCGTTCCGGGTTCGTGTGTGAGCTTAACGTTCTTGGACCTGGCAACCTCACGCTCCAGCGCATCCTCCCCCGTGTCGGTTCGGAACACGTAGTTCATTCCAGCCGATGTGGGGATTCCGCTGACTTGGTTCAGTAGGTGCCGGACGGTGATGCGCTTCGATGCTTCTGGATCAGCAACCCGGAATTCGGGAAGGTATTGCTGTACCGGTGCGTCGAGCTGGATCTTGCCTGCCTCAACGAGTTGCATGACCGCCAATGCTGTGAACGATTTGCTCATCGACCCGATCTTGAAGGGGGTTGTCACCGTCACCGCACCTTCGTCTTTGCTTGCGGAGCCGAAGGTCTGCAGGTGGACGACCTCGCCATCCTTGACGATGCCAAGTGCGGCGCCCGGGATTCGAAGATCATGGAGTCGAGCACTTACGTAGTTGTCAATTGGAACGAACTCCGTGCTGGCCTGCGAGGGCGTCTCCTTTGGGTTTATCGGCGATAGTGCAGTCAAAATCGCAGCGAGGCTGACGATCAGCGCTGTGATGATCAGGCGCGTGATTCGAGCTTTACGTTTCATGATCGTTCTCCTTGTGGAAGGTTGTTGGTTGCTACGCGGACTTGCGGCGTGCGAGGAGGCGGTATGCGATGAAGATGCCGACGGCGAGCAGGGCGCTCGCGATGAGACCGCCGGCGCTGACGATGAGCGGGTTGCCCGTGAGGTGGTTCTGGTCTGTCAGGCGATCTGAGAATGTGTTGAGTGATCCGTGGAGCAGTGAGACTGCAATGAGGCTGTAGCTGGAGGCCACATAGAAGCGGGTGTGGAGCAGTGACAGCAGCGTCGTAGACAGGAGGAAGACAGCGAGTACGGCGATGATCGACTGTCCTGGATAGTTCAGCCCAACGATCAGCACGGGAAGATGCCACGGCCCCCAAATCAGCCCTACGATGACTGCTGCTTTGACCTCACCCAAAGGAAGGAGCTTGGGCAGCAGGTATCCCCGCCAGCCGAACTCCTCACCGAAGGCAAGCGCGGCGCCGACAGGCACGCCCACGAAGATCAGCATCCCCAGCAGGGTGCCCAGCGGTTTACCGGGACTCGCCTCTGAGATGTCGCTCGCGGTGACGATCCCGACCAAGATCAGGATGAGCGCCATGGGGATGAGCACCGCGGCGAGTGCTAAACGGATGCTTGGCAGGGGGCCCAGCGCCCTGCGGAGGCCTTCCTTGCTGATAAAGAGTCGCATAACGACCGCAGCCAGTGCGGGTGCGTACATGCCGAGCATCACGGCTGGCGTGGCGGTGAAGTTGTCTGGTGTGCGGCCGTCCCGCAGGGCGTCCATGATCGTCGGGCCGAGCAGTGCTGCCCAGATCGCCCAGGCCGAGCCGTATGCCAGCAGCACAAAGCAGATGACGTGGCGCCAGGCAACCTTCCCGGCATCGCCGCCAAGCCCCTCCCGCACTTGCCTGCTGGGCTGCGTTGAAGCCTCCTCGGCTGTAACGCCTTGGTCGTTTGAGTGCTGGTTGCGGGGCCGGGTGCCGAAGCCCGCGGAGCTTGCCAACTGGGCGGACATTAGAGCGCTCCGGCCATTGCGTCATCGAGCTCGCGGTGGGAGGCGTATGCGAACGGGTGATAGAAGACGTCCATCGCGCGATCACTGCCGACCGCGAGCTCGAAGTGGGTGTCACGTTTCCAGTCCCAGACCGAGACCGCGATGGCGTTGATCCGCGGATCCCACCACAACGTGACTTCAAGATCATCGCTGGTGCGGCTTGCGAGCTCGCGCCGTGCCGTAGGCGAGGGTGCGTTGGCTGCCATGGCTACTCCTTGCTGCTGTCCGGAGCCTCGGTTCGAGGTCGGTTTGACCTCTTCAAGGCTTGTGCCAAGGAGTGATCCGGTCGATTGAGCGGCCTGCAGTCTTTACCTAGGGATCGTCCGCAGCCGGCATCGGGTTAACCCGAGGGCTGGGAGAGTGAGACCGGCGGTTTCTGGCGCTGTTGGGTCAGCCGCGAAGGTAGGTGAGCACGGCAACGACCCGGCGATGCTGCTCTGGTGATTGGCGCAGGTCAAGCTTGTCGAAGATGCTGGTCACATGCCGTTCCACAGCCGCGATCGTGATCACGAGTTCGTCGGCCACTCCGGCATTGGAGCGGCCCTCGGCGATCAGTGACAAAACCTGCCGCTCTCGTTTTGTCAACTGGTCAAGAGGGCTGTTACGACGCGGACGGCCGATCAGTCGGGCAACCACATCCGGATCGAGTGCGGATCCGCCGGACGCGACCCGGCGTACGGCATCGGTAAACATGCGCAAATCGCCGACCTTCTCCTTGAGCAGATAGCCGACGCCCTGCGCACCGTCGGCCACAAGCTCGAACGCGTATCGGTCCTCCAGGAACTGCGAAAGGATCAGTACTCCGACCTCAGGCTGTGCGGCACGAATTTCCAGCGCGGCGCGGAGCCCGTCATCGGTGCGATCTGGCGGCATTTGGATGTCGGTCACTACCACATCGGGACGGTAGGTGCGCACCTTGCGGACCAACTCCTGGGCGTCCCCCGCGGTCGCAACCACCTCGAATCCGCCGTCCTGGAGGATGTGAACGATGCCTTCTCGGACGATGGGTTGGTCCTCGCCCACCGCCACCCGCGTCCGCCCGGGCGTGTCCACGTCGCCACGTTATGCGACAGATGACAGCCGGAACTAGAGCGGACTCCAGAGCCAGTGATTATGGACGAGTGCTCCAGTCCCGGCTCAGGCGCGTGCTGCTGATGTTGCTAAGGAGCCTGCCGCTTCTCAAGTGCTGAGGTGATCGAAGCCTGCTCCTCCGAAGAGCCACCGAAGATCGACGGTGGCCAGGTCGGTCTTGGGTATAAACGCGGTAGCGCCGCACTCCAGCAGGACCGCAGCCGGGACCTCGTCGACCGCTGAGGAGGTCAGCACGATCCGGGCGGCCGGGCAGATTGCGGCAAGCGAAGCGGCCACCGAGTAGCCGTCGCGCCCCGGCAGATTGATGTCAACCAGCACCCCGTCCGGACAGGCGCGGACGACAGCAGCGAGGGCGTCCTTCGCGTCCGCTGCCGCATCGACGACTTCCAGGCCTCGCAGCATGAACAGCTCACCTACCTGTCGCCGGAAGTGTTGGTTGTCATCGACAACCAGAATCCGAATCGCCACCCACGCAGCCTGGTACGCGGCAGCCTCGCAATCCATGGAGGAAACCCCACAGTCCTCGAGGGCGCGGGTCTTGCTGATTGACTCGACCCGCGGTTGGCTGTACTTGATCAGATGACCCGTGACGCTAGGCATGGACTCGGATGCTTTCGGAGGCCGAGTTGACCGATTCAGTGACCGATCTTGGTGGCTTGGGGGTCGGCGCCGAGGACTTCCTCGGGGCCGTGTTGCGGACCATCGCGCAACCGGTGTGGGTAGTCGATCCCGAAGGGCTAATCCGATTCGCGAACCCGGCCGCGATTGCGGCTCTCGGCTATGACATCGCGGATGACCTGATCGGGCGGAACAGTCACGAGACGATCCACTATCGGCATCCGGACGGCACGCCCTATCCGGCTTCGGAATGTCCAATGCTGCTCCCGCGGACCTCAGGAGCGACGGTCGCCCGGGATTTGGACTGGTTCTTCCGCCGCGATGGATCAATGTTTCCAGTCTCCTATGCCTCCGTCCCAATCGAGATGTCGCATGGCCGGGGTGCAGTGGTGGCATTCAATGACATCGAGTCCCGGTTGCGGGCGGAGGACGAGCTGCGCCAGCGAGACGTGCGCCTCGGCGAGGAGCAGTCCTCGCTGCGGCGGGTGGCGGCGCTAGTGGCCGGCGGAGCTGACTCGGTTGATGTGTTCGCCGCCGTGGCCAGCGAGGTAGCGCACGTGTTGACCCTGCCGCTGGTGGAGATCTCACGCTACGAGCCGGACGGGACGACCACCGTGATTGGCCAGTGGAGCCAGCCGGCGAGTTCGTTCCAAGCCAGCAGAACCTGGCGGCTCGCTGCCGGAAAGCTGGCGGAGCTAGTTTCAAGGACCGGTAGGCCGGCGCGAGTTGAGGACTTCACGGATCTGGCCGGCGACATCGGCGAAGCCGCACGCGACACCTTCATCGGTTGCGGGGTGAGTGCCCCAATCATTGTGGATGGGAAGGTTTGGGGCTTAGTGGTCACCGGCTCGGTTGACCCCGAGCCGCTGCCGTCGGGCATCGAAGACCGTTTAGCTGGGTTCACCGAGTTGGTGGCCACGGCGATCTCCACAACCCAGGCGCGACAAGATCTTCGCCGGCTTGCCGACGAACAGGCGGCGCTGCGCCGGGTTGCGACGCTTGTCGCCCGCGGAGCGATGCCGGAGGAGGTGTTTGCGGCAATCGCGCTCGAAGTGGCACATGCCCTCGATCTGCCCTTAGTAGAGATGTGCCGATATGAGCCGGACGGGACGGCGACCGTCATCGGCGCCACTGGGGAGCATCCGTTTCAGCCAGGCACGAACTGGGCCCTGGATGGCCCAAGCCTTACCGCGCTCGTTCGACGCACCGAGCGTCCGGCTCGAATCGATAACTATGCCAATGTGTCAGGGAAGATCGGCGAGGCCGCTCGGCAGGCTGGGGTCCACGCCGGAGTAGGAGCCCCGGTCGTTGTGGATGGCCAGGTCTGGGGTGTGGTTTCAGCTGGCGGCGGCTCCGCAGTCCGGCTGCCGCCCAATGCCGAGGCCCGGCTCAGTCAGTTCACCGAGCTCCTCGCGACCGCGATCGCGAATACCCAGGCAAGGGAAGAGTTGCGCAGGCTCGCCGACGAGCAGTCGGCGCTGCGGCGGATAGCCACCCTAGTGGCGAAGGGCGCGGAACCGGCCGTCGTGTTCGACGCGGTGTGCCAAGAAACCGGCCGGCTGTTTGCGGTTACAAGCGTCAATCTCGCACAGTTCAGCAGCGACGGCTTCAACCTCACCATGGCCGGGTGGAGCATCCACGACGTCCATCTGCCGACCGGAACCCGTCTCCCGCTGGAGGGTGACAGCATCAACGTGCTCGTCCGAGATACCGCAGCCCCAGGCCGTTTCGACAGTTACGAGGGAGCGTCGGGGGAGCTGGCGGAGCTGTTGCGAAAACGCGGCGTCATCTCCGAGGTCGGCGCGCCGGTCGTCGTCGATGGCCGGGTTTGGGGGGCGCTGATCGCGGGGACCGACGACCCCGAGCGGCTGCCTGCCGGGCTTGAGCAGCGACTGTCATCCTTTGCCGAGCTAATCGCTACCGCGATCTCCAATGCCACCACCCAGACCGAACTACTTGCATCGCGAACGCGGATCGTGGAGGCCGCCGACGAGCAGCGCCGCCAGGTCGTACGCGACCTTCACGACGGAGCGCAACAACGGCTGGTGGAAGCCGTCATGACGTTGCAGCTCGCCCAGGCTCGCGGTGAAGGTACGCCTCTCGTCGCCGAAGGCGTCGAACAAGTGCGCGCCGCCATCGCTGAGCTGCGCGAGCTCGCACGCGGCATCCATCCTTCGATCCTCACGCACCGCGGCCTTGAAGCCGCCGTCGAGGCGCTCACCCACCGCATGCCGATGCCAATCGCTCTACAGATCCCAAATGATCGCTATCCGCCATCGGTCGAGTCCGCTGCATACTTCGTAGTCGCCGAAGCGCTGACAAACGTGGCCAAATACGCGAACGCTAAAACCGCGGGTGTTATGGCCACGTCGACGGACGACTGCCTCATATTGACGATCGAAGACGACGGCGTGGGCGGCGCCCGACCGTCCGTGGGAAGCGGCCTCAGCGGCCTGCACGACCGGATCACAGCCCTCAGCGGAACATTGACCCTGGACAGCCCACCAGGCCGTGGCACCAGAATCCGCGCAGAAATCCCGCTCCCTTAGCCCTCCCGACTTTCGGCAAGCACCACCGGACGCTCAATCGAAATCACCGCAATAGAGGTAGTGCGGATCGAGAACGGCCGGCTCCCCGCGCGGGCTCATCCGACTAAAAAATTAACAGGGGGTCCGGTTGCTGTACTTTCTGCTGTACGGGCCTAAAAGTACAGCCATGAAGCAGGGGCAAACCCACTCTGACTAGGGGTGGAGCCAAGGGGACTCGAACCCCTAACCCCTTGCTTGCAAAGTGGCGGAGCGGGCCTCGTTGAGCGCCATTCATGCCTAGCCAGTCGCGAATAGGCACAAGTAGGAACCGCCACGTCGCGCGTTCGTTGCTGCAGTTTCGTGCTGCAGGTTGGCGACCGGCGCTGAGCGCGGTGATACGAGATGTTTGAGTAACGCATTCCGCCGGTCAGTCGAGAAAGGGCCGGGGCATAGCCATTCACAACCCACAGCAGAAGATGCGCCCACCGGCTATCAGGCGTAATCCTCGGGTGCGGTCTTGTGACCGGGGAAGATCTCATCGAGGCGGCGTAACTGCTCCGGCGACACGCTCAGCTCCACGGCAGCCAGGGCGCTGTCCAACTGGTCACGAGTTCGCGGACCGATGATCGGTGCGCTGACCGCGGGCCGGGTAAGCAGCCAGGCCAGAGCCAACTGTCGGGTTCCGCTCCCATCTCGCCGTAGACCTTGGTGGCGATGAAGGTCCGCTCCCGCCGGCCGCCGCCGGTGGCGAACCAGTTGCCGATGATCGTTTCAGTTTCGCCCGGCTTGCGGCCGTAGCGGTTGGCGGTGTCGAAGCGGCGCCGACCGGGAAGGTGAGCGCATCACCTGACGGATCACACACGCCGCTCATCCTGCTAGCCTCGCAGCGCATACCCAGTGGTTGTCGAGAATCTTGATCCGGGAGTCTTCTGGCTCGGCGACGGGCGTGCCCAGCTCGAACTGCAAGACGATGGACGGGAGCTCTGTAGATGCGAGTCGTCGTGACGGGGGGAACCGGACGGGCCGGACGGTGGGTTGTACGTCTCCTGGCCGAGGTCGGCCACGAGGTCGTGAACTTCGACCTCGTCAGCCGACCAGAGCTGGAGCTGCCAGGAGAGTTCTGCCGGGTAGAACTGGCGGACGCGGGAAAGGTCTACGATGCGCTCTTCCAGTTCCGCCCCGAAGGCATCTGTCATCTGGCGGCGAACCCCGCCCCGAGCGGGCAGGCGCAGATCGACGTCTTTGACAACAACGTGCTGAGCGCTCACAACCTTATGCAGGCGGCGGGCGATCTCGGGGTTCCACGGGTCGTTTACGCCTCGAGTGAGATGGCTACCGGCCTGCTGACCGAGGGCACAACTCCCACCCAGATCCCATTCGATGAGACCGAGTGGCATCCGTCCCCGAATGCGTACGCCCTGAGCAAGTACATCAGCGAAGTGATCGCGGACTCAGTCGCTGTCCGCTACCCGCAGACGGCCTGGGTAGGGCTGCGCATTAATAATGTCATCGCTCCCGACGGCTACGACCGGTTCCAGGACGAGTGGGACGACCCTAGCCTCAGCAAGGCAAACTTCTGGAGCTACATCGACGCCCGCGACGTCGGCTCTGCCTACCGCGCGGCGCTGGAAGGGACGAGCAGCGGCCATGAGGTGTGCCTGATTGCGGCAGCCGATACCCGGGCGAAGCGGGGACTGCGCGAGCTGATGGCTGAGTATTACGACGGCTACGACCGTTTCGCGAGCGATTACGAGGATCCGAGGTCGGCCTTCGACTGCGCCAAGATGAAGGCGCTGTTCGGCTGGACCCCGAGTCACAGCTGGCGCGACCACTGAGCCGCGGCCCGCTGCGCCGCGCAGGACGACACACTGCTTTCCCAACCCGGAGCACGGATGGATCGTCAACGTTACCCCGCTGTGCACGTAACCGGGCTGGAGGTGGGTAATGCGAGCGCGGCGTCGACCGCTCCTCGTCTGTCGCCGTCGCGGTAAGGACGTTAGGAATGGGTCGAGAAGTAGGCTGACTTCATGTCCGCCGAGATGACATCGGGCGAACCGGCAACTCGGGCGACCCTTGCCGAGGTCGCCGCGCTCGCCGATGTATCCATCTCAACGGTCTCCAAGGTGCTCAACGGCCGCGGCGGCGTCTCCGAAGAAACCCGTGCTCGTATTGAGGCGCTCCTTCAGGACCACCAGTACAACAGGCGCAGCCCAGGCCCAAATCATGCTCCGCTGATCGAGGTGCTGTGCTTTGAGATCGCCAGCTCATGGGCTGCCGAGGCATTCGCGGGGATCGAACGGCTGGCTCGTGAGCACGGCGTGGGCATGGTGGTATCGGGGACAAACGACCGCCAGAAGCCGGACCTGGACTGGATCGAGGGGGTTCTGAACCGCCGCCCTCTCGGGGTCATCCTGGTCGCCTGCAACCTTCTTGACGCCCAGCAACGGCAGCTTCGCTCACGCAGCATTCCCTTTGTCATGCTGGATCCCACCGAGCAACCGGCTTCCGGCGTACCGTCAATCGGCTCCGGGGACTGGAGCGGCGCATACGCCGCTACCCGCCACCTGATCGAGCTCGGTCATCGCGAGATCGCAATCATCACCGGCCCGGAGGACATGATGGCCGCGACAGCCCGGCTATCCGGCTTCCGAGCCGCCCTGGAGGCCGCGCGCATCCCGCTCAACCCCAAATACGTGCGGCGTGGCGAGTTCCACCACAGCGACGGACTCACCGAGGGGCGCGCGCTCCTCTCTATGCCCCTGCCGCCGACGGCGATCTTCGCCTCCTCCGACGTCCAAGCACTCGGCGTGTACGAGGCAGCACGCGCGCTCGGGGTGGCAATCCCCTCCGAGCTGTCGGTGGTCGGATTCGACGACCTCAAGATCGCCCGATGGGCAGGACCGGCGCTGACCACGATCCGCGTCCCCATTGCCGAGATGGCCGAGCAGGCCGTGCATGTCGTGCTCAACCTTGCCCAGGAGCGGGCGCCGGCTTTCTCCCGAATCGATATGGCGACGACGCTCGTAGTGCGGGACAGTACCGATGTTCCGCCCGATCGGTACCGCGAAAGTTTCGTTCACGCAGTTGAAACTTGACGCGATCTAGCCGGACAAGTATCGTTCCGCCTATCGCGGCGAGTTGCGTTTGTTGCGACTCGAGGCGGGAGGACAGCGGCGTTTTGTCAGGACAAGACACGGGTAAACCTCTGACACGGCTACGCCATCCACATCGGCGACCTTGGGCTGGTGCCAGCCCCTACGAAGCATCTGTGTGCTCAGGCGTACGCGGATCAAAGAGGATCAGTATGAAGTTCACACTCCCACCAAAGATGTCTCTTCGGTCACTTGCCGTAGTGGGTCTGGCCAGCCTCGCGCTGGCCCTCGGCGCGTGCGGCGGCCCGGTAGGCGGCGGCGGCAAAGGCGCCGAACAAAGCCAGGCGGCGAGCCAGGAACAGAGCGTGGGGCCAGCGACGTCGGGCACCGTCAACTGGTGGGGCTGGACGCCCACGGACACGGCGACCGCGAACGGCTACATCGCCGCGTTCAACAAGGAATATCCCAACATCAAGGTCAAATTCAAGCTGGTCTCGATCCCGGACTGGCAGGCGGCACTGACCCCAGCGCTGCGATCCGAGAGCGGGCCGGACGTCTTCGACATGCAGCCGGGCTCCTACGTCACCAAGTACGGGTCCTTCGCCCAGGACATGACCCCGGTCATCACCAAGGCGTTGGGCGAGGACTGGCAGTCCAAGGTCGCCCCGGCGGGTGTCAGCGGGCTCACCGACAAGCACGGGAAGCTGACCGCCCTGTCCGTCGGCGCGGTGTACTCCGGCACGCTCTGGATCAACAAGGGCCTGTTCGACAAGCACAACCTGAAGCCGCCGACAACCCTCGACGAGTGGGAGAAGGTCTGCCAGGAGTTCAAGAAGGCCAGTCAGGGCTGCTTCGTCCAGGGCGCGGCCGGTGCCGGCTTCGACCAGGACACCCTGCAGGCGATCGCGAACTCTGTCGAGCCGGGATTCTGGACCAAGGCCTCGAAGGGTGACGCCAAGTGGAACGAGCCGGCGATGGTCAAGACGCTGGACATCTGGAAGCAGCTGTTCAGCCGCGGCATCATGCAGGAGGGCGCAATCGGCTACCAGCAGTACCCGGACGCCAACAACGACTTCCTCACCGGCAAGTACGCGATGGTCATGATGGGCACCTGGTACACCCAGTACTCGACCGAGAAGGCGATGACGGCGGCGCTCAAGGCCGCCGGTGTCTCCGGTGCAAAGCCCTTCCCCATTCTGCCGATCCAGTTCCCGAACGTCGGGGGAAACACCAGCGAGATGTTCGGTGACGCTGACTACGGCCTGTCGATCTCCACCAAGGCCAAGGACAAGGCGGCGGCCGAGGCCTTCGTCACCTGGCTCACCACCTCACAGGCGGGACAGCAGGCGGTGGCCGACCAGTTGAACGACGTCCCGGCGTTGAAGGGCATCGAGCCGAACTTCGAAGAGATCAACTTCGTCGATCCCGCGACCCAGGAGGCGCCGGTGAAGGACCTGCTGGCCAAGGTTGCCCCCGTCACGCAGCCTCGCTTCGCGCTCCTGAACCAGGATGTCCAGGACGCGATCTTCCAGGCGGCCCAGTCGACGGCTACCGGCAAGGCGACGCCCGAGGAAGCGGCGAACACCCTGCAGGAGGCGGCGGCGGCGGCGCAGTAGCTCCTCGAGCGTTCCGACAAGGGGTACGACGCGATGGCTGGAACATCGATAGCGGAACGCGGGCTTCGCGAGAAGCCCGCGCCCGCGGCAGGCGGCGGGAGGCGGGGCCGCCGCTTGCAACCGCAAGGACTCCACTGGATTCTGCCGGCGCTGGTCCTGAGCGTGGGGCTGATCTACTACTGCATCTGGTACACCGCGGTCATCTCGACGTGGGACTGGGACGGGATCGACCCGAATCCGGAGCGGGTGGGAGCCGAGAACTACATCCGGATCGCCCAAGACCCGATCTTCTGGAAGACCATCCAGCACACGATCGTGTTCTTCGTCGTCACCTTCGTGCTGCAGACCGCACTCGGCCTCATCTTCGCCGTACTGCTGCACTCGAAGGTGAAGCTCGCCGTGGTCTACAAGGTGATCATCTTCATCCCTGTCGTGCTGGCCCCGGCCATCACGGCGCCGGTCTTCCGGCAGATCTACGCGCCGGACGGCCAGTTCAACTCGGTGCTTGAGTTCTTCGGGCTTGGCTTCCTGGCCCAACCGTGGCTCGGCCAGGAGAGCACCGCGCTTGCGGTGATCATGGCGGTCACCGTATGGCAGTGGACCGGCCTGACCTTCGTGCTCTACTTCGCGGCCATGGGCCAGATCGACCAGTCCCTTCTCGAGGCGGCCCGGATAGACGGTGCGGGCAACTTCCGCACGCTGATCCACATCATCTGGCCGGGTGTGCGGGGCACGACGCTGGCCTTGGCGATCCTGAGCGCCATCGGCGCCCTCAAGACCTTCGACCTCCCCTACCTCATCACAGTGGGAGGCCCGAACTACGCCACGGAGTTCCTCGGCACCTACATCTACCGCAAGACCATCCCACAGTCGCACGTCGGCTACGGCGCGGCCCTCTCGATCATCCTGCTCGTGCTAGCACTGGTCATGGCACTCATCCTGCAGGTTCGCGGCGGCGAGAAGCGGGTGGTCCGCTGATGTTCGAGATCCGCACCCGCTGGGGTCGCATCCTGCTGCAGGTGGTGGTCACCCTGCTCGTGCTGCCCTTCCTGTTTCCCCTCGTCGCGATGGTGCAGGGCTCGCTCGCCGGCGACGGGTGGGCAAACTACGAGGCGGTCCTCGCCGTTCCCGGCCTGTGGCGCTTCTTCCTCAACACGGTGGTCATCGCGGCCGGGGTGATCGTTCTGGTCTACATCGTCACCATGCTTGCCGCGTACGGCTTCGGAAAACTGCGCATCCGGGGCCGGGAGGTGTACTTCTGGATGCTGTTGGTCTGCCTCACGCTGCCGGAGGTGGTGCTGCTCACCCCGTTGTTCACCACCGCTCAGGCGTTCGGCTTCTTCGACACGTACTGGGCCGTGATCCTGCCGATTGCCGCGCTGCAGGTGCCGTTCGCGGTTCTGCTGGCGCGGAACTTCGTCCAAGGCATCCCCGACGAGCTCTTCGAGGCGGCCCGGGTCGACGGCGGGAGCGTGATCAACGGCTTCCGCCACCTGGTGATCCCGCTGACCCGGCCGATCGCCGCTGCGATCTTGATCTTCACCCTGATCGGGGCCTGGAACAACTACCTCTTCCCCCTGGTGTTCCTGCAGTCCCCCGAGATGCAGACGATCACTCTCGTGCCGCAGTTCTTCGTCGGCCAGTTCAGCAATGACCAGACCAAGATCCTCGCTTCCGCCGTGATCATCGCGATTCCGGAGGTCGTCGCCTATCTGTGCCTGCAGCGCTACTTCGAGCGGGGCCTGGCCGCCGGCGCCATCAAGTAGTCCGTACTCGAAGGAGCATCCGTGCCGCTGATCCAGATCGACCTCGACCGTGAGCTCTTCGACTCACTCAGCGACAAGCTGAGCGACGCAGTGCACCAGGCGCAACTCGACGCACTGGGCATCCCGTCGGACGACCTGTTCCAGGTCTTCACTACGCATGGGCCGGGCGAGCTTCGCTTCGACCCCGGATACAACGGGGTCGACCGGCAACGTCTGGTCCTGCTGCGCATCACTATGGTGCACATGTACCCGGTAGCGACGAAGCAGCGCCTGTACCGCGCCATCGTCGAGCGGTTCGCCGACGCCGGCGTACGCGCCGAGGACATCTTGATCTCCGTCGTCGAGAACGGCTACGAGGACTGGTATGCAGGCCGGCTCTGACGCGCAGACCACAACCCGAGAAAAGAGGACCTCCGATCATGATGCGACACGACGGCGCGGCGCTCCGCGTCCTGTATATCGGTGGCACCGGCACGATTAGCACGTCGTGCGTACGCCTCTCCGTGGAGAGCGGGATGTCGGTGTTCGTGCTGAACCGCGGCAACAACAGCGCGGCTCGGCAACTGCCGGATGGTGTCACCTGGCTGACCGGCGACGTCACCGACGACGCCTCGCTTCTTGCGGCCATCGGGGACCAGCGGTTCGACGCGGTGGTCAACTTCTTGTCCTACGACGCCGACGACGTGCGCCGGATGGTTGCGATGTTCGGCTCTCGCACCCGGCAGTACGTGCACATCAGCTCTGGGTCCATCTACGCCAAGCCTGTGCAGCAGTCCCCGATCAACGAGTCGACGCCCATCGCACCCAACCCGGTGCTCGAGTACGCCACCGCTAAGTGGCGGGCGGAGCTTGCGCTGCAGCAGGCGAGAACCGAGCAGGGCTTCCCGGTCACGATTGTTCGGCCCTCGCACACCTACGACGACGCCAACCCGCCCGTCCCGGGAGGGTGGACGGTTCTGGACCGGATCGCCAGAGGCGCGGAGATCCCGGTTCATGGGGACGGAACGTCGCTGTGGACGCTGACGCACGCCGAGGACTTCGCCCAAGGCCTTGTCGGCTTGCTCGGCAATCCGAGGACCATCGGGGAGGTATTCAACATTACCGGCGAGGACGTCTACACCTGGGACCAGATCTACACCATTTTCGCCCAGGCACTCGGCGTCGAGGCCAAGCTCGTGCACGTGGCCTCCGAGCTGTTCCCGGTGGTGGCGCCGGACTGGTTCTGGTCGGGTGAGGTGCTCGGCGACATCGGCCACTCCGGGGTGTTCGACACCAGCAAGATCCGGCGGTTCGTGCCGGGCTTCGCGCCAAAGCTCACCTTCCACCGGGCTGCCGCGCGCATGGTTCAGTGGCGGGCCGAGCATCCGGAGACCACCGGCGCTGACCAGGCGACCGATGCCGTCCTGGACCGCATCGTCGACGCCTACCACGCGGCTCGGGACGTCTTCGCCGCCCGGGCTCCCCAGGCTGCTGGAATTGGCTTGTGAACCCCCCCACTCTGTCTCGCGGTGAGCTCGGCGGCACGGGCCTGGCCGTTACGCCGATCTGTTTCGGAACCAGTCCGCTCGCGAGCATGGCGCAGCTGTACGGGTACGCCGTCGAGGAGGAGCGGGCCGTCGCGACCGTGGTGGCCGCCTTCGACAGCCTCGTCAACTTCCTCGACACCTCTAACGGCTACGGCGAGGACGGCGCGGCGGAGCGTCGAATCGGCGAGGCGATCCGGCGGGCCGGCGGACTCCCGTCTCACGTCGTGCTCGCCACAAAGGTCGACCCCGATCCGCGGACCGGGGACTTCTCCGGCGAGCGAGTGCGCGCCTCGCTGGAGGAGTCGATGGAGCGGCTTGGCGTCGACAAGATCGCTCTGCTCCATCTGCACGACCCGGAGCGGATCCCCTTCCAGGATGCAGTGGCTCCCGGCGGCCCGGTGGCGGCGATGGTCGAGCTACGCGAGCGCGGGCTGGTCGAGCACCTCGGCGTAGCAGGAGGGCCGGTCGGGCTGCTTCAGCAGTACCTCGACACCGGCGAGTTCGAGGTCGTGCTGAGCCACAACCGGTACACCTTGCTCGACCGCTCCGCCGAGCCGCTGTTTCGTTCCGCAGCCGCCCGGGGTCTAGGTGTGCTCAACGCAGCACCGTACGGCGGCGGCATGCTGTCGAAGGGCCCCAGCGTGCAACAGAAGTACGCGTACGGCTCCCGAGACGACCGGATCCGGCAGGCGGCAGAGGCCATGGAGGCGGCTTGTCGGCGCTACGGCGTACCGCTCGCCGCCGCCGCACTGCAGTTCTCGATGCGCTCTGAGCTGATCGACTCCACCGTCGTCGGGGTGTCATCGCCGGAGCGGATTACCCAGACCCTCGAACTGGCCGGAGTGGAGATCCCCGACGAGCTCTGGTCGGAGCTCGAGCAGGCTAGGCCTCCTCGGGAACTCTGGCTGGACTGAGATGATCATCCTTCGAGGCTTGTAGGAGCCGTATGAGCGTTGGTTCGACGGAGCAAGCGGTGTTCGCGACATACCCGAGCCTGCGCGGGAGAACGGCATTCGTGAGCGGCGGCGCATCCGGCCTTGGCGCGGAGTTCGTGACCCAGCTCGCCGGGCAGGGTGCCCGTGTCGCGTTCATCGACATCGATACCGACCGTGGCAAAGCGCTCGAGCAGGCGCTTCGAGACGGGGGCGCCGATGTGGTTTTCTCCGAGTGCGACGTGCGGGACGTCCCTGCTCTGCAGGCGGCGATCGCCCGATCTGCCGAGGAACTCGGCCCGATCCGTGTGCTGGTCAACAATGCGGCCAACGACCATCGCGACAAGGTCGCTGAGATGGACCAGGCGCTGTGGGATGACCGGATCGCCGTCAACGTCCGTCACCATTTCTTTGCCGCCCAGGCGGTCGCAGAGATGATGCGAGACGCCGGGGGCGGTTCGATCATCAACCTCGGATCAATCAGTGCGCACATCGACCTCATGGACCTTCCCGGCTACATCACGGCCAAGGCTGGCATCGAGGGGCTGACACGAACCATGGCCCGCGAGTACGGGCCATGGCACATTCGGGTGAACTGCATCATCCCGGGGTGGATCATGACGGAGAAGCAGCTCACCGAATGGGTGACTCCGGAGGCGGAGGAGTCCATCGCACGCAACCAGTGCCTCCCCGACAAGCTCTATCCCGATGACGTGGCCCGGCTCCTACTCTGGCTCGCGGCAGATGACTCGCGGTCCTGCAGCGCCCAGCGGTGGATTGTGGACGGAGGCTGGATGTGACCGTTGTATCCCCGCGGGTCCTAGAGCAGCAGCGACGCGAAGCAGCCGAGAGTAAACGGCTGGCGGCAGCTGAGGATCCGTCCAGGCACAGAGCCTGCCCCTCCCGCCGCATCCGCTGGTCGACGCGCTAAGCGCGGTGACCTCCGCGCTTAGCGCGTAGCACGCCGGCGTCCTGACGACCGTAAGCCGCACTCTGCAGTGCTCGACCCGATCTGAGATGATCGACTTGAGGGTCGTGGGGTGGCGTTGCTGGGCGAATCGCCCAGACCCTCGAGCTGTCACCACCACCACCATCCCCGACGACCTGTGGTCTGAGCTCTTGAGGCCGTTCCGAAACCCTGCTCTGGCTGAGCTGAAGCCAGTTCGCCGGGTCTGGAGCGCCCAGGTCCGGCGCGGTGAACGAGAGGACTGATGGTACGTCTGTTCAGAACCGAACATCGGGTTGACACCGACGTTGACATCTCGAGTGTCGCGTTCTGGCGCCAGCCCTTTCACGTCCGGGATGTGGCTTTCGGCCGGCTACGCGCCGAGCGGCCCGTGAGCTGGCATCCCGCGCTGGAAACGCCCGGCTACCCGAAGAGCAAGCACCACGAAGCGGGGTTCTGGGCGGTGACCACCGTGGAGGACATCGCCTACGCGAGTCGTCATCACGAGCTGTTCAGCTCAGAGCTCGGGCAGGTCAACCTACGCCCCGCCCCGTTTCAGGTGGACCCGAACATGCTGGTCCTGGACCCACCTGCCCACGACAGCCTCCGGCGAGTGGTCAGCGCCGCCTTCACACCCAAGGCCGTCGCGCGGCTCGAGCGCACAATCGAGCGGCGATCCAAACAGATCGTTGCCCGGGCCGCCGCTCGTGGCGAGTTCGACTTCGTGCGCCACGTCGCGGCCCAGCTTCCGCTGCGGACGATCGCTGATCTCTTCGGGTTACCGCCCAGCGAGCATGACACCTTCGTCGTCGCCGCCGACGCCTACGTCGGTTCAGGCTTCCCGGCCGAGCTTCCGGCGGGTATCACGATGCAGGCGTTCCACGAGGCCCAGGTTGCCTACTTGAGCAACCTGTGCACCGCGCTGGCCCGCTTCCGCCGGAGAGTCCCCGCCGAGGATCTGGTGACCTGTCTGGTGAACGCGGAGCTCGATGGCCGGCCCCTCAGCGACGCGCAGATCCTCTCGACGATGCTGCTGCTCGTCGTCGCGGGTGATGACACCACCAAGCAAGCCACCACACTGAGCCTGCTCGCACTGCACGCCAACCCGGCCGAACGCGATTGGCTCGGCGAAGACTTCGAAGGCCGAATCGACGACGCGCTGGAGGAGTTCATCCGATACGCCTCACCGGTCATCGTCTTTACCCGGACGGCCAGCGTCGATACCCAGCTCCACGGTGTTTCGATCGCCGCCGGAGACAAGGTCGCGTTGTTTTATTGTTCTGGTAATCGAGACGCAACCGTGTTCACCTCACCGGAGACCTTCGACCTCCGACGACCCCGTGCCCAACAGGTCGCGTTCGGTGGAGGTGGCGTGCACTTTTGCCTGGGGAGCGCCGTGGCGAAGGCTCAGTTGAAGTCGCTGTTCCGGGAGATCTTTCGCCGGATGCCGCGGTTGGAGGTCGGCGAACCTGAGTTTGTGTTCAGCGAGTTCGTGCACGGGGTAAAAGCGTTGCCGGTGCGGGTCATCCGGTGAAAACCTCGAGGGAATGGGCGCGGTCGCCCATTCCCTCGCAAGTTGCGCTTCCGGCTCAGGCGCCGGCCAGCGACCCGCCGATCCCACCCACACTGAAGTACCGGTTCAGCGCCGCGAACAAGATCACCGGCGGCAACATCATCATCACCGCCACGGCCATCACCAGGCCCCAGTTCGTCGAGTTCTGCTGGAAGAAGCTCTGCAGGCCCACCGGGAATGTGAACTTTTCACTAGATCGAAGGAAGACGAGGGGGACCAGATAGTCGTTCCAGGCCACCAAGAAGGCGAAGATGGCCGTGGACAAGACGCCGGGCAGCGAGTTCCGCAGCACGACGCGGAGGAAACCGCCGAAGACCGAGCAGCCGTCCATCCACGCTGCCTCCTCGAGATTGATCGGGATGGAGTCGTAGTAGGCCGCCATCATCCAGATCGCGACCGACATGGTGAAGCCGACGAAGATGATCGTGATGCCCGTCAGGGTGTCCACGAGGCCCAAGTTGGCGAACAGGATGAACAGCGGGATCACCGCGGTGACGAAGGGCAGCGCCTGCACAATGAACAACACCAACGAGAATCCGGAGATCAACCGGCTCCGCCCCCGTGACAACACATACCCGGCCGGCGCCGCAACGGCGACCGACACCAGGACGGTAGCCAGGGTCGTCACCATGCTGTTGCGCAGCCAGAGCAAGACATCGGTCTGGCTGAATATATTGACGAAGTTCTCGAGCGTGAAGGTCGCCGTGCTCGTGCTCCCCAGCGAAGGCTGGAGGGAGAGCACGACGACCGCGAGGACCGGGATGAGTACGACGGCGGCGATCACCAAGAAGAGAACGAACTTCCCCCAGCTGCCGCGCGGTGCCGGGTCAGCTTTGGTGGGCTCGGCCCCGAGGTGGGAGTCAGTCGCCTCGTGGCTTTCCGAGAACTCCACTGTGGTCATAGGATCTGCACCTTCTTGATTTGCCGGTACAAGGCGACGGAGATCACGATCAAGACGAGAGTCATCAGGAAGGCGATCGCCACACCGGGGCCGGTCTGGAAGTTCTGGAACACCGTGACGTAGGAAAGCACGACCAGCGTCTGCGTGGCATTCACCGGTCCGCCGCCGGTCAGCAGGAAGATCGTGGGGAAGTCGTTCACGCAGAAGATGGTCATCAAGATCCAGCTGATGTAGGTCGATCGCGAGATCATCGGCAAGGTGATGTTCGTGAGTGTGTTCCACTTGCTCGCACCATCGACTTTGGCGGCCTCGTAGACGTTGTTGTCCACCGACTCGAGGGCGGCGGCCATCATCATCATCATGAACGGGAAGCTGATCCAGACCTTGAAGACGCAGACCGTAATCTTCGCCAGCAAGGGATCGGCCAGGAAGAGGACGTTGCCCAGTCCCAATGCCTCGGCCAGGATCGGCAGCGGGCTCTGGGGGGTGGCAACCAGCCAGTTCCACGCGGTCGCGGAAACCACGACCGGGACCACCCACGGAAGCAGGAGCAGGAGCTTGAAGGTGTTCTTGACGGGGAACCGGGTCTTGAGCAGAAGGGCGAGTGCGAGACCGACGAACCAACTGCCGAACACGCCGACCAGCGTGAAGACCACCGTGAAACGGGCCGCCGCCCAGAAGGTTGGATCGGTCAGTACATCAGCGTAGTTCTGCAAGCCGACGAAGTCGCCAGCATCGATCAAGCTGCCGTCCCGCAAGCTCTGCCATCCCGCATAGATCACCGGATAGAGGTTGATGAGCAGCACCAGGAACAGCGCAGGCGCGGCGAAGGCGCCCAGCGTCAACGGACTCGCGCCGGGTCGCCGGGTCTTGCGCGGCGCCAGTGGTGGTCCGGAGCCGCGGACCGCGACGCCCGTTCGCGCTCGAGTCAGGCCCTGTCCGGCGGTAGAAGTCGACATTTGGGCTCACCTCATCGGCTGCGGGCGCAACCCAGTCGCGGCCATAGCCGTGCGTCGCTCGGGTGTTGGATTTGTCATGATCGGCTGGGGAAGCACGTCATCACTTCATGGTGGCCTTGACGTCAGCCTGAAGCTTCGTCAAGGCCGACTTGGCGTCTGTTTTCCCACTGAGGATCGACTGGGTGAAGGTGTTCATCGCTGGGGTCGCGTCGACCGTCGTCACATTCAGGAAGTTGGCCCCCCCGCCCGGGGCGGCCACGTCTTGGCAATGGGCTGCCACTCCTCAATGATGCGAACCTTGTCCTTGTTGGCTTGAAATTCCTTGGTCTTGGCGATCGACTTGAGCGGCGGCAGTCCGATGCCGGTGTTCTGGGTCCAGAGCGGGGCCATGTTCTGGTAGTAGTAGGTAAGAAAAGCCTCGCTGCCTTTGATGCTCGGATTGTTCTTGTACATCATGATGTTGTTGGGGAAGTAGAGGGCGCCCTTCTTCCCCGAGGGTGACGTGAGTGGGCCGATGACGGCAATGTCCTTAGCCACGTCCCCACCGAGGTTGTCGGCCAGACCGCCCGTGTCGTAGCCGAGTCCGAACTTCTTGGCCTTCCACTGGGTCTGCACGTTTGCGCTGGTGTAGGTGGAGCTGGCCGGGTTGACATAGCCCTTCGACACCATCTCGAGGACGAAGTTCACAGCCTCGATGTTCTCCGGCGTGACACAGTTCGGCTGCTTCTGCTCATCGAAGAGTCCACCACCGTTGTTGATCATCCAGCAGACTATTGCGTGCTGTCCGGTGTAGGCGCCGGCCCCTGCTCCCGTGGCGTACCCGTAGACGCTATTCTTCTTCAGCGCTTCGGCCGCGTCCAGGTAGGACTGCCAGTCCGTCGGCACCTTGGCCCCGGCCTGGTCGAAGAGAACCTTATTGGCCCAGATCACTCGCATATCGAGGTTGTACGGGATCGCCGCGTAGCCCTTCTCCACCTTCAGGGTGTCGATCAATCCCGGCAGGAAGTCGTCATACAGCCCGTTGGCCTTCCAGGTGGCGTACAGCTCGTCGACGTAGGCGATCCCGCCTTGCGCCTCGTACTGGAAGACCTGCGTTCCGCCCCCGCAGCTTGACCGCCGGGTTGGTCTTGGAGGCCACCGCCGATGCGAACGTCTGGTTGAAGTTCGCCCACTGGATGACCTGGTAGGTCACGGCGGGCAGACCGGCTTCTGGCTTGTACGCCTCGGTGATCTTCTGGTCCAACGGATTGAACGCGGTTTGACCCCAAGGCATGTTCCAGAACTTGATCGGCTCGGTGCTGCCACCACCTCCGGCACCTCCACCGCCCCACCGCCACCGCCACCGCATCCGGCCAGCACCCCCGGCCCAGCGACCGCAGCTGCGCTCAGCGCCAAGAAAGAA
>CAWCVF010000012.1:0-37573 GCA_963798835.1 uncultured Actinomycetota bacterium | reverse complement strand
GTTGCAGAATGCGTGTCCTGGTGGTGTCCGTCGGGGTGGTCGCGCGAGCATGGCTCATGGCCAAAGAGTTCCGTCCGGTGCGGCGCGATCAAGTGTTCTTGATGCCGCCGGATATGCGTGAGTGGCTCCCGTCTGATCACCTGGTGTGGTTCATTCTGGACACGCTGGAGGCGTTGGACCTGACCGGGCTGGAGGCCACTCGGCGACGCGGCGGGGTCGGCGCTGCCGGTTACGACCCGCGCATGCTGCTGGGGTTGTTGATGTATGGGTACTGCCGCGGGGTGCGGTCCTCGCGTCAGATCGAACGGCTGTGCGGCACCGACGTCGCGTTCCGGGTGTTGTGTGCCCAAGACGTCCCGGACCACTGCACCCTGGCCCGGTTCCGCGCGGACTGCCAGGACGGGTTCACCTCGCTGTTCACGCAGGTGCTGATGATCGCCGGGCGTGCCGGCTTGGCCCGGTTCGGGACCGTAGCGATCGATGGCACCAAGATCGCGGCGAACGCCTCGATCGACGCCAACCGGGGCCAGGAGTGGCTCGCGCTGGAAGTGAACCGGATGGTCACCGACGCCGAACAGGTCGACGCCCAGGAGGATGTGCTGTCGGCCCAAGGTCACCTACCTGCCGAGGGTGAGCGGCTTCCCGCGACACTTACCGACGGGCAGGGTCGCCGGGCACGAATCCGGGCAGCGGCAGCCGAGGTGACCAAGATCTTGGAACAGCAGGCGCAGGCCGACCAGGTCAGGGATGCGGCAGCGCGTCAGCGAAGGGAGCGCGCCGAGGCCGGTGAGTCGGTCATCGGGCGGATCCCGGCCGGACCGCACCGGCTCGCTGAGGCTCTCGCGCACCTGGATCGTGAAGTCGCCCGGCAGCAGGCCAAGCTCGAGCATCGTGCCGCGATCATCGCGGCGGGGAAGAAGCCGATGGGCGCACCACCGGTACCTGTTGAGGAACACTCGAGCGTCATCAGGGCCCGCCGCGCCGTGGAAGCTGCATTGGCCGCCGAGGACGCCAACACCAGCCCGGCCTCGAGCCGGCGATCACGGGCCAAGAAGCTGCCGAGGACCGTCGCGAACATTACCGACCCCTCCTCCCGGCTGATGCCGACCCGACGAGGTTTCCTGCAGGGCTACAACGCCCAGGTGGCCGTAACCAGTGACCAGATCATCGCCGCGGTCCAGGTCGGTCAATCCCCGAACGACATGGCCGCGTTCACGCCGATGATGAGCGCCGCCGAGGCCGCCGCACGGAACCTGCACGAGGTAACCGGTCGACCCGACCACACGATCGGCGTTGTGCTCGCCGATGCCGGCTACTGCAGTGACGCGAATCTGGCGTCGCCCGGCCCGGACCGGCTGATCGCGATCAGCAAGAACCGTGACCAGCTCAAGACCGCGCGTGAGCACCCGCTCACCGGCCCGCCATGGGCGGGGGCCACCCCGAGGCAGGCCATGGAGCACCGCCTGCGCACCGTGGAGGGCGTGGCCTTATACAAACGACGAGGAGCGACCGTCGAACCCGGGATCGGCAACCTCAAGAAGATCATCGACAGATTCTCCCGACGCGGACTTGACGCCGTAGCAAGCGAGCTACACCTGGCGGCAACGGCATTCAACCTCATGAAGATTCACCGATCAGCCCCCACAGGCTGACCTACCCTCAAGGCGCCGCCAGCCCCAGCAGATTCAGCCAGCCCTCGGCCACGTCCCGCCACCGATCCAACGCTCGCGCCTCTGCGGAGGCAATCTGCGACGGCCTCCGTAGTCCAGGAACGGCACGAACTCAGTCCAGGCGTTGCGCCACAGCCGGCTGATCGCCGGATAGGGCTTGCCCCACTTCTCGGCGAACTCGTCGAACCGGGCCAGCGCTTCGGCCTCGGTGGCGGCGGTGTAGACCGGCCGCAGGTCGTGGGCGATCTGATCCCAGTACTTCCGCGAGGCGTAGCGGAACGTGTTGCGGATCAGGTGGATGATGCACGCCTGAACGGTGGTGAGCTCCCAGACGGTGTTGATCGCGTCCGGGCAGGCCCTTCAGGCCGTCGCAGACCGCGATGCACACATCTGCACGCCGCGGTTCTTCAGCTCGGTCAGCACCTGCAGCCAGAACTTGGCGCCCTCGCCGCCGTCGCCGGCCCACAGCCCCAAGATGTCGCGTTCCCCGTTCACGGTGACCCCGATGACCACATAGATCGGCTTGTTGCGGACCTGCCCGTCGCGGACCTTGACCACGATCGCGTCGATGAAGATCACCGGATACACCTGATCCAGTGGCCGGTTCATCCACGTCGTCATCTCCTCCGATCACCTGGTCGGTGATCTTGGAGACCGTCTCCTTGCGACACCGACGCGCCGTAGACCTCGGCGAAGTGCGCCGAGATCTCCCCGGTCGTCAAGCCCGCGGGCGGACAGCGACAACACGATCTGATCCACCCCGGTCAGCCGCCGCTGCCGCTTCCTCACGATCTTCGGCTTGAACGACGCGTCGATGTCCCGGGGCACGTCGATCTCGACCGGGCCGATCTCGGTCAGCACCGTCTTGGACCGGACCCCGTTGCGGGAGTTGCCGCGGTTGCGGCCCACCGGGTCATGCTTGTCGTAGCCGAGATGCTCCGCCATCTCCTCCTCGAGCGCGGTCTCCAACACCCGCTTGGTCAGCTGGTTCAACAACCCGTCCGGGCCGACCAGCTCGACGCCCTTGCTCCTTGGCCTGCGCCACCAGCTGCTGAGCCAGCTGTTCCTGGTCGAGGCTCCTCCTCATGCGCTGCTGCCACAGTCTCCAGCGTGTCAGTCATGGTCTGTCTCCTCTCGGATCAGACCAGCCAGTTCCACCGTTTTCCCGACAGTCCCTTTAGGGGGAGAAATAGTCGTGCCCGCGTGATCACCGGGCAACCAAAACTCTCCTTAAGGACTCGGGGAGCCGTTATGCACAGATGAGCGGTCTGCGAGCGCTCCAGCGTGTGGATGTGAGATGGATGGAGAGGAGCGGTTGATGGGAGCAGTGGTGACCGAGGCCCTGACCACCGTTCGAAGCGCGAAGAGGCTCCCAGCATAGAAGGAGAGCAAGATGATCATGGAACAACTGCTGACCACCGAGGAGCTTGCGAAGCGGATGCGCGTCAATCCGTCTACGGTTCGGCGGTGGCGTCTGGACGACGTCGGCCCTCCCTATCTCCGTGTCGGCACGGTCTACCGCTACCCGATAGCCGCCGTGGAGGCATGGATCGCGGAGAGCGTTCGCGGCAGCATCGCGTCATGACTGAGGAGCCGATGCCGCCGCTTGGGGTGCGCCTGACCGTCGACGTGCAGGCCCGTGAGGGTGCTCGAGGAACGACCTACTACGCGCGGGTTCGGTGGACGCATCCAGTGACGCATCACCGTGAGGGCGTGAAGCGTACGCATGGATCTCTCGAAGAGGCGCGCGCCTGGGTCGAGCGCCTGGAGGGTGCCGCCCGAACGGGTGTCGACCCCGGTCAGCCACTCGCTGACTATGTCGCCCAGCTGGGAGATCGGTGGGCTCGCGGGATCGATCCCACGTCGACGCTGGATCCGTACTCGGCGGGACTGCGCAAACGCGTGCTGCCGGCGCTCGGGCACCTGCCGGTGTCGATGATGTCGGCCGGGTTGATCGATCGGGCGATCGACCAGTGGGAGGCGGCGTACGGTCGTTCGACGGTTAAGAACACGACCGCGGCCCTGGTGCTGGTGCTGGACGAGGCGGTGCGCGACGGGCTGCTGGTGCGCAACCCGGCGAAGGATCGGGCTCGGCGGCGTGTCGTCGGCCGGTCTGCCCTGCCGATGGCGGCTCCCGAGAGTCCTCGCGATTTCGCCTTGCCGGACGTGCGCACGTTGAGCCGGCTGGTCGAGGAAGCCGTGCAGAGGGGTGGTCATCAGGCCTGGGGTGACTGCGTGATGATCTTGGCGACAACGGCGTTACGGATCAGTGAGGTGGCCGGCCTGCAGGTGGGTGACGTCGACCTCCCTCATGGGCTGTTGACCGTGCGGAGGCAGACGTACCCCGGCCGCGGCGGCCTGATCACCAAGGAGACCAAGGGCCGGCGGCGGCGTCCGGTGCCGATCATCGAGCCGCTGCGCGCGACGCTGGAGCGACTGACGGTGGGCAGAGCCAGGGATGCTCGTCTGCTGGTTGGTCCCCGTGGAGGGGTGATCACGACCGCGACCCTGCGCGATGCGACGGGGTGGGACGAGTTGGTTGATGATCTTGGGCTGGCCGGCCTCGTGCGGCACGGCCTGCGACACACGGCGCTGACCTGGATGGCTGACGCCGGCGTCGAGCTGCACCTTCTCCAGCGTGTGGCTGGCCATCAAGACCCGGCGGTGACGAGCCGTTATCTTCACCCGGATCACCAGGCCGTGCTCGATGTCGGGGCGGCGTACTCGCGCTGGTGGGCCCAATCTGGGCCCAACTCCCCGGCGCTGAGGCTTGTCGAGGATGGGCCGGTGGCCGCATGAACGCGGCTCTGATCGGGCGTGACAATCCGCCATTGTTTTGTCGGGCTGGCGAGATTTGAACTCGCGACCCCTTGACCCCCAGTCAAGTGCGCTACCAAGCTGCGCCACAGCCCGCTGACCGAGTTCGGCTGAGCTTCGGCCACGAGCGGGAACTCTACTACGGCTAGCCAGGTTGACCGATATTGGCGAGTACTACGGAACAATCGCTCTGTGGCGCGTTGGGTGTGTCCGCACTGCGAGCGGGAATTTGCATCTGTCAACCAAGCGCATGTTTGCGTGCCTGGCATCACGGTCGATGATCTTGTGGCTCGCCATCCCCCTTGGGTCGGTGACATCTACAACGCCATCATCGAACATCTGATCAGTCTGGGGCAGATCCACGAGGATGCCGTCAATGTGGGGATCTTTCTCAAGAGCGACCGTAAGATCGCCGAGTTTCGACCGCGCGTGAGATCGGTGCTGCTGAGCCTTTATCTACCGTACGGATTGAGCGATCCGCGGATCGCCCGAGTACTACCGGCATCCGGTGATCGACTGGTCAGCATGATCAACCTGACTAGCGTTGATCAGGTCGACGATCAGCTCCGCGAGTGGCTGACTGACTCGTACGACTTCAACACCGACTAGGTACGCCCTTCGATGCGCTCAGGTTCGCATCGATAGAGGCTCGTAACAGTCGTACGCCTCCTGCCGGATGATCTTGTCGCCACGAAAAGTGAAGATCAACACACTGTAGGTGTGCAGTCGCTGACCCTTACGCAATGGCCCGGCATCCTTCGTCAGCTCGGCATGCCACTCGGCCTGGCAGACGACAGTGTTATCGCTCTCAATCCAGCGGCTGACGTCATAGCGCTGGTACGCCAGCATCCCAGCGCCGAGCTCACTCGCGGCGATCATGCCGTCGAGGCCTCGGCGCCCCACCCGAGGGTCGACGAGGCTCGGATACTCAATCTGCTCCGCCTCATCGTGAAAGAAACGACGCAGCTCCTCGCCGTGTACGCCCGCCTCGAGCGCCTGCATCAGCTCGATCACCAGTGCCTGCTGATCACTGACTTGTACGCCTTCGCTCGTCATGTGCGCTTCCGTTTCTCGCGTACCCGTACCTCAACATGCACCGGCGTGCCGGAAAAGCCGAATTCCTCGCGCAGCCTGCGCCTCAGGAAGCGCACATACCCAGGCTCGAGTTGTCCCGTAGTGAACAGCACAAAGGTTGGTGGCCCGGCGTGAGCCTCGGTCCCAAACAGGATTCGTGGCTGCTTGCCGCCACGCACTGGGTGCGGGTGCGCTGCCACAACCCGACCGAGGAAGGCGTTCAGCTTCCCCGTAGAAATGCGAGTCTCCCAGCCAGTCAGAGCTTCCTTGATCGCCACGCCAAGATGATCAACATGGCGGCCGGTCAGCGCTGAGATGTTGATCTTGGCTGCCCACTCGAAATGCGCAAGATCACGTTCGATCTCGCGCCGTAGGTAGCGGCGTCTCTCCTCGTCGGTCAGGTCCCACTTGTTGAACGCGATCACCAGCGCCCGACCCGCCTCCTCGACCGAGGTCAGGATACGAAGATCTTGCTCGGTAACCGGCTCGCTGGCATCGACGACCACAATGCACACCTCCGCGCGCTCGATCGCGCCATGGGTACGCAGGCTCGCGTAGTACTCGTGCCCGGAAGCTTCCTTGACCCGGCGGCGGATCCCAGCGGTGTCGATCAACCGATAGATGTCGCCGCCAATCTCAACGAGCTCATCGACGGGGTCCACGGTGGTTCCGGCCACCTCATCGACGACCACCCGCCGCTGCCCCGCCAGCTTGTTGAGCAGGCTCGACTT
This sequence comes from uncultured Actinomycetota bacterium, assembly GCA_963798835.1. GTDB lineage: Bacteria > Actinomycetota > Actinomycetes > Propionibacteriales > Propionibacteriaceae > Microlunatus. The sequence continues at coordinate 31,281 of CAWCVF010000012.1, read as the reverse complement.
GCCGACGTTCGGCTTACCGACAATCGCCACGCGACGCGGACCTGGTGCGCTGTCTGGCAGCTCCCTCGGTGCCTCGGGAATCGCAGTCAAGATCGCATCGAGCAGGTCACCACTCCCCCGGCCGTGCAAGGCAGACACCGGCATTGGCTCGCCAAGACCAAGCTGCCAGAGGGTCGCGGCCTCGGCCTCGGTTCGCTGATCATCGACTTTGTTAGCGGCCAGCACCACGGGCTTGCCGCTACGGCGCAACACTTTGACGACCGCCTCGTCGACGTCCTGGGTGCCCACTGTTGCATCGACGACAAAGACCACTGCATCAGCCGCGGCGACGGCCAGTTCGGCCTGCTCGGTGACCCGCGCAGCCATTCCCTTCGCATCTGGCGCCCAGCCGCCGGTGTCCACTAGCACGAACTGACGCCCGTTCCAGGTGGCGTCATAGGAAACGCGGTCTCTCGTTACGCCCGGAACGTCTTGAACCACGGCCTCCCGGCGTCCGAGCATGCGATTCACCAGTGTCGACTTACCGACATTGGGTCGGCCGACGACCGCCACCACAGGCAGAACCTGGGACTCCTCGGCAATGGCAATCTCACTCATGTTGGACTCGATGGATGCAGGCGGTGGATTTTGGCCTTCGGCGGGCCTGGTAAGGGTAGCCCGGTTAACGCTTGCGCAGCGACGATGTGCTCGGCAAGCCGCTCTCGTACGACCGCGGTCCACTCTGCCACCACCGCCTTACGGCGCGGCCAGGGAATTCGTGGCACCGTGAACGGCTCCCCGTAGACAAGGTGAATTGGCCCGCGCAAGCGAGGCAGCTGATTCTTGGTCTGGCCGGGCTCCCGAGTGCCGAGAATGGCAACCGGAACAATCGGCGCACCGGACACCATGGCCAGGTAGGCAGCACCACGCTTCGCCCAGGCGACTTCACCACCACTGCGTGCGCCTTCGGGAAAGACCGCCAGCACCTTGCCGGCTCGCAGCACCTGAACCGCTCTCTTGATTGCCTGCGGATCGATCTCGCGACGATTGAGCGAAATTTGACCGATGTAGAAGAGGAACCGACCAACCGTGCCGGTGAAAGCCTCATGCTTTACAAGAGCGAAGGTCAGCCGCCTGGTCAGCGCGATCAAAGCCGGCCCGTCCAGGGCCCCGATGTGGTTCGCCGCCAAGATCACCGCTCCCGACCGAGGCACGCATTGCGCACCGTGCACCTTGACCCGCCAGGACAGACGAAGGCCGAGCCACACGAGCGGTCTGATGAGCCGCAGCCCCCAATCCTTGTGGGCCGGCAATCGATCGGTGCGCGGAAGATCGGGGCTAACCCCGGCGACCACGCGTGTCTCCCACTGCCTGGACCGGAACGAATGCGCAGATTGTCTCGATCACCTCTTCCAAGCTGAGGGATGTCGAGTCGACTACGTGCACCCCTGGTGCCGCTGATTCAAACTGCGCGACTGTGGAGTCATCGCGGTCGCGCCGGATTACTTGATCATGGACATCGTCCACATCGAGCTCGTGGTCATTCAGCTCGGCATGCCGTCGGGCGACTCGCGCCGCTGCATCGGCCACCAACAGCACGCGTACGTCGGCATTAGGCGCCACCACCGTTGTGATGTCACGGCCCTCGGCAACGATTCCCTCGACCGCATCGGCGATCAGCTTCTTCTGGCGGGCCACCAGATCGGCGCGTACGTCGAGGTTGGTGGCAATAGCACTGACAGCGGCCGACACTTCGGGAGCTCGGATTGCTTCGGAGACATCGACTCCGTTGATCGAAATCGCGGGCCGGCGGGGATCCGTGTCGATGTCCATCGAAGCGCGGGCCAGCAGTTCGGCCACCGCCGCTCGGTCGTCGAGGTCGACGCCTTCTTGAAGGGCCAGCCAGGTAACCGCGCGATACATGGCGCCGGTATCGAGAAAGGCCAAACCGAGCTTGTCGGCAACCCCGCGGGCCGTACTTGATTTGCCGGAGCCGCTGGGCCCGTCGATAGCGATGACAAGCGGCCGATTCGAGCAAGGGCCTGGACCGAGCTCGGTCGAAGTCTGAACCTGCTTGGTCATCGCTGCCTTTGACACGCGCCTCAGCGTACCGGCCGGTTGTTAGGAGACTGTCCAGCCACGCGACACCATAATGTCGACCAGCGCATCGGCGTGCTGCGGTGTGACGGACAACGACAGGTAGCCGATTTCTCGGACCGGGTCGTGCTCGATAGAGATGTCTTCCACGTTTACCCCCGCCGCACCGACATCGGCAAAGAGTCGTCCCAGCGCTCCCGGCGAGTCAGGAATGGCGACGACGACTTCGCTGTAGCTGACTGGTGCTGCTCCGTGCTTGCCGCCGATCTTCTTTGTCCCAGCGACGCCACGCTCCAGCTGGCCGCGTAGCTCATCGGTAGCGGGCGCCGCCTCCACAGCCTTGATCAACAAGCCAAGCTGATCTTGAAGACCGCGTAGCTCATCCAGTACCGCGGTCGAGTTCGCGCCGAGGATCTGTTCCCAGAGCAGTGGGTCGCTGCCCGCAATGCGCGTGACATCACGCAGACCTTGACCGGCAAGCATCAGATCACCCTCCGAAGCCCTGGTCAAGTGTCCTGCGACCAGCACCGACATGAGATGCGGCAGGTGTGAGACCCGCGCTACCGCGGCATCGTGATCATCAACGTCCATGATCACATCGCGGGCGCCGCAGGCCCGTACAGCTGCCTGCACCTGCGCGATGGATTCGGGCCCTGAACGTCGGTGCGGTGTGACGACCCACATCCTGTCGACGAACAGCCCGGGATGCGCAGTCACTGGCCCTGAGTGATGGGAGCCGGCCATCGGATGAGAGCCGACATAGCGACTCAGCTCGACATCGCGCTGCCACAAGGCGTCGAGTACTCGAGCCTTCACCGAGCCGACGTCCGTCACGGTTGCATGCGGATAGACCTGCAAGCTGTGAACAACCAGATCGGGAATTGCACCTGGCGGTACCGCTACGACGACAAGGTCGACGTCCGCGGACACTGGAGGCTCGATCGTGCCGGCGCCCAGTCCGGCTGCGACCCGAGCGTGGCTGATCTTGTGGTCACGCAGGTGTACGGCGTAACCAGCCGCGGAAAGGGCACATCCGATCGATGCCCCGATCAGGCCGGCCCCGATGATGACGACTCGGCTATTTCGGCGCTGTTCCGCCATGCGTCCTGAGCTTGTAGAAGGACGCGCTTCGACAGGCTCAGCGGGCATCATCGACGGCACCGTTGGCTTGCTCGGGTCCATTGACGAGCAGAGCGGCGAGTCGATCACCCTTGATCCGTCGGAACTTACGGGGCATTGCCCTGTTGCGGTCCAGCACAGCAACTTCCAGTGCCTCCACACCCAGGACGCGAGGCTCCGCATTTTGGCCACCGTCGGAGCCGAGCGCGCGTACCGCAAGCCGTATTGCATCATTCAGGCCAAGACCCGCACTGAATCCGCCACTCACCGCCTCGGCGATGACATCGGCCGAGCCGCCCATCACCGCGAAGTTCGCCTCGTCGCCTACTGAACCGTCGTAGGTCAGCCGATAGATCTGATCTTGTGAGGGTGACGAGCCCAGCTCGGCCACCACGATCTCTACTTCAAAGGGCTTGTCCCCCCCAGACGAAAAGATCGTGCCCAACACCTGGGCGTACATGTTGGCCAGGCCCCGGCCAGTCACATCGGTCCGGTCGTAGGTGTAGCCGCGCACATCTGCGTAGCGAATGCCGGCTTGCCGCAGATTCTCGAACTCGTTGTATCGGCCCACAGCAGCGAAGGCGACGCGATCGTAGATTTCGCTGACCTTGTGCAGCGCCTGAGAGCGGTTTTCGGCAACGAACAAGATGCCGTCGGCGTAATGCAGCACGACAACCGAACGGCCCCGAGCGATGCCCTTACGGGCGTAGTCCGCCCGATCCTTCATCTGCTGCTCGGGGGCGACGTAGAACGGCATACTCATCGGTACGTCCTAAGCAAGTGGAGCCCCCGGTCCGTCGGGTCGTTCTGCCCGGCTCGCCATCATTTGGTCGATCAGGTCCTTCGTCTGCTCGTCGCTGAAACGCCGTACGCCTTCCTCGGTCGCCGCCAGTATCACCGGAAAGATCTTTCGTGCCATGTCAGGCCCGCCGGTGGCCGAGTCGTCATCGGCCGCGTCGTACAGGGCCTGGATCACCGCCATGGCAGCTTCGTTCGCTACGAAATCAGGCCGATAGAGCTTCTTCAGCGACCCGCGGGCGAACACCGAGCCGGATCCGACCGAGAAGTACGCGTGCTCCTCGTACCGGCCGCCAGTCGCGTCGTAGGAGAAGATGCGGCCCTCACCGGTGAGCTCATCCCAACCGGCGAACAAGGGCACGACCACGAGCCCTTGCATGGCAAGGCCGAGGTTCATGCGAATCATCGTGGCTAGCCGGTTTGCCTTGCCGACCAGGGAAAGCGGTGCGCCCTCGATTTTTTCGTAATGCTCCAGCTCGACCTGAAACAAGCCCACCAGCTCGACGGCGAGCCCGGCAGCGCCCGCAATTCCGATGATCGAAAACTCGTCGGCCGCAAACACCTTCTCAATATCGCGCTGCGCGATGATGTTGCCCATCGTCGCCCGCCGGTCGCCGGCCACCAGGACCCCGCCGGGAAAGGTGGCGGCCACGATGGTCGTGCCGTGCGGCGTGAGATCACCCACTCCGGCGAGCGCCGGCCGCGACGAAGGCAACGCATCCGGAGCCACCCGCGAGACGAAGTCGGTAAACGAAGACGACCCGATACGAAAAAACTCAGAGGTCAGCTCGACGACATGTTGTCTGTCGTTCACTGGCCGCCCTTCTGAACGAATGAGCGTACGAACTCCTCAGCGTTCACTTCGAGCACGTCATCTATCTCGTCCAACAGCGAATCAACCTCTGAATCCAGTTCTGCCTTGTGCGCTGTATCAGCAGGCGCCAGCTCCTCGACCTCACGATCGTCGGCTCGCCGTGCCTTGCGTTGGCTCTGCTCTGACTCAGCCATTCCTGCTCCCGTCTGTACTGGCGTCCAGCCTAACCAACGTCACCGACATTACTAATTGCTCAGCTCGCCAAGCTCGCTGTGTCCTATTGCTCGATTCGCTCGCTGCAAAGCCGCCGTCTTCGTCGTCGCTCGCCGACAAAACCCAGAACGAGCTATCGACCCAGCGCTGCGAACAGCTCGGTGACCGAACTGCACTCATCGATCAGCTGGCCCACCTGCTCCCGCGTGCCGCGCAGCGGGTCCAGCAGGGGCAGCCGCTGCAGGGCCGGACGTTCAGGTACGTCGAAGATCACTGAATCCCAGGAAGCAGCGACCACTGCGGAGCCGAACTTCTGCATGACCCGCCCCCGGAAGTACGCGCGAGTGTCGTCCGGTGGTGAGTTCCGGGCGCGTTCGATCTCGTCATCGGTGACGAGCCGACGCATCTTGCCGTTGGCCAGCAGTGCGCGATACAGGCTGCGGCGCGGGTCCACATCGGCGTACTGCAAGTCGATCAGCGCCAGCTTGGGAGCCGACCAGCTCAGCCCGTCGCGCTCGCGGTAGGACTCCATGAGCTTGAGCTTGGCCACCCAGTCGAGCTGATCGGCAACGCTGAATATGTCGGTACGCAGGGCGTCCAGACAGTCTTGCCAACGACTAAAAATGTCCTTGGCTTCGATCCGCGCCGTCTCGGTGAGATCTCCTGCTACCCGCTCGTAATAGTTGCGGCAGGCATCCAGGTACACCTCCTGAAGGTCCAGCGCCGTCATGCTGGGCCCGTCAGTGAGGTAAAGCGGCTCCCTTACCGAGATGTCATGGCTGACCGTCCGCATTGCCGCCACAGGCCCGTCCAGCCGCACGTCGCTGCCCAACTCGCCGGCCTCGATCACGCGCAACACCCAGGAGGCGGTGCCCAGCTTGAGATAGGTCGAGATCTCCGACAGATTGGCGTCTCCGGTGATCACGTGCAGTCTGCGGTGCTTACTCGCGTCCGCATGCGGCTCATCGCGGGTATTGATGATCGGCCTGTTGAGCGTGGTTTCCAGACCGACCTCCGCCTCGAAGAAATCGGCTCGCTGGCTGATCTGAAAACCAGGAGTCTGGCTGGACTGACCAAGGCCGACCCGACCAGCACCGATGATCACCTGCCGGGACACCAAGAATGCGGTGAACTGGGTGACGATGCGATCGAAAGGCGTGCTGCGCTGCAACAGATAGTTCTCGTGCGTGCCGTACGAGGCGCCCTTGCCGTCGGTGTTGTTCTTGTAAAGGCGTACGGACCGTCCGAGCGATTGAGTAGCGCGCTGGGCTGCCAGCGCCATCACCGCCTCACCGGCTTTGTCATAGCGCACGGCGTCCAACGCGCCGGTGACTTCAGGGCTGGAGTACTCCGGATGGGCATGGTCGACGTAGAGCCGTGCACCATTGGTCAAGATCACGTTCGCCATGCCGAGATCGCTGTCGGTCAGCTGATCAGGGTGGGCGGCGGCCCTAGAGATCTCATAGCCACGGATGTCTCGCAGCGGCGTCTCCGTCTCGTAGTCCCAGCCCGCAGGTTGGCCTGCGGCCGAGGCCCCGTACGCCTTCACCACGTGATTGGACAGCTGCATGGGATGCAGATCGTCCTCGGCGAAGGCGTTGCTAAACCCCGGCAGCGCAGGCGATCCAGGTGGCAGCGCGCTGATGCCGTACTCGGTCTCGATTCCCATGACACGCGCGTTTAGCCGCGCCGTGAGCTCCGAGCTGGGGCTTGGCGACTCCTCGCGATTGGCTGTAGAAGCCATGGCCTCAGCGTAATGTGAGGCTCATGCAGATCCTGCCAGCGATCGCTGTCGACGTAATCTGCATCCTGATTTTCGCGATCATCGGACGCAGTAGTCACCAGGAGGCAACCGACCTCCTCGGCGTCGCGCACACCGCCTGGCCGTTTCTCGCCGGCTGCCTGTTGGGAACGGTGATCGGACGTACCTGGCGGGCGCCAGTCTCGCTGGGCTCCGGAGTAGCCGTATGGCTCGGCACTGTGGTCGGTGGGATGAGCCTGCGGGTGCTCACGGGCGCCGGCGTACAGCTGTCCTTCATCATCGTCGCGAGCATCTTCCTCGCGCTGTTGCTCATCGGCTGGCGGGGCTTGTTCCGGCTCATCCAGCACGCCCGGGCGAACAGCTCCCGTGGCGCTTCGGTGAGGAAGAGCACTACAAGCCGCGTCTGACTGCTTACGTCTTTCCGCACAAGGCCACAAACGAGGCCTCGAAAGGCCAAAATCGCTCTCAGATGCGGCCTTGTGCGGAGAAACGCAGCAGCAAGCGAGCGGTGATCGCTTACCCCGCGCCTGCGCCGAAAGTGCCTACAGGTACTGGCCGGTGTTCGAGACGGTGTCGATGGACCGGCCCGGCTGAGTGCCCTGCTTGGAGGAGATCAGAGTCCGAATGAAGACGATCCGCTCACCCTTCTTCCCGGAGATCTTTGCCCAGTCGTCCGGGTTGGTGGTGTTCGGCAAATCCTCGTTCTCGGCGAACTCATCCAGGCACGCCTGCAGCAGGTGTCCGATCCGCAAGCCTCGTACGCCAGTGTCCAGGAAGTCCTTGATCGCCATCTTCTTGGCACGATCCACGATGTTTTGGATCATCGCGCCGGAGTTGAAGTCCTTGAAGTACAGAACCTCCTTATCGCCCCCGGCGTAGGTGACTTCCAAGAACTGGTTCTCCTCAGACTCCACATACATCCGGCTGACGGTCCGGTCGATCATGGCTTGCACACAACTCTGCGGATCATGATCGAATTCGGCGAGATCTTCGGGGTGCAGCGGCAGGGTGGGCGTGAGGTACTTGCTGAAGATCTCCCGAGCCGCCTCCGCATCAGGCCGCTCGATCTTGATCTTCACATCCAGACGTCCGGGTCGCAGAATCGCCGGATCGATCATGTCCTCGCGGTTGGACGCCCCGATGATGATCACATTGTCGAGACCCTCGACGCCGTCGATCTCACTCAGCAGCTGCGGCACGATGGTGTTCTCCACGTCGGAGGAGACACCGGAGCCACGAGTCCGGAACAGCGAGTCCATCTCGTCGAAGAAAACGATCACCGGCATGCCGTCGGTTGCCTTGTCACGGGCCCGCTGGAAGACCAGTCTGATATGTCGCTCGGTCTCGCCGACGTACTTGTTCAACAGCTCAGGTCCCTTGATATTAAGGAAAAAGCTGCGTCCTTCCTCACCGGTCCGCTCGCTGACCTTTTTCGCCAGTGAGTTGGCGACCGCCTTCGCGATCAAGGTCTTGCCACATCCGGGAGGTCCATAGAGCAGGATGCCCTTCGGGGCCTTGAGCTCATGCTCGTCGAAGAGTTCCTTGTGCAGGAACGGCAGCTCCACTGCATCCCGGATCGCCTCGATCTGGTTGCCCAGTCCGCCGATCACCGTGTAGTCGATGTCCGGCACCTCTTCCAGCACCAGCTCCTCGACATCGAGCTTCGGAATCCGCTCGTACGCGAAATGCACCCGGCGATCGATCAACAACGAGTCACCGGAGCGCAGGTGTTGATCACGCAGCCGGAACGCGAGTCGGACGACGCTTTCCTCATCGCCATGTCCGATCACCAGCGCGCGGTCGCCACCCTCCAGCATCTCCTTGAGCAGCACAACCTCGCCGACCTCGTCGAACTGCAGGACCTTGACCACGTTCATCGCCTCGTTGACCATCACCTCTTTGCCAGGTGAGAGCTCCTCGAGGGCAACATCGGGACTGACGCTGACCCGCATCTTGCGCCCGGAGGTATAGATGTCCGCGGTGTGATCTTCATGCCCGGCAAGAAACACCGCGAAGGTGGCCGGCGGCTGCGCAAGCCGGTCAACCTCGCTTTTCAGCGACACAATCTGATCTCGCGCCTCCCGCAGCGTCGCCGCGAGACGCTCATTATTGGCGGCAGCGGTCCGGGCGTCAGACCGAGCATCAGCCAACCGCCGCTCAAGCATTGCAATGTCATGAGGATGAGAAGAAACCCGATCACGAAGCCGATCGAGCTCGTCTCTGAGCGCACCAATTTGGGCTATCAAGGATTCGCGGTCCTCATACGCCCCGCGATCATGAATCGATCCGGCCATGACACACCTCCAGTCAAGACCCTACCCGGGCAGGCTGTGCGGTCCTTTGTAATCATCGCCGTACGCGCCGGGCGCTGGGCGACGTTTACGTAACGGTGCTGTGAAACCTGGTGCCATGCGCCGAGCAGTGATCACGAATCCAGTGTGGCCCACCATGTTATGTCGCGGCCGCACCGCAAGCCCCTCTACGTGCCAGGCCCGCACCAACGACTCGGTTGCCTCCGGCTCGGTGAAGCCGGTATGGACTCGCAGCGTCTCCACGGTCTGGGCCAGCTGGGTGGTGGTGGTCACATACGCGCAGAACACCCCGCCCGGAACCAGCACGTCGGCGACAGCGGCCACACAATCCCAGGGAGCGAGCATGTCCAGCACCACCCGATCGACGGGCTCAGCGGTCAGCGAGCTGACGAGATCACCGGCCCTCAGCTCCCAATTGGAGGGGGTTCGGCCGAAGAAGTTCGCTACGTTGCGCCGGGCGAAGGCGGCGAAGTCCTCGCGCCGCTCGTAGGAGGTCAGGGTGCCATGCGGACCGATGCTGCGGAGCAAGCTGCAGGTCAGCGCACCGGATCCGGCGCCCGCCTCAACGACTCGCGCGCCGGGAAAGATGTCGGCACTCATCAAGATCTGGGCCGCGTCCTTGGGATAGACCACGGCAGCGCCGCGCGGCATGGTGACCGTGAACTCACTCAATAGCGCTCTCAAGGCCAACAACGGCATGCCGCCGGTGGTAGTGACCACCATGCCCTCGGGCTGGGCGATGAGCTCGTCGTGGCTGACCGAGCCTTTGGTCGTATGAAACATGCCGCCGAGGGCGAGCACGATCGAATGCCGTCGCCCCTTCGGATCCGTGAGAGTGATCCGCTCCCCCACCTCGAACGGACCACGTCGAACGCCGGAGAGCTCGACCTGTTCAGGCACTGCTGATACCGAAGAAGCCGAGCTGCCAGCCTGGACCGAATGAGCCGCCGGACATTTCCACACCTTGTCTCAGATACAGGTGTTCATCGGACTGGCTGATCGGCAGCATGATCAGATCCACGGCCGCCTGCTTCTGGAGCGCGTCCAGCAATCGGTCTGCAGCGGCACTGTCTGTGGTTGCGCGGAATTCGGTCTCGATGGTGCTGACCGTCGACTCGGCAGCCGGCAGTGGGGCGTCGAGATAGGGCTGCAGCCAGGCGAGCGCCGTAGCGGTCGAGGCCTTCCGGTCGAGCAGATTCAGATCGGCGTTCACGTCGCCTGGCCTGAGTTGGACGCTGAGCCCGCCAGTGTTTTCCAGTCGTGAGCGGATCTGTGCAGCGAGGTCCTGGCCGTTGGGCATCGTGGCGTCGTAGCCCAAGGTGAGGTTGATGCGGCTCTTCCAGGTCACCTTCGGCTTGGCCTTTCCACCCAGCGGAAACGCCGCCGTGTGTCCCTCGACACCGGTTGGGACGAGGGAATCGGATGTTCGGTCTCCTTGCAGAGCCACCGCGATGGCTTGCCGCAGCGCTCTGTCCGACCGCATCGGAGAGTTTGGCGACCATTGGAGCTGCAGCACGCGTGCGCCGCCCAGCACGGTTTCAGTGAAGCCATTGAGAGTCTGGTGATCGGGATTCTGCCGCACTTGTTGGTTGAAGCGGGTAACAGCTGCCGCGTCCAGACCCCTCCAGACCACATCAACGGTGCCTCGGCTCATGGCATCCTCGATTGTCGGGGAATCGGCGACGCTGCGATACACCAGAGCGGGCAGGCGCGGCGAGTTGCGGCCCACGTACGCGTCGTACTTGCTGAGTTGGAGCTGGTTCCCGGTGTACTTGGTCACCTGATAGGGGCCGGAGCCGACGATCGGATCGTTCGGATCCTGCACCCGGTCGGCGTTGTAGACCTCTTCGTCGACGATTGAGGCCGCGGGGGAAGCCAGTGCCCAACCAAACTGCGTATCGGCACTACTCAGCACGAACCTGATCGTCTTCGTGTCCGGCGTCTGAACTCTTCGCATCGACTTCAGCGCGGACGCTGAAGAGCCGGGAACGTTGAGACGAGCTGCCCGCTCAATGCTGAACTTCACGTCGCTGGACGTCAGCGGATGCCCGTTGTGGAAAGCCAGATCATCGTTGAGCGTGCAGGTATAGACGGTTGCCGCGGTGAAGAGGCAATCCCGAGCCGCGTCGGGCTTGAGTACCGAGCCGCCGGGATCAGCTGTCATCAGCCGCTGAAATGCATTGAGCGCGAGCACCGTCGAGGCCGCGTCAGTAATAGCGGCCGGGTCGGTGACGCGGATCTGATCGGTGGACATCACCGTGAACGGCCGCGGCGTCGAGCTGGCGGTAGGGGTGGGTGCCGGACGCTCGCCTGGAGTTCGACAGGCCGTCACCATCAAGAGCAGCAGGGCAGCCAGTACGAACACCCGTACTGGGCTTCTCGAAGAGCGCACTTCGACAGGCTCAGTGCGCATCGCACGGCGGGGGAACAACGCGTCAATCGCCATTCAGCTGCTCCAGCATGCGGGCCACAGCGGCCGCATCCAGCTCGGCGAGCGATTCGACATGGAGCCGTCGCGGAGCCTCTGGAATCGGCACCCGATGAGGAATGGCGACCACGATTGCTCCGGCAGCGTTACCCGAGCGGCAGCCCGTTTCGGAGTCCTCCAAGACGACACAGTGCCGAGCTGACACGCCGAGTGCCGTACACGCCTTCTCGTACGGCTCCGGATGCGGTTTACCGCGGCTCACCTCATCCCCGGCTACCGACACCTGGAATGTTCCCTCAGGCAGCTGGCGGAGCGCAGCATCAAGAAGCACCCGATAGGACGCCGAGACCAGGGCGCACGGCACACCCGCCCTCGCGAATGATTCGAGCAGCTCGATTGCTCCGGGCCGCCACACGATCGGGTGCTCTCGGATGTGATCAACAACAGCCGTCAACAGCTGGTCCACCACCCATGCCGGGCTGAGATCAACTCGGCCGATGGCATTGAGGATGTAGGAGCCCGAGTCCAGCAGCGAGTTGCCGACCAGTTGCTCGGCATCCTCCTCAGACCACGTACCGCCGAGCTTGTCGATCAGGTCGTACTCGGCGGCAATCCAGAGCGGCTCGGTGTCGGCCAGCGTGCCGTCGAAGTCCCACAGCGCGGCCGCCAGCGTGGATGTTGTCGTGTCGCTCATGGCGCGGCCATTCTTCCAGCCGCGACAACTCGCGCAAGTTGATCAGATGCGACGCCATGCTTGTCGCACCCATCGCTTGATAGGAAAGTGGTCGAACGCAACATCCTCAGTCGACTCGAGACGGTCGTTCGTGACCAGTTTCGGCGTCTAACGGGCGTTGAAGTACTTCGCCTCTGGATGGTGCACGATCATCGCGTCGGTGGACTGCTCGGGATGCAGCTGCAGCTCCTCGGACAGCTCTACGCCGATCCGCTCGGGACGAAGCAAGCCCACCAGCTTGCGCCGATCATCCAGCTCGGGACAGGCGGGATAGCCAAAGGAGTAACGGGAGCCGCGGTACGCCTGATCGCGGATCATCTCCTCCATCGGGCCGTCATCGCGTGCAAAGCCAAAGTCGGCTCGGACCCTGGCATGCCACATCTCGGCCAGCGCCTCGGTCAGCTGCACACTGAGCCCGTGCAGCTCGAGATAGTCCCGGTACGCGTTCTGCTCAAACAGACTGGCCGTCACCTTCGCTACCTGGGACCCCATGGTGACCAGGTGGAATGCCACAACATCAGGACCCTTGGCCGCGGCCAGCTGCCGGTCACGGAAGAAGTCGGCCAAGCACAGGTAACGTCCCCGAGTCTGCCGCGGGAAGCTATAACGGTGCAGTTCCGCAGCCGGGTCAGCGGGGTCGGACCCCGGGCGCAGCACGACAAGATCATTGCCCTCGCTGTAGCACGGCCAGTACCCGTAGATCACGGCGAACTCGGCGATGCCTTCGGTCTGGATGCGGTCCAGCCACGCCCGCAACCGGGGATGGCCCTCCGTTTCGACGAGTTCCTCGAACGATGGGCCATTCCTTGACCCCTTGAGGCCCCATTGCCCCATGAAGGTCGCCCGCTCATCGAGGTAGCCCGTCACGTCGGCCAGCGAAATGCCCTTGACGATCCGGTCGCCCCAGAACGGCGGAGTTGGCACATCGACGTCCACTGCCACATCGGACCGGCGGGGCGCCTCAGTCTCCACCCGATCCTCCACAAGGGTTGACCCTCGAGCCTTGACTCGCCGCTCCCGCGGCGCGGGCAGCGCCGCACCCTCTTCGCCGCGCTTGACCGCCATCAGCGCGTCCATCAGCCGCAGTCCCTCGAAGGCGTCGCGGGCGTAACGAACCTCGCCTGCAAACACCTCTCGAAGATCTTGCTCCACGTACGCCCGAGTGAGTGCTGCACCGCCCAGGAACACCGGGTACGCGGTCGCAATCCCCCGCTTGTTGAGCTCCTCCAGGTTCTCCCTCATCACCACGGTCGACTTCACCAGCAGCCCGGACATTCCGATGGCATCGGCGTGATGCTCTTCGGCGGCGTCGATGATCGAGCTGATCGGCTGCTTGATCCCCAGGTTCACCACGGTGTAGCCGTTGTTGGTGAGGATGATGTCGACCAGATTCTTGCCGATGTCGTGCACGTCGCCCTTGACAGTGGCGAGCACGATGGTGCCCTTGCCGCGCGCGTCCGTCTTCTCCAGGTGTGGCTCGAGGTAACCGACCGCGGTCTTCATCACCTCAGCGGACTGCAGCACAAAGGGCAACTGCATCTGGCCCGACCCGAAAAGCTCGCCGACCACCCGCATGCCGGCCAGCAGGTCAGTGTTGATGATCTCCATCGCCGGCTTTCCCTCCGCCATAGCGATATCAAGATCATCGGTGAGTCCCTTGCCTTCGCCGTCGATGATGCGGCGCTGCAGTCGTTCGCCGACGGGCAGCTTGAGCATCTCGGCGGCACGCTCGGCTTTGGCGTCGGCCGTCGTGACACCTTCGAAGAGCTCGAGGAAGCGTTGCAGTGGGTCGTACGCGGGCTCGGTATCAGTGGCCGGTCGACGCCGGTCATAGACCATGTCGAGTGCCACTTCCCGTTGCTCATCATGGATCCGGGCCATCGGAATGATCTTGGCGGCGTGCACGATGGCAGAATCCAGGCCGGCCTCGATGCACTCGTTCAGAAACACCGAATTGAGCACGACGCGGGCCGCGGGATTCAGACCGAAGGAGACGTTGGACAGGCCGAGGGTCGTCTGTACGTCCGGAAAGAGCCGCTTCACTTCGCGGATCGCTTCAATCGTCTCGACGCCGTCCCGGCGCGTTTCCTCCTGACCCGTGGCGATCGGGAAGGTGAGGCAATCGAGAATGATGTCGCCCTGGCGCAGTCCCCATTTCTCGGTGATGTCGGTAATCGCTCGCTGGGCGACACGGACCTTCCATTCCGCCGTCCGCGCCTGGCCTTCCTCGTCAATGGTCAGCACGATCACGGCGGCACCGTGCTCGGCGACCAGATTCATCACCCGGGTGAATCGTGAATCGGGGCCGTCGCCGTCCTCATAGTTGGCCGAGTTGATCACTGCGCGGCCGCCAAGCCGTTCCAGACCGGCCAGCAATACGGCTGGCTCCGTGGAATCCAGCACGATCGGCAGCGTCGATGCCGTCGCCAGCCGAAATGCCAGCTCGCGCATGTCCGCCGCGCCATCCCGCCCGACGTAGTCGACGTTGAGATCGAGCATGTGGGCGCCGTCGCGGATCTGGGACCGGGCGATGTCGACGCAATCGTCCCAGCGCTCAGCCAGCAGAGCGTCGCGGAACGCCCTGGACCCGTTGGCGTTGGTCCGCTCCCCGATGGAGAGGTAGCTGATGTCTTGCCGGAACGGCACGTCGGCGTACAAGGACGCGGCGGCGGCGATGTGGCGCGGCGAACGATCCGCCGCAGGTCGTCCCTCCAGTCGCTTGACCACGTGCCGGAGGTGCTCAGGTCCGGTACCGCAGCAGCCGCCGACCAGCCCGAGGCCAAACTCGCCAACGAACTGCTCCAAAGCATCGGCGAGCTCGACCGGCTGCAATGGATAGACCGCCCCTCTGGCCGTCAATTGCGGCAGTCCGGCATTGGGCATACAGCTGACGCCGATCGACGCGTACCGGGAGAGGTGCCGCAGATGCTCGCTCATCTCAGCCGGGCCGGTCGCACAGTTCAGTCCGATCATGTCGATGCCGAGCGGCTCGAGTGAGGTGAGCGCTGCACCGATCTCGGAGCCGAGCAGCATGGTGCCGGTGGTCTCGACAGTCACGTGGACGATCACCAGAAGATCGCGTCCGGCGTACGCCAGTGCCCGCTTGGCGCCGAGCGTTGCGGCCTTGGTTTGCAGCAGATCTTGTGAGGTCTCAATCAGCACCGCGTCAATACCGCCGGCGAGCAGGCCTTCCACTTCCTGCTGATAGGCATCGCGAAGCTGGGCGTAGGAGATGTGGCCAAGAGTTGGCAGCTTCGTGCCGGGGCCCACGCTGCCGAGCACCCAGCGCTGCCGCTCCGGTGTGCTGTACGCGTCCGCGGATTCCCGGGCAATGCGGGCGGAGGCCTCAGCCAGCTCGTGGATGCGGTGCGCGATGCCGTACTCGCCCAGCGCAGAAAGATTGGTACCGAAGGAGTTGGTCTCGACCGCATCAACGCCAGCGTCGAAATACGCGTCGTGAATCGCTCGGACGATATCGGGACGCGTGACGTTGAGGATTTCGTTGCAGCCCTCGAGCTGTTCAAAGTCGTGCAGCGTCAGGTCATAGCTCTGCAGCATTGTGCCCATCGCCCCATCTGCTATGACCACTCGCTGTGACATTGTCGTACGGAGGTCGGCTGCCGCCGACGGGGTCGTACGGAGGTCAGGCGAGGCGGAGCCACTCGGGCCATTGGGCATCTCGCGAGAATAATCGCCGCGAGCTGGCTCTGCACTCAACTACCACGATGTGGAGAGGGAGTTCGGCAGCGGCGTGACGGCTAAAGTGAAGCACATGCCCGAATCCCCCAGTTCGGCCGGCCGAGACCTACGCGATCTGGTCGACCCGGTGGTGGTGATGGCCTTCGGGGGCTGGAACGACGCGGGAAACGCGGCGACCGGAGCCGTCGAACATCTTGCCGAGACGTACCAGGCCGAATCGGTCTACGCACTGGATCCCGACGACTTCTACGACTTTCAGGTCAACCGTCCTCGTGTGGAGGTCACCGAGGATGATGAGCGCGAGATCACCTGGCCGACCACGGAATTGAAGATCGCCGAACTTCCGGACGGCCGCGACTTGGTCTTGGTCCAAGGCCTGGAGCCCAATCTGCGCTGGCGGCAGTTCAGCACCTTGATCGCATCTGCGCTCAGCTCGGCGCACGTGACCCGCGTGCATCTGCTTGGTGCCCTGCTCGCCGATACTCCGCATACCCGTCCTATTCCGGTGTCGGTGTCGACGCCGAACCGCGAGCTGATGAAGCAGCTTGGCCTGGCGCCATCGACGTATGAAGGTCCGACCGGCATCATCGGGGTGCTCGGCGACACTTTGAGCCGGGCTGGCGTAGACGTTCTCACGCTGTGGTCGGCCATCCCGCACTATGTCTCGCATCCGCCATGCCCGAAGGCAACCTTGGCGCTGCTCTCGCAACTGGAGGGAGTGCTGGACACCTCCCTTGATCTTGGTGAGCTGACCGAGCTCGCCCGTGCCTGGGAGCGTGGCGTTGACGAGCTGGCGGCCGAGGACTCTGAGGTGGCCGAGTACGTCGCCTCGCTGGAGCAGATGCAGGATGCCACCGAGCTGCCCGAGGCGAGCGGTGACGCGATCGCCGCCGAATTCGAGCGCTACCTACGCCGCCGCCAGGGCTAACTCACCAGCCAACGCCGACTTGTCAGAATCCAGTGCGGCTATAGGCCAACTGAATTCTGACAAGTCAGCGGTTAGGCAGCGGCGGTTGCCAGCTCGCGGAGTTTGGTGACCACGGCGTCGGGGTCGTCGGCGCCGAAGACCGATGATCCGGCCACGAAAGAGTCCACGCCCGCCGCCGCGCAACGTTCGATCGTCTCGGCCGAGACGCCGCCGTCGATTTGCAGCCAGATGTCGCCGCCCAGCTTGTCGAGCATCGCACGAGTGCGGGCGATCTTCGGCAGGCAGAGATCAAGGAAGCTCTGGCCGCCGAAGCCGGGCTCAACGGTCATGATCAACACCATGTCGAGTTCCGGCAGCAGATCTTCGTACGGCTCGATCGGGGTTACCGGCTTGAGAGCCATCGCGGCTCTGGCCCCGATCTTGCGTAGCTCGCGGGCCAAGCGGACCGGCGCCCCGGCTGCCTCGACATGGAAGGTCACTGATTCCGCTCCAGCTTCGGCGTACGCCGGCGCCCAGCGGTCGGGTTGCTCGATCATCAGGTGAATGTCCAAGATCTTGTCAGTGATCTTGCGGAGCGATTCGACGACCGGCAGTCCGAGCGTCAGATTCGGCACGAAGTGGTTGTCCATCACGTCGACGTGGATCGCGTCCGAGCTCGGCACCGATTCGATCGCCGTCTGCAGGTTCGCGAAGTCGGCCGACAGGAGGCTCGGCATGATTCTCATGGCCACGATGCCGACTTTAGTGTTAACCGATCTTGCGAAGGTAACCCGCGAACATCGCGTCGGTGCCGTGTCGGTGCGGCCAGAGCTGCAGATAAGGCCCGAGTGCCGCGTTGGAAACCTCCGGCAGCAACTGCGCTGCCGGAATGATCTCGACATCGCTGCGTACCGCAAGTGTTTCGTTCAGTACGTCGCTGGTTTCGCGCCGATGTGGTGAGCACGTGACGTAGCCCACGATGCCCTCTGGCGCGGCACTGTCGATCGCTGAAGCAAGCAGTGCCCGCTGCAGGGCGTGCAAGTGCTCCACGTCGGCAGGTCCGCGGCGCCAGCGCGATTCGGGCCTCCGCCGCAGTGCGCCGAGCCCGGAACACGGCACGTCGGCCAGTACGCGGGCAAATGAGCCGACTCGCCAGGCCGGCCGAGTGCTGTCAGCAACCACCACGGCCGGAACAGATCCACCGCCGGCATAGCCGCGTACGGCAGCAGCAACCAGCTTCGCCCTGTGCGGCGCCACATCGGCCGCGAGCAGCCTGCTGGTGTCCGCACGCGCCAGACCTGCCAATAAGGCCGACTTGCCACCCGGGCCGGCACACAGATCTAGCCACCATCCGGGCGACGCGACCGCCCTGGTCAACGCCCAGGTGACCAGCTGGGACCCTTCGTCCTGTACGCCGACGCGGCCGTTCCGGACGAGCGCAAGATCGGCGGGATCCCCGCGCCAACGGGCACCGAACGGCGAATACGGACTTGATCGTGCCCCACTATCAACCAGCTCTGAAACCTCGGCGAGGCCAGGACGGACTGCCAGGCTGATCTCAGGACTGAAATTGTTGACAGCCAGCGCCTGCTCGACCTCCGACGGCTCCAGCACGTTGGCATACGCCTCAACGATCCAGCGCGGATGCGCAGTGTGCAACGCCAGCCGATCATGGTCGTCAAGCCCGTTAGCAAGATCAGCAAGCCACTCGTCCCGAGTGTGCGCGGCAACCCTGCGCAGCACGGCATTGGTGAGTCCGGTGACCCGCTCCCCAACCGTCAGCGCCGCAAGATCGACCGATGCGGCGACGGCTGCTTGAGTCGGGACCCGCATCGACAGGATCTGGTGCGCCCCGAGTCGCAACAGATCGACGACAGCCGGCTGGAAGTCGTTCAACTGCCTCCTGGCCGCTGCGGCGATGATCACGTCGTAAGTGCCCTGCCAGCGGCAGGTGCCGGCGAGCAGCTCGGTCGCGAATGCCGCGTCGCGTCCGGTCAGGCCACGCTCACGAAGCAGCGCCGGCATGATCAGATTGGCGTAAGCCCCGTCGGCGTTCACCTCGCGCAGTGCGTCGAATGCGGCCCGCCGTGCTCGATCAGGACGCCGTGCTCGATCAGGACGACGGGCTCGATCAGGACGACGAGCCACCGAGCCTCGGCTCTCGTCCGAAACTGACGCCGCGCGCCCAATCGGCAGCAGCCATCGGCTTCTTGCCTTGCGCTTGCACCTCACCAAGCTCCAGCGCTCGAGTCGCGGTGCCGACGTGCACGGACCGCTTCGTGATCTCTAGCGCGCCGGGCGCCAGGACGACATCGGACCGCAACGCGAAGTTGATCTTGAACCGATCGCCGTTGAAGGTCGTCCAGGCTCCCGGAGCTGGGAAGCAGGCGCGAATCAGCCGATCGATGACATCGGCCGGCTGGTTCCAATCGATCTCGGCATCGTCCACTGTGATCTTGGAGGCGTAGCTCACCTGAGCATCGGTTTCCGGCTGAGGCGACGGCGTAAGGGTGCCATCCTCGATCCCGTCCAGAGTCGACACCAGCAGGTGGGCGCCACTCAGCGAGAGGCGATGCAACAGATCACCGGAGGTGTCCTCCGGCCGAATCGGCTCGGTGACGGACGCGAAGATCGGTCCGGCATCCAGTTCGAGCACGATCCGGAATGTGGTCGCGCCGCTGACCTGGTCTCCCGCGAGGATCGCACGCTGCACCGGTGCCGCCCCCCGCCAGGCCGGAAGCACCGAGAAGTGCAAATTGACCCATCCGTGGCGCGGAATATCGAGCACACGCTGCGGAAGCAACGCGCCGTAGGCGACCACCGGACAACAATCGGGGGCAAGTTTGGTCAGCCGGTCGACGAAATCCTCGTCGCGGGGCCGCTGCGGCTTCAAGACCTCGAGCCCGAGCTGGCTGGCCCGGTGCGCAACAGGGCTCGGCGTGAGCTTCTTGCCGCGCCCGCTTGGGGCGTCGGGTCGCGTGACCACAGCGAGCAGCTCATGGCGGGAATCGGCAAGCGCATCCAATGACGGAATCGCGACATCGGGAGTGCCGCCAAAGACGATTCGCACCGGAGGAGTCTAGGGCGTCGGGCCGGAGCCGCGTTCCATGCCGGAGCCCGGGTCAGCCGTCACCTGGTGCACGTAGCGGCCGCTGAGATCTTCGAGTCGTTCGCGCAGATCGGCGAAGAGCCGGACGGACAAGTTGCCCGGCCAGTCCGCCGGCAGCCAGGACGCGGGCAGGCCTGGGTCGACAAACGGGATGATCCGCCAGGCGTCCACGCACCCGATCCAGCTCGCAAACGCCTGGCGGGGTGTAAAGCGGTCTGCGGCCAATGATCCGTACGCGGACAGGAAGCTTTGATGCCGATCGGCAATCGTTGGCAGGTCCCACCATTGCCCGACCGCACGTTCCATGCCACCGGCCACTCGAGTTTCGCCAGCCAGAAAGATGGCAGCGGAACCACGTACACCGAGATCGTCAAGAATCTCTTCGACCTCCGACGCCAGATGCTCAGGGCAGATCCACAGTGCCGCCGACACCGTCCCGCAGCCGATCGCCGCGAGCCGGCGGCGCAGCTGGTGCCGGAGTTGCCGCTGACTCTCAGGAATCGAGTACGAGATCAGACACCATCGGTCCGAAGCATTCATTTGGCGGGCCGGGTAGATCCGCCGATCACCTCGGACGAGGGCCGGAAGTGCTGCAGGGACCAGCGCGTATCCCGGGCTGCCATTCCGTACGGCCGTATCGAGCAGGCCTTTGCTCCGCACCCGGGAAATGGCGGTACGGGTCCGCGCTTGAGTCACCCCGACGGTCGTCATGAGTTCGGTCAACGCCGGGCTGGCAATCCAGCCGCCAAGCCGGCGCAGATAGCAGCCGATGATCGTCCGCAGCAGCGACGTCGCGCTGCCAGGTCGCGTATCCGCATCATCGGAGATACTCGCGGGCCGTACCGAACTAGACGCGGCTAACTGGCTTGTTGCCACAGCACCTCCCGCACAGCGATGAGGCCGCGATAGACCTCGGCGAAGCTGGTGCTCAATGGCGACAGTCCAATTCGCAGCCCATCCGGTGGGCGGAAGTCCGGAATGACTCCGAGCTCCCAGAGCCGCGCTATCGTCACGCGGAAATCCGGATGTTCCAGTGTGACGTGACTGCCGCGCCGGGCCGGATCCCGAGGTGAGCCCACACGTACCCCGAGCGGGTCGAGCATCCGGTCCGAGACCTGGATCGCGAACTCCGTCAGCGCCACGGACTTGGCCCGGATCGCCTCCAGACCCACCTGTTCAATCAGCGCGAGCATGTCTTGGATGGCAAGCATCCCGAGAATCGACGGAGTCCCGCTGAGAAAACGGCGGATGCTGTCGGACGGCGCGTAATGCTCTGCCATTGCGAACGGCTCTGCCGAACCCATCCAGCCCTGGATCGGCTGCCGGAGACGGTTCTGCAGATCGGCACGCACATAACCGAAGGCCGGTGCGCCGGGTCCGCCATTGAGGTACTTGTAGGTGCAACCAACCGCCAAGTCGACCTGCCAATTCTCGAACTGTTGCGGGATCACCCCCGCTGAATGACACACGTCCCACAACACCAGCGCACCATGATCATGAGCCGCCGCCGTAATAGCCGGAACGTCGGAGAGATACCCGGATCGATACGCCACGTCGCTGAGCACGATAAGCGCGGTACGCGGTCCGATCACCTCGGCCACCTGCTCGACGGTGACGCCACTCGCAGGCTCCGTCTGGAGCCATCTCGGCTGCAGGCCCAACTCAGCTGCAATCCCTTCGACAACAAAACGGTCGGTCGGAAAGTTGCCGATGTCGACGATGATCTCGTCTCGGTCCGGCTGGCTGGCCACTGCGGCACGAATCCACTTGTAGAGCATCACGCTCGTCGAGTCACCGACGACCGTCTGACCGGGCGCCACGCCTAACGTCACGCGACCGATCTGATCACCGACGCGTACCGGATCATCCATCCAGCCCTCGTCCCAGGCACGAATGAGCCGTTTTCCCCAGATCTCCTCGACAAAGCGGCCAATGCGCTCACCGGTTACCCGCAGCGGACGACCCAACGAGTTGCCGTCGAAGTAGGCGATGATCGTGGCATCGTCCGAGCCGACGAAATGATCACGGAAGGTCGCTAGCGAGTCGGCCGCGTCGAGCGCGTCCGCCAGAGCGGCAAGGTCGTCGGTCAAGCCATGGCACCTTCTTCCAGGACGCGGGTCAGTCGACAGGCTTGCGTCATCCACGCCGCGATTTCGGTCGCGTCGCTCGGCAGCGGAAGCGGCGCATAGATCGCGAACTCAGCAGGTATCGATGGTAACACTTTCTTGACGACCGTCACGATCGTGAATGCAGTCTCCCCAGCCCGTTTCTCCGCACAAGGCCGCATATTCGGCTCGAAAGAGCCGAATATCGGCCTACATATGTGGCCTTGTGCGGAAAGACGTGAGAAGCGGGTGCAGTCTTTCCCGCTCAGGCGCTCACTGAGGGCGGTGTCGGCGCATCCGAAGGCTGCAGTTCCTCGACTCCAACGGCCAGTCCGATGATCACGATGCGCCTGCCCACGCCAGGCTGAGCACTCGGTTGACCTTTTTGAATATCGGTCTGCCCCAGTACTCCCGCGGCACGCGTTCCCGGGTGTACTGCTCGGTAAAGGGCATGATCGGCATGGTCGCGAAGAGCAGCGGGCCAAGCGCGAGGGTGACCACACCGCTCGCCCAGTCGAAGAGCCAACCGTCGATGCTGCGGTCGCCCAAGAATCCGATCAGGGTCAGCACGAGGAAGAGGCCTGCCGAGATCAAATTGATGATCTTCGGCGGGCAGCGCGGCCGGGTAATGGCCATGTTGATGAGAGCAACCGCCAGGGCGACAAGGGCTCCCCACGCAATTCCGTTGCTGGCAACACGTGTCGTGCAGTCCGCTCAGCACGATGGCCTCCTGTATCGAGGCTGGAACCTATGGCGACCGACGCCCCGACGCAGCGTCCACTCTGACCCGACCCATGCTAATAATCAGGGTGCCCGACAGCCAGGACTCAATTCACCGTCATCGGATTGACCCTTATTCGGAGCGGGCCGCTCGTGCTCTTTCGAGCACTCCGGATCGCGGTCGCCTCCTTCGCAGCGCGGACCAGCTTTGCGCCGGCCGATGTTGGGGCGCGCAGCATAAGACGTTGCAGGACGGGCGCGGCGTCGTCCGCCCGCGGCTCGAATGAGTCAAGGTCGACGGGGCCGAGCATCTCAACAGGCGCGGCTGGCTCAATCAGTGCCGCAAATTCCTGCAGCGCTTCCGAAGGACCTTCGATCGTGATCAGCGTCACCGCGGGCGGAAAATGTGCAGCGGCTCGTTCGCTCAGCTCGCGGGCGGCGAAACCGCCGGGATCGACCCGCACTAGGCCTTGTAATGCGCGCGACGAGCTCTCGCCCACCGCGATAACAGAGCCGCCGTCCGCGCCGCTGCGGACCAGCGCGACCACATTGAGCCAGCGGCGTAACGCCTCCTCGGCCGCCCGCAGATCCTGACGCAGCAGCAGTAATCCGGTGTCCAGCAAGACGGCGCCGGCGTAGCCGCCAGCTGCCTGCGGCTCGGCCCCAGGCGTGGTCACCACGATCGCCGCACTGTCAGCGACCGTGTCCAGCCGCCTGCCGCCCGTGGAGTGCCGGACAGGTATCTGGGGAAAGGCCTTGCCGAGTTCCTCGGCTGTCCGCTCGGCTCCCACGACAGGCGCGCGGACCCGCCGGGAGCCGCAGATGGGACACTCCCACTCGATCTGCGGTCTGCCGCACCAGGCGCAGGTCACACGAGCGCTCCCGACTTCGGCAGATTCGCGGGCCTGCCCCCGAGTCGGACCGCCGCAAAACTCACATCGCATCGGCTCGCGGCAGTCTTGGCAAACCAACGCCACGAGATAGCCGGCCCGAGGCACCTGCACCAGTACCGGCCCCTGCGGCAGGGTCGCTCGCATCATGTCGAACACCTCGTGCGGCAGCCGGGCCGCGCGGGCGGCTGGGTCACGCTGCAGTGCAAAGTCGGAGTCGGCGGTTACGCGTACTCGCGGCGCGGCATGCCGTACCGAAACCCGATCTGCTGCGATCTCGCGGAGCCAGCCGCCTTCCAGCCAACTCTGCAGCTCGGCCGTCCTGGCGTAGCTCGCGAAAAGGACGCCCGCCTGCGCTTCGGCAGCCCGCAACGCCAGTACCTCCCGGGTATGCGGGTAAGGGGCGCGCTGCTCGGCGAGCAGGTCGTCGCCGTCATCCCAGAGTGCCACCAGACCAAGATCATGAACCGGTGCGTACGCAGCTGCTCGGTTCCCAATGACGACTCGCACCGACCCGCGCAGCGCGGACAGGAACGCCCGGTAGCGTGCCGCCGGTCCAGCCTCGGCCACAAGTACGGCGAAACCGGCGGCGCCGAGAACCTGCGTGCAGACTTTGCGTAGTCGATCAAGATCGGCCTGGTCGGGCACCACGATCACCGCGCCGCGCCCGTTCTCGCCACAGGCCCGCGCTGCGCTGGCCAGACCCAAAGCCCAGTCACCGCTCAGCGTCGCGCTAGGGGTCACCTGCCATACGGCGCGCGGCCCTCGTCCATCCCGCAGAGCTGCCAGGAATCCCGCACCGGCGGGATAATCGACCAGCGGTCCCTCCGGATGATCACTCGGAAATTCGGGCTGGACGTTGCCAAGGTCGGCTCGCTCCGTGGCCGCATGGCGCGGCGGCACGGCCAGTCGCATCACATCGGCGAACGTGCCCGCATAATGATCAGCGACTTTTCTGATCAAGGTCGCGATCTCACGTGTCAGCACCGGCTCCGGTGAGACGATCTTGAACAGCGGCGACAAGCTGCCTTCATGATCAGCCGTGGCAACCCGATCAAGGATGAAGCCGTCCCGAAGCCGTCCAGCGAACCGCACCCGTACCCGAACTCCAGGCGCCGCCGCCGCATCCTGCTCGGCCGTCACCGCGTAATCGAAGAGGCGGTCCAGATGGCTGAGCGGCATGTCGACAGCCACCCTCGCCACCGGTAGCGCAGGCGGGCTCGGTTCGGGCACACCAGATGATAGGCAGGCGGCACCGACACGCATGCGCGCTGAGCTTGTCGAAGTGCGCTGTGGACGTCGAGGCGTGCCCTTCGACAGGCTCAGGACACAAAGCCGAGAATTAGCCGCGAACGGCTGCGGCGAGCGCACCGGCTCGGTCGACGCCCTCCCAGCTGACGCCCGGCAGCTCGCGGCCGAAATGCCCGTACGCGGCCACCTGGGCATACACCGGCCGCTTGAGATCAAGATCACGAGTGATCGCCGCAGGGCGAAGATCAAAGACCTCGAGTACTGCCTGCGAAATCTGCTCCGCGGGCACCCGCTCGGTCCCGAAGGTTTCCACGTAGAAGCCGACTGGGTGAGCCTTGCCGATCGCGTAGGCGACCTGCACCTCGCAACGGCCGGCCAGCCCGGCCGCTACCACGTTCTTGGCTACCCAACGCATGGCGTACGCGCCAGATCGGTCGACCTTCGACGGATCTTTCCCGGAGAACGCTCCGCCGCCATGACGCGCCATTCCGCCGTAGCTGTCGACGATGATCTTGCGACCGGTGAGGCCGGCGTCGCCCATCGGCCCCCCGATCTCGAAACGGCCGGTCGGATTGACCAGCAGCCGGTAGTCGCTCACATCGATGTCGTAGCGCTCCAGGACTGGATCGACGACATGCTTGCGTACATCAGGAGCGAGCAAGGCATCCAGATCGATGTCGGAGGCATGCTGGCTCGACAGCACGACCGTATCGATCCGCACCGGACGATCACCGTCGTACTCAACGGTCACCTGGGTCTTGCCGTCGGGACGCAGATACGGCATGGTCCCGTCTTTGCGGACCGTGGCGAGCTGCTCGGCGAGCCGGTGCGCAACATCGATCGGCAGCGGCATCAACGACGGCGTCTCGCTGCAGGCATAGCCGAACATCAAACCCTGATCGCCAGCTCCTTGCAGATCAAGGAAATCAGTCGACTCCCCCGTCCGGCTCTCGACGGCCACATCGACACCTTGCGCGATATCAGGTGATTGCTGGCCGATCGCAATGGCAACGCCGCAGGAGCCCCCATCGAAGCCCTTCGTCGAGGAGTCATAACCGATGTTGATAATCCGTTCCCGTACGACTCGTGGAATCTCGACATAGGACTCGGTGGTGACCTCGCCCGCCACGACGACTAGGCCCGTCGTTACCAGACATTCGACTGCCACGCGGCTGTTGGGATCCTGCCGCAGCATCTCGTCGAGCACCGAGTCGCTGATCTGATCAGCGATCTTGTCGGGGTGTCCCTCAGTTACGGACTCAGATGTGAAAAGTCTCCGTGCCATGTCCCGGAAACCTACCGGCGTGACCGTAATGCGAGTGCTTCATCCCAAATTTGATGCGCAAGCGTGTCTTTGCTGCCACTCGTCGGTCCGACCGCACCTTCAGCGCTCAAAATCGTGATTTGGCTGTGAGGCTTGCCGAACACAAGGTTGGGGCCGACCTCGTTCAGCACTAGCAGATCACAACCCTTGCGAGCGAGCTTGGCGCGCCCGAGATCGAGCAGCGTCTGGTCTCCGCTGGGAGTCTCCGCCGCGAAGCCGACGAGGATCTGGCGTGAGTCTGTTCTGGCCTGGACGAGACTGGCCAGTACGTCAACGGTCTGAACCAGCGTCAGCGCCAGCCCTCCATCCGCTGTTTTTTTGATCTTGGTCTGACTGGCAGCGGCAGGAGTGAAGTCCGCCGGCGCCGCCGCCATCACGGCAATATCGGCGCCCTTGGTGGCCACTGCCATGGCCTGGGCCAGATCGGCAGTCGAGCCCACCGCCTCTACTTCGGCACCGGGCGGTGCAGGCAGTCCGACATTGGCTGCGACCAATCGCACCTCGGCACCGCGCAGCACCGCAGCTCTGGCAAGCGCCCAGCCCATCAGACCCGAGGACGAATTGCCGATAAAGCGAACCGGATCCAGCCGCTCCCGAGTCCCACCAGCGCTCACCACAACCTTCAGACCTGCCATGTCCTGGCTCGCGGCGCGGACCGCGGTGCCCGGGTCCGCGAGCACCGAGGCGGCAACGGCGAAAAGTTCGGCTGGATCAGGCAGCCGTCCGACGCCGGCATCGGGTCCGGTCAACCGTCCGACATCGGGTCGCACTACAACGGCCCCGCGACTTCGCAGCGTGCTCACGTTGGCCTGCGTGGCGGCGTGCAGCCACATCTCGGTGTGCATGGCCGGTGCGAAGACAATCGGGCAGTGCGCGGTCAGCAGCACGTTGGTGAGTAAATCGTCGGCCCGCCCACTCGCCGCGCGGGCCAGCAAGTCCGCGGTCGCCGGCGCGACGAAAACGAGGTCGACTTCCTGTCCGATCTTGACGTGCGGCACCAGATGAACGTCGTCGAAGACCGAGGTATGCACTGGCTGACCGGACAGTGCTGCCCACGTACCGACGCCGACAAACTCCAGAGCGGCTGCAGTCGGCACCACTGTGACCTCGTGGCCGGCGCCTTGCAGCCGACGCAGAAGTTCACAGGCCTTGTACGCGGCAACGCCTCCAGCAATCCCGAGAACGATCCGACTCATCCCGGCCTCCCGTCACCTCACCAGATGCGGCTGCTCAGGCAGGCTCGAAACGCGTTGCGGGGTCCTCGTCTTCCGGTGCGTCCGGGTCGATGTCGGTGACCCGCAGTTTGCCTTCGTTCACCTCACGGAGGGCAATCGAGAGGGGCTTCTCCTGCACCGTGGTCTCGACCAGCGGGCCGACGTGGTCGAGCAGACCTTCGCCGAGCTGGGAGTAGTAGGCATTGATTTGACGAGCACGCTTGGCAGCGAACAACACCAGCTTGTACTTGGAGTCGGACTGCTTCAGCAATTCGTCGATCGGTGGATTGGTGATGCCCTCCGCGATCGGGTGGTTTCCAGACACGTATGAACCTTTGGTTGGTGAACAGGTCAGCCGATTCGGGCCGAGGTCGTGTTCGTCACATCAGGATGGATTAGCACACGCCGAAGCACCTGTCCGGCTAGAGACGCACCAAGGCTACCAAGTCTTCAACCGCCTGGTCGATTTCGGAGTTCACCACGACGTCGTCGAACTCGGCCTGAGCGGCCATCTCAGCCCGAGCGGTCTCCAGTCGCCGTTCCCGCTGCGCGGCAGATTCGGTGCCGCGCCCGACAAGGCGATGGACCAGCTCGTCCCACGAAGGTGGCGCCAGAAAGACGAATCGGGCCTCGGGCAAGGTCGCTTTGACCTGCCGCGCCCCCTGTAGATCGATTTCCAACAGCGCTGGACGCCCGGCAGCAATCGCCTCCAGAACTGGCGCGCGGAGCGTGCCGTATCGGTGCGTGCCGTGCACCACTGCCCATTCCAGCAACGCGTCAGCTGCGATCAAGGCATCGAATTGCTCGTCAGAAACGAAGTGGTAGTGCACCCCATCGATTTCGCTCGGCCGCGGTGGACGGGTGGTGGCGGACACTGAGATGAAGATCTCCGGATGGAGCTCCATCAGGCGTGTGACGACGGTCCCTTTGCCTACCGCAGTCGGTCCTGAGAGCACGGTGAGGCGGGCCCGAGTCACGACTGCGAAGTCAGGATTGCTGCGTGCGGGGCGGTGCGGACCGGTCGGAGAACTCGGCGATCAGCGCCGCGGTCTGGTGCTTGCCCAAGCCCCGCAGCCGCCGGTTCGAGGCGATATCAAGCCTCTGCATGACCTTGGTTGCCCGGACTGCGCCGACCCGCGGTAGTGCCTTCAACACGTCGATGACCTTTGCGTGGGCAATGACGTCGTCGTTCTCGGCAAGGTCGAGTACCTCAGCGAGGTTGCGTTCGCCTGAGCGGAGAGTCTGCTTGATCTCGGCGCGTCGGCGTCGAGCCTCAGTCGCAGCATGGCGCGCCTGTTGACGCTGCTCGTCGCTCAGCGGGGGTATCGTCACAGGTCGCGTCCTCGTGGGCCAGGATGTGGAGGCTTGAGAACTTACCTCAACCTGAGGGCTGCTTTCATCTCGCCTAGCGTCCGTGTCGCAGCAGCCTGCAATGCTGCTGGTTGTGGTCCGGCCGACATCACTTCGCGGCTGCTGGACGGAAGCACAAAGCGGGCCGCTGTGGCGAAGACCGTCGCGATATCTGCAGCCGTACCACCTTGGGCTCCGATGCCTGGGGAAAGGATGGACCCATCGAGCTTGGCGAAGTCCGTGCCGGTCTCTCCGATCGTGGCGCCGACCACGATTCCGACCGGGCCCAGGCTGGCTCCTGGTTGGAGATAGCGGGCGTTACGGGCTGCGGCTTCATCCACGATCAGCTGGCCGACCGTACGCCTATCCGCTCCGCGAGCATGCTGGACCTGCGCACCTTCGGGATTGCTGGTCAGGGCCAGGACGTAGACCCCACGACCACTTCGATCGGCTAACTCGATGGCACCATCCAGCGTGCCGAAACCGAGGTACGGGCTGAGTGTGATGGCGTCCGCGGCCAGCGGCGAGCCATCGCTGAGATAGGCCGCCGCGTACGCGTCCATGGTCGAGCCGATGTCCCCGCGCTTCACATCGAGCAGCGAAATCGCTCCGGCCGCCTTGATGTCAGCCAGGGTGCGTTCCAGCACCGCGATGCCGGGGGCACCGTACGCCTCGAAGAAGGCCGACTGAGGTTTGAACACCGGCACAATGGCGCCCAGCGCATCGACCATGCCACGGGCACAACGCTCCAAGCCGCGGGCATCGGCAGGCAGGCCCCACGAGGACAGCACGCCGGGATGCGGATCGACGCCGACACAGAGCGGGCCGCGTTCGGCGATCAGTGCCTCCAGGCGTTCGCCATAGGACTTAATCAGTTCGCCCATATTGATTGCTCCACTCGCCACGGCTCGCTCCGCGCGGATCGCGCTTGAAAGCCGCCTACTTCGTCGTCGCTCGCCGACGAAAAGCATGTCGCCTCCCTCCTCCTCAGCACGTCGGCGCGCGATCCGGTTCCAGGCGGTTCAGATCGTCGACAAGTGCTGGGCCGGCGTAGACGTAGCCGGTGTAGATCTGCAGCAGGCTGGCGCCCGCGTCCAGCATTGCCTGGCCGTCGTCACGGCTCATGATGCCGCCCACCCCGATGATCGGCAGCGACGTGCGAGCAGCGAGGAGGCGTACGACTTCGCGGGCACGTCTGGTCAGCGGAGTTCCCGACAGGCCGCCAGCCTCCGCGACGTGCGACTGATCGGCGAGGAGCCCATCGCGGCTCAGGGTGGTGTTCGTTGCGATCATGCCTTCTGCTCCGGCGTCGCTACATACGCTCACGACATCGTCCAATGCTGACTCCGTCAGGTCTGGCGCCACCTTGACGAAGATCGGCACCGGCGGACATCCGGCAGCGAGCCGCCATGCCTCACCGACCAGCGCTCGGATGAGCTCGGCCAGGGCCTCGGCATCTTGCAGCGAGCGCAGGCCGGGCGTATTCGGGCTGGAGACGTTCACCGCGACGTAATCCGCATATGGCACCAAGGTGCGCAGTGAAACGAGGTAGTCCTCGGTCGCGTCGGCCAACGCTACGTTCTTGGTCTTGCCGATTGAGATTCCGATTGGGATGCCGACTGCGAGATTGCCGCGGGCTGCGCCGGCAGTCGCGAGTCGATCGGCGAGGGCCTGAGCACCCGGTTGCTGAAACCCATCCGGTTGAGAATCGCTGCACTGTCGGGAAGCCGGAACAGCCGGGGTTTGTCGTTGCCGGGCTGGGGTCGGGCTGTCACCGTTCCGAGCTCGGCGAAGCCGAATCCGAGCGACCCCCAAGTCTTGATGCCGATGCCGTCCTTGTCCATGCCGGCCGCAAGTCCGACCAAGCCGGAAACCGGATTCCGGCGACGGTGGCCGGCTGACGATGCCGGGCGCAGAACGCGGCAAGTGCTGCGCGGGTCTGCGCACTCCGTCCGGCCGTGGCGATGGCCGCAAGCGTTCGCTCGTGAACGCGTTCGCGTCTCCGTCGTACGCCCGAAACAGCAGGGGACGCAGGATGCGCCGGTAGCCGAGATCGATGATCACGGATGGTTCCGGCTCCAGGACTGCAGGGATCGGACCGTCACATTGCCGGCGATGATCGCCTCGATGCCTGCACGGCGCGCGACCCCCGGCACAGTCGTACGCGGGGGATATTGCGGAGCACGGCTGCGGTTCGAATCTCGTCACCATCAAACCGGGGCCGGCGTTCGATTCTTCAGGCCGTTCGGCGTGTTGAAGATCATGTCGACCTGACGTCCAAGATCGCCTGCACGATCGTCTTCTCGCCGTCCGGGCCGACACCTGGCTGGACTTCCTGACGGTGGTCACCACGGCGCCGTGGCGGCACAGCATCGATGCCGTCCTTCGGTTGCCACGATCTCGAAGCCAAGATCGACAAACGCTTCACCGGAAAGATCACAAACCGTTTGTCCCGAT